>JBBRPO010000003.1:0-167955 GCA_038227865.1 Caulobacterales bacterium
AAGAGCATCGCCGACGTCCTGGACATGACGGTGGAGGAAGCCGCCGACATGTTCAAGGCGGTGCCCCCGATCCGCGACAAGATGGAGACCCTCAAGCGGGTAGGCCTGGGCTATATCAAGGTCGGCCAGCAGGCCACCACCATCTCCGGCGGCGAGGCCCAGCGGGTCAAGCTGTCCAAGGAGCTGTCACGCCGCGCCACCGGCCGCACCCTCTACATCCTCGACGAACCTACCACCGGCCTGCACTTCGAGGATGTCCGCAAGCTGCTGGAGGTGCTCCACGAACTGGTCGACCAGGGCAACACCGTGGTGGTGATCGAACACAACCTCGACGTCGTGAAGACCGCCGACTGGATCGTCGATTTCGGTCCCGAGGGGGGAGATGGCGGTGGAGAGATCGTGGCGGTGGGCACGCCGGAGAAGGTGGCGCTGGCGCGGGAGAGCTGGACCGGGCGGTACCTGGCCGAGGCGCTGGGCCGGCACCACGAGCGGGTGGCGGCGCTGAAGCCTAAGCGGGCGCGGGTTAGGGCGGGGGCTTGAAGGTTGGCTGGGCGAGTCGCCAGTAAAAGCGGGGGAAAATCTCTGCTTCGTTGACGCTGCTCCTGTTTGTAGCCACGGCGGCTAACCGCGCGAATATCTCACCGCGAGAACTCGCGAAGGCGATCAACAAGGCGAATGTTCCATCAGTCCTCTACCGTCAATTTTCGTTGTCACCTAGGGACGTTCGGTCTGTGCGTTGTGTTGGTCCAGAGGAGGAGCCCACAGAATTTCAGTGCTTATGGTTACAGCATACAAAGCGCGGCTGGGTGCAGCGGCAAACTTGGCTCACCATAGACAGCAATGGCTGGCACGTCATCGACTGATATCCAGAGGTGTTTGCAGTTCAGCCTAACACACCGGGGTGAGCCATTTGCCCGCAGTACGACCCCAAGTCCGACACAAATATAGTTCTGTGTTCGTACGGAGTCCTAAATTGTCAGTTCGACGCGGCGACCGATGATTTGGCAGAGTGTTTCGCGAAACTCGAGAAAGTCGTGAAACGACGGCGCGCCTGACGGTCGTCGAAATCGAAGAAAAAATCGACTTCGCAGTCGTCCATGAAGTCCGTCTCTAGCGCCGCGTAGACGATGGTGTGCTGTCAAAGGCCGCGCGCGGTCATGCCGGGGCGTCACCGTATTTGTCGTCCTCGGTGATGCGCCCCATGGCGTATCCCCTGTCGGGCCACGCTGTCATGAGCGACGCCATGCGATCGAATGCCGCTTTCCATTCAGGGGCGTCGCGCGGATCGTCGGCCCAGGGGCGCAGCTCCGCGACCGTCTTGCCATTCTTGGTGATGGGCACGATCTCGCCTTTCTACACCTCTGCGAGGACCCGGGAGAAGTTCTGATTGGCGTCGCGCGCGGTCAGGGTGATCATCGGGCTACAGTAGGACGTGTCACCAAAGGTTCAAAGCCTTGGTAACGGAGGCGGTTCAACGGGCGCAGAGCATCTCGCCCTAGGGAAGTTGCCAATTCGGGCCAAGGCGGCGATTGCCAACGCCTCCGCCCTGGTTAATGTCGCCCCAATCAAGAAACGCAGGGGATGGCTTTGTCGAACGTGGACGTCCGATCCGAACCCCCCGCCACCGCCATCGGACCCAAGCCGTCGGTGATCCAGAAGCTGTTCTACAGCCTGGGTCAGACGGCGCAGAGCGGCGGGTTCGATACCGCGATCGGCTTCGTGTTCTTCTACTACACCGCCGTGCTTGGGCTCTCCGGCGCGCTGGTGGGCGCGGCGCTCGCCGTCAGCCTGGCTTTCGACGCGGTAGCCGATCCGGTCATCGGCTCATGGTCCGACAACCTTCATTCGCGATTCGGGCGGCGGCTGCCGCTGATGATCGCCGCCACGCCATTGGTGGCGCTCTCCGTCGGCCTGTTGTTTTCGCCGCCGACCGGTCTTGGCCAGGGGCTGCTGTTCGCCTGGCTGACCGTGATGTCTGTCGCCGCGCGTAGTTTCATCTCGCTCTACAACGTGCCCTACATCGCGCTTGGGGCCGAAATGGCGGTGGGCTATGCCGAACGCACCAGCGTGGTGGTCTATCGCGCCGTAGCCGGCATCATCGCCGGCACGGTGATCACGGCCCTGGCCTTCACCGTGTTCTTCGCGCACGGCGGGTTGCAAAGACCGGGCGGCTATCTGGGGTTCGGCTGGACCGTGGCGGCGATCCTACTGGTGACAATGGCGGCCTGCTGTCTGGGGATTTGGCGCTTCGCGGGCCGACTGCCGCAGCCGGCGCCCATAGCGGGGTCGATCTTGGCGCGCCTGCCACGTGAGGTGGCGGAAATTTTCGCCAATCCCTCGTTCCGGGTGCTCTTCCTGTCGGCGGTGATCACCTATGTGGCGGTCGGTCTCAACGCCACTCTGAACAACCATGCCTTCGTCTTCGTCTGGCGGATGCGCAGCGAGAGCCTGCAGTTCCTGGGCTACGCCTATCTGGCCGGCATCCTGCTTGGGGTGCCGATCGCGCCGCTGTTGCAGAAGGTGTTCGAGAAGAAGAACGTGGTGCTGATCGGCCTCTCGATGCTGATCGCCAACTGGCTGGTCCTGCAGGGATTGAAACTGGCGGGTCTTTACAGCCCGGTCGGCGACGCGGCCCTCACCCCGATGCAGATCAATTCCTTCATCGCCGGGATCGGCGTCGGTTTCGTCTCCGTCGCCTACCCCTCGATGATGGCCGACGCCGCGGACGAGCACGAGCATCTGTTCGGCCGTCGGCGCGAGGGCCTGTATTTCGCGGGGCTGGGCTTCGCCGGCAAAGCGGCCAGTGGCCTCGGCGTGCTGGTCGCCGGCGTGGCGCTCGACCTGATCCGCTTTCCCAAGGACGTCGGACAGAAAGTCGGCGCGGTGCTGCCGCACGACGTGCAGTTCCGCCTGGTGCTGATCTGGGGGCCGGCCGCCGCCTTGATCGCGATCGTCTCGATGGTGATCTTCGCCGGCTACGGCATCACCCGCAAACGCCACGACGCCATCGTCGAAGCCTTGCGAACCAAGGCCCTGGTCGCGGCCGCGGCAGAGTGATTGACGGCCTTCTCCCGGTCGCGACCCCTTGCCTCCAGGTCCCACATCAGGCTCTTTCGGCCAAACCCCGGGGAGTAAACGATCATGAAGCTTTATGGCGCGCCGATGCCGGCGCCGAACCCGCGCCGCGTGCGGATGTTTCTGGCCGAAAAAGCCATCGATCTGCCGGAGACGCGCATCGATATGATGAAGCGCGAACACAAATCAGAGGAATTCCGCGCCAAGAACTCCCTGGGCCAGCTACCGACGCTGGAACTCGACAACGGCGAAGCCATCTCGGAGACGGTCGCCATCTGTCGTTATTTCGAGGAGATCCAGCCCGAGCCGTCGCTGTTCGGCCGCACGGCGGTCGAGAAGGCCCGTGTCGACATGTGGGTCCGGCGCATGGAGTTCGTGCTGATGACGCCGGTGGGCAATTATTGGCGGCATTTTCATCCGTACACCGCCGCCCTGCTGACCCAATATAAGGATTTCGGCGAATCCAACGTCCAGGCCTACGCCAATGCTCAGAAGTGGCTGGACGGAGAGCTGGAAACCAAGCCGTTCATCGCCGGCGACGCCTATAGCATGGCCGACATCTGCGCCCAGTCGACGGTGGATTTCGCCACCTGGATCGGCTTGCCGATCGATCCGGAGCATAAAAACCTGACCGCATGGCACGCCCGCGTGTCAGCCAGGCCCAGCGCCTCGGCCTGATCAGTCAGTTCAGCGTTCTCGCGCCGCTGGCCGCGATGGCGACGCCAGCCTTGCCGTCGGCGGCGATGACCTTGAAGGCGTAGGCTTGGCACGCGCAAAATATGGTCGTGGACACCAGCCAGTAGCCGGCGGTAACCGCCGTCAATATGGCGGCCAACCCCAGCACGCCGCCACGCCGCAACAGATTGCCGGCGCCGAGATCGGGATGCGCCAGCCAGAAGATGAACCCAACGGCGATGACGTAGACCAGACCGAGGGCCAATACGATCAGAAAGCACAGGCAATAACACCAGAACAGATACCAGAACCGGCCCGCCGCCAGCGGCCAATAGGCGGTCAGATGGAACCGCCGCTCGGCCACCGTCTCAACCGGAATCAGAGACAGGCGCACCGCCAGCCAGATATCGACACAGACCGTGGCCAGGGCGCCGACCGTGGCGATATCCCGCGCCAGTTCGGGCAAGGCGCGCATGATCGGATCGGCCAGAACCAGCAGCAGATAGGCCGGCACGCCGCCGAACACGAGCACCAGCAGGAACGAGCTGACGGTCATGATGGCAAGGCGCGCCTCGTCTCCGCCCAACCTCAAAAAGAAGAACCGCCGATCGTCCGGCCGCAGCACCGCCCGGTAGGCGGCGATGGTGGTTATCGCCCACACCAGGATGAAAAGTCCGATGGACACCGCGCCGAAAGGGCCGAAGCGCCCCGCGCTCTCGCCGAGCGTGTGGAGGGCCTGAGGTCTGCCGAGCACAACCCGCTCACCCCTGGCGACAACAATGACCGTGAACACCAGGGGAATCAGCCATAACGCCAGCCACACCAGAGCCGCCTTCGGCTCGCGGCGAAGCAGGCGGAACCCTTCGAAAGCGGCGGTGGTTGGGGCGAAGGCGACCATGGAACTTCAGCTTTGGGCGAGAGTAATCGTACGTCTTTGATAGAAATAGGCCATGAGTCCGACGCTCAGAGGAAGCCACAGGCCCGCGATGGCGGCGCCGGCGGCGAGACTGACGGCCCAAACCAGAGCCGGCGCCAAGCCCGGCGTCTTGTCGATGATCACCAGCATGGCGCCGGCGAAGCCGATCGGGACGGCTCCAAGACAGAGGTGGGCGAGAATGATCGCGACAACCTTGCCACGCGTGTCGGGCCAGCTGGACAGCATCTGGATGCGATCGCCGGCCACGCTGGCCGCCGAACCGAGGGAGACCCGAGTCCCGGACCAGATCAGACCGGCCAGGCAAAGGGCGGCGACAACCTCGACCATCAGGCGGCTGCGGCCGTCAACCCCCTGCGCCCAGGTCATCGGCAGCGCCAGCACAAATCCATGTCCCGAGGAGGCCACCGCGAAGGCGAAGGCGAGGATGACGACGAAGGCCAGCAGGCCAAGGACGAACAGAAACACAAAATTGAGCCCCCAGACGGCGCCCAGACGCCATTGGGTCAGGCCCCAGCCCAGCCCACCCGCGCCCAGCTTGCCCTTACCCAGCGCGAGGCGATAGAGGCCGCCTTCCACGATCAGCACGGCGATCGCGGCCAACAGCAGGCCTTCAAAGCGCCAGGGCGAGACGGGCGACCAGATGCGCAATGCCAGGATGAAACCCAGAACGAGACTGGCGAGACCGATCGCCGCCCACGCTTGGCTCCAAGCCGGCGCGAGAAACCGAATCGCCGAGCTCAATCCCCCACTGATCGATGCGCGACTCGTCATGAAACCCCTGAATGTCGATGGCGGCATTGTAGAGGGATCATCGCGCCAGCGCCACTTCCGCAAGGTCGGGTCACAGCGTAGGAACCACCGCCATGACGGACCGGACTCTTCATATTATCGGCGGCGGGCTGGCGGGGTGCGAAGCGGCTTGGCAGGCGGCCAACGCCGGCGCCCGGGTGACCCTGCACGAAATGCGCCCGGTCCGGGGCACCGACGCCCACGCCACCGATCGGCTGGCCGAACTGGTCTGTTCCAACTCGTTCCGGTCGGACGACTGGGAATATAACGCGGTCGGCCTGCTGCACGCCGAGATGCGGCGGATGGCCTCGTTGATCATGGGCTGCGCCGACGCCTGCCAGACACCGGCGGGCGGCGCTTTGGCGGTGGACAGAGAGGGGTTCGCGCAGGCGGTGACCGCTCGGATCGAGGCCCATCCGGCCATCACGGTCGAGCGGGGCGAGGTGACGGCGATCCCCACCGACTGGCGCCAGGCGATCATCGCGACCGGTCCCCTCACCTCTCCCGACCTGGCCTCGGCGATCCTGAAGCTGACCGGCGAGGATGTGCTGTCGTTCTTCGACGCCATCGCGCCGATCGTGCATTTCGAAACCATCGACATGGACGTGGCGTGGAAACAGTCGCGCTATGACAAGGAAGGTCCGGCCGGCGACAACGCCGCCTATATCAACTGCCCGATGAACGCGGCGCAGTACGAGGCCTTCATCGACGCTGTGCTGGCCGGCCCCAAGAGCGAGTTCAAGGACTGGGAGCATGTGCCGTATTTCGACGGCTGCCTGCCGCTTGAGGTGATGGCCGAGCGCGGGCGCGAAACGCCGCGCCACGGACCGATGAAGCCGGTGGGCCTGACCAACCCGCACCAACCCGGCGAGAAGCCGCACGCCGTGGTGCAGCTGCGCCAGGACAATGCGTTGGGCACGCTTTGGAACATGGTCGGGTTTCAGACCAAACTGAAGCACGCCGCCCAGACCGAGGTGTTCCGGATGATCCCCGGACTGGAAAAAGCGGTGTTCGCGCGGCTGGGCGGGCTGCACCGCAATACCTTCATCGACAGTCCCAAGGTGCTGGACGGCCAGCTGCGCCTGATAGCCGATCCGCGGGTTCGATTCGCCGGCCAGATCACCGGGGTGGAGGGCTATGTGGAGAGCGCCGCGATCGGCCTGATGGTCGGACGCATGGCCGCCGCCGACCTGGCCGACCGACCGTTCGCGCCGCCGCCGCCGACCACGGCCCTGGGCGCCCTGCTCGGCCACATCACCGGCGGCCACCTGGACGCCGGCGCGCGGTCGTTCCAGCCGATGAACATCAATTATGGCCTGCTGCCGCCGATGGACCCGCCAAAACGCGACGACGACGGTCGCCGATTCCAGCGTGGCGAACGTGGCCGGGCGAAGAAGAAGCTGATGAGCCAGAGAGCGCTGGCGGATCTGGACGCCTGGGCCATCCGGGCCTGAAAGCCCTGGCCCTAGCTTGTCGGCCATTGTGTCAGGATAGTCGCGGCATCGAAATAGTCGCGCCAAACCTTGATCAATCCATCGCGCACCTCGAAGACGCCTGTCACCGGTAGCTCGACCCACTTGTCGGCCAGCCGGTGGCGGTCAAGCCGTTCGATGAAGACGATCGGTCCGGCCGCGGCCTCGCGCAGGACCTTGAGCTCGTTCTCCAGGGTCGGGGCGAAGAAGGGTACCAGAACGTTGCGAATGCCCGCCGGTCCGTGGACGGTGCCCACCGGCGGCGGGTTGGCGTATTCGCAATCGTCCGAAAACAGTTTTAGGGCGGTGTCATAGTCCATCCGCTCCATATCTTTCAGGAACTGGTGGACGACTTCGAGCGGCGTTTGGGGTGACGTAGCCATGGGGCTCTCCTGGTTGGCGTTGCAGGCCGATATTCCGGACGCCACGAACCCACGCAATTACTTCGGCGGTCATCGTCGGGCAGAGCCGAGGGGTGCCAAGCGCCAGCCGATCACACCCTCCCCGTTGTGACGGCCCACAGCATTCTCAGCTGCGTGGTTGCCGTGGGTGCGAGACCAGCAAGCGGCCCGCGCCTGGCCAGGGCCGCGTGGGCGACGGCTGGAAAGGCGGCGACGCTCAAGGCGCGGGCGGCGGCCCGGGCCGCGGGTAGGTCGGCAATGATCTGGGCGGTGAGCCCAGCCGCGTCGGCTTGGCCGCGCGCGCGCAGCAGCGCCAGGCCCCAGACACGGCCGGCCAGGATGGCGGCAGCGGGCGGGCCACGGGGGTCGAGGATCTGGGCGGCCAGGGCGGCGGCGGAGCCCGTGACATCGCAGGCCCAGGCGAGCGATTCGGTCATATCGAGTTTCGGCTTGTCGAGCGTAGCGATGCGGGCGTCGATCATCGCTTCCAACGGCGACCTGGGCAGGCCGTGCCTGCCGACAACGCCGGCCAGCGCCTGGGCGACCGGATGGCCACGCACGCGACCGCCGACGTAGATCTCGTCGAGCACTTCTCGCCACCAAGTCAGGCGGATTTCCGCGACCAGCGCGTTCGAGGCGACTTTGGGCGCGCGCGCCAGTTCCAGATCGTAGGCGTAGAGCGTGATTACATCCGCCCGGGCCGCCGGGTCGGCGATGAAGCGGCTGGAGAGCCAGCGGCACGGGTCTCCGCGCCGCACGCCCTCCCCGAGGCCGTCGTCCGCGTCTGGTTGGATCAGCTTCCGTACAGGGTCTGATACATCGCCATCGAGGTCAGCATCGGCAACGACAGCAGGGTGTTGGTGCGCGAAGCCAGCATGGCGATACGGCCGGCCTTGGCCTTTTCTTCCGGCGTGCCGTCCTTGATGCCCAGGGCGACCTTTTGGTTCGGCCAGATGATGCCCCACACGTTGAGGAACATGATCAGGGCCAGATAGATGCCGATGCCCATCAGGGTGTAGCCGCGATCGGGCGAACCGGCGCTGCCGTCATAACCGCCGGCAAAGCCGAAAGTGAACACCTTGGCCATGTAGGTGCTGCCGTGCAGGCCGGCGATGCCGAAGCCGGCGATCACCGTCATCAGCGCCGCCCAGCGGAACCAGAACAGCGCCTCGGGCGCGATATATTTAGAGATGGCGGGTTTCAGTTCGGCCGGAATGTCCGGCATTTTGCGGATCTGGACGAAGTTGAAATAGTACAGTAGCCCGATCCACAGGACGCCGAACACGACGTGCATCCAACGGAAAACGGCCTGCCAGAAGTTTCCATCGATGCCATGCGCCTGGCCGAAGGATATGATCATGATCAGCGCCAGCACGCCGCTGAGTATCATGGTGTTGCGAAAATTAGAAAGTAGCCCAGCCATAGTGTCTCCCCTTGGCGACCCCGCCCGTTGGTTCAAGCCATAGCCCTATTAGGCCGGGGCGAAAAGTCAGAAGGCGATCAGGGCGACAGCTATCCGGCGGCCCTCGGAAACCAGCACGCCGTAGGTTCGTGCCGCGGCTTCGCTGGACATGAACTCCAGCCCAAGGCCGGCGGCCCGGAGTGAATCGCGGATGGCCCGGGATGGCAGCGACTGAACCACTCCTGTCCCCAGCAGCACGAACTCAGAGACGGTAGTGCCGGCGGCGATCACCGAGGCGAAGTCCTCGGGCGTTACTTCGGCCAGGGCGCGCGGACGCCAGACGGATGGCTGATCATCGAGCAACAACAGCGAGCCCTGACGCCAGAGCCCGGAAACCCGAAACCCGCCGCCGCCATAGGCGTCGATGGACGGAGGCTGGCGCAACGGGCCGGGCAGGTCAGGGGCGCGCGGGTTGCGGCGCGATCGGCTTGGCCGGTTCATCCTCGGTCTTTGCGCCCCACAACAGTATGATCGGCGAGGCGACATAGATCGAGGAGTAGGTGCCGATGACGATGCCGAACAACAGCACGATCGACAGCGGCCGCAGGGATTCACCACCAAACACAGCAAGCCCGGACAACGCCAGCAGGGCGGTGACGCCGGTGATCACCGTGCGCGACAAAGTCTCGTTGACCGACAGATCGATCAGCTCGCGAAGCGGCATACGTTTGTATTTCCTGCGATTTTCCCGCAAGCGGTCGAACACGACGACCGTGTCGTTCATCGAATAGCCGATGATGGTCAGCAGGGCGGCGACGATATTGAGGCTGAATTCAAGGCGCAGGAGCAGCACCAACCCGAACGACAGAAGCACATCGTGAAATAGGGCCACAACAGCGCCGAGGCCGAACTGCAGCTCGAACCGGAACCAGATATAGAGCAGCATCAGGCCGATGGCCGCCAGCAGGGCGCCGACCCCCTTGATCTTCAGCTCGTCGGAAACCTCTGGGCCCACCACGTCGGTACGTGAATAGGTGACCTGGCCGAGGGCCTGGCTGACGGCCGTCCTCACCCGGGTGACGGTGGTGGCGGGGTTGGCGCCGGGCGGCGTCTGGAAGCGGACGATCGCGTCGTTGGGCTTGCCGAAGGTCTGAACCTGAACGTCGCCCAGATGCAGCTCGTTGAGAACGCCGCGCACCTTGCCCAGATCGACCGGGACGGCGCCGGTGTTGAGCTCGAGCACGGTCCCGCCCTTGAACTCGATGCCAAGGTTTAGGCCAGGGTAGAAGAACCCCACCACGGTGGCGAGCACCGCGACAATCGACAGCGTGGCCGCCAAGCGGGCGAAGGCTACGAAGCCGAAATGGGTCTTCGTCGGGAGCAGTTTGATCAGGGGCCACATGCTGGAAATCCCTAGACTATCGGCAGGGTCTTGGACCGGAAGGCCCGGAACCACCAGCCGATCAGCACCTGGGTGATCAGCACGGCCGTGAACACGGACGTGACCACGCCGATGAACAGGGTGAGCGCGAAGCCCTTCACCGGCCCCGACCCGAACTGGAACATGATGACCGCCGCCACCAGGGTGGTGACGTTGGCGTCGATGATGGTGGTCATGGCGCGGCCGAACCCGGCGTCCGCCGCGCTCATGGCCGGGCGTCCCGCGCGAACCTCGTCGCGCATGCGTTCATAGATCAGGACATTGGCGTCGACCGCGACGGCCAGCGTCAGTACCAGGCCAGCGATGCCGGGCAGGGTGAGGGTCGCCTGGGTCAGGCTCATGGCGCCGACGATCATCAAGCCGTTGATGATCAGCGCCAGGGCCGCGAACACGCCGAACAGCCCATAGCTGAGGATGATGAAGGCGAAGATCAGGACCGCGCCCACGACGATCGAGGTCGTGCCGGCCTTGACCGCGTCGGCCCCCAGTTGCGCGCCGACCGTGTTCTGTTGAACCGGATTGAGCGGGGCGGGCAAGGCGCCGGTTTTGAGCAGCAGAGCCAGATCGTGGGCCGACTCTTCGGTGAAGCGGCCCGTGATGATGCCGCTGCCACCGGTGATGGCGCTATTGATACGCGGGGCGGAGATCACCCGCTTGTCAAGCACGATGGCGAAGGGCTTACCGATATTCTGGGTGGTCACCTGGGCGAATCGTTGCGTGCCCTGGGCGTTGAAACTGAAGCCCACGGCCGGCGCGTTGCTTTCGTCGCGGCTGGCGCTGGCGCTGGTCAGCATCTCGCCGGTGACCACCGAGCGTTTCTTGACCACATAGCCGGGAGAAAATCCGTCGTCGCTGGGCAAGACTTCGTCATCGGGGGGAACCCGCGCGGCCGCGATATCTTCCGGGGGGACGTCCGTATCCACCATCTGGAACGACAGTTTCGCGGTCTTGCCGATCACCGCCTTGAGTTTCTCCGGGTCGCTTTCGCCCGGCGCCTCGACGACGATGCGGTTGGCCCCCTGCTGCGTGATGACCGGTTCGCGCGTGCCCAGGGCGTCGATGCGCTTGCGGATGATCTCGATCGAGCGCGTCACCGCGTCGATGGCGGCGGCGTTGGCCGCCTGGGGAACGAAGCTGACGTGGATATGCTGGTCGGGCGTGGTCTGGATTGTGACGTCTCGTCCGCCGGTCAAGAGGCGCTCACCAACCCCGTCACTCAATAGCTTGTAGGCGATGGAAACCTTGGTGGGATCGGAAATCCGCACATCGATGGTGTCGCCGGAAACCCCGAGGCCGGTGAATTCAATCTGATCGGCGCGCAATTTTGTCCGCACGTCCTCGGTAAGGTTGGTCAGACGCTCCTTGCGAAGCGCGACGGTGTCGACCTCAAGCAGAAGAAACGATCCACCCTGCAAGTCGAGGCCGAGGTTCAGTCTCTGGTGCGGCGCCCAGGACGGCAGCAAGCCGCTGGGCACGAGATTGGGCAGAGTGAAGATCAGGCCGAACAACGCCGAGGCGATGACCAGCAGAATCTTCCATCGACTGAGGGCGAGCATGACGGCGCTTCAGGCCGTTATTAGGATTTGGCGTCGTTGGCCGGGGCCGGCTCGCCGCGGGCGCGAACCTCGGCGATCATCGACTTCACAACCTTGACCGTGACGTTCTGGGCGATCTCCAGGCCCACTTCCTGGTCTTCGACGCGAACCACCTTGCCGATCAGGCCGCTGGAGAGGACGATGTTGTCGCCGCGTTTCACCGAGGCGATCCGAGCGGCGTGCTCCTTGGCCCGCGCCTGCTGGGGGCGCAGGATCATCACATAGAACAGCACCACGATCGCCACGAGAGGGAGAAACTGCCCGGCGGGTCCGCTAACAAATCCCAACAGCCCGTCCGCGGGAGCAGCGGCGACGCCAGTCATCAAGGCCAGGGTCAGATGCATTTTCGCTCCAAGAGATGCCGGGGCGAACAGCCCCTGGCCAAAAGTCGCGGGAAGCTATGCGGTCGCAACCCCTTTTGCAATCGTGGCCCGGTCGATAGGGACAGCCATGGATGACGACATAACCGCCGCGCTTCACAGGATCGCCGCAGCGCTGGAGCGGTTGGCCCCGCCCGCCCCCGCGCCGCCCACCTTCGACAGCGCAAGGATCTATCGCCACGACGCCCAGACGGGCGCCTACAGGGCGGCGCCCGATTTCGCCCTGCCGCTAGACTTGCTGGTGGGTGTGGAACGGCAGAAGGCTAGGCTGATCGAGACCTTGTCGCGGTTCGCCACCGGAGCGCCTTCAAACCACGTTCTGCTTTGGGGCGTGCGCGGGGCCGGCAAGAGTTCGCTGGCCAAGGCCGTGTTCATGAATGTCGCCCGGGATGCGCGGGCTCTGCGTCTGGTCGAGGTCGACAGCGACGCGGTGACCGCCCTGCCCGGCCTGTTCGACCTGTTCAGAGAGCGGCCCGAGCGCTTTGTCGTGCTCTGCGACGACCTGTCATTCGAGGAAGGCGCCGCGGCGGCCAAGGCGCTGAAATCGGCGCTCGAAGGCGGGGTGGCCGGACCGCCGGACAACGTGCTGTTCCTGGCGACCTCGAATCGGCGCCACCTGATGCCCAGGGCGCACACTGAGGCGGCCGGACAGATGGCGGCGGCCGAGGATACCGAGGAAGAGGTCAGCGTTTCCGACCGATTCGGCGCCTGGATCGGTTTTGGACCCATGGACCAGACCGCCTATCTGGCGGCGGTGCGCGGCTATGCCGAACGGTTCGACTTAGTGACGCCCGACCTGGACCGGCGCGCCCTCCAGTGGTCACGGCTACGCGGCGCGCGTTCGGGCCGGGTGGCCTGGCAGTTCACTCGTGATCTGGCCGGCGAATTGGCCAAAACCCTGCCGCTGTGACCTATTTGGGCAGGACCAGTTGCGGGTCGATGGGCCTAGCCTTGTCGGCGGGTGTCGGAGCGTAGCGGACCTCGAAATGCAGTTGCGGCTCGGATACGCCGCCGCTCTGGCCGACCTGACCGATCTCCTCGCCCTGGGTGACGCTCTGGCGCATCTTCACACTGACCTTGTCCAGGTGCGCATAGGCGGTAACCCAGCCGTCGGCGTGCTTGACCAGGACGAGGTTGCCGAAGCCCGGCACCTGATCGCCGGCATAGACCACGTCGCCGGCGGCGGCCGCGTGAACCACCGAGCCCTGAGGCGCCTTGACGTCGATGCCGTCGTTGCTGCGTCCGACATCCTTGACGCCGAAGGTCGACAGCATGTCGCCGGTAACCGGCCAGACGAACCGGCCGCGGCCGGCGGCCATGACCTGGGCGTCGGTGAGAGCCGGCCCAGCGGCGGCGATGGCGGGCGGATAGGGTCCGCCCTGGCCAACGAAAGAGCCGGTATTCGGCGGCGCCGGACGGTAAATATAAGGCGCGGGCCGCACCGAGGCGCGGAGTGGCGCGGCCACCACAGGCCCGTTGTCGTGAAACACACTGGGCAAGGCCAGTTGATCGCCGGGGCGGAGCTTATGGGTTTCGGAAATGGCGTTTAGATCGGCCAGATCCGCCGCGCCGACATCGAACCGCTTGGCGACCGCGAACACCGTATCCCCAGGCTGAACCAGATAGGCCTTTTCGATCGGCACCTTCAGGCGTTGGCCCGGGTTGAGGGAGTCGGGTCGTTTCAGCTTATTGGCCTCGACCAGTACGGCCCTGGTGGTGTCGAGGTCCCTGGCGATGGCGTCGAGATGATCGCCCTTGCGAACCACATAGCTGCGGAACATCTTGCCGGCGCTGACCACCCGGCCGGTCGCGGTGTAGCGAACCGGAGCGGCGGTGATGCGCGGCGCCTCCTGCATCGGCACCCTTGGGGCGGGCGTCACCGGTATCTGGGTCGGCGCGGGAGCCCGCGCGGTGTCTGCTGCGGATGTCACCGGGCCGAGCGGCAGACTTTCGACGGGCGCGGACGATGGCGCGGCGTCCGGCGTGGCCATAGGTGGGCGCGGGGGGGGTGGAGGCGTGGGGGGCTGAGCGACGGGCATCTCTGCCTTAGGCGCGCTCTGCGTGGCGGTCCGCCCCCCGTTGATGGGATAGACGGGCGCCGAGGCGCAGGCGGTCAATCCGCCCACCAGCAAGCCAAGAACCGCGCCCTTGAGGATCATTTGCGTCATTGCCGCTCCATTGTTCACGCCCCGAAGACCTCGCGATGTGAGTCCTATAGTTCCCGGGCGACGCCTTCCAGCAGCGGCACGAAACGCACCTCGCCCATGGTCTCCATTGTGAAACCGCCATGGCCATCGCCAGCGTAGCGACAAAGCTGTTGAACCTGTCCCTTGCCGACGGGCGCGACCAGCACGCCAGCGGGCTTCAACTGCCGCAGCAGCACAGTGGGCTCTTCAGGCGCCGCAGCAGTGACCAAAATGCGGTCAAATGGCGCCTGCTCCGCCCAACCGAGAAATCCGTCGCCAAAACGGGTAATGACATTGGTGACCTGCAGGGTCTCCAGCCGCGCCTCGGCGGCGCGCAAAAGCGTTCTGTAGCGCTCGACGGTGTAGACCAGCCGGGAGAGCCGCGAGAGCACGGCCGTCTGATAGCCGGACCCGGTGCCGATCTCCAGGACCCGCGCCCGGGGCTCCAGAGTGAGGGCCTGAGTCATCAGGCCGACGATGTAGGGCTGACTGATAGTCTGGCCGCAGGCGATCGGCAGGGCCGAGTCTTCCCAGGACCGCTCCTTGAAAAGATCGGGCGTAAACAGGTCGCGCGGCGTGCGTTCGATCGCCGCGAGCACGGCCGGATCGGTGACCCCCTGGGAGCGCAGGCTAAGAACCAGTTTCGCGAGCTGGGTGTCGCGCTCATCTGGCTCGCTGGATTTGCGGGTCATCGCCGACACCGCCGCCAGGCCCGATCTTCAATGCAGCGGAGCAATCTCATGCGACGTCGGCCCCGATTCGCGTCATGCCGCGCATATAGGGCTGCAGCGCCTGGGGAATGGCAATGCGTCCGTTGTCATCCTGATAATTCTCCATGACGGCCACCAGCGCGCGACCGACGGCCAGACCCGAGCCGTTCAGGGTGTGCACGAAGTTCGCGCCCTTTTCCCCGGCGCGCTTGTAGCGCGCATCCATGCGGCGCGCCTGAAAATCCCCGCAATTGGAGCACGAGCTGATCTCCCGGTAGGTCTTCTGGGACGGCAGCCACACCTCCAGATCATAGGTCTTGCGGGCGGTGAATCCCATATCGCCCGTACACAGAACCACGGTGCGGAAAGGCAGTTCGAGGCGTTTGAGTATGTTTTCGGCGCACTCCACCATGCGCTCATGCTCGGGCGCCGACTGCTCAGGCGTGGTGATCGAGACCATCTCGACCTTCTGGAACTGATGCTGGCGGATCATGCCGCGCGTGTCCCGCCCCGACGCGCCGGCCTCGGACCGAAAGCACGGGCTGAGCGCCGTCATCCGCAGCGGCAGTTTCTCCTCCGCCAGGATCCGGCCGGCGGCGATATTGGTCAGGGAGACTTCCGCCGTGGGTATCAGCCAATAGCCGTCGGTGGTCTGAAACAGGTCCTCGGCAAACTTCGGCAGTTGCCCGGTTCCGAACACCGCCTGATCGCGCACCAGCAGTGGCGGTGAGATTTCGGTGTAGCCATGTTCCTGGGTCTGCATGTCCAGCATGAACTGGCCCAGCGCGCGTTCGAGCCTGGCGAGATCGGCGCGCAGCACGACAAATCGAGCCCCGGACATTTTCGCCGCCGCCTCGAAATCCATCAGCCCAAGCGCGGTCCCCAGGTCCACGTGATCCGTGGCCAGCGCAGTCGGGTCCGGCTCGCCCCATCGCCTAACCTCGACATTGTCGCTATCGTCGACGCCCTCGGGTGTCTCGGGCGACGGAAGGTTAGGCAGGCCGGCCAGGGCGTCGCGCAGCTCGCCTGACAGGGAGGCGTCGATCCGGGTCTGTTCGGCGATGGTCTGTTTCAGGGTCTCGACTTCCGACATGGCCGCTTCGGCCGCGCCGGCGTCCTTGGCCGCCTTGGCCTTGCCGACCAGGGCGGACACCTCGTTGCGGCGCGACTGAGCCTGCTGGAGCCTGGTCTGGGCGCCGCGCCTGGCCTCGTCCAAGGCGATCAGGCCCGCGGACGCTGGCGGAACCCCGCGGGAGGCCCAAGCCTGGTCAAAGGCGTGGGGATCAAGCCGAATGGCTCGGATATCGTGCATGGTCAGGAGCGCCGGACGGGAGAACAGGCCCCACTTAAGGCGCGTCGCCGCAACCGCCAAGAGCAAGGCCTAGACGTTAGTGAGTTCCGTGGACGCGTCATCTTCCTTGCGACGGCGCAGTTCGATCAGCGCCACGCACCATATCGAAACCTCGTAGAGCAGGCAGATCGGCAAGGCCAAGGAGATCATGCTGATCGGATCCGGCGGGGTGAGGATGGCCGCCACGATGAACACGCCGACGATCGCGTATCGGCGACCTTCGCGAAGCATCTTGTTGGTCACCAGACCGGCTAGGCCCAAAAGCGACAATATCACCGGCAGCTGAAAGCACAGTCCGAACGCCAGAAGCAGCGTCGTGACCAGAGAAAGATAGTCGGAGACCTTAGGCAGGAGTTCGACCGAGACGTTGCCCGCGTCGACAATTTGCTGGTTGAGCGAAAACCACAGAACGAACGGCAGCATCAGATAGTAGACCAGCGCGGCTCCCAGGGTGAACAACACCGGCGACGCGATCAGAAACGGCAGGAATGCGAAGCGTTCGCGACGATAAAGCCCAGGCGCGACGAACCGGTAGAGCTGCCAGGCCAGGACCGGAAAGGTCACGACGATCGCGCCGAAACCAGCCAGCTTGACTTTGGTGAAGAAAAATTCCAGCGGCGCGGTGAACACCAGTTTCAAATGTTCGATGCTGTGGGGGGCCTTCTGAAACCCGGTCAGGGTCAGTAGCAGGTCGAACGCGCCGTGATGCACCCCGGGGGCCTTTTGGGCCGCCACGAGGCTCGCCCCGACCTCGAACGGCTGGAGCAGGAAAATGTAGATCTGTTTGGAGAAAGTAAAACAGAGCAAAAATCCGAGCACCAGGGCGATAGCGCAGGTGATCAGACGCTGGCGCAGCTCCACCAAGTGTTCCATCAGCGGCGCGCGGGAGGCCTCGACCTCGGCCTCGTCAGAGGGAATGCTCATGTCGGCCCTGGCGTTGCCGGCGTGACCGTTTCGGCTGCCGGCGCCGTCGATGACGGAAGAAGCGGAGTCGCGACGGCGGTTGGTTCTATCGGTTCTGTGGGCTCATCCAGGCTGGATGGGTACTGGTGGCTCATCATCGGGTGCAATTGCGCCGCGCCTTCACGCAGACTGGCGTGAATATCGTCAAAGACAGTTTGCACCCCGTCATCGGTTGCAAGTCCCACGGTCGAAGTCAGGGACTGGCCCGTTCTGAGAGCCTCGACCTCCTTGCGCAGTTCGTCGAGTTCAGACTGCCTGGCCATTTCGTCGAAACTGGCTCGGAATTCGGCGGCCATGCCGCGCATGTGGGCGATGAACTGGCCAACCTTGCGCATCAGGACCGGCAAATCCTTCGGACCCACGACGATCAGGGCCACCACGCCGACGACGACGAATTCAAGAATCCGACCTTCAGGAAACATAATTCAGCGATCCGCTATGTTCCGCGACCGGTAAGGGACGCCATCTCGCCGAGGTTCAGCGAACGATCGGATCTTTTTCCGCTTCCGCGTGGGCGAGCGGCTGAACTGGGGCAGCCGTCGGGGTGACTTCGTCGCTCTTGAGCCCGTCACGGAAGGCCCGGATACCCTTGGCGGCGTCGCCCATCAACCCGGAAAGCTTGCCGCGACCGCCAAACAGCAACAGCACCACGACCGCGACGATAATCCAGTGTATGGGACCAAAACTACCCATGGTTCATTCTCCTTGCGACCATCCGCGTCGCGGACCTCGCCCCTGAATTTGCTGATATAGGCCGGTTTGGGTCACGGCGCCAGCAACGCCGCCCACCCTCAACGCGTCACGTCGGTTCCGTATCCGAGGCCAGATAGTCCAGGTGAAATTGCGGGGTTTCGGGCGCATCCAGCGGATCCTCGTCCGGCTTGACGGCTGAGGGATCCGGAACGTTGAACCCAGCCGGCAAGTCCAGGCTCAGGAGGCCGGCGGCCTTCATCTCCGCGACGCCCGGCAGGTCGGCGAGACTCGCAAGGCCATAATGTTCCAGAAAGGTTTCCGTGGTGCCCCAGGTCACCGGGCGCCCGGGGCTTCGCCGCCGGCCCCGCATCCTGACCAACTTCAGCTCCAGCAGGATATCCAGCGCTCCGGAACTGGACTGCACGCCCCGGATCGCCTCGATTTCCGCTCGGGTAACGGGCTGGTGATAGGCGACGATCGCCAGGGTCTCATGGGCGGCTCTCGACAGCCGGCGGGACTCCTGTCGCTCCCGGGTCATCAGGAAAGCGAGATCGGCGGCGGTCTGGAACCGCCATCGCTCGCCGATCCGGACCAGCTCGACACCGCGGCCCGCGTAAAGCGACCGCAGCATTTCCAGCCCGGCGACTATGTCCGCGCCGGCCGGAAGCCGGTCGGCGAGGTCGCTCTCGCTCAAGGGTTCCGCGGCCGCGAACAGCAGCGCTTCGATCATCCGCGCGATGCCGTCAGCCTCGCTCATTAGGCGCGCGCGGCCGACCGCAGATAGATTTCGGCAAAGGGCGCGAGCTGCCGCGCCTCGATCTCGCCCTCCCGCACCATCTCGAGCCCCGCCGAGAGGGTGGAGGCGATAAAGGAGGCTCGCGAGGGCCCATCACCCGAGGCGCTCTCCGGCGCCACGCGCGTCAGAGGTGTCCAAGCCGTCATCTGGGGCAAAAACGAGCGCAGACGCTCGCGCGCGTCATCCAGCCGGTAGGATTCCATCGGTTGGGGTCGGTAGGCGCGATCGCCGTCACGAGCCCGGGGTTGAACATAGGCGGCCATCAGGCCGCGCAGGTCACCGTCCATGCGTCGGCGGGAGACGATCGAAATCGCCTCGGGATCGCCGCGCGTGAACACGTCGCGGCGCAGGATCGGACCCGATTTCAGCGCCTCCGAGGCCCGGCGCATGGCGTCGAGCTTGGCTATGCGGAACGCAAGCTGCGCGGCCACCGCCTCCGCCGGCGCCGCCTCTTCCGCCGGACGTTCGGCCCGGGGCAGCAGCAGGCGCGACTTCAGGAACGCCAGCCAGGCGGCCATGACCAGATAGTCCGCGGCGAGCGAAAACCGCAGCCGGCGGGCCTCGCGCACGAAGGCCAGATACTGGTCGGCCAGCTTGCTGATCGAGAGCTTCAGCAAATCCACTTTCTGGTTGCGCGCCAATGCCAGCAGCAGGTCGAGCGGCCCTTCATAACCGTCGATGTCGACGATCAGGGCCTCGCCGTCGTCGGCCGCGGTCGTGGCGGCTTCGAAGTCCAATGTCGGTTGGGGCATGGCGTTCATCCCCGCGACAAGTCCGCTAGCATGGCGTCAAACGTGGCCACCGCCTCAATCCGATCCCAGGGTTCCAAAGGCTTGGCGAGCCGCGAAAAGGCGGCGTCGGCGCGGGCCTGGGCCAGCGGCGTCAGAGGCGCGGCGCCCGCCGCCACCGCCGTCATTTCGGTCAGGTCGCCGTTGCAATGCAGAACGATATCGCAACCGGCGATCAGCGCGGATCGCGTTCGGTCCGTCAAGGTTCCGTCCAACGCCTTCATGGACAGGTCGTCGCTGAGCAGCAGCCCGTCGAATTCAATGGCCCCCCGGATGATCTCGGCGATCACGCGGCTAGAGGTCGTGCACGGCGAATCGGGGTCCAGCGCCCGGTAGACGACATGAGCGGTCATCGCGATCGGCATGTCGGCCAGCGCCCGGAACGGCGCGAAATCCCAGGCCTCCAGATCGACCCGGCTTGCCTCCACGAAGGGCAGTTGCAGATGGCTGTCGGCCAGCGCACGGCCGTGACCGGGAATTTGCTTGATCACCGGCAGGGCGCCTCCGGCCATCAGACCCTCGGCCATGGCCCGCGCCAGCGAGGCCACTTCCGCCGGCGTCTTGGCGAACGCGCGATCACCAATCACATCGTGGGCGCCCACCACCGGCACGTCCAGGACAGGCGCGCAGTCGACATTGATCCCCAGCGCGATCAGATCATTGGCCATCAGACGCCCGGCCAAGCCAATCAGATCGCGCCGACGGCGGTCGTCCATGGTCATGGCGCCATAGGCCCTGGCCGGCGGATAGCGGCGCCAATGAGGAGGCCCCAGGCGCTGAACCCGCCCCCCCTCCTGGTCGATCATTACCGGCGCCTCGGGACGATCCGCGGCGGCCCGCAGCGCCTCGGTCAGGGCGCGAACCTGATCGGGGCTCTCGACGTTGCGTCGGAACAGGATGAAACCCCATGGCCGGATATCTCGATAGAAAGCCGCCTCCTCGGGAGAGAGGCTGGTTGCGGCGCATCCAAGGACGCAGGCGAGGGTCAATGGACGAAGCAACTCCCGCCGGCCGCCTTGAGCCGATCACAGAGGGCCACGGCCTGGTCACGCGTGGCGAAGCCTGTGATCGAAGTGCGGTAGAGCGTCGCCCCATCTTTGGTCAGGGGAACCACCCGCTTGCCCTTGCCGGCCATGGCGCCCGGCGCGATGGCGGCGGCCTTGCTCCATTCCTTGTCCGCCAAACTCTCCGAGGAAAACGCGCCTATTTGAACCAGGACCGGCCCGCCGGGTTCGGCGACCGCTTTCGACGGCTTCGGCGCTTTGGGCTTGGCGGCGTCGGCGATCAGGGTATCGATGGCGTCGGGCTTCGCGTCAGCCTTTTCAGGGGTCTTGACGGCGGGGTGCGACGCGGGCGCCTGCGCGGCGGCCGGGTTGGGCGGCGGAGGTGGCGGCAAAGCCGACGGAAAGCCCTTGGAATCGGCGGCGGGTGGCGGGGCCTGCGCCAAGGGTTGTTCGGGCGGCGGCGCCAGGGTGGGCGTCGCCACGCCGGCGTTCGGATCATCCTTTGAAATGGAAAGGCCGGCGCTGGGATCGGGATTTCGCGTTTCGGGCGGAGGCGGGGCCCGGACATCGCCCAAGGGCGCTCCCAGCGGCTCGGGCGCATCGCTCGGCGACCTCGCCCCGGTGCGGTACATATAAAACACCGCGCCCCCGACCAGCACCAGCAGCAGAACGCTGACGATCAGGGTGACGGGCGCGGGTCCGCGAGAGCGGCCCCGGCGGCGGCTATCCATGGTCAAGGGTGGTTCCTGAGATTCGTAGCGACGATCGGGGTCGGCCATGTAAGCTCCAGCGACGGGGTCCGGCCCCTTCCCTCAGTCCGGACGAATCACCTAGAGACTCTAGCGGAGCCGAGCCCCCAACAGAACCGGCCGCGTCACCGGCAGTGTCCCCCGCAGCGTCTTTTGGGGGACCGCGCTTCAGGCCCAGGCGTCGAGTTGGAACAGGCGGCGATGCTCCTCGATCGCATAGCGGTCGGTCATCCCGGCGATATAGTCGCAAATCACCCGGGCCTTGCCGCTCTCGTCCATCGGTTGCAGCTTGGCGTGCCACTCGGCCGGCAGAACGTCGGGCTCGGCCAGGAACAGGGCGAACATCTGCGCGAGTATCCGCCGGGCCTGGCTGCGGCTGCGGTTGACCCGCCAGTGGTGGTACATGCGCTGATGGAGAAAGGCCCGCAGGTGACTCAGATCCTCGGCCACCTCCGGCGAAAACGCCACCAGGGCCGAACCCAGATTCCTGACGTCGGCCGGAGACGTGATGCCCGAGGTCCGCGCCAGGCGCAGGGTCTCGGCCAGCACATCGTTAACCATTACACCGATCAGCCGGC
This sequence comes from Caulobacterales bacterium, assembly GCA_038227865.1. Classification (GTDB taxonomy): domain Bacteria; phylum Pseudomonadota; class Alphaproteobacteria; order Caulobacterales; family Caulobacteraceae; genus Acaudatibacter. Next base: position 21,986 of record JBBRPO010000003.1, read on the forward strand.
GGACCATTTCCATCCGGGTCAGGCGATCTTCGAGACCAGGGTAGTCCAGCCGGACGCCCGCAAGAACCGGCCCGACCAGAGGCACATCGATCAGTTCTTCCAGCCGGAAAAGCCCGGCCTGAAGCCCATCGTCGACGTCGTGGTTGTTGTAGGCCACGTCATCGGCCAGAGCCGCCACCTGAGCCTCGGCCGACGCCCAGGTGGCCAGACCCAGGTCCGACTCTTGATTGTAGTCGACGATCGCCTTCCAGACCGGGCGGCTGAGCAGACCGGTGACGGGGCCGTTGTGCTTTACGATCCCCTCGATAGTCTCCCAGGTCAGATTCAGACCGCTGAAATTCGGATATTGCCGCTCAAGCTCGGTCAGAACCCTGAAGGTCTGGACGTTGTGATCAAAGCCGCCGAACGGCGCCATCTGACGCTCCAACTCGTCCTCACCCGCATGACCGAAGGGCGGATGTCCAAGATCGTGGCCAAGCGCGATGGTCTCGGCGAGATCGGCGTCCAGGCGTAGGGCCGTGGCGATCGAGCGGGCGATCTGCGCGACTTCCAGGGAGTGGGTCAGGCGGGTCCGATAGTGGTCGCCCTCGTGGGCCACGAACACCTGGGTCTTTTCTTTCAGACGCCGAAACGCCGAAGCGTGGATGATCCGGTCCCGGTCGCGAGCGAAAGGCGTTCGAGTGTCGCTGGGCGCCTCCGGATAGTGGCGGCCGCGGGAGGCCGTCGGGTTCTCGGCCCAGGCCACTCTCTGGAGATCGATGGTCATGACCGTCCCAATGTCGATCGCCCGTTTGCGAAGCGCGCCGGTGACCCTCATATAGGGATGGAGAGGAATTTGCATGACGATGGAATTCGAGATTTCCACCCGGGCCGCGCCGCCACCGGCGCTGACCCTTTCCCCGTCGGCGGCTGGACGCCTGAATGCACTCGCCAAGGCCGAGGGCCGTCCTCTGATGTTGCGGGTCGCCGTCGATGGCGGGGGGTGTTCGGGGTTCCAATACCGGTTCGATCTGGTGGAAAGCGCGGAGGTCGACGACCTCAGAATTGAATGCGACGGGGCCGCCGCGGTGATTGATTCGGTCTCGCTCGACCTTCTCAGAGGGTCAGTGATCGATTTCGCCGACGAACTGGCGGCCGCCGAATTCCGGGTGCGCAATCCCAACGCCAAGTCCAGCTGCGGCTGCGGCGTCAGCTTCTCGATCTGACTAGACTAGGGGGCGAGCGATGCGGATCGCCACATGGAACGTGAATTCGGTCAACGCGCGCCTGCCGACCGTGCTCGGCTGGTTCGAGGAGGCCGCGCCGGACGTCGCCTGCCTGCAGGAAATCAAATGCGTCGACGATAAGTTTCCGACCGAGGCGTTCGAACGGCTGGGCTACAACGTCATCGTTCATGGCCAGAAGACCTACAATGGCGTGGCGCTGCTCTCCAAGACGCCCCTGGAGGACGTTCGCAGGGGGCTCCCCGGCGGCGACGGGGACGAGCAGGCGCGCTACATTGAGGCGGTTGTCTCGGGACCCCGCCCGGTGCGGGTGGCGGGGATCTATCTTCCCAACGGCAATCCGACCACGAGCGAGAAATTCGCCTATAAGCTCAGTTGGATGGCGCGGCTGAATGCCCATGCGCGGGAAATGTTAAGCCTCGAAGAACCCCTCGTCATCGCCGGCGACTACAATGTCATTCCCGAGCCGGCGGACGTGTACGATCCAGCGGCGTGGGTCGGGGACGCGCTCTATCGGCCCGAGAGTCGCGCGGCGTTTCGATCCCTGAAGTGGTTGGGCCTGACCGACGCCTATATGGCGGCCGACGGGTCGCCGGGAGGTTACACCTTCTGGGATTATCAGGCCGGCGCCTGGCCGCGCGACCACGGCATCCGTATCGACCACCTTCTGCTGTCTCCGAGCGCTGCGGACAGACTGGCCGGCGTCACCATCCATCGCGACGTCCGCGCGCGGGAGAAACCTTCTGACCACGTGCCGGTGGTGGCCGAGCTCGACTTCCCCGCATAGCTTAGCCCATGCCCGCGTGACTTAAGCTCAGGGCGAAATCCATGCCCGCCCGGGCGTGGATCTCAGTGGTGTCGAACATCGGAACGGTGAAGTCGCCCGCTTCCACCAACAAGCCAAATTCGGTGCAGCCCAGGATCACGGCATCGGCGCCGTCTTCCTCGGCGGCCGCCTTGGCGATGGCGATCACCTCGGCCCGGGAAGCCGGCTCGAATCGTCCTCGCACCAGCTCGTCGAAGATGATCGCATGCAGCCGCTCCCGCGCTGGCGCGGGCGGAACCAGCGGTTCCAGACCCGCCCCGGCGAGCCTGTCGAGATAGAAGGCCTTCTCCATGGTGAACCGGGTCGCCAGCAACAGCGGCCGCCGCGCGCCGGCCGCTCGCAGAGTCTCCGCGGTCGCATCGGCGACATGCAGCAGGGGTATCCGCACGGCGGCCCGCACCTGCGGCGCCATCAGATGCATGGTGTTGGCGCAGATCAGGATCGCCTCGGCGCCCGCGCCCTCCAGGGCCTTCGCCGCCTCGACCAGCACTTCGGTCGCGCCCGCCCAATCCCCGGCGGCCTGCATCGCGGCGATCGGGGCGAAGTCGGCGGACCAGATCAGCAGCTTGGCCGAATGCTGGCCGCCGAGGCGCTCACGCGCTAGGCGATTCAGGCACTGGTAGTAGCTGGTGGTGCTCTCCCAGCTCATGCCGCCCAGCAGGCCCAAGGTTTTCATCGTCCGACCCGACGCCTGGACTCAGAGGTCGGCATAGACGTGCCGCTCGCCGCGTTGGCCTGGATGGGTCACGGCGCCGAGGTGGGCCGGGCCGACACCCTGGGCGAACTTCCAAAGCGCACCGGAACCATAGGCCGTTTCGCGCGGCTCCCAATGTCGCTTGCGGTTTTCCAGTTCGATCGGATTGACCTCAAGTTCGATCGTGCCGGCGTCCGCATCGATGGCGATCATGTCGCCGTCCTTGATCAGGCCGATCGGCCCGCCTTCCTGGGCTTCGGGACCGACATGGCCAACGCATAGGCCACGCGTGGCGCCCGAAAACCGGCCGTCAGTGATCAGCGCTACCTTGTCGCCCCGGCCCTGGCCGGACAGGGCCGCGGTGGTGGATAGCATCTCCCGCATGCCCGGGCCGCCCTTGGGTCCCTCATAGCGGATCACCAGCACATCGCCGTCCTGGTAGTCGCCGCGCTCGACAGCGGCGAAACAAGCTTCCTCGCCATCGAAGACCCGCGCCGGACCGCGGTGGCTGCGGTGGGATGTCATGCCAGCCACCTTGACGATGGCGCCGTCGGGGGCCAGCGATCCCCAAAGGCCGACCACCCCGCCGGTTTGGGACAGCGGATTGGAAACCGGACGGATCACGTCCTGGTCGTCACGCCATTTAACGTCGGCCAGATTCTCGGCCAGGGTCTTGCCTGTGACGGTCATGCAATCGCCGTGCAGGAAACCGCCTTCCAACAGCGTCTTCAATAACACCGGAACGCCGCCCGCCTCACCCATATCCTTGGCCACATAGCGGCCACCCGGCTTCAGATCAGCCAGATAAGGCGTGCGCCGCATGATCTCGGCCACGTCCCGAAGGGTGAACTCGATCCCACATTCATGAGCCATGGCCGGCAGATGCAGGCCACCGTTGGTCGAGCCGCCGGTCGCGGCGATCACCACCGCGGCGTTCTCGAAAGCCAGGCGCGTGCAAATGTCGCGTGGCCGGATATTGGCTTCGATCAGCCGGACCACGGCTTCACCCGAGGCCACGGCATACTGATCGCGTCGCTCATAGGGAGCCGGCAGGGCCGATGAGAGCGGCAGCGCCAGGCCGATCGCTTCGGAAACGCAGGCCATGGTGTTGGCCGTAAACTGGCCGCCACAAGCCCCCTCGCCCGGACAGGCATGGCGCTCAAGGTCGGTAAGATCTTCTATAGCCAGCTTCCCCGCCGAATGCTGGCCGACACCCTCGAACACATCCGCGACCGTCACGTCCCGGTCCCGCCAGCGGCCGGGCATGATCGAACCGCCATAGAGAAACACCGACGGAACATTGAGCCGCAGCATGGCCATCATCATGCCGGGCAGGCTCTTGTCGCATCCGGCGACACCCACAAGAGCGTCATAGCCATGGCCGCGCATCGTCAACTCCACCGAATCGGCGATCACCTCTCGGCTGACCAGGCTGGAGCGCATGCCTTCGTGGCCCATGGCGATGCCGTCGGTGACGGTGATGGTGCAGAATTCCCGCGGCGTGGCCCCGGCGGCTTTCACACCTTGGCTGACCGCGTGCGCCTGGCGCATCAGGGCGGTGTTGCACGGCGCCGCCTCGTTCCAGCACGAAGCCACGCCGACGAACGGTTGGGCGATTTCCCGCGTCCCAAGACCCATGGCGTAATAGTAGGAACGGTGCGGTGCGCGCGAAGGCCCCTCGGTTACATGCCGACTGGGCAGCCTGGATTTGTCCCACGTGCCGTCGGGTTTCTTGGTCATGTCGTGTTCCCGGTTTAGAGGTGCGCTTCCCTAACCGAGCGCCGGGCTCGGTGCAAAGTGGCTTATTCGGAGTTATCCAATGCGTCTTGACGCCGTTTCCATCGGAATCGACCCGCCCAACGAAGTCAATGTGGTGATCGAGGTGCCGATCGGTGGCGAGCCGATCAAATATGAGCTGGACAAGCCGTCCGGCGCCCTGATCGTCGATCGGTTCCTCTACACCGCTATGCGCTACCCAGGGAACTATGGGTTCATTCCACACACGCTGTCGGGTGACGGGGATCCATGCGACGTCATAGTGGCCAACACTAGGGCCATCGTGCCCGGCGCGATCATGAGTTGCCGCATTGTCGGCGTGCTGATGATGGAAGACGAAGCTGGAGGGGACGAAAAGCTGATCGCGGTGCCGGGTCCCAAACTGACCCAGCGCTATGACCGGGTAAATGACTACAAGGATTTACCCCTGAGCAGCCTCCAACAGATCGAGCACTTTTTCGCGCACTACAAAGATCTGGAGCCGAACAAATGGGTAAAAATTCTTCGTTGGGGCAATGCCGACGAAGCACGTGCCCTGATTATGGCCGGCATCGAGAACGCCAAGGCGCGGGAGGCCTAGCAAAACTGTCTCCATCCGGCCGCTTTCGGGTCCGCGTCGCGTTCGCGCGGGCGATGGCGACTATCGCCTTTTTGACTTTTTCCTCGCGGTGCGTCGACGCCGATGCGGCTGCACTCCCTCTCCCCGCGCCAGCAGCCGTTGAAGCGGCCGCCCGTCCGGGCCTGCTGGCACATCTTCCGGATCATCGGACTCTAAATTTTCGATGCCAGGGCGCGGGCGCCCCGACCGTGTTGTTGGAAAGCGGATATGCGGCTTCATCCGTGGTCTGGTCCAAAGTCCAGGGGCTTCTGGCCTCGAAATACCGGGTGTGCGCCTACGATCGGGCGGGCTACGGCTTCAGCGACCCAGGACCGGAACCGCGCGACGGCGCCGCGATCGCTCGAGATCTCGACCAAGGCCTAAAGGCGGCATCTCTCCAGGGGCCATTCATCGTCGTGGGCCACTCCGCCGGCGGCCTCTATGTTCGTCTGTTCACAAACCGCCGTTGGCGCGATGTGATCGGGATGGTGCTGGTTGATCCGTCCGTGGAATATCAAAATGATCGCTTTGCCGCCGTGTTCGGAGCCGGCGCCGGTGGGGTGTCGGCTCTACGAGATCAGGCGGCGCGTTGTCTGGAAGCCGCGCGAAATGGCAAGCTCCAACTTCCGTCTTCAAATTCCACCCTGGTCAATTGCCTGCCCCGCCCCCGGGTGTCCGATAGCGCGGCGGTGAGCCGCAGACGACTCGCTGAAGCCTTACGCCCCACCACATGGACCACACGGATCTCGGAACTCGATACGCTCTGGACGCGAACCTCCGATGAAATCGCTTCGGGCAGGCGGGCCTATGGCTCCCTGCCGCTCATCGTCCTGACAGCGGATGGAACCTATGCCGGCGCGCCAGACAGTATTCGCCCGGCGTTGCTACGGCTTTGGATCACACTTCATCAGGACCTCGCGGCTCGCTCAGGCCGCGGCCAGGAAAGGCTGATCGAAGGCTCGTCTCACCTGATGATGCTGGATCGACCCGACGCCATCGCGGCGGCTGTAGAGGAAGAGGCTTCACAAACGGGCCGACACGTCCCTTAAATTCAGGACGACGAGCGCGAAGCGGCTAATAGGCCGCCGGGTGAAACGCAAAAATAAGCACCGTCCGGAGCAGTATTTTTATGTCGCCGAGGAAGGACCAGCTTCGAATGTATTCGAGGTCCTTGTCGACTCGCGCCGCCATATCCCTGACCTCGGCGGTCTGTCCACGCAAACCCGACACCTGAGCCAAGCCGGTAAGCCCCGGCTTGGTCTTGAACCGCGAATCATAGTCCGCAACGATTCGACCATAATACTCATCGTGAACCACCGCATGAGGGCGCGGCCCGACCAGCGACATTTCGCCCTTCAGCACATTCAGCAATTGTGGCAGCTCGTCGATGCTCGTACGGCGCAGAAACAGCCCCACTCTTGTAATACGGTCATCATCGCGTTGAGCCTGGACGACGTCCGAACCGTCCTCACGGACCCGCATCGTCCGGAATTTGTAGATAACGAAATGACCGCCGAGAAAGCCGCTGCGCCGTTGCTGAAAGAGCGGCGATCCAGGGCTTTCGACAACGATAGCCAGGGCGACCAGCAGGAGCAAAGGCGACAGACACAGAATTCCAAGGCCTGAACCAACGATATCGAGCCATCGCTTTAATCTCGATCTGACTAGACGCCTGGCGCCGGCTTCAAGGCGATCTACTTCGCCAAGCCGTTCTTCTGGATAGGTGTCTCTTGGCACGGTCAGAACGCAGTTTTTCTTGGACTCATCGACCGTTACTCCACACACTACAATCGAATGACAACCCAAGTTTCTAATATCGGTCACGAGGGAGCACTCCGACAAAACGACAACACCAAGATAACGTACCGTCCAAATCCCCACCGATCCATCATGTCTATCTCAGAAGCGCTGGCAATCAAAACCCGGCGAACCGCCCCGCCTCCAGAACGGCCTACATGCGCGGCGGCGAGGCGCCACACCGCGCCAGCAGCCTCAATATAGGTCTACCTCCCCGAGGTGCTTTTGGACCATTCCAAGACGCTCCTCATTTGTCGACCTTTGACCAACAACCCAACCGAAATTCGACCAATCCTAGCGTATTACGCCGTCAGCTAGCGCTTCTTTCGCCAAGATGGGAACCGACCAATCCGTTACAATGCGCACTAAATATATGAATTTGATGTTTTTTCTTCCACCCGTTGAAATTTCAGCGATCCGAGCGGGCTCTAGACACCACGCTCCCGCAAAGCGGCGGCTCTTTGCGTACCAATCAGCACCGCCCTGAGTTTCGCCGGGACGGCGCGGAGCAAGTCGGGAATCAAATCAGACATGACCGCCACACCGACGGCGGGGTCGGCGCCAAGGACGGAGAAACGCGCCAATAGGCCATCCGACACTTCTCCACGCATGGCGGTCTGGAGACGATCAAGCTGCTGTTCCTTTCGATCCAGAGGCAAGTACTCGCCCAATCGGGACCAATAGATGATCGATTCCCTACGTCCTGGGGCATCGGCCACCAGCCGTCTCGACGGTATTGAAACACCATCCCCCAAGTCCAAGTTGATCGGCGCGCTTTGCGATATGGCAAACCCGAACGCGGGATAGCAGATCTCCGGTCGGTGCAGTTGGAGATCGTCGCTCTGGGTGTCGCCGTACGCCATCAGCATCATCACCTCGGGGCCTGTCGATCCCCGGGTGTAGACACGCCCCACAGTCTCTCCATAGAGCTTCGATACCAGGCTACCCTCGACCTTGGGCGCGACGAGATCCGAAACATCCTGGGAAGCCCAACCCGAGAAAACCCTGGGGACGATCCGTTGCAGTGTGTTGTCGCGCTCCATAAGGAGAACTCGCCTGCGGGGGACCAGAGCATAGGCCGCGCCTGCGCCAGCCAGGCAAGCCACCCCGATCACAAAATCGCGGCGCGAACTCATGACGCCTTTCCAAGCCGTGCCTGCCCATAGGCGATCAGCCGGTCCAGCCCAAAAACACACAGCAGCGCGCTTGTGAAAAGCAACATCCCGGCCGTAAAATGAAGATAACCTTGAGCAACATCGTTACCGAAGAAATAAGTCAGCAAAATTAGCACCATAATTCTAATAATATTGGCCACTATCGCGATGGGAATCACAAAAGAAACGAGAATTAACGCGTAAACCCAAGATGAGCCTCGGATTAAATATATATATAGAAGACTTACTGCTATGAGCCCCACGATTGAGTTCATGCCGGAACAAGCATCTTCGACAAGCAACTGATATTGGGATACGAAAATCGTCACACCTTCCCGAGCCACGGGAATACCAAATGCATGCAGCCATTCCGTCGCCGCGAACGATACGAGTTGCTTTAGGGGTCCTGTCAAATCCGCCAGAACAGAGCTCGGCACGGGTATGACGAACGCCAAGTACAACAGCGGAAACCAATGGGTGAACAGGACTCTGGCGCCCATGCGCGCCTGAAGCACTGCCAATCCAACCCCATAAACCCCCGCCGTCTCCAGCGTTATGAAATCATAGGCACGACCGAATATATAGAACGTGAGGGCCGCGGCGACCAATATCGCGGTCAGCCAAAGGGCTCCTGGCCTGCCATCGTTGCGAAGTTCCGGGACGCGGCGCCAAAGTAGCCAAAGCCCCGTGACGAGTACGATAGGGCCGTAGGCTCCAAATTCCCTGGACCAGCTCTGGTCGGCGAGGGTGAAGAGGGTCGGCAAGGCAAGCGCCAAAAAACCGACGCAGAGCCATAGCTGCCCGGGGGTGACCTTCCCAAGACGAAAGCCCCCCTCCGCCATTGCCGCGGTCATATCAAATCACGCGCCATTCAATATAGAACCTACCGGCAAACAGCCGTCGGATCGCAACTCACTGGCCAAGGTTTTCATGTCTTTCACGAAGGTTTTATCCTTCGCGGTCACGATTAGGGCATATCCAACGACACTCCCAATTCGACGCGCGTCGGTTGAGGTATTGGCTGGCGGCGTATCGACGATAGTGACGTCATATTCCCTGAGGCAGTAGTTCATCAGGGCCTTAAAGCGTTCACCCCCGAGCAATTCCTGAGTATTGGCTACGGTCCCGCCAGCGTAGAGAAGTGAAAGGTTCGGCAGCACATCGGGGTCAATGTTCGACGCAAAGGGGGCGCCCACTGACTGGAGGCACTCGGTCAGGCCTGCGTTGCCGTCGGACCGCCGGATCATCCGATCCAAGGCAGGACTACGCAAATCGCCATCGATCAAAAGGGTCTTCACCCCGATCTGTGATAGCGAAACCGCAAGGTTGACCGCGACGAAAGAGCACCCGACATCAACGTTTGGCGCGCATACGGCCAAGGCCCGACGGCCGAGGTTGATATGTTGAGCCATGATATGGGTGCGGAGAGCACGAATGGCATCGGCCTGCGCGCAGGTGGAGTTCGTGACCGCTACCAATGATGGCGCGAATCCGAAGACTCGCGCGACCGCCTCGGGTTGAACCACCGTCGCGCTGGTCGAGGTCTCGAGCCGCTGGAGGTCATCAATTGTCAGGGCTTCACTCATGCGCGGACCGCTCCTCGATTTGATGGCCACCATGCCCATAGACGCGACCATCCGCGCACGGACGAATTTTGTTGGCCCTGCCTGCTCGGCCAGGGAACAACACAGATCAGCGGAATGTTGTCATCAAGGTCCAAATCCTCAACTGTGCGGATTCGGCGTCCAAGCAACTCCAGCAGCAAACTCACCAGAACCCCGACGCCAAGACCAAGAATGATGCCGCCAGGAGCGATCAGAAAATAGTTGGGGAATGTTGGATCGCTTGGGGTCAGGGCGTTGCCGAGCGGTGTAACGCCAGCGTCGCCCGAATTGGCCTGCTCCCGGAAGTGACTGACCTTCTCAGACGTCGCCTTGTATTCGGCTTGGCGCAGAACCACGTCCTGATGAAGCTGGTTCAGCCGGCCGATCTGCTCGCTGTGCGCGATGACTTTTTTCTGTTGGTCAGCAACCGATTTTTCAAGATTCTTGGCGCCGCCCTCTGTCGCTCGCTGCGCCGCCGCTTGGGCGTTGGCTCTGTCCTTGGCCACCAGGGCCTTAAGAGCCACTTCCTTGCTTCGAAGTTCCACGACTTCCGGATTGTTAGGCCCTAGGGTTCTGGTCGCCGATGCCAGCGAGCCTTCGACGGTAGCCAGCTGGAAGGCCGAGCTCGTGGATTGCTGATCCGGTGGATTCGGCAGGAACGCCGGCGGCGCCTGCTGGGTCAGGGACTCAAGATGGGCGCTCTCAACATCCACACCCTTGTCCTGCATCACGATGCCGTTCGCGCGCTCATAATCGGCCTCAGCCTTTACGGCATCATCAAGCGCCTGCTTGGCCTTAACCATCTGCTTCGTGTACCATTCGACGTTCTGGTTGGCGTCCGCGTGCGCACGGTCCAAGGATGCCGTTACGTAAGTTTTTTGGAGGGCGTCGGCGACGAGTTGCGCGCCCGCGGATGTCCCGGCGGTGTATGTGATCTCAATTATATTCGTGCCGGGGATCAGATCGACTTTTGTTCCCTGGATGATCAGGTCGGCCAGAAAGTGTCGAAAATCACGTCGGTCATGGGCCGCCCGGTTCCGGTAAAGCGCGATGAGGTCGGGGTCCGAGAGCCAGCCGATCTTCTCAGCGACGATGCCGGCGACGCCATAGTCCGTGATTAAAGACTCTTGCGTGGTGATATAGAAGCGCATCGAAGCGCCGGAGATAACCTGGCCCGTATCGACGTCCGGCTTTACGTCATTGAGCACCACGCGAGCCGTGGACTCCCAACGCGGCGCAAGCAGGGCGCAGACAATCAGCGCGCCGACCAGGCAACTCACCGTGGCGGCGCCGATAAGAACACGTCGGGCCCAAAGTATAGTTAGAAATTGAAGTATATTCACCGGCACCTCCTAGAAATCACGCTCCGCGCGGCGCCTCCAGCCCTTCGGCGGAACAACCGGCACCCTGCCGTCCAGCGCTTGGATCACAACAATCTGTCGGGATTCGGACCTTCCGCAATCAAGCGCGTGACGACATACGCTAGAACAGGCGCTCACCGATCACCACGATGTCACCTGGCATGACCTTGCTATCGATATTGATATGCGCGGTTTTTTTGCCGTCTCGCGTCACTGTGACGCTCTTGTCACTACCGGAGTCGGTCAATCCGCCGGCCCTTGAGATCGCCATCCGATAGGTCATATCCCGTTTGAGAGGAATAGCGCCAGGCGCTTTCACCTGTCCGGAAATGTAGAACAGAGCCGCATCGGGGACATAGATCTTATCGCCAGGCGAGACGTAGGGATCGTCCTGGCCACCACCGATCGCCATGGCTTCAAGCGTGATCTCCCGATGTGCGCCGTTCTTTGGAATATAGACCACGTAGTCGGCGCCGCCCTCCTTGACCCCACCCGCGCGAGCCATGATTTCGGAGAGACGATAGGTGCGATCGACGGTGACCAGATCGGGGTGAACGATCGCCCCCATCACCGTCACATAGCGGCTCGCATAGGAAGCAACCTCGACCTTGACGATCGGATGGGCGAAATAGCCACCAGCGTCGAGCGCCCTGGCAATGTCATCGCTTAGCTGGACGGCCGTTCTGTTTGCCGCGGCGATGGATCCGATAAACGGAACACGGAAGGTGCCGTCGCCATCAATCCGGCCCTTGGTCGTAAAGTCATTGCGGCCGAGAACGCTGACTTCAATGACGTCGGCTGGCCCAAGGATGTAAGGCGCCGGCGCGGTCACCACCCGCGCATCGGAAGCCGCCGGCGCAGCTTGGGCGGGCGAACCACTCATCACCATGGCCAAGCTCGCCAGACTGACCGCGATCACGCCGCCAAAAACTTGTTTGTGCATCGTTCCAGAATCTCCGATCAGACCGATTGACGCCATCAACGCCCGCGCCGGGGCTTGTCCGTCCGCATAGACCAGATTCCGCGAAAACTGCAGACCTTAGTCTTCGCGGGCGCGCGCACAATCCGCCCAGTTACCAGGAAAATTCCCGGACCAGAACCAGACACTATTTCCTGCCGACGCCGAATCTGTGGACCCAGAACCCGCCAGGAAAAAGGCCACCTCCGGCCTAGCGCTTCTTGGCCGCATCCGCGGCCGGCTGACTGGCGCCAGCCGAGGCGGCAGCCGGCTTCGGAGGCGCATAGTCCTTATTGAACTGCACGCTGGGGGCCGCCTTCGACATCAGCTCCCTCATCGATTTCTGGATGGTTAGCTGAGTCCGTTGCCGGGCGATCACTTTCATTGCGTAGTCGAGCGCCGGATCCCCAGTGAACGGAATGACTTTAGTCTCCCGGATCTGGTTTACAAGCAAACCGTTACCGCTCGGCATCACGAAAACTTCGTTGGGCGGCAACTTTAGAATCTGGTCCACGAGCCTGAGGTCCGCGCCAACGGTATCCAACGATCCGCCAGCTCTCTGGTAGGGGATACTATCCGCTTTGAGCACGGTCTCGACCTGATCCAACGTCTTTAGGGGCTCCAGGCTTTTGAGCACGGCCGGGTCGGTGGGACGGGGCATGCGAATCTGGTCGACCAGGAAGACTTTGCGCTCGCTGAATATATCTGGGTGGGCCGTGATAAATTCCTGCCCTTCCTGTTTGGTCGGCTGAGGGACCTGTCCGGCTATTTTTTGCTGGAGGGTCTGGACTAGCAGGGTGTCGTATACGCGCTGCTTTTGGATGGCGAAGTCGGGGGTTTTGTCGATCCCCTGTTCGCGGGCGGCGTCGGCCAGAATTGTCCGGCCAACGATATTGCCCAAGGCCGCCTGCTCGGCGCTTTTACGCGCCTTGGGGTCGGAAATAGGTTCATCCCCCATTTCCGCCTGCAGGTCCCGCAGCGTGACTTCGTGATCACCCACACGAGCGACGACTTGACCCGTAGGCGGCTTTGCCTCCCCGGCGCCGGGGAACTTGCAACCCGCGAGGGCCACGGCGGCCGAAAAGACCACCACGGTCGCTCTGAACGATTTCATTATATTTCCGTCCTAATACGAACACGCCCACCCCGGCGGCAGGCCATAACGCGGCGACGGGCCTGACGTCAATTTTCAGCTCACCACCAACCAACACGTCTTGTTCGGTATAGAGCGATCCGGGCCTTTTCGCGGCTCAAGAATGACGCTATCTAAATCGGTAAGGGCTGTCGCAAGCCTGCAACACTCTGAGGATCAACAGGATGAAACGCACGGCTCTTGTTATTGCGGCTTTTGCCGTGGCGATGGCTAGCTTTGGCCCAGCTCTGGCCGACGTGGCTCCGGTGACGATGCAACCGATTGCCAATCCGCCGGAGAAACCCACGAAACCTCACGGCCACATGGCGAAACATCACAAGAAGATGTCAGCCAAGGCGACTCCTGAAGCGGGCGCAAAATAAATCAGGCATTTAATGCCTCGATGCTTTCCCCTAGGCGACCGGTGTTTCCGCGCTGGCCGCATTTCTTTCGACAATTCGCGGGGCTTGGCTAGCCTGGGCGTCAACCGAGGTAGGCGCCACCATTGGCGTGGATCACCTGACCCTGGATGAACCGGGCTCCGGGTCCGGCCAGGAAGGCGACCAGTTCCACATAGTCTTCGTCCCGGCTCATGCGACCGGAGGGATTTGAACGCCCCGCCCGCTCAAAGACCTGTTCCGCCGCCGCGTTGCCGCCAACCATCGAGGCGACCGAATTGGTGCGGACAAGCCCGGGCGCTACCGCGTTGATCGTAACCCCGCGGGGCGCCAACTCCAGCGCCAGATACCTGATAAGGCTTTCCGCCAAAGCCTTTCCGGCTCCCAAGGCGCCGTAGCGTGGCGATGCGGTTCGGGCGCCGGCGCTTGAGATGAACACGACACTGCCGCCCACAGCCAAATGAGGCAGCGCTTTTTGGACGAGGTAAAGCAGCGACAGGCCATTGGTCTGAACCGCCTGGGTGAACCGCGGCAGATCAGCGTCCAGGAGTGAAGTCGGATAGATCATCGCGGCGCTGTGGACCAGGCAGGTCAGGGGTTGGCCGAGCTTTGCCACCACGGCCATGACCGCTTCGGCGCCATCGATGGCGCCAAGATCCGCTCGAATGCTCCGAGCCTGGGCGCCCAGAGCCTCGATCGCCGCGACCGCTTCCTCCGCCGCGCGGCCATCTCCATGGTAGCCGAGAACAAGGGTCTCGCCTGGCGCGGCCAGGCGCTTGGCGATGGCGAGCCCAATGCCCTTTGTTCCGCCCGTCACCAGTATAGTCATCTACTGCTTCCAAAAAATGCGCCGCTATCAGGCGGGAACGACGCTTTTGCCCACGGGAGCGAGCGCGATGATCGCCAGTTTGAAGTGCTGTAGTCCGAAGGGAATTCCTATGATGGTGACGCACTGGACCGCACCCACAAATACGTGCGCCAGGCCGATATACCAGCCGGCAAAAAGGAACCAGGCCACGTTCAGTAGAAGGCCCAGCGCCCCGGTACCCGCATCTTCGTGGCCGGTGACCATACGTCGGTCGACAACGGTCGAACCGAAAGGCGCGAACGAGAAAACCCCGATCCTGAAGGCCGCCGCGGCCCAGGGGAGCCCGACGATCGTGACCGCCAGGACAGCGCCGCCGACCAACCAGGCAAAGCCGGTGGCGAAGCCACCCAGAAAGAACCACAGCAGATTCAGAAGCAGCGTCATGGGGCCTCCCAATCAAACACCCAAGGACAGGCTAAGCTCCGCGAGACGACAAGACCACGGCCTATCGCGCCCGCTGGCGGCGACGGGGGTGGCGAATTGATACGCTGGCAGGCGAAGGGGGTATGGACTGGGTCGATTGGTGGATCGGATGTAACCGGGCTGGCGCGGGGCGCGAATTGGAGTTGTAAACCTTGGCGGCGACGGCCGCCGCTTGTTTTTCACGGAGACGATCACCAGTGTCAGAGAAATCACCCCCTCCCGGCCGTCGCCGATCCGATCGCCTGACCTACGGCATCGCAACCCTGCTGGCGGTCGTGATCACCACCGCCTGCGCCGGTGGCGCTTCCGGCGCGGGCGGCGAGTCGACCGCGCCGGTCAGGGCTCCGGCGCCGGCGTTCAACCAGCCGTCGTCGACCGCCGCGAGCCAGATCGCGATCCTGTCCGGCGGATGCTTTTGGGGTGTCCAGGGGGTGTTTCAACACGTCAAGGGTGTCACGCAAGTTCTCTCGGGCTACGCGGGCGGTCTCAAGGCCACGGCGGACTATGAACTGGTCAGCACGGGAACCACTGGCCACGCTGAATCGGTGAAGATCGTTTTCGATCCTCGCCAGATATCCTACGGCGAAATCCTGCGAATCTACTTCTCGGTTGCGACGGACCCAACTCAGCTCAACCACCAATTTCCCGATGAGGGCACGCAATATCGCGGTGACATTTTCTATACGGACGACAGTCAGAGAGCTGTCGCTCAACGTTATATCGCCCAGCTGAACGCGGCAAAAATCTTCAAGCAGCCGATCGTCACCCGCATCGACCCATTCAAGGGTTTCTATGTCGCGGAGCGCTATCATCAGGACTTTCTGCGTCTGCATCCCGATCAGCCCTATATCGCCACCTACGACATGCCGAAAGTCGCGGCGCTGAAGGCGCTTTTCCCCTCGCGGTACCGCGTCGATCCTGTGAGAGCGCTTTAGACCGCCGGACGGGCGGCGCGCTCTGGCTCCTGGCCAAGGCGTGTGCTCAGATGCGGAGCTAAATCGCTGTGAGGTAAATTGGCTCTTCCGCATCGTCCGTTGATTCCCGCTTCGGCGAATCTACGCGAACTCACCCTCACGCCGCTCATCGTCGGCGTGTTGCTGGGCGTGGTTTTTGGCGCCTCGTCGCTTTATCTGGTCCTGAAGGTCGGCCTCACGGTCAGCGCCTCGATCCCGGTGGCGGTGATCTCGCTGACGTTGTTTCGACTGCTGGGCCGGCTCGGCCTGCGTTCGGCGACCGTTCTTGAGCACAACATTGTTCAAACCGCTGGTTCAGCTGGCGAGTCGATCGCCTTCGGCATTGGCGTGACCATGCCGGCAATCATGATCCTGGGCTTCGACCTTGAGATCACTCGAGTGATGCTGGTGGGCATTTTGGGCGGATTGCTCGGCATTCTGATGATGATCCCGCTTCGCCGCGCTCTTATCGTTCAGCAGCATGGCATCCTCAAATACCCAGAGGGAACGGCCTGCGCCGAGGTGCTGAAGGCCGGGGCCACGCCAGCCGAACGCGCGATGGGCCAAGCCGACCCGGACAAGGCGGCCGACGACGACGCCAAATCGGGCGCGGCGGCCATATTCGGCGGTTTCGGCGCGGGCGTGATCTACAAGCTGGGCATGGAAGCCTTCAAGCTTTGGAAGGACACGCCCGAGAAGATTTTCGGGGCGCCGCTGGCCGCCGGTTCGGTATCGGCGGAGATTTCCCCGGAGCTGCTGGGCGTCGGCTATATCATCGGGCCGAGGATCGCCTCGACCATGGCCGCCGGCGGGGTGCTGGCCTATCTGGTCCTGATACCGGCGATCCACTTCTTCGGCGCGGCGGCGACCATGGTCATCCCCCCCGGGACGGCGCCGATCGCCACCATGGGGCCCGATCAGATTCGCGGCGCCTATGTGCTCTACATCGGCGCCGGCGCCGTGGCGGTTGGCGGCATAATCAGCGTGTTCCGCGCCCTGCCCATGATCGCGCGCGGCGTGGCGGGAGGCGTGAGCGACTGGCGAAGCCGCCGGGCCGAGACCACCCAGCGCGAGGCGACCTCGCGCACCGATCTCGATCTGTCGCCAAGACTCGTCGGGATCGGCCTGATCCTGCTGATGGCCGGGATCCTGATGGCGCGCAGCCTGCACATGAACATCCTGGGCGCCCTGCTGATCGTGGTGTTCGGTTTCCTGTTCGTCACGGTGTCCTCGCGCCTGACCGGTGAGATCGGCTCGTCCTCCAATCCAATTTCAGGAATGACCGTGGCGACCCTGCTGCTGACCTGCCTGATCTTTCTGGCCTTGGGATGGACGGGCCCCAGCTACTACGTCACCGCCCTGTCCGTCGGCGGAATCGTCTGCGTCGCCGCGTCGAACGGCGGGACGACATCCCAGGACCTCAAGGCTGGTTTCCTGATCGGCTCGACGCCGCGATCGCAGCAGATCGCCATACTGGCCGGCGCCCTCGCGTCGGCTCTGGTGTTGGGTCCGATACTGCTGGCTCTGAACGACGCGGCGACTGTCTATGTGCCGCTGAAGTCCGACGCCGTCCATGCATCAGGCGAGACCGGCACTCCGGCGAACTGGAAACTGAATCCGGCCACCGTCGCCACCTTGCCCACGGACCACCTTCGCGGCCCCCAGGGGAAGTCCGACCCCGGCGCCTATCGTGTCTGGCAAAAAACCGATGACGCCGGCGGGCCGGCCGGTCGCTATCTGGTCGACGCTTCGGGCGCCCCGGCCTATCTGGTCGACCCTGGTATCAACGGCACGCATCGCATCCGGCCGGACGGTACGGCGGTCAACAAGTTCGCGGCTCCCAAGGCGACCCTGATGAGCTATATCATCAAGGGGATCCTGAACCGACAGCTGCCCTGGACCCTGGTCATTCTCGGCGGCGCGATTTCCGTCGTGCTGGAAATGTGCGGCATCGCCTCCCTGGCCTTCGCGGTAGGTGTATACCTGCCCATATCATCCTCCATGCCGATCTTTATTGGCGGATTGGTGCGATGGATGGTCGATCGACACCTGAAACACCGCGTCCGCGGCGCCGATCTCAGCCCGGAGCAACTGATCGCCGAGACCGACAAAAGCCCGGGCGTGCTGGTCGCTTCGGGCTATATCGCCGGTGGGGCTATAGCGGGCATCGGCATCGCCTTCATGGCCGGCGCCCTGACCAGCTTCAATCAGTCCGTCACCGACGTGATGACGGCGCACAATCCGTTCTTTTCGGGTCCCCGGTCCGACGCCTTGGCCCTGATCCCGTTCACGGCGCTCGTCCTGGGATTGTATCTATCCGGTCGCCTGGCGAAGACCACGGAGACGGCTGGCCCCGGCGATCTGTTGCGCGGCTAGGCCCTATGGCCGGGCGTGAACAATTGGCGGCTCTGTTGAACCAGGTGCGGCGCGCGGTGATATTCACCGGCGCCGGGATGTCGACGGAGTCGGGCATTCCCGACTTCCGAAGCCCCGGTGGCGTCTGGAGCCGGATGAAACCGATCTATTTCCAGGACTTCATGGCCAGCGAGGAGCGGCGCCGCGAGGCCTGGAGTCGGGCCTTTTCCGGCGCGGCCGGCTGGACCGGGGCCAAGCCCAACGCCGGACATTTCGCTGTCGCGAGGCTTGTCGCCCAGGGAAAAGTCCACCGGGTGATCACCCAGAACGTGGACAATCTGCACCAGGCCTCGGGCATCGCCGACGACCAAGTGATCGAACTGCACGGCAACGCCGGCTACGCCACCTGTCTGACCTGCGGCTTGCGACACGAACTCGTCGATCTCAAGGGTCTGTTTATCGAGGCTGGCGTGCTGCCGAGCTGCCGAGACTGTGGCGGAATCGTAAAGACCGCGACGATCTCCTTCGGTCAGCCGATGCCAGCCGGCCCGGTCGCCTTGGCCGAAGCCGTAGCACTGGATTGCGATCTGTTTCTGGTCCTGGGCTCATCGCTAGTGGTTTTTCCAGCCGCTGGCCTGCCGCTGATGGCCAAGCGCAATGGCGCTGCGCTGGTAATCGTCAACCGCGAACCCACCGACCAAGACAGGTTCGCCGACCTCGTGCTCCACGACGAAATCGGTCCGGTCCTGGAAGAGATCGCTCCGCCGCTCGGTTAGAGACCGCCCTCCTGGGCGCAACCCGTTACTCCGGCCGCCGCGAGCAGGGCGCCGCGACCCTGGCTCAGATCCTTTCCATCCCGGACCGTCGGATAGGGCGTTTCGCCCTTCAAGCCCCGCCAGAGCGCCAGGTTGAAGGCGGCGGTGTCGAGACGGTCCTCGCCAGCAAAATTCTGGCCCGCCATGGCCGCGGCCCAGAAGCCGGCGGACCGGGTCTTCACCCGACACCCAACCTCGGCGGACGCGATCGGAGGCAAGGGCAGGGCCGTTGTCCGCAGAACGGCCGGAACCCGGGCCTCAAAGGTCCAATCCGCCATCGAAGTGTCGAAGACTTCGGCCATCGGTTCGGCCAGGGCGTCGTTCAGGCCCATGGGATTGGCGCCCAATACGGTTTCGATCGTGTGGATCAGGTTCACCGTGGCATAGCGATGGGACACCACCGCGCCGCGTTTGACATAGGGTCCGGCGATGAGGGCGATGGAGCGGTGGGCGTCGACGTGGTCGGGGCCGTCCTGGGCGTCGTCCTCGATCACGAAGATCAGGGTGTCCTTGGCGAACGGGCTTTTGGCGACCTTCTCGATCACCATGCCAACCGCATAGTCGTTATCCGCCAACTCGGTCTCGACTGTATTGACCCCGTCGATGCCCTTTCCGAAGTCGCCGGTATGGTCATGGGCCAGGCGGAGCATCATCAGATTGGGCGCCGAACCTTTGGCCGCGAAAGCGTCGAATTCGCGTTCCCATTCCTTGAAGCGCCAATAGTCGGGAAACGACTGATCGAAGCCTCGGAAATAGGGGTCGGTGATACCCATCAACGAGGCCTTTGACGGGGTGAAGACCCTTAGGCCCGTCTTCCAGGGTTCGCGCTCAAGCGGCGTTCGCGCCGCGCCAGCCTGGGAGAAATAGAGCGACAAATCGCCGTAGAAGCCCCAGTTGCGCACGCTCAGGCCCGCCGCCAGAACCTGGTCCCAAAGATAACCCTTGCCCTCGACGCCGTAAGGGCCGTCGGGCGCCGCCACGTCCCTCGCGCCGGCCAAGACGTTCGGATCCTTCGGCGACAACGGATTGGCGGCCACGCGCTCGGCCATCGAGGCGAAGCCGACGTTGACGTTGCGGTTGTCGCCCTCCTGGTCATAACCCAGGCCGCGCCCCGCGTAGTTCACCGGAGCCTCCCGCTCGGTCCAGTCGTTGGTGCGCCCGGCCACGGTCCAATTCCAGCCGGTGTTGCTGCTTTCGCCGCTATCGAAAAACGCGTCCAGATCGACAAACTGGCGGGCCAGCGCGTGAAGATTGGGCGTCATGGCGCGGCCGAAGACAGCTAGCCGTGGGTCGCCGTTCCCGACCTCAAGGTCGCCGAGGATCTGATCATAGGTGCGGTTCTCCTTCACGATGTAGATCACGTGGTGGATGTGGGCGCGCAGGAACGCCATTTTTTCAGCGTCCGCCGCTGAAGGCGCGGCGAAGACGTGATTGTTGGCGGCCACCTGGGCGGTCAGCGAGGCGAGAGCCCTGGGGGTCGGAGGCCCGAGGGTCAGAAAGCCGGCCTTTTCCTTCTGCCAGACATATTGGTTGGCGCCCTGGCAAGCGTTCTGGCTCGCGGGCGTGGTTGCCAGATTGGTGCGGCAGCCGAGCGGCACGGGGCCGGTGTTGCTCTTGCCGTTGACCACATAAATCTGGCCGCCGTCCGGCCGCACGGCCACGGCGGTGGGATACCAGCCGGTGGGGATCAGGCCGACAACGGCCGAATCGGCATCGGCATCGGCATCGCCGTCCCCGTCGTCGTCCTTGCGCACGGTTCGCGCCACTTTGCCGCCCACGGCCGCATCGCTCAGCCGTACCACCGCCAGCGCGTTCTCGCCACCGTTGGCGACCAGCAGGGTGCGACCGTCGGGCGAGAGCGCCAGGGCGTTGGAGCCGGCCCCGCCCAGCCCCTTGTGGGGCCAGGCTGGCGGACCAGCCGTGGGGATGGTCTCCACAATCCGATTCAATCGTGTGTCGACGAGCACGACGCTGTCGGTGTTATCCAAGGCGGCGAACAGGCGGCCGCCTGCGCCCTTCAGCAGCGCCACCGGCTGGCCCTCGGTCTTGAGGCGGGCGCCCACGCGTATGCCGGAGGCTCCGACGTCAAGGGCGATGATCTCGCGGTCTCGCTCGCTGGCGACATAGGCGCGGCTGTTGGAGATCCAGGCTACCGCTCGGGGATATGTGCCGCCGACCTGCCCGGTCCGTGTGGGATCGATGACACCCGGACGTAGATCCTGATCTGACACAGCCCCTGAAGCCAAGTCGATCAGACTGACCGAATCGTTCTGGATATTGGTGGCCAGCAACCGACGCCCATCGGGGCTGACCGCGACGGCGGCGACCTCGGGGCGGGCGACCAGGCCGACGCCGGCCTTGTGCCCAAGAGCGAAGGTTCGGCCGGCCGTAAAGGCCACCGGCCCGGCAACGAACTCATAGACCTTGTCGTCGACGCCACCGGAGACGAAGAACCGGTCGCCAGCCGGCGCCCAAGCGAGGCCCTGAAAGGTGTTGGCTATGGGAATGACCTGACGCTGGACCGGCGCGGCGCCCGAGACGTCCCAGACGAAGACATATTCGTTCGACCGTTCGGGAATGAACCGGCCGTCCGGCCCGAACACCCGGTTGAAGCCGCTGGTCAGGATCAGCAGGGTCTTGCCGTTGGGCGACAGAGCCACAGCCGCCGCCTGGCCGACGGTGTAGGCGGGATCTCCTGGGAGCCCAGGGTTCAATGGCTGAAAGATAGCGCCCGGCGCGGCGGTGGGGGTCAGGGCCTGGCCAGTCGGCGTGAACTCCTCGCCCCGGACCGCCCCCGCCAGGGCGAGCGTCCCCAGCAGAGCCAGTCCGAAGCGCCGCTCGAAAAGCCTGCTCATTGGTCGTCTCCCGCCCATTGTCACCGCCGCCGGACTTTCGCCCATTTCGACGACGGCACCAAGACAGAGCGTGAGCCGTTCAGGTCTCGACGAAGGCCCGTTCGAGGACGAAGTCCCCAGGGCTGGCGACCGAGCCTTCTTCGTAGCCGCGATCCAGCAACAGGGTCTTGAGGTCCGCCAGGACCGATGGGCCGCCGCAGAGCATCAGCCGATCATGAGCGGCGTCCAGCGGCGGCAGGCCGATATCGCGGAACAGCTGACCCGATTCGATCAGGTCGGTGATCCGGCCCTGGGTCTTGAACGGCTCGCGGGTCACTGTTGGGTAATAGATCAGCTTGGGGGCGATCATCTCGCCCAGGTCCGGGTCGTTCGGCAGATCGTGTTCGAAGAACTGGCGATAATTGAGGTCCGCGACACTACGGACCGTGTGGGTAACCACGATCCGGTCGAAGCGTTCGTAGACCTCGGGATCGCGCACCAGGCTCAGCCAGGGCGCGAGGCCCGTGCCGGTGCCGAGCATATACAGGGTCTTTCCCGGACGCAGTCCGTCGAGGACCAGGGTGCCGGTGGGCTTGCGGCCGACCAGGACCTCGTCACCGACCGCGACATTCATCAGCCGCGAGGTCAGCGGGCCGTCCTTGACTTTGATCGAGTAGAACTCAAGTTCGTCGGCCCAGTTGGGGCTGGCGATCGAATAGGCGCGCAGCAGCGGTTTGCCGGCCACCTCAAGTCCAAGCATCACGAACTGGCCATTGGCGAAGCGGAAGGTCGGATCCCGGGTCGTGCGCAGGGTGAACAGCTCCTCCGTCCAGTGCTTCAGATAGGTGACGCGCTCGACATTGAAGGCCCCGCGAGCCTTGGGCGGCGCGGGTGCGGTAGCGGTTTGGGACAGGGTGGAAATCGGACTCTCGCCTTTCGTCTTCGCGGTAGGTTTCAGATATCCCCGCCCATGAAGGGCGCGGCGCCGGGGGCGCGGGCGGTATGTATGCCGCATTCGCTCTTTTGCGAACCCGCCCAGCGTCCGGCGCGGACATCGGCGCCTTCCTCGACCGCCTGGGTGCAAGGCCAGCAGCCAACCGAAGGGAAGCCCGCCGCCACCAGCGGATGGGCCGGAAGATCGTGCTTCGCGATGTAGGCGTCGAGCTCGGCCTTGCCCCAGTTGGCCAACGGATTGAACTTGATCTGATGCTCGGCTTGTTCGACCACCGACAGGCGCAGTCGATCACCACCATGGAAGCGCTTGCGCCCGGTCAGCCAGGCGTCGAACCCTTCCAGAGCGCGGTCAAGCGGCAGCACCTTGCGGATATGGCAGCAGGCGTCGGTGTCGGACTGCCACAGGTTGGTGTTGGGATCGCCCAACGCCAGATCCTCGAACCGCGGCCGCAGGTCACGCACCTGGGTCAGGCCAAGGCGGGAGGCGAGATTGCGGCGATAATCCAGGGTCTGGGCGAACAGCATTCCGGTATCGAGAAAAAGCACCGGCATGTCTGGATTCACCTCGGCGACCAGATGCAGCAACACCGCCGACTCCGCCCCAAAGGACGAGACCAGGGCCAAGCGATCGTCGAAGGCGGCGTCGGCGGCCTCGATGATCGCCGCGGGGTGAGCGTCGCGCAATTCTAGGTTCAACCGCTCGGCCAGGCTCAGCCGGGCGTCGGTTTGATCGAAGGCCATGTTCAACCTCCTTGGCGTTCAGCGAACGCCGGTTCGCGGCCGTCGGCGGCGCGCTGATAGACGTGACGAAAACGGCGGGCCGCGTGGGTCCATTGTTCGGGCGTGGTCGGATCGGCGGGCTGCGCGGCGTCGAACCCACAGCGCACCAGCGGGACCGCCATCTCCAGAAGCACATCCCCGACGGCGCGGAGTTCGCCCCGGAAAGCCAGACGCTCCCGAGCCACGCGCGCGGCGCTGTAGGCGCGGCCGTCGCGGAACTTGGGGAAGGTCAGGGCCAGGACCGATAGTCGCGGCAGGTCGACCACCAGGGCCTCGGGCTCCTCGTCTGACGCCAAGCATACACCAAGATTCCGTCCCCGGGCGAGAAGGTCCCTGCCCTCTCTCTGAAAGCGCGCCAGCGAGATGATCACATCGCCCTGGGGCATCGGCTGATCGTCGTCGACCGCCGTGAAAGCGTCCTCGGCCCAGGCCGCGACGCCATCGCGAAACCTAATGAGCCTCGGCATAGACGGCCTCCTTGAACATCGGCAGACCGGCGCGGCGGAAGGTGTCGAGGAACCGCTCGCCGTCCCGGCGCTCGCGCATATAGACCTCGACCAGACGGTCGATGGCCGGGGCGACGCGCTCCGCGGAAACGGCGGGTCCCAGCACCTGCCCGATAGCCGCGTCATCCTCGGCCGAACCGCCCAGGGTCAGCTGATAGAATTCCTCGCCTTTTTTGTCGACGCCGAGGATACCGATGTGGCCGACGTGATGATGGCCGCAGGCGTTGATGCAGCCGCTGATCTTGATCTTCAGCTCACCGATATTCTCGGCCAGGGCCGGGTCGGAGAACCGACGGGCGATGTCCTGGGCGATCGGGATAGCCCGGGCATTGGCCAGGGCGCAGTAGTCCAGGCCAGGGCAGGCGATGATGTCGCTGATCAGGGTGATGTTGGCCGTGGCCAGGCCCGCCGCCGCCAGCGAGGCATGAACGGCCGGCACATCGTCCAGCTTAACGTGCGGCAGCAGCAGGTTCTGTTCATAGGTGACGCGCACCTCGTTCATCGAATAGCGCTCGGCCAGATCGGCGATGGCGTCCATCTGGTCGGCCGAGCAGTCGCCGGGCGTCTCGCCGATGGCCTTCAGCGACACGTTCACCAGGGCATAGCCGGGCGTCTTGTGGGGTGTGACGTTGAGCCGGGCGAACCGGGCGAAAGCCTTGTCGCCGGCTTTGGCGGCCTCGAAGGCGGTCGACACCGGCGGCAGGGTCTCGAAACCGGTGGGGGCGAACCCGGCGCGGATGCGCGCCAGCTCGGTGCCGGGCAGATCGACCGCCGCCTTGTCGGTCAGGCTCCACTCTTCCTCGACCTGGCGGGCGAACTCGGCCGGCCCGAGGGCCGCCACCAGCACTTTGATCCGGGCCTTGTGGATATTGTCGCGCCGGCCATGGCGATTGTAGACGCGCAGGATGGCCTGCATATAGCTCAGTAGGTGTCGGACCGGCAGGCGCTCGCGGATCACCGGACCCAGGTGCGGCAGACGACCCAGGCCGCCACCCACCAGGACCTCGAAGCTCAGCGCGCCCTCGTCGTCGCGGTGCAGGCGAAGGCCGATGTCATAGACCCGGATCGCCGCCCGATCCTTGGGCGAGGCGGTGACCGCGATCTTGAACTTGCGCGGCAGGAAGGTGAATTCCGGGTGGAACGTCGACCACTGGCGGATCACTTCGGCCCAGATGCGCGGATCGTCGACCTCGTCGGCCGTCGCCCCGGCGTGGGGGTCGGCTGTCAGGTTGCGGATGCAGTTGCCCGAAGTCTGGATGGCGTGCAGTCCGACGCTGGCCAGTTCGTCGAGGATGTCGGGCGCGTCGCGCAGCTTGATCCAGTGCAGTTGCAGGTTGGTTCGGGTGGTGAAGTGGCCATAGCCACGATCATAGGTGCGCGCCACGTGGGCAAGCTTGCGCAGCTGGTCGGCGTTCAGCGCGCCATAGGGAATTGCGATGCGCAGCATATAGGCGTGCAACTGCAGATAGAGGCCGTTCATGAGCCGCAGGGGCTTGAACTGATCCTCGGTCAACTCGCCGGCCAAGCGCCGGGCGCACTGTTCGCGGAACTCGGCGGCGCGGTCCGCCAAAGTTTCCCGGTCGATGTCGTCGTAGCGGTACATGGTTGGCCCTCGCCTCCCTACTTACGCCGGATCAGATCGACACGGCCCTTGGACCGCGCCGCGCCATGGGCGTGAGCCAGGACAGCGATATCGGCGCCGCCCCCGGCCTGTTTGCCGTGATCGAGTTTGTTGGTCGGACCCAGCGCCCGCAGCCGCTCGCGATAGCTGACCGGGGCGATGCCGCCATCAACCTCGGCGATATCGATCAGATAGGGATCGACCAGCAAGGTGATCTGGCTCTTGGCATGGGCCTCGGCCAGTTCGGCGGCGGCGTTGTCGTCGAAATGCGCGGCGTCGATGAAGCGCTCCGACCAGTCGGAGCCGGTCCAGAACACGACTTCGCCATCAGTCAGGCGATTCGCGGTCAGGGCTCTCATCGTTGGGCTCCCAGGAGCGCGGGTTGGTAGGCGATCCCGGACATCACCGTGGGCATCGCCGTAGCCATGGCTTCGCCGACGATCAACAAAGCCGTTCCCGATAGCCCGGCCGCGGCGTCGGCCAGGCCGACCAGGGTAGTTACGACCCGTCGCTCGGTCTCCAGGCTGGCGTTTTCGACGATCAGCGCCGGCGTCGAGGCCGCGCGGCCAGCCTGCATCAGGCGCTGGGCGATCATGCCGGCGGTCGAAAGCCCCATATAAATGACGACGGTCTGGTTGGCCCGGGCCAGGGCGGGCCAGTCTAGATTGGGAGCCTCGCCGGCCTTGGCGTGGCCGGTGACGAAGGTCACCGCCTGGGCGGCGTCACGGTGAGTAAGCGGCGCGCCGGCCGAGGCGCTGGCCGCCAGGGCGGCGGTGACGCCGGGCACCACATGGCACTCGACCCCGGCGGCCCGGCAGGCTTCGAGCTCCTCGCCGCCACGGCCGAAGATGAAAGGATCGCCGCCCTTGAGCCGCACGACGGTCAGCCCCTCGAGGGCGAACGCCGCCAGCATGCGGTTGATTTGTTCCTGCGGATAGGTGTGGTGTGACTTGCGCTTGGCCACGCAGATGCGCCGGGCGCCGGCGGGGGCTAGGTCGATGATCGCATCGGGCACCAATCCATCATGGACGACGACATCGGCCCGGCGAATCACATTCAGGGCGCGGACGGTCAGAAGATCGGGATCACCAGGTCCGGCGCCGACCAACCACACCGCGCCAGGCGCTTTCGCCGCCGCTTCATCGCCCGTGCGAGCGCTCAGCAGAACGAGCCGCCGGCCTTTCGTGCGCGAGGGGGAGGAGGACATGGGGGCCGCTTCCAGTTTAGGAACTCTAAAAGGTGCGAGTCTCTTTGAAAAGGCTTCGATGGTTGCCAAATGGATTTGGAAGCCCCATTTCGCAACCCAAGGACTTCTAGTCAGGGCGCCAGGAAAACTATGGAGTCTCGTCGGCGATTGCCGCCTCTCAATGCCTTGCGGGCCTTCGAGTCGGCGGCCCGACACCTGAATTTCAGCCGCGCGGCCGATGAGCTTTCGGTGACCCCGGGCGCCGTCTCGCAACAGATTCAGAACCTCGAAGACTATGTCGGCGCGTCGCTGTTCAAGCGTACGTCCCGTGGTCTGCTGCTGACAGACTCGGCCCAGACCGCCCTGCCCGCCCTGCGCGAGGCGTTCGATCGACTGGCCGAGGCCGCTTCCCTTCTCACCGCCGCGGTGGACGGCCGGCGCCTGACCATCACCGCCCCGCCCTCTTTCGCCGCCAAGTGGCTGGTGCCTCGGTTGGGTGGGTTCGAAGCGGCCTATCCACAGGTGGATGTGTGGATGTCGGCCGATATCGCCATCGTGGACTTCGCCTCGACCGACGTCGATCTGGCTATCCGCTACGGCGCCGGGCCCTATCCGGGGCTGGAGGTCATCCGGCTGATGGGCGAATCGGTGCTGCCGGTGATGAGCCCCGAACTGATGGCCGCCAATCCGATCAGCCTGCCGTCCGACATCGCCGGCCATGTGCTGCTGCACGACGGCTCGCCGGTGGCCGACGAGAGCTGCCCCGATTGGGTGATGTGGCTGGCCGCCCGGGGCATCCGCGGTTTCGACGCCAGCCGGGGACCGCGCTTCAACCAGTCGAACCTGGTCATCGAGGCGGCGGTGGCCGGCCGGGGCGTGGCCCTGGCCAAGCGCGCGCTGGCGCAGGACGACCTCGACGCCGGCCGGCTAGTGGCGCCGATGGGCATCGCGACGTCGGTGGACTTCGCCTACTATGTCGTTCACCCCAAGGCCAAGGGACGGCTGCCACAGGTCAAGGCCTTCGTCGGCTGGATCAAGGCCGAAGCCCTCGCCCATGACGCGGCCCTGGAGATGATGGACAACGGCGCGGGGATTTGACCGGCCCGGCGCCATCCGCCGATCCTTCCTTGCGCTTCGCGCTTTTTTGGGTATGGTCCGCCGCCTCGCGCCAGGGTGGTCTCAAGGACCCAGGCGCTAGCGCGGGTGCATAGCTCAGTTGGTAGAGCAGCTGACTCTTAATCAGCGGGTCGTAGGTTCGAATCCTACTGCACCCACCACCGCAAGAGTCGCGAGCAGCTTCACTCCAGATGGTTCGGTGCGTCGGGTTCGTCTGGAAAGAACGGCTTGCGGTTGGGGGTGTTGAAGATCGAACAGCGCGGCCGCCTTGGCCGGCTCTCGGGTGTCCAATCCTGGCCGGTCCAGTGTCTCCAGTCGGGCGAAAGCTTCAGGTCGTCGCAGAGTCGCTCGACCATTTCGCCCAGGGGCTTGTCGCCCAGGTGGTCGTAGGCGCTGTCCTCGTCGAGGCGTTCGATCATCGCCTCCATCAGGTCGCCGTATTCGCTGTCGATCTTGGCTTCGATGTCGATCACGGCCGAGACCCGGTCCCGCACTTTTTCACGGGCCGCTTCATGCCGCTGTTCGGTGGCGACTCCGTCGCGACGCTCGCGCTCGGCGCGGCGGGTTTCGCGGGAGTCGTTCTCGGCGGCCTGAAGAGCCCGTAAAGCCTGGTCGGCCTGGACCTCCAGACTAATCGTCAGGCAGGCGGCGCGGGACAGCCTGGCGAACGCGGCGGTTGGGTCGGACCGCGACGGTTTGGAGGCTGTGGGCTTTGCGGAAACGTCAATCTCACCGTTAATCACCGTAGATACGGTGGCGGCCCCATCGTCGAGCAGGACCTGGCGATGCAGGGCTCTGGCGATATCGAGACCGATTGCGGTCAGCTCTTCGAGATCGCGCATCCGGCGCTCGGCGCGTAGGACGGCGGGGCCAAGAGTGTCGAGGTCATCGTTCGCAGCCGGATCGTCGACGGACGGCGAGAGGGAGAACGGCAGGACGGAAATAGTTGCGGCGTGGGGCATGTCGATGAAGATAGATTATTGCGTATTGCAATTCAAGGGATCGACCGCAATTCGACTCCCTTGCCATTGGGTTTCAGGACCAGCCTACGCCGCCTCCGTGTCTGCTTGCCGTCATGAGCTGGTGCGCCAGACCGGCGGCCGACGCCCCGTCCGCATGGAGCCCGGCCCATCCCGTCGCTAGCGCTCCTTCGTCTCCGCCGAACCCGGCCATCGCCGAGGCCATCCGGGCAGCCCCGGCTGACGCAGGGGGCGGGTCGCCGATCAGCAGGCCGGCCGAGAAACTGTCACCCGCCGCCGCGGTTGTCACCGTCATCGTGATATCGATGGTCAGCAACGTGCTGTTGCTGAACGGCGCGGCGGCGAGCGAGCCCAGGTCGAGCGCGTGGTTGGTGAAATAGGTGGTGGCGGAGGCCAGGTCGGTGAAATCCTGGGAAATGTTGACGCCGCCAGCGTGAATGGTGAGCTGCAGATCGGTGAACCCGGCGCCGGTGGCCACCGGGTTGTAGAGGCCGACGATCAGGTCCTGTTTCGCGGCGAGTTGGGTAAGATCGATGTTGAGCACGACTTCGCTGGTCGACGTCTGCGACGAGGCCCCGCCGGTGGAGTGGCCGCCGGCAAGCTGTTCCAGGCCGAAATAGACCGGCTTGACGGCGAAGGCCGCGGCCAAGTTGCTATTGGCTGCGAGGATGCTGGAGACGCTTGAGGCCGTCGGGCTTCCGGTCGCCACGGCGACAGCCTGGTCGCCGGTCACCGTCGTCGGCAGGGTCCCGCCGAAGGCTGCGTGGGCATAGGTTGTACTCTGACCCGAAACCTTAGCCGAGGCGCTGGTCGTTATCGAATAGACCAGACGGGCGCCCGAATAACCGCTGCCAGCCTTGGCCTGCGACGTTCCGCTGGTCCCCGAGCCGATCGCGGTGGCGCTGGCGGCGCCGGCCCCGGTCTGGCCCTGCCCGCCCTGTGCGTCGGCGACGGCGGAGACACTGGCCCCGACGGCCTTGGTAAAGGCGGTGGCCGCGCCGCCGCCGCGCCCGAGCGCCGCGCCCGGGACGCCATAGATGGCGCCGCCACCATAGCCGCCGCGAGCCTGGCTGCCCGCGTCGACCCCCTGGGCGCCGATCAGGTTCAAGGTAGCGGTGGCGCCGCCGCCGGTTCCGCCGCCGTTCACCCCGCCCGCCTCATAGCCGCCACCGCCGCCGTTGGCGAAGGCCCGGCCGACCACCGACGCACTCTGGTTGGGAAGGCTGTTGAGCGTATCGTCGAAGGTCAGGGTCGACTTGCCGACGCCGCCGTTGCCGGTCGCGCCGTACCCGGAACTGCCGCCGTTACCCCCGTTCGCGGTCTGAGTGAGATTGAGCGTACCGCCCTGCGTCGATCCGCTGACGGCGTTGGTCGCCGTGACCGCGGCGCCGTTGCCGCCGTCGGCATTGCCGGTGAAACCCTGTCCGCCGGCCCCACCGGCTATAGTGGCGTCTGCGTAGACGGTAAGAGCGCCGTGGGCGGTGACCTTGGCGGTGGCCCTGGCGGTTCCGCCGGTCGCGCCCTTGCCCGAGGTGTTGTAGCCGGCGCCACCGACGCCGCCCGTGGCGGCCGCGCTGGCCTGCAGCGTGTCGCCGGATTGGGAGCTGTTGGCGACGAGGACCGCGGTCGAGGTCGCGGCGCCGCCAACGCCGGCCCCGCCACCATAGGCTCCGCCGCCGGCCCCGCCGGTGCTGTAGGCCCGTGCGATCCCCTCTCGCGCCACGGTGAGGGTGTTGGACGCCGTCGCAGTTCCGCCGTTCGCGCCGGCGGCCCCGTCGCCACCACCGCCGCCGTCGGCCTCCGCAAGGGAAACTACGAACAGACTCTTGGTCGCCGCCTTAGTGTCGTCTGTGGTGAGCTTTGACGAGGCCGATCCGGCCAATCCCGCGACACCGCCAGCGGGGCCCCCGTACCCCAGGCCGCCGGCCCCGCCCTTGGCGGTCTGAATCAGTCGCAACGTTCCGCCCTGCGTGCTGCCTCGGGCGGCGTTCACCAAGCCGCTGCCTGCCGCCGACCCGCCCTGAGCTCCGGCGCCGGTGCTCCCATAGCCCCTCCCCCCAGCCCCGCCCTTCTGGGTGACCGACGCGACGGCATTGAGAACCCCGATGGCGTTGGCGAACGAGTTGCCCACCGCGCCGCCGCCACCGCCGGAGCCACCCTGGCCCTCGCCATCGCCGCCGCCCGCCCCGTAGGCGTCAGCCTCGGCATAGGCGCTCCCCATCGTGTTGATCTGGGTCGCCTGAGCGGTCGCGGAGCCTCCGACCCCGCCCGCGGCCCCCTGAGTGGCTGGATTGCCCGGCAGGCTCACCGAACCGCCGCCACCGCCGTAGCCCTGCGCGATCGCGGTCAGGGCGAGGACATTGGCGCCGTTGACGAACACTGTCGCCGAGCCGTCGGCGCCGCCCCCACCCGCGCCTACGGCGCCGACGCCGTCCTGGCCCCCGCCGTGACCGCCACCGCCGCCGTAGGCGCTGGCGGTATTGGTGGTGTCGAAGGCCGAGCCGCCGTTGATCGCCGTGGCCGACAGGCCCATCGCGCCGTTCAGGCCGGGATCTCCCGCCGCGCCATTGTTACCGAACACCGTGACGTCGCTCATGAACAAGCCTCCCTTGTCTATCGACCGGCCTTCAGATCCGCGCCGGAATCACGGTCTGCATCGTGGCATAGCCCCGTACGAACGGCGAGGAGACCCGGACCGGTTCGCCGACCACCTCGATCCTTGGGAACCGCGCCAGGATCTCTTCCCACAGGATGCGCAGCTGAAGCTCCGCCAGGCGGTTGCCGACGCAGCGGTGGATGCCGAAGCCGAATGACAGGTGCTGGCGCGGCCGCTCGCGGTCGATGATGTAGGCGGTCGGGTTGTCGATCGCCGTGTCGTCTCGATTGCCGGACGCGTACCACATCAGCACCTTGTCGCCCTTGCGGATCGTCTTGCCGCCCAGCTCGACATCCTGGGTCGCCGTGCGGCGCATGTGCGACAGCGGCGTCTGCCAGCGGATGGTCTCCGACACCATCGACGGGATCAAAGACGGGTCGGCGTTGAGCTTGACGCGCTGGTCGGGATTACGATGCATGGCCAGCACCGAGCCGCTCATGGTGTTGCGGGTGGTGTCGTTGCCACCGACGATCAGCAGGATCAGGTTGCCCAGGTATTCCATGGGTTCCATGTTCCGGGTGGCCTCGCCGTGGGCCAGCATTGAGATCAGATCACCCCTGGGCTCGGCGTTCACCCGATCGTTCCACAGGTTCATGAAATAGCCGAGGCATTCCATCATGATCGCCCGGCCCTCGGTCTCGGGGTCGTCGGTCTTGAACAGCGGCGAATCCAGCTCGGCGGTGGCGACGTCGGACCAGAAGGTCAGCTTGCGCCGTTCGTCGAACGGGAAGTCGAACAGGGTGGCCAACATCTGGGTTGTCAGCTCGATCGACACCCGGTCGACCCAATCGAACGGCTCGCCTATCGGCAGGGCCTCGAGCGTCTCGACAATGCGGCTCCGGATCAGCGGCTCCATGCGCTCCAGATTGTGCGGGGCGACGATCGGGCTGACGGTCTTGCGCTGGACGTCGTGTTTGGGCGGATCCATGGCGATGAACATCGGTAAGGGGAAGTCCTCGGCCGGGTCATCGACGGTGATCGAGCCTTGGGAGGAGAACGCCGCATGGTTGGTGTCCACCGCCATGATGTCGTTATAACGGGTGACCGACCAGAACGCTCCGTGCCGGTGATGGTGGGCGGGGTGCAGGTGCACCGGGTCTTCGGCGCGGAGCCGTTCGAAATAGGGCCAGACCGTATCGGTGCGCCAGAGCTCGGGATCGACCAGATTCACATCGTCGAGGGGCACGGCGTAGGCCTTGGCCCGCGCCTCGTCCGACAGATCAACCGCACCGTCGCTCATCGGTATTCCTCCGGTCCGCTGGCCTTATAGACTAGGATCATTGACCCTTTTTCTTGCCAGGTTTGCTTATACCCAGGACTCTTAGCAGGATTTATTTTGCTCAAGAAAACAGAATCAATCGTGGCTTTAGCCATGCAAGCTGCCTAGACCGGCATCGGCGGTTTGGGCGCCTTCGCCCGACATCGTCGTGAAGTCTTAGCTCGGCGTGACGCGGATGATCTTTGACACCGACGGCGCACCGTTCTGGAAGACGAACATCATATAGTAGCCGGGAACCAGGACCCTTGAATCCGTCGGCAGGGTCGCGGTGATGGAAGCGCCGGTCTGGGTGAAGGGCAGATCAAAGAAGCGCTGATCGATATCGGTCGAGTGCGTCACCGAGCCGGTACGGACGAATGTCACCCGGCTGATTACATCGCTGGGGCCGACCGTGGCGGTGACGTTGGCGCCAATGGTGAGCCCGGTCGGGGCGGTGACCAGCGTGGGACGCGGCGCCGGTTGGCCCGAGCCGTCATTCAGATAAAGGTAGGGCGGATAGTAGATTTCGGCGTTGCGCTCGGTCACCGGACCCGGCGAGCCACCCGACCCGGTCAGCACCGAGGCGTCCGGCAGCAGAAGCGCGATAGAGTGGTAGAGACGCGGCTTGGTGGCCACGGCGCCCGCCATCCAGATTCCCGTCGCCGGATCCCAAATCTGGGTGGTGTAGTCGACGTTGTCCAAGGCATTGGCCTTGGCCGAGCCGCCGTTGACCGCCACCTTGCCGTCGGCCAGGACAGTGGCGTTCGCCCAGTATCGGAATTGATCGATATTGGCCGCGTTGGTGACGACCGGCTGGGAACCATTGATGTCGATCAGCTGCGCCAGCGCCACGGGGGTCGCGCCGATGGTGAAACGCAGTGAAAACAACTTCCCGGGGGCGTACATGATGGTCGGTAAGGTCAGCGACCCCCTGGCCGGGGCAGCCACGCCCTTCGGTACAACGAGGGTCGTGATCGTACCGGCGCCGGTGGGGTCGATGCTGTACATCTTGCCGGTATTGGCGATCATGAAGATATCGCCCCGCGGCGTAACCCAGGCCTTAGGGTAGAACCATCCACCTTGGGTCAGGCCGAAGGCGTCGTTGCTGCTCGCGCCGGTCAGGGTGCGCCAGACCGGCGTGGCGCTCGAGTTGTAGACTTCGGGCGTAATCGTGGGAACCGTCGAATTCAAGTAACCGCCCAGTGCGACCATGTCGCCGTTCGGCATGCCCACGACCGTCGGATACCAGCGTCCGTACTCCATCGCGGTCTGGGATCGGATCGTGTTGGTCGGTGGCGCGAACAGCGTGGTCGCGTTGGTCCCGGCGTTGTTGCGAAATTTGGAGCCGGTGTCACCGCCGGTGATCAACACCTCACCGGTCTGCCAGTCCAACGACTGGAAACTGCAGAAGATGTCGGTGGCGGTGGTATTCGGCAGGACGCTGTGAGCCGTCGAGGAGTCGCCGAGTTTTGGATCCCACACATCATAGACAAAGGTATTCGCCGCATTGACGTTGGTGCCGTAGTTCAAAACCCGGCCATCGGGCAGAACGATCGCATGCAGGCTGACGAGAGGCCAAGCCACCGCCGGGTCGAAGTAACCGCCAGTTCCGGCGGCTGCGCCCGCCACCGGAACCTGGCCGAATACATAGCCGGTACCCGGAAAGATCGGGGCGGCCGGGGGCGCATTGGCCGCATCGGGGCTGATACGTGAAGAGCTGGCACGTGAAGCTATGGGCGCTACGAGCGGGACAGGACCTTTCCCGTCATCATAGAGCGGCTTGGCCATCGAGGACATGTCGTCGATGTGCAGAGCGCCGATGTTGCTGAGATCCTGACCGGGCAGGTCGTTCGGAGCGACCATCATGGAGTGTGCCGACGCGGCCTCGGCCGCGAATGGGCCACCAAGGACCGACGCGGTCATCAGGGCCATTATGCTTAGAATTCTCATAAAAGGACCCCACGCATTAGACGCCACGGGATACGCAATCACACCCCGCACCAGAATATTACAATAATTTACAAATAAAACAGTAGTTCATACCATCAAACCCCCCTTTACCGCAACGAAAAATCGATCCGGTTGGGGATTCAGGCCGTCTTGCAAGGCTACTACGATCCGGACCGTCCGGAAGATCACCTGCCGCTATAGGTGTGGAAAAATGCCGCCGCACGGTCACCCGGATTTGGCTATTTACAACGGTTCGGTAGAGACCGTAGCCGGATCCGCGCCCCCGACTTGGCGAAGATAGTCGAACAGATCCGAGACCAGATCCTCGGGCTCGGCATGGCCCTTGCCCGTCGCCGACAGATGGCCGCCGAGGGCCAGGTCGGCGGCGCCGTGGGCCAGAGCGAGCAGCAGGGCCCCTACCCGCTCCGGATCGCCCGACGGCAGCTCTCCCTCCGCCTGGGCTACGCGCACGGCGTCGATGAATAGCGACCGGACGGCCGTCGCCGCGCGCGCTAGATCAGCGTCCTCGCGGACCCATCGCCCAAAGGTCAGCTTGAAACGCTCGGGATAACTAAGCGCCCATCCCACATAGCCGATCATCAGCGCCTTGGCCGTTGGCCGCGTTTCCCCGCCGGCTGGGCTGGCGGTGTTGACGGCCTGACGATCGAGTTCGCGGCTGGCGACCGCCGCCAGCAGCGCGTCCTTGTCGGCGAAATGCTTGTAGGGCGCGTTGTGAGAGACCCCCGCCGCGTGGCCGACCTCGCGCAGGGTCACCGCCGCCGGGCCGCCGCGATCCAGCAGTTCGGCGGCGGCGGCGATCAGGCTGTCGCGTCGAGTCCCGGCCATGACCTAGACATGCGCCGGCGGGTTGACACGGTCAACTTTCCTGAAGCAGGCGGTCATAGGTCCGGTGATCAGAGTCGACCCAGCCAAAGCGCTCACGGATTTCCGACAGGGTGCGGCGATAGATATCGACATCGACGTAGTTGGCGTGACGGGGGCTTTCGACATAGGCGATCTGGCCGCGCAGGTTGGGCCGGTGATCGCGTTTCATCGCCGTCCAGGCGGCGAGGCCATGGCCGGCCAACCCACCGCCAGCCAAACCTCCGCCAGCCATATCCCCGCTAGATTGAGCCATATGGGCGTCCATGGCCGCCATCTGCGCCATCTCGTCGAAGCGCTGATAGCCGGCCGAGGCGAACTCGATGAACCCCAGCACCGCCAGGCCCCGCAGCGAGCGGTGGAAGATATTCAGATAGAGCTCGGGGTGGCCATGGCTCCACCTAAACAGGTTCTCATCCAGGAACGGCAAGCGATATTCATAGCCGGTGGCGCAGAGCACCAGATCGAAGGTCTCCTCCGATCCGTCGGCGAAGATCGCGCCGGTGGGCGTGAACCGCGTGACGTCCTTCTTACCGATCAGGTCGCCATGGGCCAGGTGGTGCAGCACCTGGGAGTTCATGATCGGGTGGGATTCCAGCAGCTTGTGGTCGGGCGCCGGTAGGCCGAAGCGCGTCAGGTCGCCGGTCAGGGCGTCGACCATCTCGCTGGGGTCGGTGGGCAGGGCCACGCCGCGCGGCGGCCGCACCGCGCCCGACAGGAAAAGGTCGGTCGGTACGCCGAACACATGCTTGGGCACGAAACGATAACCGCGCCGGACGCTGATGAAGGCCGCGTCGGCCGAGCGGGCAGCATCGCAGGCGATATCGACGCCCGAATTGCCTGCCCCGATGATCAGCACCCGCCGGCCCTTGAAATCGTCGGCGGAGCGATGGCTGACGCTGTGGCGCAGTTCGCCCCGGAAAGTCTCCAGCCCTGGATAGGCGGGCATGGCCGGATGCCAGGTGACGCCGTTGGCGCAGACCAGGCCCTCGTAGCGGCTCGTCGACCCGTCGCCCAGAGTCACTCGCCAGCCTTCGGCCGCGTTCTCGCCCAAAGGCTCGGCCCTGATGACCTCGGTGTTGAAGGCGATGGCCTCGCGCAGGCCGAACGCGTCTGCGAACTGGCGGATGTAGGCGTGGATCTGCCGGTAGTCCGGATAGTCGGGATAGGACGCCGGCATCGGCAGGCCGAAGAAACCGGAGGTGTGTTTCGATGAGATGAAGTGCGCCGATTCGTACATCGACGTGCCGGGGTTCTGGATGTCCCAGATCCCACCGACGTCCGAATGCCGCTCGAAGTGGTCATAGGGCAGGCCCGCCAGCCGGAAGGCTCTCGCCGCCATCAGCCCGCCCGGCCCGGCCCCGATGATACAATATTTACCGCGTGCGCTGACCGGCCTGGGACGGGGGCGAGTCGTATCGGGGCGCAGATCGGTAGCGCCGAGGGCCGCATAGACCCGGGGCCGGTTGGCGCGCAGCCACAGGCCGAAACCCAATCCGAAGGCGAAAATCACCCCATAGGCGACGGGTGTCCAACCGATCCAGGCCACGTGGACCGGGGTCAACAACGGAAAGTTCCAGATCACCAGCACGCCGGCCCCGATCAGGCCTATCGTCCCGGCCACCGGCGCGGCCAGACCGAGCCACGTGCGAGAGGTCGCCCGCCGCGCCAGCCAGACCACGATGGCCACCGCCGCCAGGGCCTGGAGCAGGATGATCCCCAGGGTGGAAAAGCCGATCAGGCCCGGCATCACCACCCGGTAGGGTTCCAGCTTGGCCAGGCCAAAGGCCAGGATGCCGAGGCCCGTGACCACGGTGACCGTCAGGCTGGCGTTGGAGGGAGCGTGGCGCACCAGATGGAAGCGGCCCAGGGCCGGCGGCAGCAGCTTCTCGCGGCCCAAGGCGAAGATGTAACGGCCGGCGGCGTTGTGCATGGCCAGGTACGAGGCCAGGATCGAGGTGCACACTAGGACGCCGGTGATCGCGCCCGCCGCGCCGCCGACGAAATGCGATGACAGCCCAAGCATCAATTCGCCGCCCTGAGCCTTGGCCAACGACTGGGCCTTGTCCGCCCCCATTGAGCCTACGGCCACCCAGGCGGTGAGTAGGTAGAACAGGCCGATAAGGCTGACCGAGGCGAACGTGGCGGCTGGGATGGCTTTGGTCGGCTCGCGCGTTTCCTCCCCGTAGAGGGCTGCCGATTCGAAGCCGATGAACGACGTGAAGGCGAACATCACGGCGATGGCGAAGTCGTGGACGAACACCACTTGGGGATCGAATGAGGCCAGGGGAAAGGCGTCCCAGCCCTTTGTCACCACCACCGCCACGTCAAAACCACCCAGGATGGTGATCTCGCCGATCATCAGCGCGCCCAACACCCGCGACGACAGGTCGATCGAGCGATAGCCGAGCACGGCGGTGACGGCGGCGCCGATCCCGGCCCACACGAACCAGGCCTCGTGGATTCCGACGTGAGAGAACACCAGATCGGCGAAATAACCGAAGGCCACCGCCAGGCCGAGGGCGAACAGCACATAGGTGACCATGGCGATGAAGGCCGCTCCAACCCCCACCACCTTGCCCAGACCCTGGACCACATAGGTGTAGAAGGCGCCGGTGCTGACGATGCGCCGGCTGATGCGCGCATAGCCGACCGCGAAACACAGCAGGATCACCGCGGCAAGCAGGAAGGCGCCGGGCATGCCCGCGCCATTGCCCTGGGCCAAGGCAATTGGCAGATTGCCGATCATCGCCGCCAGGGGCGCGGCGGCGGCCACCACCAGAAAAACGATGCGGCCCATGGTCAGCTCACGCCGGGGCTTACCGGTCTCGTAGAGCCGCGCGGCGGCTCTCAGCATCTCATCCATGAACGGCCCCGGGGGTCATGGGGCCATCTCTTACAGGGCTGGAACCTCCGCGTCAGCGTCGCGCCAGAGCCAACGCAAGGATTCGGCGAAGATCGCCCCGCCATGGCGAAGCGTGTGGCCGCCCGTGCCGAACTCCAAGCGAACATCATAGCCGGCGAATTCCAGGGCGTTGGCCATGGTCTGGTTGGCCAGCGGCCAGTCGCCATAGACGTTGCGTCCGTCGTTGGCCCCGTCCTGGATCAACACCCGGATCGGCTTGCGCGGCGTCGATCGCACCAGGAACGGATAGTTGTGGCCACCATCGATATTGACGAACGAGCCGCAGTGGCTGAGCACCCGGCCGAAGTGGCTGGAGAAGTTCCAGGCGACGGTGAAGGCGCAGATGCCGCCGCTGCTGATGCCGCAGATCGCCCGGCCGGCCGGATCGGCGGTCAGGGTGAGGCCCTCGGCGGTCTCGACGAAGGGGAGCAACTCCTCGATCAGAAATCGGCCATAGGTCGGGGTCAGGGGATCGTATTCGGCCCGGCGCTGATCCCAGTCGGGCTCGTCGCCGGCGCGGCGTCGGCCAGGATTTACGAACACGGCCACGGTGGGGCCGATCTTACTCTGGGCGCGCAGGCTGTCGAGGACCTTGGTCGCCCGCACCGGGCCGCGCCGAGCCAGATAGCCGCCGCCGTCATTGAATACAATCAGATTGGCCGGCGACGAGCGGTCGAGACCAGCGGAGGCGTAGACGAAAACGTCGCGCCGGGTTCCGGCGTAGATGGCGCTGTTATCCCAGCCGCGATGGACCGACACCGCCCCGACCGGCGTATCGTCGCCCGGATAGGCCTCGGCGCAGGGATGATAGGGCGCGTCGCCGGGGTGGTTCAGCGACAACCGGAAATCCGCCGAGCCACGTCCGTTGATTTCCAGAGACGGCTGCCGGTCGAGGCCCAGGGCCGCGTAGGTTTCAAGGCTCATCGGCATGGGCGGCAGTCTCCGGTCTGGCGGAGCCAATAGGCTCGCTTTGGAACGATGTCTTCGCAAGAGCTTTGTCTCTTGCGGCCTGTCCTGGCCATCGCGCCCCTGGCTTTTCTGGAGACCGCCATTGCCGACCACCCCAGACGACCGAGCGGCCAGGCTGGCGCGAACCCGCAATCTGAAGATGGCGCGGTCCGCCCATGCCTATGTGCGCGGCAGCACGGTCAAGTTCTACGAGTGGCTGGACCAAAGCACCGGCCGGGTTCCGGAGGGCCCTCCGGTTTGGATTTGCGGCGATTGCCACGTCGGCAACCTTGGACCCCTGGCCGACGCCGAGGGGCGGGTCGCCGTGCGGATTCGCGATCTCGATCAAACGGTGATCGGCAATCCTGCGCACGACCTCATTCGGCTGACACTGTCGCTGGTGTCGGTCGCGCGGGGTTCCAATCTTTCGGGGGTGACGATGGCGCGGATCGTTGAACACTCGATCGCCGGCTATGAGGCGGCGCTGAGCGACGATGACGATCAACCGGCCGACAAGAGCCATCGGCCGGAAATCATCCAAGACCTGCTGGAACGATCTGGGAGGCGGCGGTGGCGTCATCTTGCCCAGGAGCGGCTTGAGGGCGTCAAGCCGATCATCCCGCTAGGCAAGAAGTTCTGGGCGCTGGACGGGCCGGAAAAGACGGCGCTCGAAACCCTGTTCGCCGGGGACGAGGTGCGCGGCATGGTGACCAAACTGCGTGGCCGCGACGCCGGCGACCGCGTGGAAATGGTCGACGCCGCCTATTGGATGAAAGGCTGCAGCTCGCTCGGTCGGCTGCGCTTCGCGGTGATGATGCGGATCGGCGAGGGCGACGGGGCCAGCGAGTGCCTGATCGACGTCAAGGAGGCCGTGACCGCCGCCGCTCCGCGGTCGACGACGATGCCGATGCCCCGAAGCAACGCCGTTCGCGTGGTGACGGGCGCCAGGGCTTTGTCGCCCAGTCTTGGCGAACGCATGATCGACGCCCGGCTGTTGGATACCGGTGTCGTCCTGAGGGAACTGACACCGCAGGATCTGAAGATCGAAGTCGAGAGACTGGCGGAAGGCCAAGCCCTGGCGTTGGCGAGGTATCTTGCCGGCGTGGTGGGCCGCGCCCATGGCCGACAGATGGATCAGCCCGCCCGAGAGCGCTGGCGCAACGATCTGCTCAAGGCGCACAGTTCGACGGTCGACGCGCCTTCCTGGCTCTGGTCCAGCATCGTCGACCTGGTGTCCGTCCACGAGGGCGCCTACCTGGAACACTGCCGGCGTTTTGCGCTTTCGGCCGCCGCCTGACGGCCATCAGGGCGCTTTGCGGAACGAGAAACCTCGTTGTTCATTGTGTGGATGGCCAGCCGGCCGAGCAATCTTGGGGAATTCCGCTGATGGAAGAACTTTTCGAGACCGCCGCGAACAGGATCTCGCGGGCGATGGGGCGGCCGCTGACATTTGTCGTATGCTGCCTGCTGGTGCTGATCTGGGCGGCGACCGGGCCGATCTTCCATTTCTCGGACACCTGGCAACTGGTGATCAACACCGGCACGACGATCATCACCTTCCTGATGGTGTTCCTGATCCAGAACAGCCAGAACCGCGAAGGCGAGGCTCTTCAAGCCAAGCTGGACGAACTGATCCGGGCCCTGGAAACGGCCGAGAACCGTTTCATCGGCCTGGAACAACGCACGGAAAAAGAGATCGGCAAGATGCGCGCCGAGCATGAGGCCGAGAGCTAGCGGCGATTGATGTTAGAGTTCACCGCCGGCCTCGCGACACCGCCGCATAGGCCGCCGGCAGGACCAGCAGCACCAGGGGCGCGCCGACCAGCAGGCCGGAGATGATGGCGATGGCCAGCGGCTTCTGCATGGCGGCCCCCTCCCCGAGCCCCAGCGCCAGGGGCGAGAGGGCGAGGATGGCGATCACCGCCGACATCAGGATCGGCCGCAAGCGGGCCCGGCCGGCGGCCAGCAGAGCAGATCTGCCGTCCTCAAGGGCGAAGTCGACTTCGGCGAAATAGAAGATCGCCAACTCGGTGACGATGCCGACCACCATGGTCAGACCCATCAGGGTGGAGATATTCAGCTCGGTTCCGGTGATCCACAGTCCGGTGAATACCGCCGAAGCGGCCAGCAGCACGACCGCCAGCACGCTGATCACCACGGTCCAGCGCTCGAACAGATAGAGCAGCAAAAGCGAGACGAGTAGCAGAGCGGCGGCGAACACCAGGGCCAGATCGGCGAAGGAGCTTTGCTGCTCGGCGTAAAGGCCGCCGTATTCAACGCGTACGCCCGCCGGCAGGGCGAGGCCGGCAATGGCGCGGCGCACATCGACCATTGCCGATCCCAGGTCGCGATGCTCAAGGCGGCCGGTGACATCGACGAAGGGCTGCAGATCCTCCCGCTTGATCTGCTGTTCGCCAGGTTCGATCGCCACCGTCGCGATGCGTGACAGCGCCATGTCATGACCATCCGGGGCGCGCAGGCGAAGCTTCGTGATCGCGTCCACCCGATCGCGCAGGTTGGCGGGCGCCCAGACGCGGACACCAACCGCCACCTGGCTGGATTGGACAGAGGTGGCGGTCTGGCCACCGACGGTGGATCCCAGCTGCCGGGCCACATCATCCGGCGACAACCCCTCTAGGGCGGCGGCGGGCCGGTTGACCTTGATGGCGATGGTGTCGCCGGCGACACGAAGTCCATCCACCACCTCCACCAGGCCGCGGATCTTGGAAATCGCCGGGCCCACCAAGCTGGCGGCTCGGCGCAGAGCCGCGGGGTCGTCACCGAACAGTTTGATCTCGACAGGTTGAGGCACGGCGGTGAGGTCGCCGATCAGATCCTCCATCAACTGGGCAGTCTCGATCTCCAAACCGGGTACCTGTCCCTGAACCTTCTGGCGAATCTCGCTCATCACCGTCTCGACGCCGCGCCGCTTGCCGCGGCGCAGGTGAATGAAGAAATCCCCTTCGTCGGCCTCGGTGAGACCGCCGCCCAGCTGATAGCCCGTCCGGCGCGAATAGCTGTCGACGTCCGGGGTGGCGCGGATGATGGCTTCGGCTTGGCGCAGAAGCCGATCGGTGTCGGAGAGCGCCGCGCCCGGGCGGGCCTTGTAGTCGAGAATGAAACCACCCTCATCCATCTTGGGCATGAAGCCCGAGCCCAACTGGGTCGCCGCGAAGCCGCCGACCATCACCAGCACGCCGGTGACGACAGCCACCGCCAGGATTGGCCGCGCCAGCATCCGGCTCGACAGACTCCCATAGCCCGCCCCCAGGCGGCGCATCATGGTTCCGGTCTTGTCGGCCGCCTCGACATCACGGCGTCGCAGCCAGGCGCGAGCCAGAACCGGCGCGACGAACAAAGCAAACAGCAGCGACAGCAACAGAGCGGCCGTCATCGTCACCGCCAGGGCTTTGAAGAATCCGCCGGCCACGCCAGTGAGGAACGCCAATGGCGCGAACACCACAACGGTGCTCAGGCTGGAGCCGATCAGGGGACGGGCCATTTCGGCCGCGGCGCGCAGCACGCCCCTGTTCTTGGCCTGGTCCTCGGCCTGGTCGGGATCTTCTTGCAGGCGCCGCATGATGTGTTCGAGCATCACCACCACATCATCCACCACCAGGCCCACCGCGGCTGCGAGGCCGCCCAGGGTCATCATGTTGAAGCTCATGTGGAAGACGAACAGCAGAAGACAGGCGGCGGCCAGAACGGCCGGCAGCATCAGGGCGGTGATCAGCATCAGGCGTGTGGAGCGGAGGAAGGCGAACAGCACCACCCCGGCCAGCAATGCGCCGATGATGATGGCGTCCCGCACGCTGGTGGCGGCGGCCGTGACCAGTTCCGACTGATCGTAAAAGGTGGCGATCTTGACGTCGGCGGGGATCTGCCCGGCGAAACCGGCCAGACGGGCGCGAATGGCCTTGACCATGGCGACGCTGTCGGCGTCCGGGGATTGGCGGATATTGATCAGCACCGCGTCCCTGCCCTGGGCGGTGACCCGGGTGAAGGCGGGCGCGGGGGCGAGCTTGATCTGGGCCACCGCGCCGAGCGGCACGACTCCGGCTCCGGCGGTCAAGCCGGTCTTGACGACGATGGCGCCGATCTCGGAGGCGCTGTTGAGACGGCTGTCGACCAACACCTGATAGAGCCGGTGACGGTCTTCGAGCTTGCCCACGGCGGTGACGGTGTTGTTGGCGCCGACGGCCTTGACCACGTCATCGATGGAGACGCCCAGCGCTTGCAAACGCGCTGGATCGACGCTGATCTGATATTCCGGCGTCGCGCCGCCCAGTACATCGACCGAGGCGACGCCGGGCACCGAGGCGAGCAACGGACGCAGTTGCAGTTGAGCGAAGGTCCGCAGGCGAATGGGGTCGCGGCTGGCCGAACTTAGCGCTAAGCCCAGCACGGGGAACACTGTCGGATCGATCCGCCGCGCGGTAAAGCGTACGCCCGGGGGCAGTTCGGGCAGCGCGGCGCTCAGCGCGGCCTGGGTCTGAAGCGTGGCCTGAGCCATGTCGTGGCCCCAGCCGAAAGTCAGGGCGATATCGGCCGAGCCCCGGCTGGTGGTCGAGCGAATATGTTCCACCGCGGGCACCCCGCGCAGAGCTTCCTCGAGCGGCCGCGTCACCTGGATCGCGGTCTGATCGGCGGCGCGGTCGCCGGCGTCGACCGAAACCACCACGCGGGGGAAATCGATGTGGGGAAACAGACTGACGGGCAGGTTGAGCGCCGCGCCGAGGCCACCGGCCGCCAGAAGTATGAAGGCGAGAATGACCGACCGGATATGGCCGGAGAGCCAGCCGGTCACTTGCCGTCGTCCCCGCCGGGCTTGGCGGCGGTCGCTTCGCGGATGGCCATGCCATCTTCCAGGGCGGCGGCGCCGTCGACCACGATACGCTCTCCGGCCGCGAGCCCGACGGTGACTTCCACCTGGTCGCCGGTTTCCATGCCCAGGGTCAGATTGCGGCGGTGGCCGGCGGCGGCCTTGACGGTGAACACATAGGGCTGCTCGCCGTCGTAGATGACCGCGGCGCGAGGGATCAGGACGACGCCGCGATGCTGGCCTAGAATGATCAGCCCCTGAACCGGCTCGCCCGGCGCGAAGGCGCCCGCGGGCGCCTGAACATAGACCGCGGCCAGGCGGGTCTGAGCATCGAGACGAGGATCGACGGCGGTCACCAGCCCGTCACGCGGGATTCCACCCGACAGTTGGGCCGACAGCTGAGTAAGGCGGACAGTCAGACCCGGGCGAATCCTGGCCGCCTGGCCCTGCTCGACCCCGAGGCGAACACGCAACCCGGTCAAGGCGCCGATCTTAGCCACCGCCGCCCCCTGGACGGCCACGCCGCCGGCCTCCAAGGACAGGGTCTCCACGACGCCGGCCATCGGCGCTCGCA
Organism: Caulobacterales bacterium; assembly: GCA_038227865.1. GTDB lineage: Bacteria > Pseudomonadota > Alphaproteobacteria > Caulobacterales > Caulobacteraceae > Acaudatibacter. The sequence goes on from JBBRPO010000003.1 coordinate 66,893, forward strand.
GCACCAGGGCCGCGCCGGAGCGTGACTTGAGCGAGCGGGCCGCCGCGTCGGCGGTCTGGGCCGCGGTCCGAGCGGTTTCCACCTCGGCGTCGCTGGCCAGCCCCGCGCCGCGCAGGCGAAGCGCGCGGGCGGCGGCGGCGTCGGCGGCGGCGGCGTCGGACTGGGCCTTCCCTAGCTCCAAGGCGCTGGCCGGGGTCGGCCCCAGAACCACGATCGCCTGTCCGGCGGTGACGCGCGACCCCGGCGGGGCGAGAATCCTGACCAGGTTCGATTCGACCGGGGCGATCAGTGAGCGCTCGGCGTCCGGCGAAAATTCCGCCGCGCCATAGGCGGATACCGTCTGATCGGCCGAACCGGCGGCCACCACCAGCGTGCTGACCGAGGCCACCGGCTTGACCTCGGCGTCGCTCGCGCTCTTGGCGCAAGCGGCCAGCAGCAGAAGCGTCGGCAAAACGAAACCCGTGTTGTTCATGGGGCCTTTCCGGGAGCGCCCACCGCCAGTTCCAGGGCCACGCTCTGTTCGGCGATGGACTGATCGAGGGCGGCGAGGGTGATCTGTTTGTCGGTGACGCTCTGGCGGGCGGTTTCGGCGGCGGCGCGCGCCACGTCGCCCGCGGCGGCGGCGGCTTCGGTCTGAGCCGCCAAACGCGCCAGGGGCCGGACCTGATCGGCGATCTGGGCGCGCTGGCGACGCGCCACTGAGAGCTTGTCCACCAGGTCGGCGATCTCCGCGCGGGCGGCGAAAACCCGAGCGGCATATTCAGCCCGCAACTGTTCGCGCGTCGCCCTGGCGATGGCTATTCCCCCCGCGTTGCGGTTCCAGGCCGGCAGGGTGAAATTCACGGCCGGACCGACGGTGCGATTGCCGGCGGTGTCCCGGGCCGTGGCCACGGTCAGCTGGAGGGTCGGAAACGCGTCGAACACCGCCTTGCGCGTCGCCGCCTCCTGGCTCCGATAGCCGGCCTCGAGCGCGCGCAGATCCAGGCGGCCAGAGCGGGCGCGGGCGAACAGGGTTTCGGCGTCCGGTGGAATGGATGGGGGCGGATCCGACGCGATGGAAAGCCTGGCGTTCGGCGGCAGGCCGAGCAGCGTGTCGAGGTCCCTTCGCGCGGCGCTCAGATCGCGTTGGTCCTGAAGCGCCCGGTCGGCGGCGGCGGCGGCGGCGAGTCTGCGAACCTCGACATCGTCGGCCTTGAGATCGCCGCGCGCGGCAGCCGTCAGAACGCGCTCCAGCGCGTCGGCTGACGTGGACCGGGTGCGTTCCAGCAGAACAGAGGCGGTTTCCAGCCCGGCGATGCGCGCGCCCAGTAACCGCGCCTGACCAGCGGTCTGCCACTCCCGCCAGGCCAGATCGAACCGCACCTGAGCGCGAGCGGCGCGCTGGCCCGCTAGCGCCACGCCGCGATCACGGAATGCGGTCAGATCGTAGATCAGCTGAGCCCCATAGCCGTTGAACATGTCCGGGCCGGAAATCAGCTTGTCGAAGCTGAAGTTGAAGACCGGATCCGGCAGCAGGCCGGCGCCGAACACCTGGGCGTCGGCCACCCCGGCCTTGGCTCTGGCGGCCTTGAGATCGGGATTGGCGATGACGGCGATCACCGCCAGGGTGCTCGGTGTGAGGGGCTTGGAAAGATCCATCGCCGCGGAAGATCCGCCCGGCCCACTGACGCCGCGGTCGCCCCCGGAGAGGAGTTGGTCGACAGCCGGACCCAGCGGGGCCGGCGCATAGGTGGCGCAGCCGCATAGGGCCAGGAGCGCGACGCCGGCTAGCGCGCCGACCGGAGGATGGTGATTGCGGTTCACGCGCGTCTCCTATCCCGCGCCGCTAGGCGGTCGAGTGTCACGCGGGTTGGGAAATGCCAATATGATCAATCAATCTCCCAGGTCGATGCGGTAGCGCAGGCTCCGGCCGCCCCCGTAAGCGGCCAGCTTCTCAAAGCGTTCCACCAGATAGCCGCCGTTGTTGAGGATGACGTTCTGGGACGGAATGTTGTCCGGATCGGTGGTCAGTTCCACCCAGGGCAGACCCAAGGCCGCGGTTTCCAGGAGCAACAGGCTCAGCGCCTGCGAGGCGTAACCCTGACCGCGCTTCCAGGGCACGACCGCATAGCCGATGTGGCCGAGAACGTGCGGCGGCAGGTCCGGCGTTCCGGGGCGCCACCGGAAGCCGATCTGACCGCAGAACTCACCGTCCCACAGCCAGCGGTGAAACCCGGGCAGACGCTCCGACGTCGAGCCGTCGGGCAGACGTATCGGACCTGTCTTGGCCTCGGGATCGTCCATCGAGGCGATAAGCCGTTCGGGATCCTCGTCAGCCGCCGCTAGCAGTTCCTGCGCCGCCTCGCCGCGCACATTGTCGGGCGACCAGCCGCGACGCAGCGCGTCCAGGAACGTGGGCAGGCGCCCGAGGTCTGGCTTGATCAAGGCGAAGGACATGTGGCTGGCCCCGTGGCGCGCGCCCGGACCCTGGTCTAGAAGCGAGCGCCGGAACCTAGCAAGGAACACACCGTGACAGCCAGACTCGTTCTGATCCTTTCCCTCGGCGCCTCGGCGACGGCCGGCGCCGCGTTGGCGGATGAGCGTATCGGCGCGGCGGCCCTGGGCGATTGGCGAACCGACGCGCCGGGCGTCGTGCGCCGTATCACGCCTGCCGATCTGCCGGCGCCCTACGCCACGCGGCCCGCGGCCTCGCCGGCGGCGGTGGTGGCCCGGCCCGCCGAGGCCATGCCGCGAACCCCACCCGGCTTCACCGTGGCCGCCTTCGCCACGCTCAGCCATCCGCGCCAGATCCGCGTCGCGCCCAACGGCGATATCTTCGTGGCGGAGACCGACGCCGGACGGATCACCGTATTGCAGGCGCCTGACGGCGCCGGAACGCCGACAGCCACCGAGGTGTTCGCGTCGGGCCTGGACCAGCCCTTCGGCATTGCTTTCTATCCGGGCGGAGCCAATCCGAAATATGTTTATGTGGCCAATAACAACGCCGTGGTGCGGTTCGCCTATAGGAGCGGCGATCTCAAGGCCGCCGGCCCGCCGCAGGTGGTGGTGGCGAAACTGGCCGGCACCACCGGCGGCCACACCACACGCGACATCGATTTTTCCAGCGACGGCCGGCGCATGCTGGTGTCGGTGGGCTCGGGGTCGAACCTCGCCGAAGGCATGCCCGCCAAGACGCCCGCCGACGCCCGGGCGTGGGAGGCCGATCATCTGCGGGGCTCGGCCTGGGGCCGCGAGGCGGACCGGGCCGATCTACTGAGCTTCGACCCCGATGGCGGAACCCGGACGATCTTCGCCAGCGGCATCCGCAATTGTGTCTCCGTGCGGGTCAACCCGGTGACCGGCGATCCGTGGTGCGCGGTCAACGAGCGCGACAGCCTGGGCGACGACGTCCCGCCCGACTACGTGACCCGGGTGCGCGCCAAGGGATTCTATGGCTGGCCCTGGTATTATATCGGCGACCACGAAGACCCCCGCCTGAAGGGCCAGCGGCCCGATCTGCTCGGCAAGGCGATCACCCCCGACGTGTTGATCCAGCCGCATTCGGCGCCGCTGGGGCTGACGTTCTACACCGCCAAGAGTGGGGCCGCGGCTTTCCCGGCCAACTATCGGGGCGACGCCTTCGTGACCCTGCACGGCTCATGGAACCGCGCCAAACGGACCGGTTACAAGCTGGTGCGGCTGCAGGTGAAGAACGGGGTTCCCACCGGGGCCTATGAGGATTTCCTGACCGGCTTCGTGGCCGACGACCGGGGCGTCTGGGGTCGGCCCGTGGGCGTGGCGGTGGCTCATGACGGCGCCCTGCTTGTCACCGACGACGGCGGAAGCGTGGTCTGGCGGGTGGCTTACGCCGCCAAGAGCGTCGCGACTAAATGAGGCGAGGCCTGATACTGACGATCCTCGCCGCCTCGATCGGATCGGCCGCGCTTGCTCAACCGGCGGGCGATCCGGCAAATGGGGAAAACCTGTTCTACGACCGCTGCGCCATCTGCCATGTCGCCACCGGCGGCGGCCAGGGGCCAAGTCTGGACGGCCTCTATGGGCGCAAGGCCGCTTCGGTGGCGGGATTCAGCTATTCGGAGGCCCTGAAGGCGTCAGGCCTGACCTGGACTGGACCGGCGCTGGACCGGTTCCTGACCAATCCCGGCGCCGCGGTTCCGGGAACGGCGATGCCGATCCAGGTGCCCGACGCCAAACAGCGGGCCGATCTGATCAGCTATTTCGCGGCGCATCGGTAGACCGGGTTTCGAGACCGAAAGGCGCGAGCAACGGCGCCTCTTCCCCGCCAGCCAGGTCGGCGACCAGCTCACCGATGGCGGCCGAATGCTTGAACCCATGACCGGAACAGGCGGAGACCAGGATCAGTCGCTCGCGGCCCGGATCACGGCCGATCAGGAATCGGCTGTCCGGCGCCATCGTGTAGAGACAGGCCGACGATCTCAGACATCGGTCGGTGACGCCCGAAACCCGGCCGGCGATGTGTCGGCCGAGCATTGTTCGCGACGCCGCCGGCCCGATCTCCTGGGACTGGGCTTCCGGTCCCGGCAACGGCTCGTCGAAGCGTTCGTCCGCAATCTTTACGCCCGTCGTCCCGGGCAAAATCGGGAAGCCGTAGAACCAGTCCTCAGCCCCCACACCGTGCATCCAGATGAACACCGGAAAGCGGTCCGGCGCGAACGCAGCCGGATCGGCGGGTTCGAACCAGTGCATCATCTGGCGGTAGGTCGACAAGCTCGGGGCGAGCCGATCATCCCTCAATATCCCGGACGCCCAAGCACCGGCGGCCACCACCACCTGATCGGCGCAATAGTCCCTCCTGTCGGTGGTCACCCTCATCCCATCGACCTCGTCGAGGATTTTGAGAGCCGTCTCCCTGGTTCGGATCATGGCGCCATGCCGCCTGGCCAGGGCAATCTGAGCCGCCACGCAGCGCTCCGGCCGCAACAGCCCGGCGCCCGGCTCGAAATAGACGGTTTCATCGCCCCTCAAGGTGAGCATCGGAAACCGCCGAGCGGCCTCATCGGGCTTGATTAGTTCATGAGGGATGCCGAATCGCCGCGCCGCGCCGATGGTTTTGCGAACGAAGTCTTGCTTGCCGAAGTGCGCCGCGCCGCCATCTAGACCGCCGATCACCAGAGTCCCGGTCTGAAGCATCAAGGTCGCGCCGGTCTCGGCCTCGATCTCGCGCCACAGATCATGGGCGCGCAGGGCGAGCGGCACATAGTCGTCGCCCTCTCCAATAGCCTGGCGGGTGACGCGGCTCTCGCCGTGGCTTGAGCCGTTGTCGTGAGGCGGATGATGGCGATCCAACGCGATCACACGCAGACCGCGCTTCGCCAGCTGGTAGGCGCAGGCGGACCCGGCCGCGCCCAGCCCGATCACGATCACGTCGGCGGTTTCCATCCCCACGCTCAATCCTCAAGGCCCAGCAAGCTGGCGTTGCCGCCGGCCGACGTGGTGTCCACCGTCCAGGTGCGTTCGACGGCAAAGCGCGGCAGGTAGTGCGGTCCGCCGGCTTTGGGTCCGGTCCCTGACAGCCCTTCCCCGCCAAACGGTTGGACGCCGACCACCGCCCCGGTCATCGAGCGGTTGATGTAGAGATTGCCGACCCGAGCGGTCCGCCGAACCGCGTCGGCCACGCCGGCGATCCGGCTATGGACGCCGAGGGTCAGACCATAGCCGGACGCCATCACGCGGCGCAGGGTGTCGTCCAAGGCTCCCGACTTCCAGGTGATGACATGCAGGATTGGCCCGAAAACCTCTCGATCAAGGTCTTCGATGGCGTTCAGGCGGATCAGGGTGGGTGGCATGAAATGACCGCGCCCGAGGCCCGGGGGCAGTACGGTGGCATGGAGAATCGAGCCCCGCCAACGATCCAGATGATCTCGCAGCGCCGAAAGGGCAGCGGCGTCGATCACTGGTCCGATGTCGGTGGCGGGCTCGGCCGGATCGCCGACGACCAGTTCATCCATCGCGCCGATCAGCATTTCCAGCGTGTGGCCGGCGATATCCTCATGCAGGCAGAGCAGCCGCAGGGCCGAGCAGCGCTGGCCGGCGCTGAGGAACGCCGAGGTGATCACGTCGGCCACCACCTGTTCGGGCAGGGCGGTCGAATCGACCAGCATGGCGTTGAGACCGCCGGTTTCGGCGATCAGCGGAACCAGCGGCCGGGTTTCGTCTTCAAGCAGCGCGCGGGCGATCCGCCGAGCGCTGGCGGTCGAGCCGGTGAAGGCGACCCCGGCCACCCGCGGGTCGGCCACCAGGGCCTGTCCCACGGCGGGGCCGCCCGGAACGAGGCACAGGACACTGCCCGGAACACCCGCCTCCAGGGCCAGGCGAACGGCGGCGGCTGCGATCAGCGGCGTCTGCGGGGCCGGCTTGGCCACGACAGCGTTGCCGGCCGCCAGCGCGGCGGCGATTTGGCCCAGGAAGATCGCCAGGGGGAAGTTCCATGGACTGATGCAGGCGAATACGCCCCGCCCCCTCAGGGTCAGTTCATTGAGTTCACCGGTCGGCCCCGGCAATCGCCGAGGCATGAAATGGCGCCGGGCTTGGGCCGCGTAGTACCGGCAGAAGTCCACGGCCTCGCGAACCTCGCCGAGCGCGTCGCCCAGGGTCTTGCCGGCCTCCCGCGTCAACAGGGCAATCAGCCCGTCGCGGTCACGCTCCAGCAGATCGGCGAGCCGTTCCAGAATCGCCGCGCGGGCATTCGCTCCCAGGTCGTCCCAGGCTGGCTGGCTATCGGCGGCGGCGGCGACAGCCCTCGCGACGTCGGCCGGCGCGGCCTCGATGACGGAGCCGGGGGAGCGGTCGCCATCGGCGGGGTCGGCCAGGACGTGCGCGCGACCGTCGCCTTCGACACCTCCGATCACCGGTTTGGCGGTCGCCGAAATATCCCAGGCCTGGCGCATCGCAGACAACAGCGGCGCGACCACGGTAGGTTCCGAAAGATCGAGGCCGGCGGCGTTGCGGCGATCCGGCGAATAGAGTTCGGGCGGCCTGACGATCGCCGGATGCGACGTGAGACCGGTCGCGATCGCCTTTTCAACCGGGTCGGCCAGCAGTTCTTCATCGCTGAGATGACGATCGGCGATCTGATGCACAAAGCTGGTGTTGGCGCCGTTCTCCAGCAACCGCCGCACCAGATAGGCCAGCAGGTCGCGGTAGCCGCCGACCGGGGCATAGACCCGCGCCGCCAGGCCGCGACGGGCCATAAGTCCCTCGTAGAGTCCGTCGCCCATGCCGTGCAGGCGCTGAAACTCGAAATCGGACCGATCCCCCGCCCATTGCAGCACCGTGGCGACGGTGAGGGCGTTGTGGGTCGCGAAGGCAGGGAACAGCGACGGCTCGCCCAGCAACGCCCGGGCGCAGGCAAGATAGCTGACATCCGTGCCGGTCTTACGGGTGAAAACAGGGTAGTCGGCGAGGCCCCGTTCCTGGGCGCGCTTGATCTCGGTGTCCCAGTAGGCGCCTTTGACCAGCCGGATCATCAGCCGCCGCCCGGTAGCGTCGCCGAGCGCCGCGGCCCATTCGATCACCGCCGGCGCGCGCTTCTGATAGGCCTGGATCGCCATGCCAAGCCCATCCCACCCCGCCAGGGACCGGTTACGTGCCGCGCCCTCGATGATCGAGAGCGACATGTCGAGCCGCTCGCTCTCCTCGGCGTCGACGGTCAGTCCCACGCCGCCGGCCTTGGCGACCCGCCCCAGTTCCACGAGCCGGGCGGTCAGTTCGGGCACGGCGCGGCCAGCCTGGAACGGCTCGTAGCGCGGGTGCAAGGCCGAGAGCTTCACTGAAACGCTGTCCTGAGCGAAGACGTCGGCCCCTGGCCGCCTCGACCGCCCGACCGCGCCGATCGCGGTGACGTAGGACTGGAAATAGGTTTCGGCGTCGGCGGCGGTTCTGGCCCCCTCCCCCAGCATGTCGAAGGAATAGCGGAAGGCGCGATTAGCGCCCCGGTCGGCCCGGCGCAGCGCCTCGTCGATGTCACGGCCGAGCACGAAGGCCAAGCCCATGGTCTGCATGGCCCCGGCCACCGCCACGCGCACGGCCGGCTCTCCTAACCGGGCGACCAGGCCGCGGACCGTGCCAGGCGTGGCCTCGGCAAGCGACTGGGCGAGAATCAAGCCGAGGGTCGCGCTGTTGACCAGCGCCGAATCGGCCCCGCCGAGATGAGCGCGCCAGTCTCCCTTGACCAGCTTGTCCTTGATCAGAGCGTCGGCCGTTCCGGCGTCCGGCACCCGCAGATAGGCCTCGGCGAGCCCGAGAAGCGCCGCACCCTCGTCGCTGGAGAGGCTGTATTCCCGCAGAAACTGGTCGACCCAGCCGGCCCGGCCCGGCGCCCGCAGCTCCGCGAGCAGAGCCGAGGCCTGGATCAAAGCATCGGTCCGTTGATCGTGGGTAAGCCGCGCGGCGCGGCTGAGCGGCGCCAGGGCGGCCGGCTCATCGATCCGGTAAAGTGGCGCCAGCGCTTTGCGCGCCGCGTTCAAGGAGACGGACAAGGGCATGGCGCGAGTCTTTCGCAATTTGGCTGCAATTTGGGCGCAATTTAGCGCTGTCGTAATTTGGCCGCGACAAAGGGCTGTTATAAGACCGTTGAACTCAAGGGAGATTTCGATGCGCGGCTTCGCGGTCAAGACTCTTAGCGTGGTATGTATCGGCTTGGCGGCGATCTTGAGCGCCACGGCGCCCGCGGTCGCCCAGGAAGCCATCGCCACCGCCGCGCGAGGCTCGGATGGCGCCGTCCCCGCCTCTCCGGCTACCGACACTCTTCGGTTGAGCGACCGGTTTGACGACGGTCCTGGTTTCCTCCGCCCTTCGGGTCCCTGTGGCGGCCCGCAAAAGACCGTCGACGGCAAGACCGACAAGACCCCGCATGGCCAGGTCTGGGCGGGCATCGGAACCAATGGCTATCGCGAGATCGGCGGGGTCGCTTGCCTGCCGCTCAGCGACAAAGCCGCGGTGACCATCGCCGTGGACGCCGGCCATATCAACGGCTGGGATCGACGCCGATAGACCCCGGCAGGTCGGCGGCGCAGCTATCCATCGAGGGCGCTGGCCAGCAGTTTCAGCGCGGCGACGGTAAAGGCCTCCATATTGGCCGCCCTGTCCGATTCGCCGGTTTCGAGGGTGAAGGCCATTTCCACGGGGCCTGACACCGCCAGACAGGTATGGCCGGCGGCGTCGCCATAAGGATTGCCGGTCGGGCCCGACGCGCCGGTCTCCGACAAACCCCAGGTGGCGCCAAAGTTCTCGCGAGCCGTCCGAGCCAACAGCAGGGCATAGGGCTCGCTCGCCGAGCGCATGCCGGCGACCGCCTCGCGAGGCAGTCCCATCAGGCTCATCCGGGCCTTGCCCGTGTAGACCACGGCGCCACCCAGAAAGTAAGCGCTGGCGCCAGGGATGGCGAGGAGCACGGCGCTGATCAAGCCGCCCGACGACGACTCCGCGACCGCAAGGGTCTGTTTACGCGCTTTAAGAATCTCGGCCACGGCGTTGGCCATGTCGGCCATCGCGCCGTGGGTCAGAGCGGTGCTCATGGATGTTTCTCCCTCGTGTTGGCCGCCATGCCGCTGGTCGGACCATGATCGAGTCTTGACCTGAGCGCTATTCATGGCGACGAGATCGTTCATGACCGATGATGTTACGCCCGTGCACGACGTGGCCCCCGAACTGGCTGAACTACGGCATTCGATCGACAATATCGACGCCGCCGTGCTTCACCTTCTCGCGGAACGGTTCAAATGCACCCGCAAAGTGGGCCAGCTCAAGGCCAGATTGACCCTACCACCGGCCGACCCAGTTCGGGAAGCGCAGCAGATCGCCCGCCTGAGATCCCTCGCCGTCAACGCCGAGCTGGATCCGGAGTTCGCGGAAAAGTTCCTCGGCTTCCTGGTCAAGGAAGTGATCCGCCACCACGAGATCATCCGGGACGGCCAAGTCGCGCACGCGCCAAAAACGCTAGGTTCTAGAATTTCGCTTTGACCCCCAGGGTCACCTTGGTGCTTGAATAACTTAGACCGGGAAAATTGGCGCTCCGCTCGACGTCTCCGGCGCTCAGCATCACGGACAGTCGCTTGGTGAGATCGTAGCTGGCGGTCGCCATGGCGGTATAAAGCGTCTCATTGGTAAGATCGACACCCAGCGATTGCAGAAGGGCGCCGCGATAGCTTGAGCTCATGATTTGACCGGAAGCTTTCAACGTCAACCGGGAACTAAGGGTGTAAGAAACATCCACGTCGTAGGTCTCGTCGAGTTTGTAGTCGGCGAACACACGGTTCGACGGCACTGTCTGACGTTCGGCGCTTCCGTGAATCTTTAGGCGAGTAGTCAGATTATAGGCGGCGTCGAGAGAATAGGTCAGGCCTCGGAACCCTCCACCACCCAATGATGGGTATAGAGCGGTATAAGAAACCGCTAGTGTCGTGTCGAAGCGAGCACCAATATGGCGTTCGTAGCGCAACCCTCCAGTGTACACGTCAAAGCCGGAACCAAGAACCTGACCCGATGGGAGTGTGAAGCGATAAGGATAAGACGTGCTCACAAAGTTACCGAAAATGGATATAGATCCCAGGACCGGCTGTCTATAGGCCAAACTAGCGTCGACAGTCAGGCTTCTTGAATCCACCGGCCGAAGAGCCGGGGCGCTGTTGTCGAGCCATGAATAAGTGACCCCGAATTCGGGCGCGAGACCGATCGGCCGTCCGCAGGCCGCGCTGAATCTGACGTCTTCGTTTTCCCGGGTGTTGCTTATGACGCCCTGGGCCAAATCGGTGAGGTCGCTCTGCGTCCGGCCATAGTCACCGACCAAGGACTCCTGGCAGGGGCCGAAATGGCCTCCCGCGCCGCCCTTAAAGTTCAGGTTCAAATGGTCGCGTCGGGTGTTGATCGCGTGAAAATCGTAGTCGCCGTTACCCTTGAGGAAAAGAACGGTTCGCCCCACAGGCCGAGCGACGGTGAAATCGAAGGACGGGGTGGTGATCTCATCGGCCAGGGTCAGGCCTCGCCGCGCGGCCAATATTCGATCCGACCGCGCAACATTGGAATCGTAGGCTATATCTACACCCAGATCGACATCGGTCGTGCGCGTCGTGGGAACCGGCTCATTGATACTGGCCTCGGCGGCTCGCGATGGCGATGCGAGCGCCATGGCCACAAGGATCGCCGGGCTCGCGCCAATCAACAATCTTATGAAGTTCATCAAGCACTCCCCCTCTGACGCGGCGGGTCAGGGCTCCGCTCCTATCATCAGATCACATAACTCAGGCCATCCAAAAACACGGACCCGCTTTGACCACCAAGGCCATTTAACGACCCAGCCGCTGCTTGAGGAGCCTCGCATTGCGCAAGACGATCGGAGGCAGCAGATCGGCTACCAGTTCCCGATTGCGCACCGCCGCATCGACCCGGTCGGTCGAGCCTGGCCGCACCTTAAACTGGGTAGTCTTGTCCTGTTTGGCTTCGGACCAGGTCGAGGTATAATAATAGAGAGCAATGGACTTCCGTGTGACACCCGCCGGGTGATTTACGGGTTCTGGATTTCCATGATAACTCATATCCGTCGTGTTGAATATTACACACCGATTGAACACTGGCGTGACGGATTTGAGAGATTGAGACATGTCTTTATTCCAGAGTTCCAATTGACCTCCGTAAGTCTCATGCCAGTCTTTATTTAAATATATTAATACATTTATCCGTCGTTCCAGATTCATCACCTTATGGTGGTTGAAATCCACGTGAACCGACAGGTGTCCACCCTGTCCGATTTCGTGAAAGCCCGCTCCCAGAAAATAAGGGTCTGGAATGAGCCCTTTGATATCGGTGATGTTTTCGAGAACACGAATAAAAGGTTTGGAGTTGAATGAATAGAACAGCCGTCGCAAGCGATCAGTCAAGGCATCCGGGTTGAACTGTGCCTTGTATCGTTCCTGATCGCGATCAAAATATTCGTCCCCCTCATTCAGCTTAGAGGGGAATTCAGAGAGGCATAGATCAAGAATTTTCGGGGGAAGAAAATCATCAATCACGATATGTGGAAACGGCGAGCCACTCTGATAGGTATCAGTAAACTCAAGACCTTTGTTTCTTGTGTCATTTGATACATATCCTGTTTCACCGTCCATTTCGAACAGGTAAGGCACGATCAGAAATCCTTATGGTTCGAGCGCGTGATGGAGGCTGAACTTCCTCAAACTCCGAGCAGCATACCGGTCTCGACGCGAGATGAAAAGCCAAATGCCGCGGCGCCGCAATGGCGACGGGCGCAAGCCGGTGGATTGGCGGCCGAACGTCACGCGGCCGGCATTTCATAGCCAAGCGCGCGCAGGTCGCTCGGCGCGAAGTGCTGCAGGCGAGCGTTCGATTCGGCGAACATGCCCGAAAAGCGGTCGTTGATCGCAGTTTCGAGGCGTTCGCCTTGGCCCCGGAAAAACCAGGTTTGTCGGTAGGCGACCTTCTCCAGCAGCAAGCCGAACATGGCAAGCCGAGCCGGGCTCTCGGCATTCACCGCAACGGTTCTGAAACGGTTGGCCATCCGCAGCAGCGGGATGCCGGAGGGTGGCGGGCTCACGCCTTCCCTGCCCTTGTCGCCGAGCGGGATGGGAGTGTCGGCCCCCGCGACACCACAAAACACACGCAGATGTTGGACGAATTCATCAAGGCCACGCTGCAACTCCTCCTGCGTAAGCACCAAGACATTCTCCGGCCCGAACAGTTCCCCATAAAACTCCACAAGTTTATGAAATTCAAAGACGTGGGGATCAAAGGCAAAATACCCGTAGCGAGCTTGGCGGTCAAAAAAAGCTTCCGGCGAGAGCAGGCCGCCCATGGTTAAATATTGAATATAAATCGCTCGAATAATCGACGCCTGTTTTCGCACCGTGAAGACGATTTTCGCGTCGCCAAAAATAACCTTCAACCGCCTGGCCTGCATCACCGCTTCGCGCGAACCGGTAAAGGGCTGGCCGCAGAGCGTCTCTGAGGACACGATATCGATAAGGTCTGGCCGGACCGGATGCCTGCGGACCGCGATGTCCTCCCGGCCCGGTTCCGGAGTGAAGTCGAGGTCGTTCGGTCGAATGACGTATCGGTCAATCTCGCCGTGGCTCCACAACGGCCGGAAAACCCGCTCGTCATTAAACACGCGATTCTGGAGGAATGTCGTACCGGTCTTATGGAACCCGGGGTGGATTAACACGGAACCATACTGTCCATCAGGCGCGAGTCGCAAAGTCTTCGACATGTCGCCGCCTTCACCCTCCCGTCGTCAGCCTACGGAAGCGCGGGGTCGGGCCAGGATCAGATTTTCGCGTGGATTAAGCCAAAGCTCTTCGGCCAGGGCCGGGAACTGGTCGAAACCATTGAAATAACTCACCTCGAAGCCGACACCCTCCAGCCGCGCGGCAAAGTCTTCTCGACCGTACAGCCTCAAGTGGTCATACTGGCCGTAAAGCGCATCGCGCTCCTGCTCGCTCGTGACGGTGAGATCTTCATCCGTCCCCAAACCATCCGTGGCGAGCGGCACCATGAGCAAGGCGGTTCCGGACGGAGTTAGAACACGACAGATTTCGCTCATCGCCTTGCGGTCGTCGGGCACATGTTCGAGCACATGCGAGCAAATCACCACATCAAAACTGGCGGTATCGAACGGCAGGTCGGTCAGATCGGCTGCCACTAATTCCGGAATATGACGATAGCGCGTCTGGTCCAAGTCCGTTGCGATATAGTCGATGTTCGTCTCGCGCTTGAGCCTCTGGTAGAGTCCAAACTCCGGCGCGACGTGCAGAACCCGCTTACGCCGCCCCTCGGTCAGAAGGACCTGTTCAAGATAGAGCATCTTCAAACGGGCGCGATCGCCGCCGTGACAGGCCGGGCAAGCGTCATCAAGCCGCATCATTCCGCCCACAACCTGCCTGCGCTCCAGCACCGAGGCGGAGCCGCCATGGGCGATGAACGTGCGCACGGCGCTGCCACAAAGAGGGCAGCGCTTTCTATCGCCGGAAAACAGCACGCGCCGCAGCCCAAACCTGACGGCTTGCGGAAGCACCGCGCCAGAAATCTGGCGAATCGTCGATTCGAGTGACATCGGAACCTCTATCTAGCCATCCAGTTTGCAGGGATGGACGTTCGCCCCCAGGGTAACGCACCAGCTGTCGCCAGTTCGAATTCGAGGTGACAGATCAAGGCCCCTCTCGACCCCAAGGCGATCCGATGGACAGGTTCTGAAGGCCCCACATGGGTTCGTCAAGGGCGCGCAAAACGCGCCGCCCGCATAATTCGCCATCCAGCGAAAAAATAGTCACCCTGGATTCTCTCCGTTCCCCGCCGGCTCGGCTCCTGTAAGAGCCTTCCAACCGATCTCCCCGTCGCGAGAGCTGCTCTTGTCCGAAATTCGAACCGCCTCCACCGGATCCGTCCGGCGTGGCGCCAACACCTTCTTCGTGGCCTCCGGGATCGCACAGGTCTCGGCCCTGCTGCGCTATGTCGTGATGGCGCGCCTGTTGGGTCCCGAGCAGCTTGGATTGGCGGCGACTCTGGTGATCATGGCGGCCTTCTTCGACTTGATCAGCGACACGGGAAGCGACAGATTCCTGATCCAGGATCGCGACGGCGACACTCCCGAAGTCCAGAGACTCGTCCATCTGGTCTATATTGGACGCGGTGTGGCGACCGCCGCTGGATTGGCGATTTTCGCTTGGCCGATCGCGGCGGCCTACGGAACACCGCAACTGGCGGGAGGCCTCGCACTGTTGGGGGTGTCGCGGTTGATCCTTGGGTTCCTCCATCTGGACCTGAGGCGGAACCAGCGCCATCTGGATTTTCGAACCGAGGCCGTGGCGCTGATTTCAAGCGAACTGACGGGCCTGTTCGCGACGGCTCTCGCCGCCTATCTGACACACAATTTCACAGCCATCTTGTACGGGCTGACGGCCCGAGCCCTGGTGATGGTGGCGGTGTCCCATCTCCAATCCGATCGCCCCTACCAGGTCGGCTATTCGCGGGAGCACGCGGCGCGGCTGACACGCTTCGCCGGACCTCTTATGGTGAACGGCTTGCTGCTTTTTTTTGCAACCCAGGGCGATCGCGCCTTGGTTGGCCACCAGTTGGGGCTGATAGCGCTGGGGCGGTATTCCGCCGTCCTGCTGCTCATCCTCTACCCGGTGGCGACGATCACCCGCTACACACAGGCGATGTATCTACCGGTGCTGGCCCGAAACCGCGACGATCCAACCGAACGGATGCGAGTCGCCGATGTGATGGGCGGACAGGTTCTCATGCTGGCTCTGCTACTGTCGGCGGGCTTCGCGCTGGTCGCGCCCACTGCGGTCAAGTTTCTATATGGGTCCAAATTTTCCGAGTCGGCCTTGACGGTCGGCCTGATTGGAATTCTGCAAACCAGTCGCTTTCTCCAGGTCTATCCGACCGTCGTGGCGCTCAGCGCCGGCAGAAGTGTTGGCCCACTCGCCGTGAACACGACGCGGCTGTTCGCCTACCCGGCCGCTTTTGTTTGTGGCCTGTTATTGGCCGGCCTGCCCGGGGTTATGGCCGGGTTCATTTTCGGTGAGCTTTTGGCTCAGTCCGTGGGATTGATCCTGCTCAACAGGGTATTTCAAAAACCACTTTTCAGCGGTTTCGATCGAATCCTCGTGTTCGTGACCGGATCCGCCTTCATTCTGGGGACGATTTGGGTCTTTCAGCACGATGGAATTCTCCCGCGAGTCGCCATGGTGCTGGCGGTAGGCATGCTGATCGGTTGGATGACCTACCGAGAGGGTCCAGCGATTCGCGAGACTGTGCTCCTGGCGCGTCGGATCGCCGATGGAATGTCCGGGAAACGGCGCCGGCCGTGACTCTTGGCGCGCATCCGTTCAAAAGGCCCCAATCTCGCCTCTGATATCCTCTGATATAGTGGAGCCGCACGGGTCGTGGCGCCGCACGACCGATCTGGAGATTGCATAGATGACGTCTTCGGGCGAGCCCATCGCCGTTACGCGGGACATTCTGAAGCCCTACGAGCGTGACCCGCGAAGGCTGAACCAGAGGTTGCTCAGCATCCTGATCGTGGTTCTGGTTGCGGGCTTTTGCCTGATCTACGGCTTCGCTTTCGCCTATCTCGGTGTAAGGCTGCTGCTGCCGTTGATCGCGCCGCTCCCCCTGATGGCTATGGCGGCCATCTGGGCGCTGCCCGAGACCCGCACCGCGCCAACCCGGACGTTGACTGGCCTGACGTTCGCTTTCTTCGTGGGTCTCGTCATGTGGCCGAACTACATCGCCCTCGCGCTGCCGGGGTTGCCGTGGATCACCATGGTGCGGCTGACCGGCTTTCCACTTGTTTTGACGTTGTTGATCTGCGTCTCCGTTTCGAAGACCTTTCGAGAAACCTTGGCGGCGTCGCTGTCCGCGGCGCCTATAGTCTGGCAAACGATGGTAGGATTTGTTCTTCTTCAAGCATTGTCAGTCGGCTTTTCCGCGCAGCCCGGCTTTTCGATCGACAAGTTTATCGTCGCCCAGGTGGGCTGGACGTCAATGTTTTTTGTTAGCGCCTACGTATTCCTCACACCCGGACGCGTCCAGAAGATGGCCGGAATGCTTTGGCTGATGGTGATACCCGTCGGAATCATCGGCTTCTTCGAATGGCGCCATCAGCAGGTGCTCTGGGCGGGTCATATCCCAAGCTTCCTGCAAATTGACGACCCCGCGGTGACGCAAACCTTGACCGCCAAATTCCGAAACGGCAGCGATCAATATCGAACCCACAGTACTTTCAACACCAGCCTTGGGTTGGGCGAGTATCTTGCGCTGACTCTTCCGTTTATCATCCACTTCGCGCTCGGAAAATACCACTGGCTGCTCAAAGCCGCCGCTGTGGCAACGATGCCGTTTCTGATATTTATTGTCTATATTACGGGTTCCCGGCTGTCCGTGGTCGGCTGTATGATGTCGTTTCTGTTCTATGCGGTCGCCTGGGCGCTCCTATATTGGCGCGCCAATCGCGAAAGTATCCTCGCACCGGCGTTTGTGCTGGCTCTGCCGATCGGTCTGGCGATAGCCGCGGGCGTCGTGCTGTTTTGGAGACCCGTCCATGACATCGCTTTCGGCGGCAATGGCGCCACCAAATCCAGCACCGAGGCCCGGCAAGAACAACTGGCGCTGGCGATTCCGAAGTTTCTATCCCATCCCTGGGGGTACGGCATAGGCAATGGCGCCAAGACTGTCGGATTCACAATCCAAAATGGGACCCTGACCCTCGACAGCTATTACATTACGGTGGCCATGGAATATGGTTTGGTGGGATTTATTGTCTACTATGGCCTGTTGGCATTGTCTATTTTTGTTGCCGCCAGATATTCAATTCAGTCGATCGGCAAGTCTAAGGACTATAGCTTTCTTGTTCCGCTTTTGATCGCTTTAATGAATTTTTTCGTTATCAAGATGGTCTATGCTGCGGAGGACAACCATGCAATCGTGTTCATGTTCTTGGGGATGATCGTCGCCACCATAGCAAGACTGAAAAATGACACCACGCCCGCGGTTCAGACTGGAATCCAGCGAGGTGCACCACGCTCGTCTCGGATGCCAGCCCACCAGCCGGCGAAGCCATAACCAAAGTGGCGCCAGGCGCCGCGAGGCGCGCATCTCAGAATCAACTGCGCGAACGTCGCCAAAGCCACATAGGGAAAACGAATCCCGAAACAGTCACGCGTGAGCAGCAATCGATTCCGCTCGCTGAGATAGACCATCGTGCGCGGCCTGTCCCGCACAGCACGGCCGGCGCCCGTGGTTGTACCATGGTGGTGCAGGACGCGCGCGCCGGGCGAAAAACCCAGACGCATGCCCTTCGAAAGCGCGCGTAAACACCACTCCACCTCTTCGCAATAGAGGAAATACTCCTCCCTCATCGGTCCGACGACCTCAAGGAAACGACGGCCAATGAGCATGGAGGCGCCGCTGATGAAGGATTGCGTCCGCTCGACGAACGAGGCGTCGACCGCCTCGTCGGCGCCCTCGCCATCGCCAATCAAGACGCCACGCGCCAACCAGCCCAGCCAGCGGCAACCATGGGATTGAATCTTTCCGTTCGGCAGGAAAACGGTGCAACCCACCGCTTCGCAGTCGCCCCGAGCCAAGCGCTCGACCATCGCCGACAGGGCTCCCTCTCCAGGTTCGGTGTCGGGGTTGAGCAGCCACCAGCCGTCCGCTTCGGGCGTTTGGGCGAGACAGACATTTATGCCGCCGGCGAAACCGAGATTATTTGGCGCCGGAATCACCTTGACCATCTGCCCACCGGTAAGAGTCGTCGGGATCGCCGCGAGCAGGTCCACATAGGCGTCCCGGCCGCCGTTTTCGCAAATCAAGACCTCGAAATCCTGATAAGTCGATCGTGACAGCGCCTCAAGGCAGTTGGCGATATCGGATGAATTCCTGAAGCCAACGATAGAAACAACAATATGCATACTCTATTCCACCATTTTTTTCAAAGTCTGTATTATGTTTAGAAATAATTTCGATATCGCTTTGCGTAGCAAACTATACCTTATTTGACGCCGTTAAAAAACAAAAGACGCATTCCCAACGCGCTGCGTTGCAGCCTTATCCGATAAAGTATACTTAATGCACCCAGTCTTTGGCTCAGATTTTCCAAATTTTTGGACATTAACACCTTAGGTGTGTGGACAATCGCTGAAATCGGATACCCCAGAACCCTCGTCAACCAGCGGATGCGCGCGATATTCGAGTTGACCTTCAGATTATACATTTCCGTATCGGAACGCAGAGTTTTTTTCCACATATCCGCCCAGGTGGGCCTGGCCGGATGCGCGACCACGACAGCGCCGTCATAGCCCAGCCGAAACCCGAATGAAGTGGCTCGCCGGCACCATTCCACATCCTCCGAAAGGCCGAGCGATGAGAAATAACCGACGCGCTTGAAAATCGACTGGCGCGTAAAAAGATTTGCAGTTACGGAAAACCCATTCTTCAAGATATAGTTTCTATTATCAAAGGCAAAAACAAGCTCAAAGGCCTCGACTGGCTTTATCCTAGATGGATCCTCAGGGAAGACATCCATCCTGCCCCCAACAAGGTCGAGGTTTTCCAGAGCCTTTATTCCACTTTCCAACCATTTCGGATCCGGCACACAATCCGAGTCGGTAAGCGCCAGTACGTCGAACCGCGCCAAGGCCAAAGCCCCATTCCGGGCGGGGCCGGCGCCTTTCTCGGTCACCACCGTCAGTTGAGCTCTTCCAGCCACGGTCCGAGTGACGGCTTCCAGGCCTACGGGGGAATTATTGTCTCCCACGATGATTTCGAAACAGTCTCGTGGATAGGTCTGGCGCTGAAGAGCCTCAAGACAGCGGTCCAAACCGACCAGGTCGTTGTAATGCGGCACAATCACGCTGATCATAGGTGCGGCGGCGCGAGACAGATCGTCTGAAGTCTGTTGCAAAACCTGACTATCCAGTTTTGAGAAAGGCCGTCAGCGAGTGGGACCTATTGGCGCCGATCTCGTCGTTCGATCTATATGCGGAAACCGCGAAAGTCCATGAAGGACGGTCCAGGGCAAGCGACTAGACCGGGATTGCTCATAGGGAACTCACTTCTGTCGCGGAGGCGGCCAATGTCGCCGGGCGAGGCCTTCCCAAAGTCACGTTTTCAGCCTTTCGGCGCCCGATGACGCGCTATCGGCAAAAGGGGGTCGACACGTCGCCATCGGTTGGATCGCCAAGGGAGTCGAGCGCCTCCAACGCTGGTTTGAGGGCCGATACACGCGCGAGGTCACTGATCAGAACATTGCCGCCGCTGACCACCACGGCCAGGTTTCGAAGGCCGATCGCCACAATCTTGACGCCAGGTCCGGCGCGAACAAGGCAGCGCTCGCTGTCCGTAAGCACGGCGGTTCCAACAACGGAATTGCCGGAACCGTCCAATTGCGAAAACGCCCAGACTGAATCCCACGAGCCAAGATCAGACCACGCATAGTCGATCGGAATCACGGCCGCGCGATCGGTCTTCTCCATAATCGCGATATCGAATGACACCTTCGGCGCCTCGGTGAACCGGGTCCCAAGCTCGCAGACGTTCCCATGTTCGGCCGAACGCGCCACCGACGCCTCAACCACCTTGAGCATGTCCGGCGCGTGGATCGCCGCCTGAGCGATCAATGATCCAGCGCGAAACATGAAATTGCCGGTGTTCCAAAGACAGCCCTCGGCGACCAGGGCCTCGGCGCGCGCCTGGCCAGGCTTTTCCACGAACTGGCCAACCCGCAGGACGCCTGAGCGATCCATAAGCAGCGCCCCAGGACGAATATAGCCGTAGCTGGTGGATGGAAAACTCGGCTTGACGCCAAACGCCACGATTTCACCGTCGTTGGCGGCGTCAAAAGCCGCCCTGATCGCTGCCGCAAAGGCCAGATCATCGGGAATGTGATGATCGGAGGCCACGGCCACAGCTACCGCCCCCGGGTCTTGCCGCGCGATCCAGGCCGCCGCGGCCAGCAAGGCCGGACCGGAATCCCGTCCCTCCGGTTCAGCGATGATGAAGCCGTCACTACCAAGCGCCGCGAGTTGCCGGCGCACATGGCGCACATAGGTTAGACCCGTGACGATCACCGGCGGGCGTCCGGCGGAAACCGACATCATGCGCGAGACGGTTCGTTGAAAGAGCGATCGATCACCGATCAGGTCGATGAAAGGCTTTGGATTGTCGATCGTCGATTCAGGCCACAATCGTGATCCGACGCCACCGCAAAGGATTATGGAATAGACGCTCATCCGCGTTTCAGCTCCGTCCGGGTCGGGATTCGACAGGAGCGATTTACCTCGCCCAGCACCTAGAAAGCGCGCCGAAGTTCCTCGACCAAGTCTGTCTTCTCCCAGGAAAAGCCGCCGTCGCCTTCCGGTTCCCGGCCAAAATGTCCATAGGCGGCCGTACGCTCATATATCGGCTGATTGAGCTTGAGATGCTGGCGGATGGCGCGCGGCGTCGCCCCGCCGATCATCTGCGGGAGAATCTCCTCAAGCTTGGCCGGGTCGACCTGACCACCTTGTAGGTCGACATAAAAGCTCAACGGATCGGTCACACCGATCGCATAGCCGATCTGTAGTGTGCATTTTTCCGCCAGCCCCGCCGCGACAACATTCTTGGCGAGGTATCGACAGGCGTAGGCCGCCGAACGGTCGACCTTCGTCGGATCCTTACCCGAGAACGCCCCGCCGCCATGCGGCGCGGCGCCGCCATAGGTGTCCACGATGATTTTGCGCCCGGTCAAGCCACAGTCGCCGTCGGGTCCTCCGATGACGAAATTGCCGGTGGGGTTGATGTGCCAACGAGTCTCGGAATCAACGAAACCGTCGGGAAACACCTTTAGAATATAGGGCCTGACGATATCGGCGACATCAGCCGGCGTCAGCCCTTCCCGGTGCTGGGTCGACAGCACGATCGATGTGGCGCGAACGGGTCTGCCATTTTCATAGAGCAAGGTAACCTGGCTTTTGGCGTCCGGCTCCAGCCCCATGGTCGGATCGGCATGCCTGGCCTTGGCTAGCGACTTCAAGATATTGTGAGAATACTGAAGCGTCGCTGGCATGAATTCAGGCGTCTCGACAGTCGCGTAGCCGAACATGATGCCCTGGTCGCCAGCCCCTTCATCCTTATTGCCCGCGGCGTCGACCCCTTGGGCGATATCGCTGGATTGTGGGTGAAGGTGGCAAGCGTAGTCGGCGTTGCGCCAATGAAAGCCCTGCTGTTCATAGCCGATGTCCTTGATCGCGGCCCGGACCTTATCCTCCAGGCTGTCGACGATGCCGGACAGCACGTCTTCGGGCGCGCGCACTTCACCCGCCAGGACGATCCGATTGGTGGTGACCAGGGTCTCGCAGGCCACACGCGCATAGGGGTCGACGGACAGGAACGCGTCCACAACCGTATCGGATATCCGGTCGGCGACCTTGTCGGGATGGCCTTCCGAGACGCTTTCGCTCGTGAACAGATATTGAGAGCGCTGTACATTCATCGACATAGGGTCTCAGGTCCGCTTCTTTGGAGGGAGGGGAAAAAAGGTAGGCGGGACAAATCCCATCTTGGCCCGCAACGCAATCGCCCACGTCGGGACCGCAAGGCCGGTGGGCGTGAGAGGACACCCCATTGGCGCTCGAGGACCATTTTCAGGGACGACCAATGCTCGAGTAGGCAAACCCGCGCTGTCTCATTTCGTCAGGGCGATAGACATTTCGCAGATCAATCACAACCGGCGTCCGCATCAGCACCCTGATCCGGTCCAGGTCGAGAGCCCGGAACTGATCCCATTCAGTCAGCAGCACCATAGCGTCGGCCCCCTCGACGGCCTCATAGGGTCCATCCTCGAAGACCACGCCGGGCAGAAGAACCCGGGCCTCTCGCCCCTCGGGGTCGAACGCCCGAATCCGGGCTCCAAGGCGCTGCAGCGCGGGAACGATCTCGAGCGCGGGAGAGTCGCGCATGTCATCGGTGTTGGGTTTGAAGGTCAGCCCCAGAATACAGATCGTCTTGCCGGCGACGGCGCCGCCGAGCGCCTCGACGATTTTGCCCGCCATGGCTTTCTTACGCGCATCGTTGACCCGAATGGTCGCCTCGACGAGTTGCAGCGGAGCGCCCGAATCACTGGCGGTATGGACGAGCGCTAGCGTGTCCTTCGGGAAACACGATCCACCATAACCTGGCCCTGCATTCAGAAACTTGGCGCCGATCCGTTTGTCCAGGCCAACGCCTCGAGCCACCTGTTGTACATTGGCCCCGACCTTCTCACACAGGTCCGCCATCTCATTGATGAAGGTTATTTTCATCGCCAGGAACGCGTTGGCGGCATATTTTGTCAACTCCGACGTCCGTCGGTCGGTAAACAGGATAGGCGTCTCATTGAGGTAGAGTGGCCGATAGAGTTCCGCCATGACCGCCTTGGCGCGTTCATCGGCCAGACCCACGACGACCCGGTCCGGGCGTTTGAAGTCCTCAATCGCCGACCCCTCTCTTAGAAATTCCGGGTTGGAGACCACGGCGACATCCACCTCGGGACGCACCCGACGAACGATGGCGTCGATCTCGTCGCCGGTGCCGACGGGGACGGTGGATTTGGTAACCAGCACGGTGAAACCGGAGACGATGCCGGCGACCTCCTCGGCGGCGGCGTAGACGTAGCTAAGATCGGCGTGGCCGTCGCCGCGGCGCGATGGAGTGCCGACTGCGATGAAGATCGCGTCAGCCTCCGCCACCGCACCGGGTGCTTCGGAGGCGAAACAAAGCCGTCCCTCGGCTACGTTGCGCGCCACCATCGCCTCGAGCCCCGGCTCGTAGATCGGCATCAGCCCCTGCTTAAGGCGCGCGATCTTGTCCTCGTCCTTGTCGATGCAGGTGACGCCATGCCCAAAATCGGCGAAACACGCGCCCGAGACCAGACCGACATATCCTGTCCCGATCATGACAACTCGCATGCCGGACTCCTCGAAAAGGCCTGGGCGATGAGACTAGAGCGCCTGCCGACGATCGCCGACGCACCGTCGCCGAGGCTCGGCCCCGACGGAAGACGCGTTCACGTCAACGAGCGCTCTGATAAACACTTTCAGGGCCGCGCGCCACGCGTGATCTTGCGGCGCCACCTGCCAATTTGACAAACGCACCGCGACGCGGTAGTCAATTTCTGCTACAAAATATTTAATATTAAATTTCAGATGAAAAGTAATAGAAAGATCTTCCTAGTCAAACTTCAGGTTAAATTGAGGAAGAAAATTCGTAGCCACAGAATTTCTTGGATCATTAAACAGTTCATGATATAAAAATCGTCGGTTTTTACTACCGATGGACTGCTAGGCGAGGTTGATTTTTGACCCAAGGAACCCTGTTCGGCCGTGGAATTTCTACGCTGACCCTCAAGGAGCTGGCGTCTGAAATCGTCCGCGCGCCGTCGACCAACGGTGTCCGCCTGGTGGCGACCATGAATCTCGATCATGTCGTCAATCTGCGCCGCAATGGCGCGTTTCGCCTGGCCTATGCCGGCGCGTGGGCCGTGACGATCGATGGAGCCCCTGTTTTCGCCTATGCACGCCTCCGTGGCGTCCACGCGCCAGGACGAATCACGGGGGTCGACCTCTTCGCGGAGCTCGCCCGGTCTTGGTCGCTGGACCGCCGACCATTCTTTGTTACATCGACGGCGGAGGCAGGCGAGAAACTGATCGAAAGCTTCGTGGCGCGAGGTTTCCCCAAAGAGGCAATGGCCTTTGAGTCGCCGGCCTTCGGCTTTGAAAAAGATCAAGCCAAGAGCACCACACTATGTTCAGCCATACGCGCGCACCGCACGACCGATCTGGTGTTCGGTGTGGGATCGCCAAAATCGGAAATCTGGATCGACACCCATCGCGACCAGCTCGGGGACCTCTATGCCTATGGCTTTGGCGCGGGCCTGGATTTTCTGATCGGCCACGCCACCCGCGCGCCGACCGCCATGCGGCGCCTCGGTCTGGAATGGCTATGGCGGTTGGCGCTTGAGCCGACACGACTGTGGAGGCGCTATCTGGTCGATTCCTGGGCCGCCCTGCCCTCCGTGGCGGCCGACCTCGCGGGACGCGCGCCACATGGCAAGCCCTGCCTGGAGGATTGAACCGGCCGAAGGACTGGATCTCGACGGGTCCCTTATCCCCCCCGGCAGCGCTCGACCGCGTGATGATGAACCGTGACAACCTGACAAAGCGCGGCGTGACGCTCATGCGGGTGTGGCACGATCTCGCGCTGGCTATGTTTGTGTCGCCCATGAGAGGGGCCGGCCGCAACTGAATGCTTTTTTTTGTGATGCCTGGAATGAACGTGGGCCGAACCGGTGGGCGCCTTGGCATGATGACGATGATGATGATGGGACGCCTGGGCGCGGGACGCCGCCGCCGGCGCTGGATGATGGTGATGATGGGTACGGGCCTCGACGGGCGAAGCGACCAGGGTGAGCAACGCCAAGGCGGCGCTCGCGGCGAGTGTGGTCCTGATGACGGCTGTCATGGTTCCTTCCCAATTTCGGCGACGCTGTAACGTGACGACCTATACGTGCAAGCGCTTCAACACCATGGGCAGCAGCCCCGGCAAGTCCTCGCTGATCAGCCCGGGGCCAAACGCCTCGGCGCAGGCGGCGTGAAGCCACACTCCGGCGCAAGCCGCCTCGAAGCTTTCCATGCCCTGGGCCATCAGCCCCCCGATCATGCCGGCTAGGACGTCGCCGGACCCCGCCGTGGCTAGCCAGGGCGTGCCGTTGAGGTTTACCGCCGCACGCCCGTCGGAGGCGGCGATCACGGTATCGGCGCCCTTGAGCACCACGATCGCCTGCGCTCGCGCCGCGGCGGTCCGGGCGGCGGTGACTCGCTCGGGCGTCTCCTTGAGCAGGCCCGGAAATATGCGTTCGAACTCGCCAGGATGGGGCGTCAGCACGTCATCTCGATCGAGGATCGAGAAAAGTTCGGTTGGATCGTCGCGAAAGACGCTCAGGGCGTCGGCGTCGATCAGCAACGCCGCGCCGGTACGGGCCAGGGCGAGCACGTTGGAGAGGGTGATATCCGACACACCGGCGGCGGGACCGATGATCGCGCACTCCGCGTCCGACCCGGCCATCTCAAGATCCACATCGGTTTCGAAGGGGCGCAACATCACCGCTTCGAGATGGGCGGCGTTGGCCATCAACGCCTCGGGCGGAGACATTATGGTGACCAGACCAGCGCCCAGCCGCAGGCCGGCTCGAGCCGCCAATCGCGCGGCGCCCGTGTTCCAGGCCCCGCCGCTGACCACCAACAGCCGCCCGCGGGTGTGTTTGTGCGCATTTACGCCAGGCCAGGGAAAGCGGGGCAGCCACAGATCCGGCGTGTTTTCAAGTAGCGCGCCGGGAACGGCGTCAAGGCCGATGTCGCCGACGACCACCTCGCCACACAGATCGCGGCCGGGTTGAAGACAGTGGGCGAATTTTCGCCGGTGAAAGGTGACCGTCAGCCCGGCCTGGAAGCAGACCCCGGCGAGAGGCCGACCGGTATCCCCGGCCAACCCGCTGGGAACATCAACGGCGACCACCGGCGTCGCCGAACGACCAAGCGACAACGCCAGCCGGACCAGTTCAGGCCCGAGAGGCCGATCGAGCCCCGCGCCGAACAGGGCGTCGACGATCAGTTCGCCCTGGCCGCCCCGGTGGGTGAGCGGCGCGACAGGTCCCGTCCAGCGCGCCGCCGCGGCCTTGGCGTCGGCCGTGCCAGGCTGCGACAGAGCTTCCACCCGCACGGGCCAACCCTGCTCACCGAGCAAGCGTGCGACGACGTAGCCATCCCCACCATTGTTGCCGGGTCCGGCGAGCACCACGGTCGACCTGGGCGAGTATCGCGCTAGGATGGCGTCGGCCACCGTCTGGCCCGCCCGCTCCATCAGGGTGACGCCGGGAGTCCCGGCGGCTATCGCGGCCCTATCCGCGTCGGCCATTTCACCGACTGTGAGAACTTCGCGAGGGCGGAATTTAGGCTTCACCGTCAAAGGACACCCGTTGCGGCCTCGTCGCCCAGAGTCACCAGCGCCAGACGGCCGTCGTCAAGATCGAACGTGGTGACCGATGTGTGGTCGGGTCGAAAATTGATCACCCGATCCTCGCCGCGAACAACCGAGACGACTGCGTTGATCGCCACAAAATGACTGAAAACCGCCGCGCGCCGCCGGCGCGCCGCCGCGCTGGCGACACCTTGGCGCCAAAGCTCGTAGTCGAGGTCCCCCCGGATATCGGCCCAGGAACCGGCGAAGGCGGCCCGCAACCAGTCGGGCCGCTCCGCGGCGCTCAGCGCGCCCGGCGTCGGGATTTCTCCCACCGCGGGATCGATTTCCACCGATACGCCCAGCGCGTCGGCCAGGGGTTGCGCGGTTTCCCGGCAACGACGTAGCGGCGAACTGACAACCAGGACCGGTTGGTCAGCCTCGGACAAAGCCATAAGGCGCGTGGCCACGGCGCGGGCCTGGGCATGTCCGGTCTCGTCCAATCCCGGATCATCGTCAGCCCCGCCCCAGACAGCGGCCGGCTTGCCATGGCGAATGAGATAGAGCCGCATCGTCGATCACCCCGGAATGAACAGACTACGTTGGCCATCGTCGGCCAGGGCGCCAGGCGCGTCCAGACTAAAACCCACGCCGCCCAGCGCAACCAAACCAGCCAGATCGGCCTCTCCGCGCCAGGCAAATGGCGCCGCGTCGATCAATAGGGGCGTTTTATCGTCCATTGGCCAGCGTTCCGTTGCTCGTACCGCAGCTTCTAAGGTGCTCGACGGCCATCACAAGAGCGGGCGGCAATCGCGCAAAATTTAGGCAAATGTCGCCCATATTTTCAGCCACCGGATTGGGCCGCGGCGATTGACACGGGCCGTTTCGAACCGCCTCTTGTGCGCTTCAGGCCGCTCATGCTCGTTCGCTTCCGATCGGGCCCACGCCGCATCGGGTCGGAGTTTATGAAAAAAATTGAAGCAATAATAAAGCCTTTCAAACTCGACGAGGTGAAAGAAGCACTTCAGGACCTTGGTCTGCAGGGAATGACGGTGATTGAAGCCAAGGGCTTTGGTCGCCAAAAAGGGCAGACTGAACTCTATCGCGGCGCGGAATATGTTGTGGACTTTCTGCCAAAGATAAAGATCGAAGTTGTCGTGGCGGATGATCAACTGTCAAAAGCCGTCGAAGCGATCCAAGCCGCCGCTCGCACTGGTCGAATCGGTGATGGAAAGATCTTCATCTCCGAAATTATCGAGGTCATCCGCATTCGGACCGGCGAAACCGGCGCCAATGCCATCTAAAACCGCCTTCAAGGGGATAAACAATCCATGACTACATCAGCTGACATCCTGGCCGAGATCAAGGAAAAGGAGGTCAAATACGTCGATGTGCGCTTCACCGATATTCGCGGTAAAATGCAGCACGTGACGTTCGACATCGACCTTGTGGATGAAGATTTCCTCGATGACGGCACCATGTTCGACGGCTCGTCGATCGCGGGTTGGAAGGCCATCAACGATTCGGACATGAAGCTGCGCCCCGATCTGGAGAGCGCTTATATCGACCCATTCTATCAACAAACGACTCTCTGCCTTACCTGCGATGTGGTCACTCCAGGCACCAACGAGCCTTACAATCGCGATCCGCGATCGATCGCCGGCAAGGCCCTGGCCTATGTGAAAGCCGCCGGGGTCGGCGACACGGTCTATTTCGGACCCGAGGCCGAATTCTTTGTGTTCGACGACGTGCGCTGGTCCACCGCGCCTCACGACACCGGCTATTCCTACGACTCCATCGAGCTGCCCACCAACACCAGCAAGGAATATCCCGAAGGCAACATGGGTCACCGGCCGGGTCCCAAGGGCGGCTACTTCCCGGTCAATCCCGTCGACTCAGCTCAGGATTTGCGCGGCGAAATGCTGGCGGTGATGGGTGAACTGGGTTTGAAGCCGGAAAAGCATCACCACGAAGTTGCCCCGGCGCAGCATGAATTGGGCCTGAAATTCGCGCCACTGATCACCATGGCCGATCGCCTGCAGCTCTATAAGTATGTGGTGCAGAACGTGGCCGCGTCCTACGGCAAGACGGCCACCTTCATGGCCAAGCCGATGTTCGGCGACAACGGTTCCGGCATGCACGTTCACCAGTCGATCTGGAACAAGGGCGTGCCACTGTTCGCCGGCGACAAATACGCCGGCCTGTCGGAGCTATGCCTTTGGTACATCGGCGGTATCATCAAGCACGCCAAGGCGATCAACGCCTTCACCAACTCGACGACCAATTCCTACAAGCGTCTGGTGCCAGGCTACGAAGCGCCGGTGAAACTGGCCTATTCGGCCCGCAACCGCTCTGCCTCGATCCGTATCCCTCACGTGGACAGCCCCAAGGGCAAGCGCATCGAGGTTCGCTTCCCGGACCCGATGGGCAACCCTTATCTCGGCTTTGTGGCCATGCTGATGGCCGGCCTCGACGGCATCGAAAACAAGATCGATCCCGGCGCGCCCGCCGATAAGAACCTCTATGATCTGCCGCCCCGGGAAATGAAGAAGGTGCCGGAAGTTTGTGGCTCGCTGCGCGAGGCCCTGGAAAATCTCGACAAGGACCGCGCCTTCCTCAAAAAGGGCGGGGTGATGGATGACGACTTCATCGACAGCTACATCGAGCTGAAGATGGAAGAGGTGATGCGCGTGCAACTTCACCCTCACCCGGTCGAATTCGACATGTACTACAAGTGCTAGCTTGTGGCATGGCGTTAGCCGGCAACGGCGCGCCTTGTGGTTGATATCATTTTCGGCGCCAGGGCGGCATCGTCCTGGCGCCGTTTGTTTTGACCCGGATACAGCCAATGGCGTTAGGATTGAGCGATGACTTCCCCGCCTCGCCGCGATCCAGCCCGCCGCGTCATCAAGACCAATCTGGGTTTGGAATTCGCCAAGATCGGAGCCAGCCGGTTCGATCTGTCGGACCCCTATCATCTGGCCCTGACGGTTCGTTGGCCGCTGTTCGTGGCCGGATTGTTCGGCTCCTATCTGATCATCACTGGCATTTTCGCGGCCCTTTACCTGGTTCAACCCGGGTGCGTGTCCAACGCTCATCTCGGGTCGGTGGCCGACTCGCTGTTTTTCAGCATCGAGACTCTGGCCACGGTCGGCTATGGCGTGATGGCGCCAGCGACACTCTACGGTCATCTGGTGGCTTCGGCGGAGATCATCACCGGGATGGCGTTCACCGCCATCATGACCGGCCTGATCTTCGTGCGCTTCTCCAAACCCCGCGCGAAAATCGTCTATGCCGACACGGTGGTGATCTGCCGGCACAACGGCCACCCCACACTGATGCTACGGATCGGCAACGCCCGTACCTCGGTCCTGACCCAGTTGCATGCCAGCCTCAGCGCCCTGATCCGCGAGACCACCCTGGAGGGCGGGAGCTTCACGAGCCTCCATGAATTGCCACTGCTGCGCGCGTCCTGGCCGACCTTCCCGCTGATCATGACCATGATGCATGTGATCGACGAGCACAGCCCGCTGGCCGGTCTGGACCGGCGCGGCCTCGATCTTTCGAAGATACGATTGATCTTCAGCGTGGAGGCGCGCGACCCGGAGTTGGCGGCCATGGTCTATGACATCACATCCTATGACGCCGCCGCCATCCGGCCGGGCATGCGCTTCGCGGACGCCGTCTCGCAACACCAGAAGGGGCACACGGTCGCCGATTTGACCCGCATCAGCCTGATCGAGCCCGAGGACGCCCCACAGCTGACCTGACATCGACGCGGCCCCCCGGGGCGCCTAAGCGGTGTATTAAGTAACGATTGAGCCCTTCTCACCGAATCGATCCAAGACCCGACCATGCCCAAGGCCACCCAAGCCTCTCTGTTCGATGACGCCCTGGCGCCTCCGCCCGCCGGCGCGCCGGCTTCGGGCTATTCCGCCAAGGATATCGAGGTGCTCGAGGGCCTGGAGCCGGTACGCAAGCGGCCTGGGATGTATATCGGCGGCGTCGATGAACGGGCCTTGCACCATCTGTTCGCCGAGGTGCTGGACAATGCGATGGACGAGGCAGTAGCCGGCCACGCCAAGCTGATTGAGGTCACCCTGGCGGCCGATGGTTCCCTGACGGTCAAGGATGACGGCCGGGGCATGCCGGTCGATCCGCACCCGAAGTTCCCAGGGAAGTCCGCCCTGGAGGTGATCCTGACCGTTCTGCATTCGGGCGGCAAGTTCTCCGGCAAGGCCTATGAAACCTCTGGAGGCCTGCATGGCGTTGGGGTGTCGGTTGTCAACGCCCTGGCTGACGCCCTGGATATTACTGTCTGGAAAGATGGTTTCGAGTGGCGGCAGACCTATTCACGCGGCAAGCCCACGTCAGCCCTGCAGCGAATGGCCCCGAGCCGCAAGCACGGCACGGCCCTGACCTTCAGCCCAGACCCGGCGATCTTCGGCGACGCGGTCGCCTTTCGTCCGGCCCGGCTCTATCGGATGGCTCGTTCCAAGGCCTATCTGTTTCGCGGCGTCGAAATCCGCTGGCGTTGCGCGCCCGAGCGCATTCTCGACCAGATCCCCGCCGAGGCGGTGTTCAGATTCCCGGGCGGCCTGGCGGACTATCTGGCCGAGACTATCGAGGGGATCGAGACAGTCACCCCCGAACCCTTCACCGGCCGGATCGAACGCACCGGCGAGACCGGCGCCGTGGAGTGGGCGGTGGCTTGGACACCGGCCGGGTTCGGCGAGGCGGACGGCTTTATGCGGTCCTACTGCAACACCGTGCCCACCCCTGAAGGCGGCACCCACGAAGCTGGTTTCCGCGCGGTATTGACCCGAGGATTGAAGGCCTGGGCCGAACTTACCAACGACAAGCGAGGCGCCCTGATCACCGCCGACGACGTCGTTGCCCAGGCTGGCGGCCTGATCAGCGTGTTCGTCCGTAACCCTGAGTTCCAAGGCCAGACCAAGGAGCGGCTGTCGTCAATCGACGCGCAGCGCCTGGTGGAGGCCGCCCTGCGCGACCCCTTCGACCACTGGCTCACCGCCCAGCCGAAGATCGCCAACGCCCTCTTGGCCTTCGTGGTCGAGCGGGCCGAGGAGCGGCTGAAGCGGCGCAAGGACAAGGAGGTGGCCCGCGCGTCGGCCACCCGCAAACTTCGCCTGCCAGGCAAGCTGGCCGACTGTTCGGGTCAGGCGTCGGACGGCACGGAACTGTTCATCGTCGAGGGCGACAGCGCCGGCGGCTCGGCCAAACAGGCCCGCAATCGCCGCACCCAGGCGATCCTGCCCCTACGCGGCAAGATCCTCAACGTCGCCTCGGCCACGGTAGATAAGCAGGGCGGCAACAAGGAACTGTCGGACCTGCTGCTGGCGCTGGGTGTGGCCGGAGGCGCCCGCTATCGCGAGGACGACCTTCGCTACGAGCGGATCATCATCATGACCGACGCCGACGTCGACGGCGCGCATATCGCTTCCCTGCTGATCACCTTCTTCTGGCGCACGACGCCGGACCTGGTCCGGGCCGGAAAACTGTATCTGGCCCTGCCCCCGCTGTTTCGTCTCAGCCACGGCGGCAAGACTAGCTATGCGCGCGATGACTCCCATAAGGACGAACTTCTGGCCACGGTCTACAAGGGCAAGAAGCCCGAGATCGGCCGCTTCAAGGGCCTGGGCGAAATGATGCCGGCCCAGCTCAAGGAGACCACCATGGACCCCGGAACCCGCACCTTGGCCCGGGTGAGCTTGCCGGACGGGGAAGGCGCGGTGAATGACTTGGTGGAGACCCTGATGGGCCGCAAACCGGAGCTGCGGTTCAAGTTCATCCAGGAAAACGCCGAGTTCGCGGCGGCGGATGTCGACGTCTAGGCTAAAGCGCCGCATTGATCATCATTGACAGAGCGCTCTCAACCCCTATGTTCTCAATCGCCCGAGCCGTGGTTCCGAGCGCGCATGTTTCGCACCGGATGATCCCCCGCCCGCCGCACTTCAAGGAATGACAGACTTCTCCGCACTGGGGCTCAGCGCCCCCACACTCCAAGCCGTGGCCGACACGGGCTACACCGTCGCCACGCCGATCCAGGCCCAGGCTATCCCCGTGGCCCTTGCGGGCCGCGATGTCCTGGGCATCGCCCAGACCGGCACCGGCAAGACCGCCGCTTTCACCCTGCCGATGATCGACCGCCTGGTGGCGGGGCGGTCCAAGGCCAGAATGCCCCGTTCACTGGTCATCGCTCCGACCCGCGAACTGACCGACCAGGTGGCCATGGCCTTCGACAAATACTCCAAGGGTCAGAAACTGACCTGGGCCCTGCTGATCGGCGGAGTCTCGTTCGGCGATCAGGAAATGAAGCTCGATCGCGGTGTGGATGTCCTGATCGCGACACCGGGCCGCCTGCTCGATCATTTCGAACGCGGCAAGCTGCTGCTCACCGGCGTGCAGATCATGGTGGTCGACGAAGCCGACCGCATGCTCGACATGGGTTTCATTCCGGACCTGGAGCGGATATTCTCGCTGACGCCGGCCAAGAAACAGACCCTGTTCTTCTCGGCCACCATGCCGCCGGAAATCACCCGGCTAACCAAGCAGTTCCTCAACGATCCGGTCCGGATCGAGGCCTCCAAACCGGCCACCACCGGCGAGAACATCGCTCAGCATCTGGTGCGCATTCCCGCCTCCGACCCAGGATCGAAACGACTCGCCCTGCGCGCGCTGGTGGGCCGTGACGACGTGAAAAACGGCATCGTGTTCTGCAACCGCAAGACCGAAGTGGATGTCGTCGCCAAGTCGCTGCGTAGCCACGGCTTCGACGCCTCGCCCATCCACGGCGACCTCGACCAGAGCCTGCGCACCAAGACTCTGGAAGCCTTCCGAAAGGGCGACCTGAAGCTGTTGGTGGCCTCCGATGTGGCGGCTCGAGGTCTGGATATTCCCGATGTCAGCCATGTGTTCAACTATGACGTGCCCCACCACGCCGACGACTATGTGCATCGTATCGGCCGCACGGGCCGGGCCGGTAAGTCGGGCGTGACCTATATGCTGGTCACCCCGGCCGACAGTCGCGGACTCGACAAGGTGCTCAAGCTGATCGGCAAGGCGCCCCAGGAAGACACGCTGGATCTGGACTGGAGTTCGGTCAGGATCGAGACACGCTCAAAGAACGATCGTCCCCGGGGTCGGGATCGCGAAGACGGCAAGGGTCGCTCGCGCGGTCGTCCGGCGTCGGAAACTTCGGTCGCGTCGATGGAACCCCTGGTTCCCGACCTCTCCGCCATGCCTGTCGAGGCCCCAGCCGCAAGGCCGGCGCGCCCGGTCGCCGGCGGCGAGGGCGGGGCGGAGCCGAGAACCCGCGGGCGCCGCGAACGCCGGCCACGCAACGCCGCGCCGACGGAAGAGGTGGCCACAGGCGCAATCGTCCCGACGGCGGAGCCCGTGGCCCGGCCCGAACGGAACGAACGGCCGCGCCGCGCGGAACGTCCAGAACGTGCCGAAGCCGCCTCTCCAAGCCGCGTCGCGCCCGAACGAACGCGCGGTGTTCAGCCGGTGGCCGAACGCGACGAAGACGACCGGCGCGTGGTTGGCTTCGGCGCCGACCTGCCGGCCTTCCTCGCCAGACCGATCCAGGCTCCCGCCACGAAACGATAGAAGTCCAGTCCCGACTTCCCATCGACGGCGCCGGTGATTTTCACTGGCGTTCCGCTAGGTCCCCCGCTTTAGATTTCGTGAAAATCAAATTCGGAGGATTTCGAGTGACCTACGCGAAGATCAAGCTGTCGTTCGCCGATGGGCTAGCGACCATCGCTCTGGCGGATCCCGCCACCATGAACGCCGCCGGGGTCGATATGATCGTCGAACTGGCCGACGCCTTCGGCCGCGTGGCGACGGGCGAGAGCGGCGCGAGAGCCGTGGTCCTAACCGGTGAAGGGCGCGGCTTTTGCTCGGGCGCCAATCTCTCCGGCGGCGGCGCGGCCGCGCGAGCGCCAGAGGCCGATGGCCGGCCCAACGCCGGGGGCGCGCTGATCACCCACTACAATCCCTTCATCACCCTGCTGCGTGATTTCCCGATGCCGATCGTCACGGCGGTCAATGGCGCGGCCGCCGGCGTGGGCTGTTCAATGGCGCTGATGGGCGACATTATCGTGGCCAGTGAAAGCGCCTATTTCATGCAGGCCTTCCGCCGGATCGGTCTGGTTCCCGACGGCGGCTCGACCTACCTGCTACCCCGCATGATCGGTCGCGCCCGGGCCATGGAAATGACACTGATGGGTGATCGCGTTCCCGCCGCCAAGGCGCTCGAATGGGGCCTGATCAACCGTGTAGTTCCGGACACCGACCTGATGGCCGAGGCCGGCAAGATCGCCCTCGAACTGGCCAAGGGTCCCAAATCCCTTGGTCTGATCCGCAAGCTGATGTGGCGCAGCCTGGACAGCCAATTCGCCGAACAGCTGGCCGACGAAGCCGCGACTCAGAACGTCGCCGGCAAAAGCGACGACTTCATCGAGGGCGTGCAGGCGTTTCTGCAAAAACGCCCCGCGCAGTTCGCCGGCCGATAAAACCTCGCCTCGATTGAA
This sequence comes from Caulobacterales bacterium, assembly GCA_038227865.1. GTDB lineage: Bacteria > Pseudomonadota > Alphaproteobacteria > Caulobacterales > Caulobacteraceae > Acaudatibacter. The sequence continues at coordinate 101,962 of JBBRPO010000003.1, forward strand.
TTGGGCGGACAGCGGCAAGGCGGAAATACGCCCGAGCGGACCTGAATCGAGCTCAATTCTGTAGGAGCGACACCAATGCGGATCGGAATGATCGGGCTCGGCAGGATGGGCGGCGCCATGGCCCGCCGGCTGATGAAGGCGGGACACAAGTGCGTCGTGTACGCGCGTAGCGCTGAGACGCGGGAGGCCTACGCCAAACAGGGCGCGGTCGCCGCCGCCTCGCTGGCTGAGGTGGTCAAGGTTCTAGATCAGCGGCCGCGCGCCATCTGGTTGATGCTGCCGGCGGGCCACGCCACCCAACAGGCGGTGGATGAACTCGCTGACTTGCTGGAGCCGGACGACATCCTCATCGACGGCGGTAATTCCTACTACAAGGACGATATCCGCCGGGCCGAGACCCTGGCGACGAAGGGGATTCGCTACGTCGATTGCGGTACCTCGGGCGGCGTCTGGGGCTTCGAGCGCGGCTATTGCATGATGATCGGCGGCCCCGATTCCGCTATCGAGCATCTCGACCCGATCTTCGCGGCGCTCGCGCCCGGACTCGGCGAGATCGCGCGCACGGCGGGCCGCGATGGCGACGTCTCACGCGTCGAACGCGGCTACATTCATGCCGGTCCGGCGGGCGCGGGGCACTTTGTCAAGATGGTCCACAACGGCATCGAGTACGGAATGATGCAGGCCTATGCCGAGGGCTTCGATATCATGCGCAACAAGGACTCGAAGGATCTGCCGGAAGCTGAGCGCTACACCTTGAATCTGCCGGACATCGCCGAGGTCTGGCGCCGCGGCAGCGTGGTCTCCTCCTGGCTGCTCGACCTGAGCGCCACGGCGTTGTTGAAGGATTCCCAGCTGACCGGTTTTTCCGGATTCGTGCAGGATTCGGGCGAGGGCCGCTGGACGATCGAAGCGGCGATCGAGGAAGCCGTGCCGGCCAGCGTGCTCACCGCCGCGCTCTTCGCCCGGTTCCGTTCCCGGCAGGACCACACCTTCGGCGACAAGATGCTCTCGGCCATGCGATTCGGCTTCGGCGGACACATCGAGGGAGCCCAACCGACCGACCCCTCACCAAAGCAGCAGGACCCCAGGCGCGTTCCGGATCAGCGCCCTGTGCGCCCTTAAAGACTGGTGCGGACCTTCAGCAGCTCGGGGAAAAATGACGACTCCAGGGCACGGGTCAGATAGCTCATGCCCGAACTGCCGCCGGTGCCCATCCTGGCGCCGATGATCCGCTCGACAGTCTTCAGATGGGCGAAGCGCCATTGCTGGAAGCGGTATTCCAGGTCCACCAGTTTCTCGGCCAGTTCGTAGAGGTCCCAATGGGCCTCGGTCTGGCGGTAGACTCTGGCCCAGGCGGCCTCCACCTCGTCCCGTGCCGGGCGAGGCGTAGCCCAGTCGCGGTCCAGCTGATCGGCCGGCAGGTCGAAACCCCGCCGCGCCAACAGCCTAAGAGCCTCGTCGTAGAGGCTGGGGCTGTTGAGCAGGTCGAGGAGCTGGGCGTGGATATCGGGCGTGGGCTCGTGAACCTTGAGCACCGAGGGGTTCTTCAAGCCCAGGATGAAGTCCAGCTGGCGGTACTGATACGACTGGAACCCAGAGCTTTGGCCCAACGATGGGCGGATGCGAGCGTATTCGCTGGGGGTCAGGGTCGCCAACACATCCCAGGACTGGATCATCTGAGCCTGGATACGGCCGACCCTGGCGATCATTTTCAGGGCGCTGGGCAGGTCGTCCGCCGCGATCCGGTCGCGTGCCGCCACCAGTTCATGAATCGAGAGCTTCATCCACAGTTCGGAAGCCTGATGGATGATGATGAACAGCATCTCGTCGTGCTGGTCGGAGCGAGGATGCTGCGCGCCAAGGATCTGATCGAGACCCAAATAGTCGCCATAGCTGAGGTCAGGCCGGATCATGGGCGCGACCACCGGGCTTGAGTCATCCACAGCCATCGAAATCCAGGTCCGCGCTAGAGAAGGATGACTTTAGTCGGAACAGACCAAAATCTGAATCCTGCTCTAGATTCAAAAATTTAGAGCCTGGCTCAGCCTTTAGATCTGTTCCGTCTAAAGGCGTCAGGCTCTTGGCGTGCTCACCAGCCAGTAGCATAGGCGTTTTGGGGACGCCCCGCCTCCGAAATTACTCGGAGACCTACTTCAGATCCTGGCCGGCCTTCTTCAGTGCGTCGCCGGTGTTTTCGGCCGCGCTCTTGAGTGGAGCGTTGATGGAGTGGGCGGTCTGGTCGAGTTTCTGATCTACGACCGCGCCCGCGCCGGTGAACGAGCCCTTCTGAACGGCCAGATAGATGAACACCCCCGCCACCACGACGGCCAATAGGATGAGCAGGTTGAACAGCGGCGACCCTCGACGGGCCAAGCGTTCGCGTTGGCGACCACGCTGATAGGCTTCCTTGACGTCCCCGGCGCTGGCCGCGGGCGCCGTGACCACGCGGTCACGGTCCAGAAGACGATCGCGCTCATCGACACGGCCTTCTCTGTAGGCTTCGGCTTGATCGACGGGTCCGACCACGGCGGGTTGGGTTCGAAAAGGGTTTCTCACGGCAGAGACCTCCAAATTGACGGCGCCCCAATAACGAAGCGCGCGTTCTTAGGTTCCGAAAGGAGCTCTCAGTCCTCCACGACGGCGGGTTGGATCGTCACGCTCTCGCCACAGCCGCAGGCGTCGGTCTGGTTGGGATTCCGGAACACGAACTTGGAGGCCAGGCGGGTGATTTCGTAGTCGACCTCGGTGCCGATCAGGAACAGCACCGCCTTGGGTTCGATGAGGATTTTCACGCCTTTGTCCTCGACCACCTCGTCCAGCGGTCCCGCCTCGTCGGCGTATTCGAGCACATATTCCGATCCGGCGCAGCCGCCGTTCTTCACCCCGACCCGCAGGCCGGCGTAGGGCTTCTCGGCCCGGTTCATGATCTCGCGGACGCGCGTGGCGGCGGCGTCGGTCAGGGTGACGACCTTGGGACGCGGGCGGCGGGCGCGAGGGGCGACAATGGTTTCCATGATCAGAACATATTCAATTCGAGCTTGGCTTCGTCCGACATCAGGGAAGGATCCCAGGGCGGTTCGAAGACCAGGTTCACCGTGCACTTAACCACTTCCGGAATTTGCACCACGGCGTCGTGCACCCATCCCGGCATATCACCCGCCACCGGACAGCCGGGCGCGGTCAGGGTCATGTCGATGGCGACTTCGCGGTCGTCGGACACATCCACCTTATAGATAAGGCCGAGCTCATAGATATCCACCGGGATTTCCGGGTCGAACACCGTCTTGAGCGCGGTCACCAGCTTATCGGTGAGCGCGTCGAGCTCGGCTTGCGGGATCGGGGAGGCCGGAGATTCGGCGAGGGGGGCTGCGTCATCCATCACGAGAAAAATGTCCGTGTCTTGGTGAGGGCCTCAACGAAGGCGTCCGCTTCATCGAGGGAGTTATAGAGGCCAAACGAGGCCCGGGCGCTGGAGGTGACGCCGAAGCGCCGCATCAACGGCTCGGCGCAGTGGGTCCCGGCCCTGACGGCGACGCCGTAGCGGTCGAGAATCTGGGCGATGTCGTGGGCATGGGCGCCCTCGACATTGAACGTGAAGATCGCCCCCTTGCCTGGAGCGGTACCGATCTCGGTGAACCAGTTGGCCCCGTTCAAGCGTTCCTTCACCCTCGTGTAGAGGGCATGTTCATGGGCGGCGATGGCGTCTCGGTCAAAGCCTTCCAGCCAGTCGATGGCGGCGCCCAGGCCGATCGCCTCAAGGATCGGCGGCGTTCCGGCCTCGAACCGGTGCGGCGGATCGGCATAGGTGATGTCTTCCAGGCTGACGGTTCCGATCATCTCACCACCGCCTTGGTAGGGCGGAAGGGCGGCCAGGCGCTCGGCCTTGCCGTGGAGAATGCCGATGCCGGTCGGGCCATACAGCTTGTGGCCGGAAAACACATAGAAGTCCGCGTCCAGCGCTTGAACGTCCACCGCCTGGTGAACGATCGCCTGACAGCCGTCGATCAGGGTAAGGGCGCCGGCGGCATGGGCATCGGCGACGATTTCGGCCACCGGGTTCACCGTGCCGGTGACGTTGGACATGTGGCCGACCGCCACCATCCGGGTGTGCGGACCGAGCAGGGCGCGGAAAGCCGCCATGTCCAGACGCCCGTCGTCGGTGACCGGGATGAACTTCAGGACAATCCCCGCCCGCTCGCGCAGGAAATGCCAGGGAATGATGTTGGCGTGATGCTCCATCTCCGAGATCACGATTTCGTCGCCCGCGACCAGGGATTGGCCGAAGGATGAGGCGACCAGATTGATCGCCTCGGTGGCGCCCTTGGTGAAGACGATCTCCGAGACGGATTTGGCGTTGATCAGCCGCCGCGCCGATTCGCGGGCGGCCTCGTAGGCCTCCGTCGTCTCATTGGCCAGGGTGTGCAGGCCGCGATGGACGTTGGCATAGGAATGCTCCATCGCCCGGGTCATCGCCTCGATCACCGTCCGGGGCTTCTGAGCCGAGGCGGCGCTGTCGAGATAGACCAGCGGCTTGCCGTTGACTTGGCGCGACAGGATCGGGAATTGGGCGCGGGCGGCGCCGACATCGAAGCTCATGGGGTGATCCCCAAATGCGCCGCCACCCAGGCGGCGGCCACATCCCGCGCGCCTTCGTGTTCGATGCGGTCCACGACCTCGCCCAGAAAGGCGCCCATCAGCAGGGCGCGGGCTTCGGTTTCGGGAATGCCGCGCTGGCGAGCATAGAACAGCGCGTCTTCGTCCAGAGCGCCGACCGTGTTGCCGTGGGCGCAGGCGACGTCATCGGCGTAGATTTCCAACTCCGGCTTGCCGTCGATCTCGGCGCGGTCGGAGAGGATCAGAGCGTGGTGGCCCATCCGGGCGTCGGTTTGGTCGGCGCCGGGCGAGACCACGATCCGGCCCTGGAACACGCCCCGGGCCTGGTCGTCGACGACACCCTTGGTCAGCTGATCGGTGGTCCCGCCGGCGCCGGCATGGGTGACCACGGTGGTGATGTCGGCGTGACGGCGGTCGTTAAGCAGATAGAGACCGTCGAGGCGCACCGCGGCGTCTTGACCGGGATGGGTGACGCGGGTCTCGATCCGCTGGCGGCGAGCGCCGGTGGTCAACACCGTCTGAGCGAGGGTCGCCCCGGGCGCGAGCGAGACCTCGGTACGGGAGACCGACACCCCGGAGGCGTCATCACTGGCGATCACAATCCGCTCCAGGCGTGAGCCCTCGCCCACCGTAATCGTCAGTTCGGCGTCGGCCAGGTAGTCGACGCCCTGGCCTTCGTGGGATTCCAGCAGCGTGAGCGTGGCCCCGGCCCCGACGTCGATGGTCAGGCGCGAGACATGCGAGCCGGCGTTCGGCGCGGCGATGATCCGCAACGCGACCACCCGGGTCTCACGAGGAGCGACGGTCAGCACCGGGGGGCCACGACCGTTAACGACCGTAGATACGGCGCCGGCCAGCGCGTCGAACTGCCCCTCACCTACCGCGCCGTCGAACGCCGGCGAGGTGGCCGGCACGACGCGGATCAGTCCGCGCAGGTCGCTCCAGCGCCAGTCCTCGTCCCGCCGCGATGGCAGCGCCGAGGCGTCCTTGGTTTCAATGGCGCGCGCGAGCGTCGTCATGCCGCGACCTTGGAATATTTGTCGTAGCCCTCGCGCTCCAACTCTTGAGCCAGTTCCGGACCGCCGGAGGCGACGATACGGCCGGCGGACAGCACGTGCACGCGGTCAGGACGGATATAGTCGAGCAGGCGCTGATAGTGGGTGATCACCAGCATCGAGCGGTCGGGGCCGCGCATGGCGTTGACGCCTTCGGAGACTATGCGCAGAGCGTCGATATCGAGACCGGAATCTGTCTCGTCGAGAATAGCTAGTCGCGGCGAAAGCACCGCCATTTGAAGGATTTCCATGCGTTTCTTCTCGCCGCCGGAGAAGCCGACGTTGAGGGCCCGCTTGAGCATGTCGAAATCCATCTTCAGCGCCGTCGCCTTGCCGCGCACCAGACGCAGGAAGTCAGGGGCCGAAACTTCGGTCTCACCGCGGGCCTTGTGTTGGGCGTTCAGCGCGGTGCGAAGGAAAGTCAGGGCCGGAACACCCGGAATTTCCAGAGGATATTGGAACGACAGGAAGACGCCCTTGGCCGCGCGCTGGCTGGGGTCGAGCGCCAGCAGATCCTCGCCGTCCAGGGTCGCCGAGCCGCCGGTCACCTCATAGCCCGGCTTACCGGCCAGGGCGTAGGACAATGTCGACTTGCCCGCCCCGTTCGGACCCATGATCGCGTGCACTTCGCCGGCGGGCACGTCGAGGGAGAGGCCCGAAAGGATCGGTTTTTCAGCGACGGAGACAGAGAGGTTTTTAACAAAAAGCATTGATAACCCTGAATTTAATTTTCATTTACCGGCCGCAGAAACTCCAGCCGGTTGCCGAACGGGTCGAAGATGAAAACCCGCTCGTGGCCGGGAAGATCGCGGTCCTGAACCACCTCGAAACCACCGATTTGGGCGCGCGCCGCCAGGGCCGCCACGTCATCGACCCTGAAGGCTATATGGGCCTTGCGCGCCGGCCTGAACGATTCCTCGACGCCAAGGTGAACCTTCAGCGCCCCGCTCTCAAACCAGCAGCCGCCCCGTTTCGCCAGCGCCGCCGGTTTGAGCGCTTCGGCCAGACCCAGTAGGTCGCGATAGAACCCGCGCGCCGCGTCCTCGCCCCCGGCGGGGATAGCAAGTTGGACGTGATCGATGGCCCGCAGCGTCATCCGACACTGCCTTCCAGCGATATGGCCACCAGTTTTTGCGCCTCGACCGCGAACTCCATCGGAAGTTCCTGCAGCACATCCTTGACGAAGCCGTTGACCAGCAGCTGCACGGCCTCTTCTTGGCTGAGACCGCGCTGCATGGCGTAGAACAGCTGATCGTCCGACAGGCGCGTGGTGGTGGCTTCGTGCTCGAACTTGGCCGAGGCGTTGCGGGCCTCGATGTACGGCGTGGTGTGGGCGGCGCAGTGCTTGCCGATCAGCAGGCTGTCGCACTGGGTGAAGTTGCGGGCCCCCTTGGCCTTGGGGTGGGCCGAGACGAGGCCGCGATAGGTGCTGGTAGACTGGCCGGCCGAGATGCCCTTGGCGATGATCCGCGAGCGGGTATTGGCGCCCAGATGGATCATCTTGGTGCCGGTATCGGCCTGCTGGTGGTTGTTGGTGATGGCGATCGAATAGAACTCACCGCTGGAGCCCTCGCCGCGCAGCACGCAGGACGGGTATTTCCAGGTGATCGCCGAGCCGGTCTCGACCTGCGTCCAGCTGACCTTCGATCGATCGCCCCGGCAGTCGGCGCGCTTGGTGACGAAGTTGTAGATACCGCCCTTGCCGTTCTTGTCGCCCGGATACCAGTTCTGAACCGTCGAGTATTTGATCTCGGCGTCCTCAAGCAGCACCAGTTCCACCACGGCCGCGTGCAGCTGGTTCTCGTCACGCATCGGGGCGGTGCAGCCCTCGAGGTAGGAGACGTAGGCCGCCTTGTCGGCGATGATCAGGGTGCGCTCGAACTGGCCGCTCTCGGCGGCGTTGATGCGGAAATAGGTCGACAATTCCATCGGGCAGCGCACGCCGGGCGGCACATAGACGAAGCTGCCGTCGGAGAACACCGCGCTGTTGAGGCAGGCGAAATAGTTGTCCGACACCGGCACCACCGAGCCCAGATACTGGCGCACCAGTTCGGGGTGCTCGCGGATCGCCTCGCTCATCGAGCAGAAGATCACCCCGACCTGGCTCAACTCCTTCTTGAAGGTGGTGACCACCGAGACGCTGTCGAACACCGCGTCGACCGCATAGCGCGGCGCGCCTTTCACGCCGGCCAAAACTTCCTGTTCCCTCAAGGGGATACCAAGCTTTGCGTAGACGGCTAGCAGCTCCGGATCGACCTCGTCGAGGCTGCCCAACTCGGTCTTTTCTTTCGGTGCGGCGTAGTAGTAGCTGTCCTGATAGTCGATCTTGGGGAAGTTCACCCGGGCCCAGTTCGGCTCTTCCAGGGCCAGCCAGCGTCGATAGGCCTCCAGGCGCCATTCCAGCATCCACTCCGGCTCGCCCTTTTTGGCCGAGATGAAGCGCACTGTGGCTTCGGAGAGCCCCTTGGGAGCGAACTCCTGGTCGATGTCGGTGACGAAGCCGTGCTTGTAGCGCTCCAGCTCCAGAACCTGATCGGTCGTCTGTTGAACAGCGGCCATGACTCTACGCAACCTCCAGCCGGCGCGCGGCGCGGCGTTCATTCAGTTTCAACCAGGCGTCGGCGCACCGCGACCAGTCGGCCGCCGTCGTGGCCCAGCCGCCGCTGACGCGGATCGAAAACGGAGCAAGGTCCTCCCGGCCCATGGCGGCGACCACCGGGCTGGCCTTGACCTTGCCCGACGAACAGGCGGCCCCGGCGCTGACCCGGACGCCGGCCAGATCGAGCGAGATCACCTGAAGTTCCGAGGCGAAGCCCGGCGCGGCGAAGCACGAGGTTTGCGGCAAGCGCGGCGCGGCGGCGCCCAGCACCTCGGCGCCGGCCGCGACCACGGCGGCTTCGAACGCGTCGCGCCCGGCGGTATCGGCGGCGAGGCCTGGCAAACCGGCGAGGGCAGCCTTCGCCGCCGCGCCGAAGGCCGCGATCCCAGGCACGTTTTCGGTCCCCGCGCGGCGGCCGCGCTCCTGGCCGCCGCCGCGGAGCTGGCGGACGACTGTGGCGCGCGGGCCGGCCAGCAGGGCGCCCACGCCCTGGGGTCCGCCGATCTTGTGCGCCGAAAGGCTTAGGGTGTCGGCGCCGAGCGCCCCGATGTCGATGGCGATCTTGCCCGCCGCCTGGACCGCGTCGACATGCAGCCAACCGCCGGCCGCGCGGACCAGAGCCGAAGCCTCGGCGACCGGCTGGATGACGCCGGTTTCATTATTGGCCAGCATCAGGCAGACCAGCGGCCTTCCCTCGCCCCGGGCCGCGAGTTCGCGCTCCAGCCAGGCCAGATCGGCGACGCCGTCGCCGTTCACCGGCCAGATCGCCACCGGCCTTCCGCCGGCCAAGGCGGTTTCGCGGACCGTGTCGTGCTCGACGGCTCCGATGATCAGGCGGGTGAAGCCGGCGGCCATAGCGCTGTTGATGGCCAGGGCGTTGGCCTCGGCCCCGCCGCTGAGGAAGGTGACGGCGGCCGGGGCGGCGCCGGCCAAAGCCGCAACCTTGGCGCGGGCGGTTTCCATCGCGGCGCGGGCGGCGCGGCCAGAGGCGTGGGCCGACGATGGATTGCCGGTCAGCTCCAGCGCCCGGACCATCGCCGCGACCGCCTCGGGCCGGACCTTGGCCGTGGCGTTGTAGTCCAGATAGATGGCGGTCGTTTCGGCGGTCATTGCAGCGGCGCCTGTTCAGGACGCAGCCGCCCGGCCAGCACGTCGGCCAGAGAAATCCCTTCCAGATAGGTCTGAATCTGCCTGCCGGTCTCCACCCACAGATCGTGGGTCAGGCAACGCGCGCCACCGCTCATACAGCCGGGGCCGTCGCCGGCGCAACGTGTGGCGCGCAGAGGCTCATCGACCGCGGTGACCACCTGAGCCACCGACAGCTGCTCGGCCGGACGGGCCAGACGATAGCCGCCACCCGGACCACGCACCGATCGCACCAAACCCTCGCGCCGCAACCGGGCGAACAGTTGCTCAAGATAGGGGCGGGAAATTTGTTGGCGCTCGGCGATGGTGGCGAGAGTCACGGCGCGGGCGGCCGGCGCCCCCCCGCGCTCGGTGGAGGCCAGCTCGGTCATGGCCATGACCGCGTAACGTCCCTTAGTGCTCAGCTGCATGATATGGCCCGATAGCCCCGATAGCCTTGAAGACGCGTGTCGCAATTTTCTCGCAATTTGGGGCCGGTTGTTGATATGAACCGCCCCCTCGCGGGAAGCCGGGCCCACATGGGCCAAGGCGCTCCATATATGAAGACCAACCTGGGCGGTCAAGTATTTGACCAGGCCCGCTCCACCGTCAGGACCGCTGATGCCCGATATCATTCTGCCCGGTAGCGCCGGCCGCATCGAAGCTCGCTATTCCCCCCGCAAGGACGACGCCGCCCCGATCGCCCTGATCCTCCACCCCCACCCTCGGGCAGGCGGCACGATGAACCACCCGGTCTCGGTGCAGCTGTTCCACCTGTTCATGAAGCGCGGCTTCACCGTGCTGCGTTTCAACAGCCGCGGCGTCGGCCGCAGCCAGGGCGAATTCGACGGCGGCATCGGCGAACTGGCCGACGCGGCCACGGCGCTGGACTGGCTGCAATCGACCCATCCGGCCGCCTCGCAATGCTGGGTGGCGGGGTTTGATTTCGGGGCCTGGGTAGGGATGCAATTGCTGATGCGCCGGCCCGAGACCGACGGCTTCATCTCGGTCTCGCCGCCGACCAACATGTATGACTTCAGCTTCCTGGCCCCCTGCCCGGCTTCCGGCCTATTCCTGCACGGATCAGCCGACACGGTGGTGCCCCACGCCGACGTCGACAAGGTGGTGGCCAAGCTGCGCACCCAGAAGGGCATCGTGATCGACAGCGAACTGGTCGAAGGCGGCGGACATTTCTGGACCGAAAACCTGTTCGAGGTGGAAACCCGGGTGGGCGCCTATCTGGACAAGCGGATCGCCGCCGAGCCGATTTAGGCGGGTGGCCGCAGAGATTTGCGATATGGCAACTTTTGGCAGCATCCTGGCAGCTTCTCGGTAGCGGGCAGGCAGCTTTTTGGCAACAAATTAGCCGCTTTTGGCAACATCCTGGCCGCTGCTTGGCGCCGTTTGGGCAGCTGATTGGCAGCTATGAGGCAACCGGATATTTCTTCAAGATGTTGTTTTTAAACGATTTCAGAGATTGACTTGAATTTTTGACGGCTTGTTCGGTCGGCGGGGACTGGCAGATCCGGAATAAGAACGGCGTAAAGGAATTTTTCCTATCGCTTTCTGCAATATTTTGACGAAAATGTCAAGGTCGTGACGGTTATTGGTAAGGACCCCGGATGCCGACCATTTCGCACTTCTACGGCATCGACATCCGCATGTTCTGGCGGGACCACAACCCGCCGCACTTCCATGCTGTCTATGGCGACGGTCACGCGCTGATCGACATTCGCACGATGGAAGTGATCAGGGGCGCGTTGCCCAAGCGGGCGCTCGCCTTTGTGTTGTAATGGGCCGATATTCATCGCGCCGAACTTATCGAGGACTGGGAGCTGTGCACGAACAATCAATCTCCGAAGCCGATCGAACCGCTTTCCTGACCGGCGCCGAGTGGGATGTGACCGAGGTGCGGGCGCTCCCGGATTTCCACCTGGACGTGCGCTTTCGCGACGGCGTCTCGGGCGTGGTGGACATGGCCGCGATGGTGAAGGCGCCCAACGCCGGCCTGTTCGCGGTGCTTTCCGACCCGGAAATGTTCGCGCGGGCCAAAATCGAGGCGGGCGCGGTGATCTGGCCCAACGTGCTCGACGCGTGGCCCTGGTCGCTCGACCTCGCCCCCGACGCGATGCACGACGAACTGGCGGCGAACGGGGTGTGGGTGTTGGAATAGGCGGCCCTGCCCGGCCCGATCAGATCGCCCCATGCATTGGATTGAGGATTTCCACGCCCTCGAAGTCCCTTTCATTGTCGGTGACCACGACACAGCCGTTGGCCTCGGCGACCGATCCGATGATCGTAACGCGCCCACTTGGTGGCCGGCCTGTTGTCCTGTTCCCTACCCCAGCACCCGCGCCAGAAACGCGCCGCCCAGCTGCAGGCCGGCCATGTCGATGCTGTGGCCCAGCCCGGGCGAAACGTGGCTTTGCACCGGAAAGCCGGCGCCCGTCAGGGCCGTCCTGGCCTGGTGGAACGCAGCCACCGGGATCATTGGGTCAGCGTCGCCGTGGATCAGCAGGATCGGTGGGCGCCCAGGCGCGGCGGCTATAGCTGTTTCGTCGGCGATCATACCCGAGTAGCCGAGTATTCCGGCCAGCGGCTTGGCGCGACCGGGACCGACGTGAAGGGCCATCATGGTTCCCTGGCTGAAACCGACCAGCGCCAGACTAGTCTCGGTCAGGCCGTGGTTGGCCAGTTCGGCGTCGATGAATTCGTTCAGCGCCGGTGCGGCGCGGGCCGCACCGGCCGCGCGGGCGTTCCGGTCCAGGCTGGCGATTCCCCACCATTGATATCCGTCCGGCGCGCCCGGACAGATTTCCGGGGCGTTGGGAGAGACGAAGGCGGTGTGGGGCAAGGCCGGCCGCCAATGGGGCGCCAGGCCGATCAGGTCGTCGCCGTTGGAGCCATAGCCATGCAGCAGGATCACCAGCGATTTCGCCGGCCCGCCCGAAGCCGGCGGACTTCGAGGTCCATCGATCATAGTGTCGGCTCCGTTGTCAGATGCGATCCGGTTATCATGCGCGGAAAGCGGGCGGAAACCGGAAGGTCATTTTCCAGGCGCCGACCGATTGGCTGGCCGCCAGAGCCGTGGACGATGGACGGCGGCCATCCCAGGGTCTTAGCTTCTCGGCATGACTCTACAGCCGACTTCCAGCCTGAAGACCCGCATCGCCCTGCCCGCGGAGGAGGAAGAGGTCGTCGCCCTTCGCCGGGCGCTGGTGGCCAAGCTGACCTATGCGGTGGGCAAGGACCCGCTTGTAGCCAGCAACCACGACTGGTTCGTCGCCACCGCCCTGACCGTGCGCGACCGGATCGTCGATCGCTGGTTCCCCAGCACGCGGGCGATCTACGAACAGAAACGCAAGCGGGTTTACTATCTTTCGATGGAGTTCCTGATCGGGCGGCTGCTGGGCGACTCGCTCAACAACCTCGGCCTGACCGAGACCATGCGCGCGGCCCTGGCCGAACTGGGCGTCGATCTGGAGCGGCTGCGGGTGATCGAGCCGGACGCGGCGCTGGGCAATGGCGGCCTTGGGAGGCTGGCGGCCTGTTTCATGGAGAGCATGGCCAGCCTGTCGGTGGCGGCCTACGGCTACGGCATCCGCTATGACCACGGCCTGTTCCGCCAGCACATCAAGGACGGCTGGCAGATGGAAGCCCCGGAAAATTGGCTGGCCTCGGGCAATCCGTGGGAGTTCGAACGTCCCGAAGTTCTGTTCCACATCGGCTTCGGCGGCCATGTGGACCTTGTCCAGGAGGGACCCGGCGCGGGAGGCTACCACTGGCGCCCGTCCGAAACCGTAGAGGCCCTGGCCTATGACACACCCGTGGTCGGCTGGCGCGGCAAGCACGTCAATACCCTCCGACTATGGTCGGCCCGCGCGCCGGACCCGCTGGGGCTAGAGGCTTTCAATAGGGGCGACCACCTGGGCGCGTTGGCTTCGCAGGCGCGAGCACAGTCGATCTCCCAGGTGCTCTATCCCAGCGATGAGACCCCGGCCGGCGAGGAACTTCGGCTTCGCCAGGAGTATTTCTTCTCATCGGCGGCTTTGCAGGACATCATCCGCCGGCACATGGAACAGCATGACGGCGACGTGCGCGGCCTGAACCAGCATGTGGCCATCCAGCTGAACGACACCCATCCGGCCATCGCCATCCCGGAGCTGATGCGGCTGCTGGTCGACGTGCACGGGCTGGAGTGGGAGGAAGCCTGGACGATCACCCAGGCGACGTTCTCCTACACCAACCACACCCTGCTGCCCGAGGCGCTTGAGCACTGGGGCGTGCCGCTGATGGAGCGGCTGCTGCCGCGCCACATGCAGATCATCTATATGATCAACGCCCTGCATCTCGACCGCCTGCGCGCGGCGGGCAAGATCGAGGAGAGCGAAGTCGGCGAGGTGTCGCTGATCGACGAGGCGGCCGGGCGCAAGGTGCGGATGGGCTGGCTCAGTTTCGTCGGCGCCCACAAGGTCAACGGGGTCTCGGCCCTGCACACCGAGCTGATGCGCCAGACGGTGTTTTCGACCTTCAACCGCATCTATCCCGATCGCATCGTCAACAAGACCAACGGCATCACGTTCCGTCGCTGGCTGATGGAGGCCAATCCGGGCCTGACCCGCCTGCTGGCCGAGACCGTGGGCGGCAAGGTGCTGGACGATCCGATGGCCCTGGCCGATTTCGCCGCCTATGCCGACGACGCGGGTGTACAAGACCGGTTCGCGGCGATCCGCCACGACCACAAGGTGGCCCTGACCCGCCTGATCGCCGAGCGGCTGCATATTCGCGTCAATCCGGACGCGCTGTTCGACACCCAGATCAAGCGCATCCACGAATACAAACGCCAACTGCTGAACATATTGGAGACCATCGCCCTCTATGACGCGATGCGCGCCCAGCCGACGCGCAGCTGGACCCCCCGGGTGAAGATCTTCGCCGGCAAGGCGGCGGCCAGCTATCACCGGGCCAAGCTGATCATCAAGCTTATCAATGACGTGGCGCAGGTGGTGAACAGCGATCCGACCCTGAACGGCAAGCTGAAGGTGGTGTTCCTGCCCAACTATAACGTCTCCCTGGCCGAGGCGATCATCCCGGCCTCGGACCTGTCGGAACAGATATCCACCGCCGGCATGGAGGCCTCGGGCACCGGCAACATGAAGCTGGCCCTGAACGGCGCCCTGACCATCGGCACCCTCGATGGGGCCAATGTGGAGATCAAGGAGCAGGTCGGTGACGACAACATCTTCATCTTCGGCATGACCGCGGACCAGGTGGAGGCCAAGCGTCGCGACGGCGTAGGCGCGCGCGATCTGGTTGCCGCCTCGCCGATGCTCAGCCAGGTGCTGGAACAAGTGGCCTCGGGCGTGTTCTCGCCATCGGAGCCGGATCTGTACCGCGATCTCGTGGACAGCCTGCTCGACCACGACCACTTTCTGGTGCTGTCGGACTTCGAGGCCTATGCGGCGGCGCAGGCCCGGGTGGCCGATCGCTGGAAAGACCAGAAGGCGTGGCGGCGATCGGCGATCCTCAACACCGCGCACATGGGATGGTTCTCGTCGGACCGGACCATAAGGGAGTATGCACGGGAAATCTGGAACGTCCCGGTGCACTAGACTTGACAGCAAATCCTTCGGTCGGACGGCGCCTCGACAACGACGAGATCGTCGCCCTCGTGCGTGGCCAGCATGGCGACCCGTTCGCCGTGCTGGGTCCTCACGCCGATCCAGAGGGGATGGTCGTCCGCGCCCTGGTCCCCTGGGCCGAGACCGTCGAAGCCCGAAGCAGCGATGGGCGTTGGACGGCCGCCCTGGAGCGCCGCCACCCGGAGGGCCTGTTCGAGGGCTTGGCGACGGGGGCCGGGCCGACCGACGCCTACCGGCTGTTCGCCTCCAACGCGGGCGGAGCCTGGGATTTTGACGACCCTTTCCGTTTCGGCCCGGTGCTGGGGGCCATGGACGATCACCTGTTCGTCGAGGGCCGGCACCGGCGGCTGTGGGAGAAGCTGGGCGCGCATTTGATGGTCCATCAGGACGTAGCCGGGGTGCATTTCGCGGTCTGGGCGCCGAACGCCGGGCGTGTCTCGGTGGTGGGCGATTTCAACGCCTGGGACGGTCGGCGAAACCCGATGCGCAAGCGGGTGGACAGCGGCCTGTGGGAGATCTTCGCGCCCGGCCTGACGGAAGGAACCGTCTACAAGTATGAGATCGTCGGGCCGGGTGGCGAGCTGGCGCCGCTGAAGGCCGATCCGTTCGGTTTCGCCGCCGAACTTCGCCCATCGACCGCCTCGGTGGTGGCGCGCGTGGACGACTTTGTCTGGCATGACGAGTCGGCCTTGGCGGCGCGCGCGAGTGAGGACATCCGGCGAGCGCCGATGTCGGTCTATGAGGTCCACCTGGGCTCCTGGCGGCGGGACCCGGACGGCGGGTTCCTCACATACGACCAGATCGCCGATGCCCTGATCCCCTATTTGGCTCAAATGGGGTTCACCCATCTGGAGCTGATGCCGGTCGGCGAGCATCCGCTCGACGATTCGTGGGGTTATCAGCCCATTGGCCTGTTTGCCCCTACCAGCCGGTTCGGCGCGCCGGCCGCCTTCGCCAGGCTGATCGACGCCGCGCACCGGGCGGGGCTCAAGGTGATCATGGACTGGGTCCCGGCGCATTTCCCGGTGGACCGCCACGGCCTGGCCCATTTCGACGGGACCGCCCTCTATGAATATGCTGACCCGCGCCGAGGCTTCCAGCCAGACTGGAATACCGCGGTCTACGATTTCGGGCGCCGCGAGGTGGTCAACATGCTGCTGGCCAACGCACTCTATTGGCTGGAGGTGTTCCACATCGACGGCCTGCGCGTCGATGCCGTGGCCTCGATGCTGAACTTCGACTTTTCGCGCCCGGCCGGCCAGTGGCTGCCCAACGCAGAGGGCGGCCCGGAAAACCGCGAGGCCGAGTCGTTCCTCAAACAGCTCAACGTGCTGGTTCACGCTCCGGAGGTGGGCGGCGTCACCCTGGCGGAGGACTCCACCACCTGGCCCGGGGTTACGGCGCCGGTGACGGCCGGAGGGCTGGGGTTCGATTTCAAATGGAACCTGGGCTGGATGAATGACACGTTGGACTACATGTCCGGCGACCCGCTCTTTCGGCGCCACCATCACGGCAAGCTGACTTTCGGCCTCATCTACGCCTTCACGGAAAACTTCATCCTGCCACTGTCGCACGACGAAGTGGTTTACGAGAAAGGTAGTATCCTCAGCCGGATGCCCGGCGATGAGTGGCGGCAGTTCGCGGGCGCCCGGGCCTACTATGGGTTCATGTGGGGCTATCCGGGCAAGAAGCTGCTGTTCATGGGCCAGGAGTTCGGCCAGCGGCGGGAATGGGATTTCGCCGGCCAGCTGGACTGGGATCTGCTCGGATCGCCCCTGAACCAGGGTCTGCAAGCGGTAGTGCGCGACCTCAACCGGCTCTATAGCGCCACGCCGGCGTTGTATCTGCGCGACGGCGAGGCCGAGGGCTTTCGCTGGATCGTAGTCGACGACAAGGCCCAGTCGATCCTGGCGTGGCTGCGGATCGGCGAGGATAGTGATCAGCCGGTGGCGGTGGTGTGCAATTTCACGCCCGAGCCCCGGAACGCTTATCGGATCGGCCTGCCCCAGGCCGGCTGGTGGCGAGAGATCTTCAATTCGGACGCGCTGGACTATGGCGGATCGGGGGTGGGCAACCTCGGTGGAGTGCGAGCGACGGCCAGACCCTCGCATGGACACCCCGCGTCGGCGGAATTGACCCTGCCCCCCCTGAGCACGGTCTATTTCCAGTTCCAGCCGGACCTCCAATCGGGATAGGCTGAAAACTCAGGTGGGAGCAGAATCGAGCATAGCCATGCCAACCACCATTGCGCCTCTTTCCCGACAGGCCATGGCCTATGTGCTGGCCGGCGGCCGGGGCAGCCGCTTGATGGAGCTGACCGATGTGCGCGCCAAGCCGGCGGTCTACTTCGGGGGCAAGTTCCGGATCATCGATTTCGCGCTGTCCAACGCCCTCAATTCGGGCATCCGGCGGATCGCGGTGGCCACGCAGTACAAGGCCCACAGTCTGATTCGCCATATGCAGCGCGGCTGGAACTTCTTCCGCCCCGAGCGCAACGAAACCTTCGACATCCTGCCCGCCAGCCAGCGGGTCTCCGAGGACAGCTGGTATCTGGGCACCGCCGACGCGGTCTATCAGAACCTGGATATAATCCAGGACTATCAGGCCCGTTTCACAGTGGTGATGGCCGGCGACCATATCTACAAAATGGACTTCGAGCCGATGCTCCGCCAGCACGTCGAGCAGAAGGCGGCCGTCACCGTCGCCTGTATCGAGGTTCCCATCGCCCAGGCCTCGGGCTTCGGCGTGATGAGCGTGAACGCCAGCGATCGTATCGTGGACTTTCTGGAAAAGCCGGTCGATCCGCCGGCCATGCCGGGCAACCCCAACGTCAGCCTGGCCAGCATGGGCATCTATGTGTTCGACACCGAATTCCTCGCCGAGGAATTGCGGCGCGACGCGGCCGACCCGGAGTCGAGCCACGACTTCGGCAAGGACATCATTCCGCGTCTGGTGGCGCAGGGCGGCGCCGTGGCTCATCCATTCAGCCGCTCGTGCATCCGCCCGACACCCGAGGCCCCTGCCTATTGGCGCGATGTGGGCACCATCGACAGCTATTTCGCCGCCAATATCGACCTGACGGAGGTGGTGCCGGACCTGGATCTGTATGACCGAGCGTGGCCGATCTGGACCTACAGCGAGATGAACGCCCCGGCCAAGTTCGTGCACGACTATCCCGGGCGTCGCGGATCGGCGACCGCGTCGCTGGTGGCCGGCGGCTGCGTGGTGTCGGGCAGTCACGTCTGGCGCTCGCTGCTGTTCAACGGGGTGCGAGCCAATTCCTACAGCACCGTGGAACTGGCCGTGGTGCTGCCGGATGTCGAGATCGGCCGCTCGGCCCGCCTGCGCAATGTGATCATCGACCGGGGCGTAAAGATTCCCGAAGGCCTGATCGTCGGTGACAATCCGGTGCTGGACGCCGAGCGGTTCCGACGGTCCGAGGCAGGGGTCTGCTTGATCACCCAGAAGATGATCGACAAGCTGGGCGCATGAAGGCCGCCAAGGTTCTGGCCGTCGCGGCGGAAATCTACCCCCTGATCAAGACCGGCGGCCTGGCCGATGTGACCGGCGCGCTGCCGGCCGCGCTGAAGGCCAACGGCTTTGCGATCCGGACCCTGATTCCGGGCTACCCGGAGGTGATGCGCCAGTTGAAGGCGACCAGCCCCGCTCACGTCTATGCGGACCTGTTCGGTGGTTCCGCTCGGCTGATGAGCGCGCGGGTCGGTGGATTGGACCTGTTCGTCCTGGACGCCCCCCACTTGTTCGACCGGGGCGGCGGTCCCTATGCCGACGACTCCGGTCGCGATTGGCCGGACAACCCGCGGCGGTTCGCCGCCCTGGCCCGGGTCGGCGCCGATATCGGCCTGGGCCTGCTGCCCGCCTATTCGCCCGCCATCATCCACGCCCATGACTGGCAGGCCGGCCTGACCGCCGCCTATCTGCGCTATGATGGCCGCCCTCGCCCGGGCACGGTGATGACCGTTCACAACCTGGCGTTTCAGGGGCAGTTTTCGGCCAGCCTGTTGGGTTCCCTGGGCCTGCCGTTTGAAGCGTTCAGCCGGGAGGGTGTCGAATACTATGGCGACATCGGCTTCCTGAAGGCCGGCCTCTCGCTCTCCGATCGGATCACGACAGTCTCCCCGACCTATGCGGCCGAGATTTGTACGCAGGAGCGCGGCATGGGCCTGGACGGCCTGCTGCGCTGGCGGGGGGGCCGCCTGACCGGCATACTGAATGGCATCGATCCGGCCATCTGGGACCCGGCCAGCGACCCGCTGATCGCGGCGCCCTATTCGGCCGAGGATATGTCTGGGCGAACCCTGAACAGGGTGGCGTTGCGCGATCGCTTCGGGCTGGACGGCAACGACGACGCGCCGGTGTTTGCGGTGGTCAGTCGCCTTAGCTGGCAGAAGGGGCTGGACCTGTTGCTGGAGGCGTTGCCGACTCTGCTGGCGGAGGGCGGGCGACTGGCGCTGCTGGGATCCGGAGACGAGCACCTGCGGGCCGGCTTCGCCGCGGCTGCGGCGGCCCATCCGGGCCGGATCGGCTGCGTGTTCGGCTATGACGAAACCTTGGCGCACCAGATCCAGGCCGGCGCGGACGCTCTGCTGGTTCCATCGCGGTTCGAACCCTGCGGCCTGACGCAACTCTACGCGCTTCGCTACGGCGCGGTTCCGGTGGTCGCCAGGGTGGGCGGTCTGACTGACACCGTGATCGACGCCAGTCCCATGGCGCTCGCGGCGGGAGTCGGCACGGGGATCCAGTTCGCGCCCGTCAATACGCCGATGCTGGAGAGCGCCATCCGCCGCGCATGCCAGCTGCATGCCGACAAGACGGCGTGGCGACAGCTTCAGGCCAATGGCATGGCGGCCGACGTGTCCTGGACCCGGCCCGCGCGGCTCTATGCCGATCTCTACCGCGACCTGATCGCCGAATGCGCGGCCTGACGCGCGATGGCGAAGGGACCAAGACCGCCGGTGTCGGAGGGTTCGCCCGAGCCCCTGGGCGTCAGCCTGACGGCGACCGGGATCAATGTCGCCGTCTGGTCGGCGCATGCCGAGGCGATCGAGGTCTGCCTGTTCGACGACGCCGGCGACGCCGAAATCGCCCGGATCGCTCTGCCCTGTCGAAGGGGGCCGGTGTTCCATGGTCATATCGAGGGGGTGGTCGCAGGCGCGCGTTATGGCCTGAGGGCCCATGGGCCGTTCGCGCCGGACCTGGGTCATCGGTTCAATCCCGACAAACTGCTGGTCGACCCCTACGCCCTTCAGATCGACCGGCCGTTCGTGCTGCATCCGGCGATGTTCGCTCACGACCTCGCCGACAGCGCGCCGTTCATGCCTAAGGGGATCATCGCCGCCCCCATGACGCCGCCGGCGCCGCCACCTCCCGCCATCCCTTGGAGCCGGTCGGTGATTTATGAGCTGCATGTCCGGGGCTTCACGCGAACTCACCCCGACATTCCCGAGGCGCTGCGCGGGACCTTCGCCGCCCTCGCCCACCCCGCCGCCATCGGGCATCTGAGAGGTCTCGGCGTCACCACCGTCGAGCTGATGCCGGCCAGCGCCTGGATCGACGAGCGCCACCTGCCGCCGCTCTGGCTGTCCAACTACTGGGGCTACAACCCCGTCGCCTATCTGGCGCCCGATCCCAGGCTGGCGCCGGGCGGCTGGGCCGAGGTGCGCGCGGCGGTCGACGCCCTGGCGGCGGCGGGGATCGAGACCCTGCTCGACGTGGTGTTCAACCATAGCGGCGAGGGCGACGCGCTGGGGCCGACCCTGTCGATGCGCGGCCTCGACAACGCCGCCTACTATCGGCTCGATCCAGCCGATCCGGCGCGCTATCTGAACGAAGCCGGCACGGGTAACACCCTGGCGCTGAACCAAGCTCCGGCTTTGCGGCTGACAATGGACGCGTTGCGCGCCTGGCGCCGCCTGGGCGGGGTGGCCGGCTTCCGCTTCGACCTGGCCCCGCTTCTGGGGCGGATGCAAACCGGGTTCGACCCGGCCGCGCCGCTGCTGGCGGCCATCGACCAGGACCCGGAGCTGAGAGGCCTGAAGCTGATCGCCGAGCCCTGGGATATCGGAGCCGGGGGCTATCAACTCGGTCGGTTTCCGCCGGCCTGGGGCGAGTGGAACGACCGGTTCCGCGACACCGCGCGCGACTTCTGGCGGGGCGACCATGTGTCGCTGGGCGACCTGGCCCGGCGCCTGGCCGGATCGCAGGACATCTTCGCGGGCCGCCGGCCGTCGCGGAGTGTCAACTTCGTGGTCTCGCACGACGGCTTCACCCTGGCCGATCTGGTGGCCCACGAGAACAAGCACAACTCGGCCAACGGCGAGGCCAACCGCGACGGGCACGACCACAACCTGTCCTGGAACAACGGCGTGGAAGGGCCGAGCGACGACCCGGCCATCCGCGCGGCGCGCCTGGCGGACCAGCGCGCGATGCTGGCCACACTGCTGCTCTCGCGGGGAACGCCGATGCTGGCCATGGGCTCCGACATGGCTCACAGCCAGGGCGGTAACAACAACGCCTACGCCCAGGATAACGCCATCGGATGGCTGAACTGGGCGGCGGCGGACACGGGGTTGATGGCCTTCACCGCGCGCCTGATCGCCATTCGCGCCGATCACGCGGCCCTGCGCGCCGATTGCTTCCTGGCCGGCGCGTCGACGGCCGGCGGCGCCTATCCGGACGTGGAATGGCGAGCGCCGGACGGGGCGCCGCTGTCGGCCGAGGCCTGGGACGATCCCGCCGGAGAGACCCTGGTCATGGTCCTGGCCGAATCCGACGGCGGAAGGCTCGACCGGGTGGCTGTGGCCGTGCATCGGGGCGCCGCGCCGACCCAACTCACCCTTCCCGAGCCGCGTGACGGCCATGCCTGGACCCTGTTGGCCGACAGCGCCGATCCGGAGCGCGGGGGTGTCATCGAAGAGGCGGATCAGCCCATTTTCGCTCGGTCGGTGACGATCTTCGCCGAGGAACCCGCGCCTAATCGGCGACCAACCGGCGTGGACGACAAGGTATTGGAGCGTCTCGCGGCGGCCGCGGGCATCGCGCCCGAATGGTGGGACGTGGAGGGCGCGGGCCACCGCGTCAGCCCCGACAGTCAGAAGGCGCTGCTGGCCGCCATGAGCCTTGCCGCCGACACGACCGGCCAGGCCGTGGAATCGCTCGCCGGCCTGGCCCGCGATCGAGATCGGCGCGCCCTGCCCCACGCTCTGGTCAGCGTGGCGGACGAACCCGTGACCCTTCGGCTCGCGGTCGAGGACGGCGGCGCGCCGACACGGACCTGGCTGACGATCCGCGCCGAGGACGGGTCGACGCGGCGGCTGCGCGCGGATGGTATCGAGGTCAACCTGCCGCTGCTGGACCACGGCCGCTACACCGTGACCCAGGAGGACGTTCCGGACCTCGCCTGCCACTTGATCATCGCGCCCCGCGCCTGTCATGCGCCGGAGGTCCTCAAGGACGGGGGCCGCGTCTGGGGGCTGGCGACCCAGATCTACGGCGTTCGCCGCCAGGGCGATCAGGGGATTGGCGACTTCACAACGCTCGGCGCGTTGGGCGAGGCGGCGGCGGAGCGGGGCGGCGCGATCCTTGGCTTCAATCCGCTGCATGCCCTGTTCAATGACCGGCCGGACCTGGCCAGCCCCTATTATCCCTCGGACCGGCGCTTCCTCGATCCGATCTATCTGGACCTCGAGCGGGTGGCGTTCGCGGGTTCGTTCAGGGATCGCGCCGCACAACTGTCCGCCCTGCCCGCCATAGATCACGCTCGCGTCCGGGCGCTGAAAACCCGGGCGCTGGAAGCGAGTTTCGCCCACGGCCAGGCCGACCCCAGACTGGACGCCTTCATCGTCGCCGGCGGGGAGAGGTTGCGGCGGTTCGCGCTGTTCCAGGCTGTGGCCGAGAGCCGGCCGGGCGAGGCCTGGCGGAACTGGCCCGCCGGACTTCATGACCCGGACGGTCCCGCCGCGCGGGCGTTCGCCACCGCCCATTTTCAGCGCCTGCGCTTCCATCAATATCTGCAGTGGCTGTGCGAGAACCAGCTGTCCGACGCGGCCCGCCGGGTCTCGGGTTTGAGCCTCGGTCTCTGCCGCGATCTGGCCATCGGCGCGGCGCCCGACGGCGCGGAGATTTGGGCCGAAGCCGCGCTGGTGGCCCGCGGCGTGTCGATCGGCGCGCCGCCCGATCCGCTTGGACCCCAGGGCCAGGTCTGGGGCCTGCCGCCGTTCGATCCGCGCCGGCTGCGGGCCGACGGCTATCGAGGCGTCTCGGCTCTGCTGGCCGCCAATATGCGCCACGCCGGAGCGCTGCGCATCGACCACGTCATGGGCCTCGCCCGGCAGTTCTGGGTTCCCGATGGCGCCGACGGATCGGAGGGCGCCTATGTGGCCTTTCCGTTCGACGACCTGCTCGGCGTCGTCGCCCTGGAGAGCGTCCAGGCTGGGTGCCTAGTCATCGGCGAGGACCTGGGGACGGTGCCGGAGGGATTCCGGGAAGCGCTGTCGGCGGTCGGCGCGCTCAGCTACCGTGTGCTGCCGTTCGAGCGCGACGAAGGCGGTTTCCGACCACCGTCGGCCTGTCCCCACAAGGCCTGGGCCTGTGTCGACACTCACGACCTGCCACCGCTGGCCGGCTGGTGGGAGGGCGTGGATATCGCCGAGCGTTTGGATCTGGGTCTGATCACGCCCGCCGAAGCCGAGGAGGCCAGGGCCGCGCGGGTGCGGGACAAGGTCGAACTGATTGAGGCCCTGACGGAGGCTGAGCTCTGCGGAGGGATTGATCCGGCGTCTGCTCTGGACGCCGAGCTGGCGGCGGCCATCCATGCCTTCATCGCCCGATCGGGGGCGGCCCTGGCGATCGCGCAGGTGGAGGATCTGGCCGGCGAGCGCATCGCGGTGAACCTGCCCGGCACCGACCGCGAACGGCCGAACTGGCGGTTGAGACTTGGCGTGTCGTTGGAGACGCTGTTTGAGGGGTCTTTGGCGAAGGCTGTCATCGGGGCGATGCGGCGGACGTAGTGACTGCATCGTGTCGCCAAGCTGGAGCCCCCTCCACCGCTTCGCGGTCCCCCTCCCCCAGCGGGGGAGGAGAAGCGTGTCTCCAATCTCTCTCTTCCCCCTTTGGGGGAAGTCCC
Source organism: Caulobacterales bacterium (assembly GCA_038227865.1). Classification (GTDB taxonomy): domain Bacteria; phylum Pseudomonadota; class Alphaproteobacteria; order Caulobacterales; family Caulobacteraceae; genus Acaudatibacter. Next base: position 126,142 of record JBBRPO010000003.1, read on the forward strand.
CCGGAGGGGGGATGGGGGCTCCAGCTTGGCGATATGGCTCGATCACCCCCTCCCCAACAACGTCACGTCGCCGGATGCACGATCCGGCCGCCGGTGATCGCCGAGGGCGCGCCGGTGGTGGCGGGGAAGGAGATCGGCAGGCGCGCGGCCGTGCGGGCCGCGAGGTAGGCGAAGGCTTCGGCTTCGATGGAGTCGCCGCGCCAGCCGACCGCCTCGGCGGTTTGAACATCGCTGGGAACCCGCGAGGCGATCGCGTCCATGAGCGCTGGGTTGTGGCGGCCGCCGCCGCACACGATCACCCGGGCGGGCCGATGGTTGAGCGCCGCGAGGCCCACGGCGACGGATTCGGCCGCGAAGGCCGTCAGGGTCGCCGCGCCGTCCTCCAGCGACAGCTTCTCCACGGGTTCCAGGGAAAAATCGAACCGGTCCAGGGATTTGGGTCCGCGCGTCTGGAAATAGGGATGGGCCAGATAGTCGGCGAGCACGGCCTGGTCCACCCTGCCGGCCCTGGCCAGCACCCCGCCCTCGTCGCAGCGACCTTGTGTCCGCGCCTGAACCCAGAGATCGATCATGCCGTTGGCAGGTCCGGTATCGTGGGCTTCCAGCGCGCCGTCTGGACCGATCAGGGTGACGTTGCCGACCCCGCCCAGGTTCAGCACCGCGACCGGCGCCTCCAGCGCCGACCACCGCGCCAGGGCCGCGTGGTAGACCGGCGCCAGCGGGGCGCCCTGCCCGCCCGCCGCCACATCGGCGGTGCGGAAGTCGTGGGCGACGGCGATCCCCAGGGCGTCGGCCAGATATTGCGCGTCGATCAACTGCACCGTACGTCCCTCGGCGCGGGCCGGGCCCGGCGGTTCGTGCAGCACCGTCTGGCCGTGGACACCGGCCAGGTCGAAGTCAGAGGCGCTCAGTCCCTTGCTGGCCATGAACGCACGGGCCGCGACCAGGTGTGCCTCCGCCACCGCCCGGGCCGCCACCCCGAACGCCGACGGCTGGGGAGCGTTCCAGGCCCAGGCGCGGCCGGCGACGATCGCCGCCTCGACCAGCGCGCGGGTCGAGGCCTCCAGTTTGCGTTCGCCGGCCGGGCCGAAGCCGAGAATGGCGTCGCCGTCCGTTTCGACCACGGCCATGTCGACCGCGTCGAGGGAGGTGCCGGTCATGAAGCCGAGGACTCGCATCATCGCCTTGACTGCCATGGCCAAGGCCCGGTAGCTAGCGGCCATGACGACCCGCGCCACCAACGCCAGCCGCTATTACCGCTCGCCCCTGTAGCGAGCGGTCGGTCAGTCACGTGTCCGCCGCCATCGGTCGGCGGCGGCTCATGCAGAGAGACGGTCTCCGGCCTCGAACTCACCAAGGAGCCGTTTTCATGTCCGCCCCAGACCCGACCTTCAAGCCGCGCTCGGACCTCGTCCGGATCTTGCTTGAGCGCGGCCATGTCTATCAGGCCACCGATCTGGCCGGCCTGGACGAAGCGGCGCTGAAGGGACCGATCTCGGCCTACATCGGCTTCGACGCCACCGCCCCCAGCCTGCACGTCGGCAGCCTGGTGCAGATCATGACCCTGCGCCGGCTGCAGCAGACCGGCCATCGGCCGATCGTGCTGATGGGCGGCGGCACCACCAAGGTCGGCGACCCGTCGGACAAGACCGCGCAGCGGCCGATGCTGACCGACGCGGTGATCGCCGAGAACCTGGCCGGCATTCGCCGGGCGTTCGCGCCGTTCCTGGCCTTTGGCGACGGGCCGACCGACGCGCTGATGGTCAACAACGCCGACTGGCTGGAGAAGCTGGGCTACATCGAGTTCCTGCGCGACTATGGCGTGCATTTCACCATCAACAAGATGCTGACCCTGGAGTTCGTGCGCAGCCGGATCGAGAACGAACAACCGCTGACCTTCCTCGAGTTCAACTACATGCTGATGCAGGCGGCCGACTTCCTGGAGCTCAACCGGCGCCATGGCTGCACTTTGCAATTTGGCGGGTCCGAGCAGTGGGGCAACATCGTCAACGGCATCGATCTGATCCGCCGGGTCGAGGCGAAGAGCGCCTTTGGCGTCACCGCGCCGCTGGTCACCACCGCCTCGGGCGTCAAGATGGGCAAGACCGTCGACGGGGCCATCTGGCTGAACGCCGAGATGCGCTCGCCCTATGACTACTGGCAGTTCTGGCGCAACACCGAGGACGCCGACGTCGGGCGGTTCCTGCGCCTGTTCACCGACCTGCCGCTGGACGAGATCGCTCGCCTGGAAACCTTGGGCGGGGCCGAGATCAACGAGGCCAAGAAGGTGCTGGCCAGCGAGGCGACCACGATGCTGCACGGCCGGGAGGCGGCGGACACGGCGGCCAACACGGCGCGGACGGCGTTCGAGGAAGGCAAGCTGTCCAGCGATCTGCCGACGGTCGAGGTCGCCGCCGCGGAGATCGCGGCGATGTCCAACACCGCGCTGATGGTGGCCGCCGGTTTCGCCAGTTCGAACGGCGACGCCCGCCGCCAGATCGCCGGCGGCGCGTTCCGGATCGACGGGGTGAAGGTGGCCGACCCCGGCGCCCTGGTGACGCTGTCGGGCGCGGAGGCTGAACTGCGCAAGGGCAACGCCCGTAAACGTCTCGTCGTGACCTGAGGAACCCAAACCATGACCATCGACCTGAAGGCCGGCGACCCGGCGCCCGATTTCGACATGGCGACCGACGGCGGCGGCCACGTTTCCCTCGCCGGGCTCAAGGGTAAGGCGGTGGTGCTGTATTTCTATCCGAAGGACGACACCAGCGGCTGCACCAACGAAGCCAAGGGCTTCACCGAGGCGGCCGGCGATTTCGCCAAGGCCGGCGCCGTGGTGGTGGGGGTGTCGAAGGACTCGGTGAAGAGCCACGACAGGTTCAAGGCCAAATACGAGCTGAACGTCATCCTGGGCTCCGATCCCGAAGGCGCGGTGCTGGAGGCCTATGGCGTGTGGGTGCAGAAGAGCATGTACGGCCGCGAGTATATGGGTATCGAACGCGCGACGTTCCTGATCGCACCGGACGGCAAGATCGCCCGGGTGTGGCGCAAGGTCAGGGTCCCGGGCCATACGGCCGACGTGCTGGCGGCGGCGAAGGCTCTATGAGGTCAGGTTCGGGCGGACCCCACATGGTCTGCCATTGGTAGCGGCTGGTCGGCGGAAGCCATCCCTCGCCGGTCCAGCGGGACCAGTCGGGGGTGAGGCCGAGGTCGGCGCACACCGCCTCTATCGTTTCCTTCAGCGGCCGGTAGAGAATTTCATCGTAGGTTTCGGTCTCTCTCAGCCGCTCATGCAGCTTCGATAGGGTTCGCTGGCCTTCGAAAATGTCGTGGATGTCGTGGTTGGCCACGTCCCAGACGAGGTCGCGCACAAGGTCCTTACGGCTACCGTCGTTCACCTCGGAATGATGCTTGCGCCAATAGCCGGGCACCCATGCGGTCCCACGGTCGTTGTCATAGCCGGCGGGAGCATCGTCGGCCGTAGGCGTAGCCTCGGCGGCCGGCGCCTCGCGCAGAGTGCGGATGGTCTTTTCCAGGCTCATCTGCATGGCCAGGGTGAGCCGCACGGCGCGGGTGACACGTACGAAGATTTCGGCGGGTTCCCTGTTCAGGGGCCGGCTGGCCGATTCAGTGGTCGCATCCACCGGCGCCAGGGCCTCGGCGACCGCTTTGCGCTGCTGGGCCTCCGCGAGCTCCATGCCGAGTTCGGCCATCCGGTCGAGCATCGCCAGCTGCCGTTCGGCGCGCGCGATCTCGGCCGCGCGCGGGTCGGGGGCTGGGCCTGGGAGCGGCGGGGAGGATGGGGTGGGGTTGAGCACGAGGGAGATGATTGCATATTGCAATCAAAAAGTCAACGATGATTTGATCCGGTGTTGTCGATATTCCTATTCCTTCTGTTGACGGTCGTTCCGTGGGGCTGTCCCGAAAACTCGACATGTCCGAGGAGATTGCCACCCAGATTAGAATCCAATCCGAAACCGGTCTAAAGTGTTGTCCGTTCACGTGAGCCGGGGTGGAATGACGTCGACCAGCGCAAATTTTGGTTTCCTTGAGACGCGCGCGCCGGCTTTGTTTCAACTCGCCGCCCTGGCCGAGCACTATTTTCCGACCGACCCCAGCACTTCGCTGATCAAGCTGCGCCAGTTCGGCGAGGTTCTGGCCAAAGAAGTCGCCGCGCGCGCTGGGGCGCTGGACCGGCCGGACGCCTCGCAATCGGACCTCCTGCGCAAGTTCAGAGCCGATCGGATAGCCCCTCAGGAAGTCATCGACCTATTGCACCACCTGCGCGAGGCCGGAAATCGAGCGGTGCACGAGGGGGCCGGCGGTCATGACGAGGCCCTGACGGCGTTGAAGGTCGCCCGCCAACTTTCGGTCTGGTTCCATCGCTTCGATGGCCCGGCGGCGAGATTCCATCCCGGACCCTTCACCCCCCCGCGGCCGCCGGCCGATCCGTCCGCCGATCTGCGCGTCGAGCTCGACCGTTTGAGGGCCGAACTGGCGGCCGTCCAATCGGCGAGCGAACGGGCCAAGGCCGATGCGGAGGCTGCCGCCCTGGCGCTTCTGAGCAGCGAGGCGCTTCGGCGACGCGAGGCCGATGATCGCGCCATCTGGGAGCAGCTGGCCCAGGACACTGACCGACAGGTTCAACGTCTCGCCGGTGAACTGGCGACCCTGCAGGCCCAATCCGTCGCCGCGCCGGCGGGGGCCAGCCAGGCGATTAAACGCGGCGAGGACGCGGCGGCCTTTATCATACTGGATGAGGCCGCGACACGCTCTCTGATAGACCAACAATTGCGCGACGCTGGCTGGGAGGCTGACACCCTCACGATCCGCCATTCAAAGGGAGCCCGCCCCGCGAAGAACCGCAATCTGGCCATCGCCGAGTGGCCCACCAATAGCGGCCCCGCCGACTACGCCCTGTTCGCCGGCCTCAAACTCGTTGGTATGGTTGAGGCCAAGCGCTCCAACAAAAATGTCATGAGCGTCTTGCCGCAGGCGGAGCGATATTCCACCGACATCACGATCGACGCCGCGCACCTCGCCGAGGGCGCTCCGTGGGGAGAGCATCGCGCCCCGTTCGTGTTTTCCACCAACGGTCGCCCCTATCTGAAACAGTTGGAGTCATTATCGGGAATCTGGCGGCGCGACGTGCGCAAGGCGACCAATCCTGCCACAGCCCTGATCGGCTGGCCGACCCCGCGGGGGCTGCTCGAACGCCTGGAAGTCGACCGGGACGCCGCCGAGGCCAACCTTGCCGAGCAAGGTTTCTCGTTCGGCTTTCACTTGCGCGCTTATCAACGCGCGGCGATCGAGGCGGTCGAAACAGCATTGGCCGCCGACCGAACCCAGATGCTGGTCGCCATGGCCACCGGCACCGGTAAGACCAAGCTGGCCATCGCCCTGCTCTATCGCCTGATCTCGGCCAAGCGGTTCCGACGCGTCTGCTTCGTGGTCGATCGCAGCGCACTTGGCGATCAGACGGAGAAGGAGTTCACCACAACCAAGATCGTTTCGGGTAAGGGTTTCGCCGACATCTTCGGGCTCATGGGCCTGGGCGAGGTGACCCCCGATCCCGAAACGCGCGTCCACATCTGCACGATCCAAGGCCTGGTGCGCAGGGTTCTGTTCGCCGAGTCGCTCGCCGATGGCCCGCCGGTGGATCAATACGATCTGATCGTCGTCGACGAATGCCATCGCGGCTATCTGCTCGACCGGGAGATGTCGGACTCGGAACTGAGCTTCCGCGATCAGGATGACTATGTCTCGAAATACCGTCGCGCGCTCGATCATTTCGACGCGGTAAAGATCGGCCTGACCGCCACGCCAGCCCTGCACACCGTGGATATCTTCGGGGAGCCGGTGTTTCGCTATTCCTATCGCGAGGCGGTGATCGACGGCTTTCTGGTCGATCACGAATCGCCGCCTCGATCATCGGCTATATCCGCCAGGCCGCCATCGGCGATCCGCTGATCCCCTATGCCGACCGTGTGCGCGCGGCGGTGGCGTCGATCCAGGCCAAACGACCGTGGACGGAGGTTCAGCGCAATTGGATTCGCAGGATCGGCGATCAGATGACCCTGGCGCTGGTTGTGGATCGCGCCGCCTTCGATGAGGAGCCGTTCGCGGCGCTTGGCGGCTGGAATCGCATTAACAAGGTGTTCGGCGGCGAGCTACAAACCGTCGTCAGCGACCTCAACGCCACGATCTGGAAAGCCACGGGATAATGAACGGACCACGCGCGCGGGAAACCGTTCAGAAACTTTGGAATGCCAGCAAGAGCCTGCAGGGCGGCGGCGTCAGCTACTATGAATACGTCACCGAACTGACCTACCTGCTCCTGCTTAAAATGCTCGAAGAGGTGTCGCGCGACGGCAAGAAACTTGAGCTGCGCCTGCCCCCCGAATGTCGTTGGGGCGCGTTGAAAAAACTGGAGGGCGAGGCGCGCCTGACCCGCTATCGGGCGCTTCTGCTCGAACTGGGCACAAACCCGAAAATTAATTTTCCGCTGGTGAAACAGGTGTTCACCGACGTCAAGACATCCCTCACCAAGGCCACCGCCCTCACGACCCTGATCACAACCATCGACCAGATTGATTGGTACGCCGCCGAAGAGGACGGCCTTGGCGACCTCTACGAAGGTCTGCTCGAACGCACCACGTCCGAGCGCAAATCCAAAGCTGGCCAGTATTTTACACCCCGCCCGCTGATCGAAACCATCATCGAACTCGTCAAGCCGGTGGCAGGCGAAGTCATCCAGGACCCAGCCGCAGGAACCGGCGGATTCCTGATCGCCGCCCATCGGGCAATCCTTCGCGCCACCGATGACTTCGTGAAGTTGACGCCGTCGAAAGCCGAATGGCAGCGCAACGACGCTTATCAGGGCGCTGAACTGATCACCGGCACCCATCGCCTGAACACCATGAACCTGCTGCTACACGGTATCGACGAGCCTATCCTTTGCATCGATGCCTTGTCGTCGGACGCGGAGCGGCTCGACCCCGCCGACCTGATCCTTACCAATCCGCCGTTTAATAAATTCCCCGAACGGGTTTCGCGCTCGAACTTCGTGATCACAGCGACGGCAGCGAAAGGACCCTTGCCCTTCGTCGAGCACGTCGTGCGTTCGCTCAAAATCGGCGGCCGCGCGGCAATCGTCGTGCCCGACAATGTCCTCTTCGAAGACAATATGGGCCGAGAATTACGTACTTGGTTGATGGACTTGTGCGATCTGCACACCATCCTGCGCCTGCCCACCGGCATCTTCTACGCCCAGGGGGTGAAGACCAATGTGATGTTCTTCACCAAACGGTCCGAGGAACGGATCGGCGCCACAAAGACCGTCTGGATCTATGACCTGCGCGCGCAAATGCCCAATTTCGGCAAAACCCGCACCCTGCTGCCCGACGACTTCGCACCGTTCATCAAGGCCTTCGGCGTCGACAAATTCGGCGGGTCGAAACGCGTTGATGAGGGCGAGAGCGGGCGTTTCCGTCGCTTCACTCGCGCTGAGATAGCCAAGCGCAACGACAATCTCGACATCGGCTGGCTGCGTGACGACGAAGAGGTGGTCGAAGAAGGCCTGATCGAACCAGACGATATCGCCGCCGCGATCCTCGGCCATCTGCGCGCCGCGCTTGAGGAGATCGAGGCGGTGGCGGATGAACTGGCCGAAGTTGACGGGGTGGAGGCGTGACATCGAACTTCATGGCGCCCCCGGAAATCTTCGGGCGCACCATCCAGCTCTTCCTGGTCGATGGCTCCCCCAACGGCCTGATGATCGCCTCGCTGCACGGCTGGACCGGCGCCGTGCTCGTGGCGACGCAATCGACCTTCGCCGCCTTGACCACCCGGCCCGAGGTGGATCGCACGGGTGTCTATATCCTCTATGGGCCTGACCCGACCGACGCCCTGAAGATGCGCGCCTATATCGGTGAGGCCGATAGCGTGAAATCTCGGGTCGGCCAGAGCGCCGGCGAGCGCGGGTTTTGGGAGACCGCGGTAGTCGTCACCACCAGTGACGACGCCCTCACCAAAGGTCATGTGCGCTATCTGGAGGCGCGTCTGATCGAGATCGCGCGCGACGCCGGACGGGTCGCCCTCGACAACGGCCAGGAGCCGTCCGCTGAAAAACGCCGCCTCCCGGAAGCTGACCGGGCCAATATGGAGGCCTTCCTAGCTAACCTCAAAACCGTCCTACCGGTCGTCGGCCTCGATCTGCTCAAACCCCGGCCGCGCGCGGCGGCCAGCGCCGAAACGACCTCGGCTCAACGCCCACCTTATGAGGTGATGTTCGAAATCCGCCACAAGTCAGGCGTCAAAGCCCTGGCCGTTGAGGAAGATGGCGAGTTCATCGTCATCAAGGGCTCGGAGGCGCTAAAGGACACCGGCTTTGTCCAGCAGAGCTACGGCGAACTGAAGGCCGAACTGATCGCCCAAGGCGTCTTAGTCGAAACGGCGGAAGGGCGTTACGTCTTCGCTGAACCGTATGCCTTCAAAAGCCCCTCCGCCGCCGCCGCCGTCGTGCTGGATCGCAACAGCAATGGCCGCACTGAATGGAAGGTGCAGGGATCGAAGCAAACCTACCATGACTGGCAACAGGCGAAGAGCGCGGTTGGCGGGGTGACGGGATGAGTGACTTGCCGGAGGGCTGGGCCCGGCCTGCCATCGGGGAGGTCCTGACACTTAGCTACGGGAGAGGTCTGCCCGCCAACGAGCGCGAGTCGGGGTCCTATAACGTGTTTGGTTCCAACGGCGTTGTTGGAACCCACCGGACGGCTATCACGGCGGCACCCGTAATTGTCATCGGCAGGAAAGGTAGCATAGGCGAGATTCACTATTCGGACTCACCATGCTACCCAATAGACACAACGTATTTCGTCGACCAATTTAACGGCCTTGATCCTCGTTTCATAAACAACCTTTTTCGGTCCTTGCCTTTGCCTGAGATGAATAGGGCGACAGCGATCCCCGGCCTAAGCCGGGCGGATGTCTATTCGCTTGATGTCCCTCTCCCACCCCTCCCCGAACAGCGGCGGATCGTGGCGAAGTTGGACGGCCTGACCGCCCGCGCCGATCTCGCCCGCATACCCACCCTCATCGCCCGCTACAAACAACGCCTTCTCGCCCTCGCGTTTTCGGGAGAACTGACGGCGGGGTGGCGGGAGACAAATCCATTGACCTCGGCTTTCGATCATTCCCCGAATGGGAATGATGGTCGAACCGATGCATTGACAGCAATTCCAGATAGCTGGATGTGGACATCCTTCGGAAATATTGCCCGTGTCACTGGCGGCCTAACAAAAAACGCCAGCCGAGAAGCTATAAAGACACGCTCGCCGTACTTGCGTGTCGCAAATGTCTACGCCAATGAGTTGCGGCTGAATGATGTGGCCGACATCGGATGCACTCCGTCAGAACTCGCAAAAACCAAATTGGAGCGCGGTGACCTTCTGATCGTTGAAGGGAACGGGAGCATTGAGCAGGTCGGTCGCGTGGCCATGTGGAACGATGAGATTGCCGATTGCTCACACCAAAACCACATTATCCGCGCGCGACCGGATGATGCCCTTGTCGCGGGTTATGGATTGTTTTGGCTTCTATCCCCGATCGGGCGTTCAGCGATTGAACGGGTCGCCTCATCAAGTTCGGGGCTACACACACTCAGCATCACGAAGGTCAATCGATTTCCAATCCCGGTTTGTTCGATCAAGGAACAGGCCGAAATCGTCCGCTGCATCGAGTCCGCCTTCGGCTGGCTCGACCGTGTTGCCATCGATCAAGCGGCGGTGGCCAGACTGCTCCCCAAACTCGACGCCGCCATCCTCGCCAAGGCCTTCCGCGGCGCGCTCGTCCCCCAAGACCCGAATGACGAACCGGCTAGCGTGCTGCTGGAACGGATCAAAGCGGAACGCGCGACAACCGCCAAGAAAGGGCGGGGACGAACGGCCAAGCCAATTGAATCGACAGGGGCGGCAGGCGGCGCGGCGACGGTCCGGGGCGCCGGATACGCGAAAAAATCAGGAGACAAATCCGTGAGCAAGAGCCGGGACGAGGTGAAGGGCAAACCCTATCTGACCAACATTCTCAAAACCATGAACGGTGCGGCGAAACCCGAGGCGCTGTTCAAGAAAGCCGATCTCGACTTGGTGGACTTTTACCGGCAGCTTTCCGACGAGCATGATCGCGGCTGGCTGGTCGACGACAATCACTGGGTCAAGGCCGCCTAACCGTGCATTTGATGCGCCTTTGGATCGACGGGTTCCACAACCTCAACGACGTCACCGTCGAGTTCGACCAAACGAGCCTGACCACGGTGATCATCGGCCAGAACGGATCGGGGAAATCCTATCTGCTGGAAGCCATCGTGCGGATCTTCCGCAACGCCGATCTCGATATCGCGCCACCGCCTTTCAGATTCAAACTCGATTACCGGATTGGCAACCAGTTCGTGACGCTTTCAAGTGAAGGCGGCAGCTGGATAATTGAGATAAATGGAATCTCGATCACACGCGGAAATTTTCAGGCGAACAAAAGTTCCTGGTTTCCAGATATGGTTTTTTCATATTATTCTGGCACGAATAACCGGATGGAGTCCCTGTTCGATCACCATCAGGAAAAATACTACAGAAAGCTTATCGCTGACAATTCCGAGGATATTTTCAAATTCGCCAGCATTGAGGATCGGAGGCTGTTCTATGCACGGCCCATCCATGGCGTACTGGCCCTTCTGTCGCTCCTAACCTGTAACGACCCCAAGATAACCGACTTGTTGAAAGACATGCTCGGCGTGACCGGTTTCCATTCGGCGATGCTGCTGCTGCGCAAGCCCTGGTATGCGGAAAACAAGCGAAACGCCGATCCCGAACAGTTCTGGGGCGCAGGCGGTCGGCCGGCCCGGGCCGCGCGCCTGGTCCGGAAGCAGGCGTTTTTTCCCATGCCGCTGACTGAACGCGCGCGCGACGACTATCGCAGCAAAGGCAAGAGCGAGAGCCAATACGCAATCTATCTGCGCAACCGCGAGGCGTTGATGTCCTTTGCGGGGAATTTCGAGAACGACCTTCAGCTGTTTGAGGAATTGGAGAGTATCGACATCTCGGACCTCTATCGCTGGGTTCAGGTGTGGGTGACGCGTGTGGGCGCGGAGGATGGCGAAGTCAGTTACGGCCAAATGTCGGAGGGCGAACGGCAACTCCTGATGGTGTTGGGTTTGATCCGGCTGTCGCGAAACAAACGCACGCTCTTCCTGCTCGACGAGCCCGACACCCATCTCAACCCGCGCTGGCAATACGAGTATCTCGACTTGATCCGGAGGTGGGCGGAGACGAGTGGGGATCGCTGTCATGTCCTGCTAACGACGCATAATCCGCTGACGATAGCTTCATTGACCCGCCCCGAGGTGAGAGTCATGCACCTGGCCGAAGATGGCAAGTCGCGCGTCACGCCCCCTTACGCCGATCCTCGCGGCATGGGTTTCACGGCCACCCTGACGGAAATATTCGGTCTGGCAAGCAGTCTTGACGAAGAGACCCAAAAGCAAGTCGACGACCGGAACGCGCTGGCGAGGCTCGATCAACGAACGTCAGATCAGGAAAAGCAACTCATTGAAATCAATGATAAGCTCAACCGTCTTGGCTTCATGAACGAGGACCGCGAACCGCTCTATCAGGATTTCCTGCGCGCGTGGCAAGACGTGCGCTACGCCGACCGGCCGCCGATGACCCCGGCCGACATTGAAAAGCGCCATCGCGCCATGCAGGCATTGATCAAGCAGTTGATCGACGGAAGGGAAGCCGCACATTGATATACGTGCGTCGTGACCCCGGTCTGATTCCGGAGAAGGTGCTGAGGCTTGCCGAGCGGACGCAGGCCGAACTCGAAGCCTTGCCGGAGGCAGAGCGCGCGGCGTTCATTCGGAAGAAGTCTTGCGTATGGCGTGGCTTTGCCAAGTATCTGTCGAAAATGTCTTACGGAAAGTGTTGGTACTCGGAAAGTCCGCCACATAATTCATTCTTCGACGTGGACCATTTTCGCCCCAAGAATGAAGCACGACGCGACGTCAATATCGTCGATGACGGCTATCCTTGGTTGGCCTTTAGCTGGGAAAATTTTCGCCTGGTCGCCGGCAGGGCAAACCGACGGAGTATAGATGAGGAGACTTTACAGGTTGTCGGCAAGGGGAGTTGGTTTCCATTGGTCCCCGGGACGGCGCAAGCGAATTGGGGCGATCGCAGCATCGAAGATGAGCGACCGTTGTTGCTGGACCCGACAGTCAGAACCGATGTCGATCTGATCGATGTCAACGTGATGGGATACATGTGCTGTGGTCGATTTTGCGTCGGAACGGCACAACGTCGTGTCGAGCGCTCTATTGAGCTCTATGGGCTCAATCTCCCGGGTTTGATCAGCGCGAGGGCTAAGGTCATGCGAGCTGTCCGCGAAACCTGGGAGACTCTATTGCAAACCGTAGCTGTCGCCCAGGAGAACGAGGCAATTGCCGACGGTCTGCCGATCGAAGGTCCGCGCGGCCAACTCTGGCAAGCAACGTTGCCTGATAGCCCATTTTCGAAGGCAGCCCGCGCGCAACTTCGGATGCTTGGGGCACTAGAGCTTTGCGCCGCGCCGGAGGATTTACCGAATATAGCCTGACGCCCGATGATACCCCGCGCCCTCCCCGCACGGATTGGCCGACACCGCCGGGCGCGACTTCAGCTCGGCAAGAACCTCGCTATGGAGGTGGACCGGCGGGATCAGCTCTGCGTCCGCGCGGTAGAACTTGCCGCGGGTCGCGCCGCTGAAATCGTATTGATCCTTCACAGTAGTTTTTTTGCTCATAGTCTCTTGTCTCCGACACATTCCTCGTTTGCGATCACGGATGAAGGCGACCGCGCGCGAGCGCCTTCTGTTTGAGTCGCTTGGCCTTGTTTTTCTGCTGGGCGATCCCGTGCATCGAATACTCCGCGTAGGCATGGGCTGGGTTCGCCGGATCTTCCACGGTCGCCTTGAGTGGATCGGAGAAGCAAGGGAGCCGTTCGGCTCCGAACTCTCCGACCGACAGGCCATAGACGGCGACCGACTGACGACCGTTCGAGGTGAACAACGCGTGCGCTTCGAGCGCCGTCGTCAGCGAGGCGCGATCAAGCGACAGCTTGTTGTCGTCCTTGGGCGTCGGCAGGAACGGTTGGCTAGACGGTTCATCTCCTTGAATGAAGCTCGGGTGCACCTGGCGGAAAAGAATCTCCGCGTCATCGGCCAGCTGGTCGGACATGATCCTCAGCGACCCGTGCATTGATCGAAAACGGCAAGGAACTCCGCGTCCAGCTCCCGGAAGCCTTGCGGCTCTATTTCGTCCGGGCCGTCCAAGCGGACTCCGTAGATTTCGGGTTTGCCCTCGGGATCGAACTCGACCGACAAATCCCAACCATTCGTCTCGAATTCGAAGGTCAGGCCGCCGCTCAGCGTCGGGAAAATCCTGTACGCGCTGGCCAGGTCAGGCCGTTTAGAGAGGAGCGCACCCGCGGCGTCCGCCGCCGGTGCGGCAACTGCCCTCCCCTCGCCGTCGTGCCACCCTGCTGGCAAGGAGCGTAATTCGCTAACCCGGGCGCGGCACCTGTCGAGGTCCTCCGCGAGGTCCGCATCGATGAGATCGACATCATAGACGTCGACGACGCCTCGGAAAGCATCCTGACTATCCAGCATGATCTTCAGCGAGAACTGAACCTCGGCGCCGATATTTCCGTCGAAATCCGGAATCCGGGCGGGGTCGATCTCCACCGGGACTTCGCCATATCTATCGGTCGCGACCATAAGCCGTCCACCCTCGTGCAGGCCCGCGAGCCGCCCGGTGCTCTCGTACCGCGCGTCGTATGTCTCCCGAACGCGAGTAATCAGCGCTTTGCGGCGGGCCGTGTTCAGGAAGACGACATTGCCATCCGTTCCATGGCTCCCGACGAACTCTATCTGTTCGCCTTCGCGCAAGCCGGCGCCGAACCGGTTCAACGCGCCGATCTGTTCCGGGGACAACGCTTTTGGGAAGCGATCGTTGGCCACGCCATCGATCACGGCCACAAGCTCGTCGTAGGAGTTGTTGACCAACTCTTCCATTTCGTCCGCGAAACCCGGCAGCGTCTCCTGGAGGATGCGACGGCTCCAGTCGAGCTTGGGCATCGCGCTGCCCTCTTCGATTGCAACCAGATCGAACGAAATCCCGCGATCGAAGCCTTTCGGGAGCCGCCGTCGCTGATGATTGAGCGCCCGCCAGCGGTCCTTGGCGTAAGACACCAGGAGGTCGCGGAATGCCGGCAGATCCGAGATGACGTCCAGCGGAAGCCGGGCGCCATCAAAACGCGCGCCAACATACCGCAACTGAAACGTCTTGTGCTCCTCGGCCATGGGCCTCCTTCATCCGCCACGAGCAAACCAGTGTTCGACCTGCGCGGCGACCTCTCAACCGGAACTCACCGCTTCCCGGCAGGCTTGACCGCTACGGTTCAACTGGACCCGCTATCTTCCTTAGTCCGTATATAGGGACGAAGGAATCCCCGCTGTCAGGTCCGCCGCCAAGGCGCGCTACAATAGCGCCGCGGCGGGGGGCTTTGACGTCAACGTCGGCACCCCCTGGGGCGTACGTCCACCGAAACCTCCACCTCCTGGCCAAGGCCCTCCAGCATCGCGATCAGGCGCTCGACGGTGAATCGGTCGAGTTTCGCCCGCCGCACGCGGGAAAAATCGCCATGATCGATTCCGGTCAAGGCCTGGGCCTTGCGGGTGCTCAGCCCGTGGGCGTCCAGCACCTTGAGCACCTGGCCCGCCAGGACCGCCTTGAGTTGGCGCGCTTCCGGGTTCGGCCGCCCAAGGTCGCGGAACAGGCTACCGCTGCCGTGGACCAGCTCCATGTCGTCGTCACTCGTCATCGCAATTGCTCCTTCAGGCGTTTCAGCCGCTCTCGCACCACATCGATCTCGTGCCCCACGGGGTGGTGAATCTGACGGCGGTAGCGGAGCTGTGACGTCACAGGCTTCCTGGTTGCGCGCGTGCCATAAGCTCGCGTCTCACCCAACTCGTTGCATGGGTCGACGGCGGATTGCCGGCGTCGCGGCCTAATATCAAGTGATCTTATCCCGTCTTATCGAAATTGCATAAACTAATAATGGTCACTGGAACTTGGCCTCACTCGGCTTTTCGGTTCCACGGGAGCGCACCAAATCCTCCGCCCCGCGCCACCCCCTCTCTGGCGTCAAGAACCGCCACGTAATATCCATCGCCCAAATCTCCCCCGCCAAAACCAGGGCCCTTCTGAAAGTCACCGATGGCGTTGTTTGTCTTAAGCGTGGTCGGCAGCGACCGACCAGGTCTCACCCGAGCGCTCGCGGCCGCGGTGCTGTCGGCCGGTGGCAATTGGCGGGACAGTCATCTCAGTCTGTTGGGCGGCCTGTATGTGGGATCGGTGCTCGTCGAGCTGGACGCGGACGGGGTCGACGGCCTGCGTTCGGCCGTGCGCGCGGTGGACGCCCATGGTCTCGATGTACGGATCGCCCCAGCGGTCGAAGCTCCCGGCCCGGATGGCGAAGCGCTGCATCTCGGCCTGGTCGGCCAGGACCGGCCCGGGATCGTCAACCAGGTGACCGCCGTGTTGAACGGCCTCAGCGCCAACATCGAGACATTCAAATCCTGGATCAGCGAGGAGCCCTATTCCGGCATCCCGCTGTTCAACATGGAGGCGTCTCTTCGGCTCCCGCCCGAATTGCCCGCGGGCGCGGTTCAGGCGGCGCTGGAGGAAATCTCGGCCGAGGTCATGGTGGATATTTCACTCACGCCGGCGGGGTAGCGCCCTAAGTCGAGGCTGCTTTTCGTGAACCACTCTCGCAAACGACCGTTCCGGGTGATAGATATTCACGCCGTGTTAACGGAATCCGCGGAATTGAGCACCCGATGGCCAACGACTCGACAGAGACCAGCAACGGGAGTGAATGGCCCAAGTCTCACATCATGCATTTCGCCGGCAGGCCGCTCCCCGAGCCTGGGGTTCCGACCGGCTACGCGGCCCTGATCCAGCACTATGGGCTGCGAACCCCATTGCCGCCGCGCCTGGCGGCCCTGGCGCGGCGTCATCACCCCGGTTCAACCACCGATTGGCTGATGCTGACGCCTCGGCACCGGCCCGTGCCCGATTTAGCGGGCCATCTGGCCTTCGCCTTCAAATGGGAAGGCCTGAACTTCGGGGTGCTGGCCGCTCTGTTCAAAAATGTCTCGGATCGCGAGATCACCAATATCATCCTGGCGACGCCGACCGGCGCCTTCGCGCGGCGTCTGTGGTTCCTATACGAATGGCTGACCTCCCGCACCCTCGACGTCCCGGATCCGGGCAAGGTGCGCGCCGTGCCGGTGCTCGATCAGGATTTACAGTACGGTCTCGAGACGGCCTTGCCGTCGTCGCGGCACAAGGTGCTGGACAACCTGCCGGGCACGCCGCGCTTCTGTCCGCTGGTTCGCCGCTCCGCGGCGCTACGGGTGGCCGGGGCGGGTCGTTATGGGGAGCGCGCCCGTGAAGTGATCGGACACGCGCGCGCGGACCTGGTCGCCAGAGCCGCCGCCTTCCTGCTCGTAAAGGACAGCAAGTCGTCTTTCGCCATCGAGGGCGAACGCGCTTCGGGCGGGCGCGCCACCCGGTGGGCCCAGGCCATCGCCCAGGCCGGGAGCCGGCCCCTGAGCCTGGAAGACCTGGAGCGGCTTCAGAAGGTGGTCATCGGCGATGCACGCTTCCTCCACCTTGGCCTAAGGCTCAGCGGTGGTTTCGTCGGGACGCATGATCGCGACACGCGCGAACCCGTGCCGGATCATATCAGCGCCCAGCCTCGGGATCTGGCCGATCTGGTGACTGGGATCTGCGAGTTTGATGAACGCGCCGCGCCGCGCGGACTGGATCCCGTCATCGCCGCGGCGTCGGTCGGCTTTGGCTTCGTCTATACGCACCCGTTCGAGGACGGGAACGGTCGTCTTCATCGATGGCTGTTCCACCATGTGCTGGCGCGGGCGCGCTACAATCCGCCGGGTGTCGTCTTCCCGATCAGCAGCGCTATCGAAAGGCGAATCGAGGCCTACAAGACCATTCTTGAAAGCTACTCCTCCCAGGTACTCCCGCTCGTCGACTGGCGCCCTACCCCCGACGGCAACGTCGAGGTCCTCAATGACACCGCGGACTACTACCGCTATTTCGACGCAACGGCGCACGCGGAGTTCCTCTACGGCTGCGTGGCGCTGACCGTGGAACAGGACCTGCCGGAGGAAGTCGCCTTCCTCGAAGCCCACGACCGGTTCTCCCTGATGGTGCAGCAGGTGGTGGACATGCCGGCGCGAAAGGTCGAGCTTTTGCGCGGCTTTCTCGCGCAAAACCTGGGTCGCCTTTCGAGGCGGGCGCTCGATGCTGAGTTCGACGGTCTAACCGCCGGCGAAGCAGAGATGATCGAAACCATTTATGCCGAGACGTTCGGGACAGTCGGGATGATTGAACAGGAACGCTGAACCTGCCGCCGTGCCCCCGCAATTGACGCCCCCGGTTGATTTTTTCCGCCGTTCACGCTGGAGTGTTCGCGACCACCGCCCGAAGGGTGGGTCTGGAGGAAACCAGATGGACCTGATGACGCAAGACGCCCCGCTGGCCGACACAAGAGGCGGGGCCGCCGAACATTTCGACGTGCTGATCGTCGGGGCCGGCATATCCGGCATCGCCAGCGCCCATCACCTCCAGGCCCAGAACCCGGGGACCAGCTTCGTGGTGCTCGAGGCTCTGGAGTCGTTCGGCGGCACCTGGCTCAGCCACCGGTTTCCCGGCATCCGCTCCGACAGCGACCTCTACACCTTCGGCTATCGCTTCAAGCCCTGGGTCGGGCCGCCGATCGCCCTGGCCGGGGAGATCCGCAAATACATGGGCGATGTGATCGAGGAGAACGATCTGAGCGGCCACATCCGCTATGGCCACAAGGTGCTGCGGGCTTCCTGGTCGAGCGCCGACAACCTGTGGAGCCTGGTCGCCGAGGGGCCGGACGGGCGGGAGGCGCGCTTCACCGCCGGGTTCCTGTGGATGTGTCAGGGTTACTATCGCCACCAGGAGGGCTACACGCCCGAGTGGCAGGGGATGGAGACGTTCAAGGGTGTGATCGCCCACCCCGAGAACTGGCCGGCTGATCTCGACTATGCCGGCAAGCGGGTGGTGATCATCGGCTCGGGCGCCACGGCGGCCACGATGGCGCCGGCGATGGCCGGCAAGGCCGCCCACGTCACCGTGCTGCAGCGCTCACCGACCTATTTCATCGCCCAGCCTAACCAGAACGATTTCATGGAGATGCTCAAGCCGCTGGGGCTGGACGAGCATCTGGTGCACGAGATCGTGCGGCGAAAAGTGGTGGTGGATTTCGACGAGATCACCCGCCGCTGCTTCGACGAGCCAGAGGTGGTGGTCGCCGAGCTTCTGGCCGGCATCGAGGCCTTTATCGGCCCCGAGGAGGTGAAGAAGCACTTCACCCCCACCTACCTGCCCTGGCGCCAGCGCATCGCTATCTTGCCCGACGGCGACATGATGGAGGAGATCAAGAAGGGCCGGGTGAGCATGGTCACCGACCATATCGACCGTTTCGTCCCCGAGGGCATATTGCTGAAGTCCGGCCAGGTGCTCGAGGCCGACGTCATCGCCACCGCAACCGGCTTCAACCTCAGCGTGCTTGGCGACATCGCCTTCACCATCGACGGCAAGCCGCTGGCCTTCCACGAGACGGTCACCTACCGCGGCACGATGTTCACCGGCGTGCCCAACATGGCCTGGGTGTTCGGCTATTTCCGCAACAGCTGGACCCTGCGCTCCGAGCTGGTCGCCGACTTCGTGTGCCGGCTGCTGCGCCACATGAAGGAGAAAGGCGCGCGCCGCGTCGAGTTGGGTTTGCGGCGCGAGGATCACAACATGCCGCTCGGCCCGTTCATCGACCCGGAGAACTTCAACGCCGGCTATCTGATGCGCGGCCTGGCGCTATTGCCCCAGCGCGGCGACAAGCCCGAGTGGCGGCACACCCAGGACTATTGGTGGGAGAAAGACGCGTTTCCGGCGATCGATCTGGAGGGGGAGGAGTTCCGGTACGGGTGAAGCGCGGGAGACCCCGGGGACGCCTCAAATCCAGCGCACCGCATGGATCGGCGGCAGGTTCGCGTTGACGCAGGCCCATTGGTCGCCGCCGTCGTCGCTGAGCCACAGCGAACCCGTCGTCGACCCGACGGCGAGGCGGGCGCCGGTCTCGTCGACATCGAGGCCGTGGCGATAGACGAGGTCGTAGCTTTCGTGGTTCGGCAAGCCGGCGGCGAGCGACTCGAAACTGTCGCCGCCGTCGCGGGTGCGGGTGATGATGAAGCGCCCGTCGCACGGATAGCGCTGCTGGTCGCTGATCGCCGGGGCGAACCATGCAGTATCCGGGTCGGCCGGATGAACGGCGACCGCGAAGCCGAAGCTCGACGGGGCGATGGCAATCTCTCGCCAGGTCGCGCCGGCGTCGACCGAGCGGAAGACGCCGTTGTGATGCTGGGTCCAGAGCACGTCGGGCGCGGCGGCGCAGCGGACGATGCGGTGCGGATCTTGGGTGGCGGGATTTTCGCGCTCCTCCGGCGGCAGGTAGGCAGCCCAGATGCCGTCGGTGGAGACCCGCCAGCGTTCGCCGCCGTCGTCGCTCAGCCAGGCGCCGCCGCAGGAGACCCCGATGGCGAGCTTGCGCGCATCGCGGGGGTCGAAGCTGATCGAATGGACCCCGGGCTGGTCGAAACCGCCACCGAACCATTCGGCGCGCATCGGATCGTCCCACAGGCCGCGGCGCAGGATCCAAGTCTCGCCCTTGTCATGGCTGGTGAACAGGCCGCCGGGAATGGTGCCGGCCCACAGCGAGCCGCCGCCGCCGGACGTCGCCGGACCAGCCTCCAGGATCCAGATCATCGACAAGGCCGGCGGCGGATCGCCGGCCAGGCCCACGTACGACGGGACGGCGACCTCGCGCCAGGAGGCGCCATCGTCGTCGGAGCGGTGCAGCTTGGCGCCGAAATGGCCCAGATCGAGCGCGGCGTAGATCGCGCCATCGCCCGGATCGCGCAGCACCGCGGTCACCGGCTCGCCCAGGAACCAACGCCGGGCGACGGCCAGGCCGCCCGGCCCGCCGCGAAGCTCGAACAGACCCTTGCGGGTCGCCACCAGCAGTCGATCGCTCATCGCCCTACCCTCCCTCAGCCGCCCGAGAGCGCCTGCATGACATAGACATCGGCGTCCGGCGCCAGCACCAGGTCGAGCGCGGCCTGGCCGCGGACCAGCCCGCCGTCGACGAACACCGCGACATGTTTGCGAATGCGACGGTGCTCGTCGAGCACATAGGCCGCGAGATGGGGATGGTCGGCGCCGATCACGTCGATCAGCTCGAGCAGGCGGGTTCCGGCCACCTCGACCGTGCCGGTCGGGGCCACGTGGCGCAATCGGTCGGTGAAGGTCACCCGGGCCATGCGATCTCCGCCGGCACGGCGTTCCTCCCCGCGTGCCTGTTCGCCGATTATCGCGCCGTCGCGCCGGAGATTCCAGGGGTGAGCAGCATCTTGCACTGGTGGGTCCGGGCGCGCAGGGTCGCAGAGGCGGCGGGCCAGCCGGGGAATCGATGGCGCGGGAGGTGCGACGATGAGCGATATGTTGCAGGATGTCAGGCGCAGTCCGGAGCGTACGCCGCGCAACCTCTGGCGGCGCGAGACGCCGGGCGCCTCGGGCTGGCCACGTTCGGCGCGGCCCGGCGACAAGGCGAAATATTTCATGTTTTCGGCCGACTGCCACGCCTTCGAACCGGCGACCTATCTCGACGACATCGAGCCCGAATTTCGCGATCGGACCCCTAAGGTCGAGATCCACGCCGACGGGTCGCAATGGCTGATCACCGAAGGCAACCGGCCGCAACGCGTCCGTGGTCCCGCCGCGGCGCCCAGTTCCGAACTCGACGACGAGGACGTTCTGCGCAACGCCAGCGGCCGCACGGTCGCCGATCGCCTGGCCGACAACCGGGCCGACGGGGTCGACGCCGAGCTGATGTTCCCCAACCGCGGGCTGCTGTGCTGGGCCACACCCGATCCGGTGTTCGCGATGGCCATGTGCCGGCAATGGAACCGCTGGGCGCACCGGTTCTGCGGCGAGCAAATGCAGGGCGCCGCCCCGCGCATCCTGCCCGCCGCAGCGATCGCCACCGGCGATCAAGCCGGGGCGATGGCCGAAATCCGCTGGGCCGCCGACCATGGTTTCCGGGCGGTGTGTCTCGGCAATTCGGTGATCTATGGCCCCAAAAGTTTCGGGGAGCTGGAATACAACAACCCCAGCTTCGATGCGATGTGGAGCCTGCTCGAGGAGACCGGGCTGGTCGTCACGTTCCACGTCTCCACCGGCCGAGACCCCCGGGCCGTGGGCGGCAACGGCGGGGCGATCATCAACTACACCTGCCACTCGATGGAAACCACCATCGAGCCCCTAGTGCAGATGATCGCATCGGGGGTGTTCGAGCGGCATCCGCGCCTGCGCGCGGGCCTGGTCGAAAGCGGTATCGGCTTCGTGCCCTGGCTGATCGAGACGCTCGACTACGCCTACAAGGCGCATCACTTCTGGGTTCGCCCGAAGCTGAAGGAACCGCCGTCGACCTATTTCCGCAACAACTGCTTCGCCACGTTCCAGGACGACGCGGCCGGGCTGCGATACGCCGAGGCGCTGGACCTGACGGGCAATTTCCTGTGGGCCAACGACTATCCGCACCATGAAGGGTCATGGCCGCACTCGGCGCAGGCGATCGAGCGGACCATGGGCCATCTGTCGGATGACTCGCGCGGCAAGATCCTTGGCGGCAACGCGGCGCGTCTGTTCAAGCTGGACCCGGGAAATTACGCGAGCTGAGTTGGCCCGGCCGGCGCCCCCTACCCCGCCGCGCCTTCGTCCCGCGTGACGCCAACCCTTTGCGCCAGCGACGCGCCCATGAAGGCGTCCAGGTCGCCGTCGAGCACGCCGGCGGTGTCGGAGGTTTCGACGTTGGTGCGCAGGTCCTTGACCATCTGGTAGGGCTGCAAGACGTAAGATCGGATCTGGTGGCCCCAGCCGATGTCGGTCTTGGCGTCTTCGACCGCCTGGGCGGCGGCCTCGCGGCGTTGAAGTTCGGCCTCGTAGAGTCGGGCGCGAAGCATCTTCCAGGCCTGGTCCCGGTTCTGGTGCTGTGAGCGCTGGTTCTGGCAGGCCACCGCGATGCCGGTCGGAATGTGGGTCAGGCGCACCGCCGAGTCGGTATTGTTGAGGTGCTGGCCGCCCGATCCACTGGCGCGGTAGGTGTCGGTGCGCACGTCGGCGGGGTTGATGTCGATCTCGATCTTGTCGTCGACCACCGGATAGACCCAGATCGAGGCGAAGCTGGTATGGCGCTTGGCGGCGGCGTCGAAGGGCGAAATACGCACCAGGCGATGCACGCCCGCCTCGGTCTTCAGCCAGCCATAGGCGTTGGCGCCACTGATCTTCAGGGTCGCGGACTTGATGCCGACCTGCTCGCCGTCGGTCTCTTCGATCATCTCGATGGCCATGTCGTGGGCGTTGGCCCAGCGGGTGTACATGCGCAGCAGCATGGCCGCCCAGTCGGTGGATTCGGTGCCGCCGGCTCCGGAGTTGACTTCCAGATAGGCGTCGGCGCCGTCGGCCTCGCCCGACAGCAGCGCCTCCAGTTCGGCCTTGGCCGCGAAGGCCTTGAGCACGCCGAGCTGGGCGGAGACATCGTTGAGGGATGCGTCGTCGCCCTCGGCCTGGGCCATTTCGGCGAATTCCACGGCGTCGCTGAGTTCGGTCTCCAGGCGCCGCACCGCGTCGACCTGGGCGGCCAAGTGAGTGCGCTCACGCATCAGGGTCTGGGCGGCCTCGGCGTCGTTCCAGAACGCGGGGTCCTCGACCCGGGCGTTATATTCGTCCAGTCGCCTCAGGGCTGGTTCCCAGTCAAAGACGCCTCCTGAGCAGTCCGATGGACTGCTCGATATCGGTGGCCATCGCTTCGATATCCGCACGCATGAGCATTCGCCTCGCTAAGTTGGCGCAAAGGGACTTGGGGCGCGCCCGATAGCGCGGCGCGGGTAAAAAGACAATTGTCGGTGGAGGTTCTCAGTAGAGGCCGCCCAAGTCGTCTGGCGATTTGGGCGGCTTGAGCGCCTTGGCAGGGACGCCGGGTCCGACGGGCGCCGGCGCGGGCGGCGAGGCCGGCGAGATGGCGAAGGGGTCATCGACAGCGGGCGCGGCGGCGTCCGGCGAAACCACGATCTTGGGCTCGGTTCCCGGCCGGAAGGCCTCGCGGTTGGGGCCGACCTGGGCGAATTTGGTGTTCGGGGGCGCCTTGAACTCAATCGGCGTTGAGCCTTTCACGGCCTCGCGCATGAATTCGATGAACACCGGCAGCGCCGCGACGGCGCCGGTCTCGCCCTTGCCCAGGGAACGGTTGTCGTCGAAGCCGATGAACACGCCAATGACGATCTGGGGCGAAAAACCCATGAACCAGGCGCTGCGGAAGTCATTGGTGGTTCCGGTCTTGCCGCCGACCGGACGCTGCAGCGCCGCGTGGGCGGCGGCGGCGGTGCCGCGCAGGGCGACACCCTCCAGCATCGAGTCGATCTGATAGGCCGTGATCGGGTCGATCAGTTGGGTCCCATCTGGTTGCGGATCGGGTCCGTCGCCGCCGGAGAAACTGCCAGCGCAATCGCGGCACTGGCGTTGGTCGGCGCGATAGAGCAGATCGCCGGTACGGTCCTCGACCAGCTCGATCAGGTGCGGCGTGACCTTGCGGCCACCGTTGACCAGCGCGGCGTAGGCCCCGGTCATACGGTAGGGCGTGGTTTCTCCCGCGCCCAGGGCCATGGCCAGGACGGGGTCCATCTTGTCGGCGATGCCGAACTGCTGGGCCGTCGCGGCGATCTTGCGCATGCCGACTTGCAAGGCGATCCGCACCGTCATGGTGTTGAGCGACAGCTCCAGGCCGCGGCGGAAGATCAGCGGGCCGTGGAAGCCGTGTTCGTAGTTTTCCGGGCTCCAGGTCTCGCCGCCGAAGCCAGGCAGAGAGATCGGCGCGTCGGTGACGATGCTGGCCGGGGTGAACTGGCCGGTCTCCAGCGCGGTGGCGTAGACAAAGGGTTTGAACGACGACCCTGGCTGGCGATAGGCCTGGGTGGCGCGATTGAACTTCGACAGCGAGAAGCTGTAGCCGCCGACCATGGCCAGCACCCGGCCACTATTGGGTTCCATGGCGACCAAGGCGCCGTTGACGATCGGCGTCTGCCGCAGACGAAAGCCTCCGGTCTCAGCGGGCTCAACGAAAACCAGATCGCCCACGGCCAGACCCTTGCCGGCCCGAGCCCAAGCGATATCCGAGCCGACGATCTCGCCCACGGTGTTGTCGGCGGCGGTCTGCACGCGCACCCGCCCGCCCGACGCCTCCAGCACCAGGGCCGCCAGCCACTTCCTGCGTTCGGCCGGCGGTGCATGTTCCATGGTGGCCTTTTGCCACCCCGGCGCATTGGCGACGTGACCCCAGGCGCCGCGCCAGCCGTGCCGGCGGTCATAGGTCTCCAGGCCGTCCATCAAGGCGATCCGCGCCGCCGTCTGCAGTCGGGGATCGAGGGTGGTGCGGACGTAGTAGCCGCCCTGGGTCAGGTCGCTTCCCACCGACTTGATCTGCAGCGCCTGGCGTCGGGCCTCGTCGACGAAATAGTCGGCGTCACGATATTTGGCCCGGGCCGGCGCGACCTCGATGGTCAGATCCTCCTTCATCGCCGCCTCGGCCTCGGCGCGGGTGACCCAACCCAGGTCGGCCATGGTCGACAGGATCATGTTGCGACGCCGGATCGCGGCGGCCTTGTGGGTGACGGGTTGATAGTTGTCCGGCCCCTTCGGCAGAGCGGCGAGAAACGCGCACTGGGCCAGGGTCAGATCGGAAATCGACTTGCCGAAATAGTTGTAGGCGGCCGCGCCGACGCCGTAGGACCGGTAACCTAGCCAGATTTCGTTCAGATAGAGTTCGAGGATCTGGGGCTTGGACAGCGTCTCCTCGAGCCGGGTGGCCAGCAGCGCCTCCTTCAGCTTGCGACCAACCGAAACCTTGTTGGAAAGCAGGACGTTCTTGGCCACCTGCTGGGTGATCGTCGAGCCGCCCTCGGGCCGGCGGCCCTGGAGAATGTTGTACACATCCTTGAACATGGCCCGCGAAAGCCCGGCCAGATCGACGCCGCCATGGGTGAAGAAGTTGTGGTCCTCGGCCGCCAGGAACGCCAGCGACAGGCGACGCGGCATCTGATCGTAGGGCACGAAGATCCGGCGGACCTTGGAAAACTCGCCGATCAAGGTGCCGTCCCAGGCGTACACACGTGTGGCGGTGGGTGGGTGATAGTCGGCGAGCTCAGCGGCGCTGGGAAGCTGACGAAACAGGATCGCCGCATAGATGCCCGCCGACAGGGCCGACACGGTCACCGCGCAGAGGGCGGCGATACCCACCGGCCTGATCCAAGGACCCTGAAACTGCAAAACCGGCGGACCTCCGTGGAGCACGCGCCCCGATCATCAGTCCTCTAGCAACCTTACCCGCGCGCGCCAACGCGCGACTATCTAGTCGGCCGCCAGCCGCGTTCCTCCCAGAAAATAGGCGTCGATGGCTTCGGCGACGCCGGCCATCAGCTGTTCGCGCTGGGCCGGGTCGGTCAGCCGCATCTCGTCGGACGGATTGGTGATGAAGCCCATTTCCATGAGCACCGCCGGAACGTCCGGGGCCAGGAGCACGAAATACCCGGCATCCCGGTGGCTGCGCGGGAGCAGGTTCACCTTATCGCTGATATGTTCGATGAGAATACTGGCGAACTGGGACGAGCGATTGCGGGTGCTTCTCTGTGTCAGATCCAGCAGGATTTGCCGTATGCCAGGGTCCGACCGACGGTCTCCACTGTTGGAAAACCATTCGTGTGGTCCGAGGACATAGTTTACCCGCTTCTGGCCACTGTCCGAGAGGGTATAGATGCTGGCGCCATGCGGCGTGGGATCGGACCCGGCCGAGTCAGCGTGCAGGGAAATGAACAGATCGGCGCCGGCCTTGCGGGCGATCTGGACACGGGCTTCCAAGGGAATGAAGACGTCGGTGGCGCGCGTCAGCACCACGCGGTAGCGGCCGCTTTTCTCAAGACGCCCCTTCAGGGCCAGGGCCGCCGCCAGGGTGATGTCTTTTTCATTGCGCACCAGGCTCCGCGCGCCCGGATCATGGCCGCCGTGGCCGGCGTCGATAACAATCACCTTCTGAACCGGTTTCTGAACACGGTTCGCGGTTGATCGGACCGAAGGCGCTCGAGCGATCGCTGGGCGCACGAAACCCGGTGCGTCCGGGACTTGCGCCACCGGACTCGCACCGTCCCGCGTCGCATAACTCCCATCCAAGGGCTCGTTCGGGTCCGTGAGAAGCGGCGCGCCGGAACTGGGGTGGAAGGCGGTCGATATCCTGGCCAGAGGCGAGGCGACGCCTCCGGACAGCAGCCGGACGTTGCTGGTTGTCGTCTGGGGAGTCGGCGTCTGAACCATCTGGGGCGTCTGGGGCGTTTGGGGCCGAGTGGCGACGACAGAGTTGGCCGGCGGATCGTCCTTCGGCGTATCGGTCTTGACGTCGATGACATAGCGCCAGGGTCCGCCATCGGCCCCGGGCGGAATCAGGAACCGATGCGCCACCGTCGCGCCGGGCGCCAGGTTCAGAACCAGCCGGGCGCCGTTTCCGTCATCGCGGACGCTCCAGTCCGTCACCAGGCCACGCCCCTGCCCCTGCATGGCGCTGGCCGACAGGATCGACGGCAGGGAGACCACAAGTCGGCTCTTGCTGCTTTCGCCCGTCAGGAACTTGGCGGTAATCGCCGCATCCAGATCGAGAACCAACCGAGTCGCGGACGCGTCACCGCCCAGACGCACGCCGATCAGGCCGATCGCGCCAGACCGGGGCGCCGTGGCGGCCATGGCGCCCGAGGCGGCGAACAGCAGGCCCACGAGCCATGCCCGCCGCCAAAATGTCTTCAAAAAGGTCGGCCAGACGGCTGGCATTGGCCCTGAGCTTACATCCTTGAGGGTTCAAACGGCCATATGGCGCGGTTCTCGTAGCCAAACGGTTAAGGCCTACTGGACCAGGGTCGATGCCAAACGCGCGGCTTTCTTTTCACTCCGTGTTCGCATAAAGTCACAATGTGCTGGCGCTGAATTTCCGACGCCGTTATGGCGTGGACGCGTCATCCTAACCGCGCCTCCCATTCCGCGAGCGCGACCTTGAGAACAACCATGGGCAGCGCCGCCACCGCTCCGATTTTGACCACGATCGCAGCCGCTTTTAGCGGCCGCGCGGTTGAAGACGTCTCGTGCGCGCGCGCCCGCAGCCGGCGCCCGGATCCTGGATCCGCTTGGCGCCCCGGAGATCGTCTATATGTCGAAGAAAATGCTGATCGACGCCGCCCACCCGGAAGAAACCCGGGTCGTCGTTCTGAACGGGAATCGGGTTGAAGATTTTGATTTCGAGAGCCGCGCGAAAAAACAGCTTCGCGGCAACATCTATCTGGCTAAGGTTACCCGGGTAGAGCCCAGCCTGCAGGCTGCGTTCGTCGAATACGGCGGCAATCGTCATGGCTTCCTGGCCTTCAACGAAATCCACCCCGACTATTACCAGATACCCCACGCCGACCGCGAAGCGCTGCTGCGTGAAGCGGAAGCCGATGATGACGACCACCTGCCCGCTCCGCAGACGATCATCGGCGAAGACGGCGCCGAAGAACTCGGCGGCGATGATGACGACGAAATCGATGAAGAGGTCGCCCGCCGTCGCCGCCGCCTGATGCGGCGATACAAAATTCAAGAAGTGATCAAGCGCCGGCAGATCATGCTGATCCAGGTGGTCAAGGAAGAGCGCGGCAACAAGGGCGCCGCCCTGACCACCTATCTGTCGCTGGCCGGCCGCTATTGCGTGCTGATGCCCAATACCGACCGTGGGGGGGGTATCAGCCGGAAAATCACCGCCGTTTCCGATCGCAAGCGACTGCGGACCATCGTTTCGGACTTCGATGTTCCCGAAGGCATGGGCCTGATCGTGCGCACCGCCGGCGCCAAGCGCACCAAGGCCGAGATCAAGCGCGACTACGAATATCTGTCGCGGGCCTGGACCAATATCCGCGACACCACTCTGCATTCGGTGGCGCCAGCGCTGATCTATGAGGAAGAGGACCTGGTCAAACGCGCCATCCGCGACCTCTATGACAAGGACCTGGAAGGAATCTGGGTCGAGGGCGAGGCCGGCTTCCGCGAGGCGCGCGAGTTCATGCGCATGCTGATGCCATCCCAGGCGAAAAAGATTCAGTACTACCGTGGCGCCGCGCCGCTGTTTGTCGCCCACAAGATCGAAGACCATCTCGCGCAGATCTATTCGCCGACCGTACCGCTGCGCTCGGGCGGCTATCTGGTGATCAACCAGACCGAGGCCCTGGTCGCTGTCGACGTCAACTCGGGGCGCGCGACCCGGGAGCGAAACATCGAGGCCACGGCGCTCAAGACCAATATGGAAGCCGCCGAGGAAACCGCTCGGCAGCTGCGCCTGCGCGACCTGGCCGGGCTGGTTATCATCGATTTCATCGACATGGATGAGCCCAAGAACAACCGGGCCGTCGAGAAGGTGCTGAAGGACGCCCTGGCCCACGACCGGGCCCGAATCCAGATGGGACGGATTTCGTCCTTTGGCCTGATGGAGATCAGCCGCCAGCGGCGCAGGACCGGGATTCTGGAGGGCACGACCCACGTTTGCCCCCACTGCGCGGGCGCCGGCCGTGTCCGTTCGGTTGAATCCAGCGCCCTGGCGGCGCTCCGCGCGGTCGAGATGGAGGCGCTGAGCGGCGGCGGCGAGGTCATCGTCCGCGTGCCCAGGGATGTCGGACTCTATATCCTCAACAACAAACGCGAGTATCTGACCCGCCTGCTTCGCAGCCACGGCCTGTTCGTCAGCGTGGTGATCGATGAGGCGCTGGCCCACGCCGATCATGAAATCGAACGCACATCCAGCGTGCCGCACGAAATCGACCGGAGCTGGGAGAGCCCGGACGTGGACGCCTGGGCCGACGAAGATCTCACTGATGTTGAAGACGACGAGGACGAGGACGACGAAGAGGCTGAAGACGATCAGGTTGAGGGCGAGGACGATGTCGGCTCCGTGGACGAGGACGACCTCGATGACGACGAAGATGATGGCGAAGAGGACGCCGTTGATCGCTCGGATACATCCGGGTCCGCCGACGGCGATGGACCGCGCGGCGGATCGGACGAGGACGGCGGCCGCCGCCGTAGTCGTCGCCGGCGCCGCGGTCGCCGAGGCGATGAGCCCCGGCCCGTGTCGGATACGTCCGAGGTCGCCGCCACTTCCGCGCCCCTGGCCGCCGACAGCGACCCCGAT
This sequence comes from Caulobacterales bacterium, assembly GCA_038227865.1. Classification (GTDB taxonomy): domain Bacteria; phylum Pseudomonadota; class Alphaproteobacteria; order Caulobacterales; family Caulobacteraceae; genus Acaudatibacter. The sequence continues at coordinate 155,643 of JBBRPO010000003.1, forward strand.
GGCGACGCCGGAGGCAGACGCCGCAGACGTGGCCGCCGTGGCGGCCGGCGGATCATGGACAAGCCCGGTGGCGGCGCCGATGTCTACGCCTGGTCATGGCCGGCGCGGCTGAGCGGCGAAGATCCCTACGAATGGCGCGGCCCGATTCAGCGGCTTGAGGTCGTCGAGGAACCCGAATCCGCCGTTGTTCAATCCGCGCCGGAGCCAGAAGACCGACCGGTCGTGGTGGCCGAACCGGCCGAGACTCTGGCCAAGGCCTTGGATATGCCTAGCGCGGTCCTGAACCAGCCGCTGGAAGACGTCTGGGTGGAATTGCCCGAACCGGTGGAAAAACCGGCGCGATCGCGGCGAGGCCGGGGCAAGAGCCGCGTCGAGGCTTCGGAGCCTTCGACCGACCCGGCGCCCATGGAGGCCGGCGCCCAGCCCGAGGCCCAACCCGAGGCCGAGCCGGCGGCGCCTCCGGTCGTGGCCGAGACCACTCCGGAACCGCGCCTGGAACTGGCTTTGGTTGCGGAAGCGCCCCCGACCGTCCTCGCTGAAGCTCTGCCCGATCCAGCGGAAATTTCCGCGCCGCCAAGCGCGCCCAAAAAGGGCTGGTGGCGTCGAGGCTCCTGAGGCCCCGTTGGAGTCTCGGCCTAGCCCGCCGGGACTCCAGGACTGGACATCAAGGCCAGACCCGGTTTTTCTGCGCCAAGCCAAGACCCCAACGTGGGACCTAATCAGGGGGAAGGATTGAAAGACAACCATTGACCCTTCGCGAACCGCGCAGCCGCCTGAAAACCGCCGTAGCCTCCACTGTCCTGGCCGCCCTGCTCGTTGCGCGCTCCGGGCCGGGCTTCGCCCAGGACGGTCCAGGGGTCTCGATCATCCGCGATACGGAAATCGAAGAGATTCTGCACAAGGACGCCGATCCTGTCTTTGTCGCCGCCGGTCTGGATCCTCAGGCTGTCGTTATCCACATCATCGCCGACAGGCAGCTGAACGCGTTCTCAACCGGCGGCCAGCAGCTGTTTCTCAATACCGGCCTGATCATGGAGACCAAGACTCCCAACCAATTGGTGGGGGTGATCGCCCACGAGACCGGCCATATCGCCGGAGGCCATATCGCCCGCTCCGGAGCGGCGGGACGCGCGGCCCTGGGTCCGATACTGGTCGGCATCGGCCTGGGTGTTCTGGCGGCCTTGGCGGGCGCGCCGGACGCCGCCGCCAGCCTGGTGTTTTCCTCGACCTATTTCGGGGAACTATCGGTGCTAGGCTATTCGCGGGAGCAGGAGTCCAGGGCCGACCAAGCCGCGGCGACCTATCTTGAAAAGGCCGGGCTATCAGGCCGCGGGCTGGTCGATTTTTTCAATAACTTCAGATATCAAGAGGTGTTCGACGACGAGAGGAAGTATCCGTTTTTTCGCGATCACCCCCTGACCGACGACCGCATCGGCGCCCTCGCCACTCGGGTTGAACAGCAACCACACTACGCTGCGGAAGACAGTCCCGCGTCGATCGAACGCCACGCCCTTATGCGAGCCAAGCTTGAAGGTTTTCTCAGCGGACCTGGCCAGACGTTCGCGGACTATCCGGAAACAGACCAGTCCTTTCCGGCGCGCTACGCCCGCGCCATCGCCCTCTATCGGCAGACCGAGACCGAACCGGCCCTGAAGGCCATAGACGTCCTGATCGCGGATCAGCCAAATGACCCCTATCTTTGGGAACTCAAGGGCCAGGTGCTGTTCGAGGCCGGCCGCGCCAAGGAAGCCGAACCGGCGCATCGGCGTTCGGTGGAACTCAAGCCTGGCGCGCCACTGCTGCGCGTTAATCTCGGTCAGACCCTGATCGCCGTTGGCGATTCGGCCAAACTGGACGAGGCCGTCGACCAGATCCACCGCGCCCTGGGGCTGGAGCCGGACAACGCCCTGGGGTGGCGATTGCTGGCCGAGGCCTACGACGGCAAGAACGAGCCGGGGATGGCCCGGCTCGCGGCCGCCGAACAGAACTTCTATCTTGGCCAACTGCTCGAGGCGCGGACCTTTGCCGTCCACGCCCGCGAAATGCTCAGGAAGGATTCGCCCGAGTGGCGGCGAGCCACCGACATCATCCTGGCCTCGCGGCCCAGCCCGGCCCAATTGAAGGAACTCGGGGTGACGGGATGAAACGCGGACGCCTGCTGGGATTGCTGGCGTCGGTCGGCCTGGTCATGACCGCCTGCCAGAACCGGAACACCGACGACGAGGCCTTCGGCAAAAGGGTTCGCGCTTACCTACTCAGCCATCCCGAGATGCTTCAGGAGATGAGCCAGCGGCTGGACGCTAAGCTGGCTGCCGCCGATGACGCGAACCGGCAGCGCGCGGCAAGACTGCTACCGAGTCTGCGGGGGGCCATCGAGCGAGACCCGGCTGACTTTGTCGCCAACCCCGGCGGCGGGATCACGGTGACCGAGTTCTATGACTATCGCTGTCCCCATTGCGCGGCGGCCGCCCCCAAGGTTGTCGCGCTGATCAAGGCCAACCCGGATGTCCGCTTCGTCTTCAAGGAGATGCCGATCTTCGGCCCCACGTCCGAACACGCCGCCCGCGCCGCCCTGGCCGTGAAAAACGCCAGTGGCGACGCCCTCGGACTCTACACCGAACTGATGGCCACCCACGCCCTGGACGACGGCGCTATCGACAGGATCGCGCTTCGCAGGGGCGCACGCCCGATGGATCTGTCGCCCGGCGGCTCGGCGGCCGCCAAGGCCCATCTGGCCGCCACCGCCAGCCTGTTCAGCAAGCTGTCCTTGGAAGGTACGCCGGCTTTCGTTGTCGGAAACCAGATCATCCTCGGCGAGGACATGGCGGCCGTCGGCGCCGCGGTCGCCCGGGTTCGAACCAAGGGCGTTTAAGGCCGGTCGGTTCAGAACCGGCGCGACACCCCCAGATAGGCCTGGGCGGCGGGCGTCTCTCGGTTGAGGCCGAAATTCACGCCGCCATCGAACTGCCAATCGGGGGCCTTTGGCGAAATGAAGGCCAGACCCAGGTCGCCGGATACCTGCGTCCGTGAACCGGCGGGGTCGAAATCGGTGTCGGTCCAGACCTCGACCGAAGCCGTCAGCGTCTTCGACAAACCTCGGCTGAGGCTCAGCAGCCCCGAGGCGTTGATGTGCCGGCCGCTATCGCCGCCGTTCTTCACCACGTCGAATTCCGGATCGATCACCAACGAGAAATTCGCCGGCAGGTTGATGTTGATGGGCGCGATCAGCCCACCCTCGACCGCGCCATTGCCGATTCCCGCCGGGGCGGTCGGAAGTTTGATGTAAGGGCTCAGCGCGAAGCTCACCGCCCCTCCCCCATTGCCGAGCGGCGCCCACTTGGCCCGGACATAGAGATCGCCGACGCCATCGGCATGAGTTCGGGCGCCCGATGACCGGTCGCGAACCACAACCGAGACATAGGGCGCCATGGTCACCTCGACATCCAGCCGCTCGCCTAAGCCATATTTCAGCGTGGGATTGGTGGCCAGCCAGGTGGTGGTTGTCTGGCCGCCGCCGCGATCCACCGTGATGTTGAAGATATCCGATTCAAGCTGAAAATGGCCGGCGTCGACCGTGCATGGCGACGTCGATTTGGTGGGTCTGTCGGTGCACAGCGGTCGCAGCGTCCCCGCGGCCGCGTCGGCCGGAGGGATTGTCTGCGCGGCCAAGCCCGCGGGCGCGAGGAACAACGATATCGCCGCCAGCGCCGCGCGGCCGCTCACTGTCGTCGTCATGACGGGTCTCCGATCGAACATGTGTCTCAGGCGACGCGGTGCAGCAACGGCTCGCCCGCCTCAACGCGGCGACAGTTCTCTCGGGCCACGACCAGGCTTCGCGCCAGCGTTTCGGGCGTCAGCCAGGCAACATGCGGCGACACCAACACCTGGGGCAGGTCGAACAATGCGCAACCGGCCAGGACCGGCTCGACGGCGAACACGTCCAGGCCCGCGCCGCGCAGGTGGCCCGACGACAGAGCCCCGACCAGAGCCGCCTCATTCACCAGTTCGCCGCGCGCGGTGTTGATGAGGATTGCGCCCGGCTTCATCTGCGACAGGGCTGCCCGATCGATCAGGCCCCGGGTTTCGTCCGTCAACGGCGCGTGCAGAGAGACGATATCGGCCTGGGCCAGAAGGGCGGGAAGGGTTCGAAATCCATGGCCCGCGTCCGGTTTTTCCGATCGCGCGGTATAGATCACCTCCGCGCCGAGAGCGGTCAGGACCGGCGCCAGACGGCGCGCGGAAGCGCCAAAACCGACCAGGCCCACGGTCCGGCCGGCGATTTCACCGATCTGGTCGAGAATGTCCGGATCGGGCCGCCAGCCATCACCGGCGCGAGTCAGGGTGTTGAAATAAGCCGTTCGCCTGAGTACGCCGAGCATCAGGGCCAGCGCCATTTCGGCCACCGCCGCGCTGTTTGTTCCGGGCATATTGGCGACCGCGACGCCATGGGCCTGGGCGGCCGAGAGCTCGATGGTGTTCACGCCGACCCCGATCTTCTGGATCAATCGCAATCGCGGCGCGGCGGCGATCACCACCTCGGTGACCGGCTTGAGCACATGCAACAGCACCGAAGCTTCGCACATCTCGGCCTGAAAGGTCGCGTCGTCGGTTTCATCGACCACCACGACCGAAGCGAACCCGTTGAAAGCCGCGTTGATCTGAGCTCGAAAACCGGGGCTGGCGGCGTATTGAAGGACAATCTTCAAGACAGCACCGCGCGTCGCCACACGGCCGAGAGGGTGTCGATATCGAGATCGGGCATGTCCAGGAGCCGCTTGGCGGTCTGGCGCACCAGATCCTTGTCCGTGACACTGGTCAGGTACGGGGCTGGCGATTTGCCATCGACTCGCGCCAGCAAAAGCGCTGACACCAGGCCAGCGGCACGGGCCTCCAGAGCGGCGGACTCCTCCCAGTCGACGCCGAGCCTGTAGGCTTCCCACAAGGCCTGAAATGACGCCATGACCGCCTCGCGCCAGTCTCGCAACCAAACTGTCTTAAGGAGAAGGTGGGTCAGGCAAAACGCGATGTCGAAAGCCGGGTCGCCATAGGCCACGCACTCGGCGTCGAGAAACACCGGGCCGTCCGGCCCCACCAGAATGTTTTTCGGGCTGATATCGCCATGCATCAGCGCGACCTTGCGAACGGCCAGATCGGCCGCCAAGGCGCGCAATCGTGGCGCCACATCGACATGGCGATCGGCGGTGAACAGCAAGAACGGCGATGTCCGAAGCGCGAAGAAGCACTCGTCGGTCGCGAAGCCCTCAGCGATTTCCGAACGCCCCGCCGTACGGCCGTGAATAAGAGCCAGAACCCGGCCGACGGCGGCGGCGAAATCAGGCTCGACCCGACCTCCGGCCATTGCGTCCTTCCAAACGGGATGATCGGCTGGATCGAGGAATTCCATCGCGAAGACGGAGATTTCGGGAATCTCGGCCAACACCCGCGGAGCCAGGCGCGGATCGATCTCCCTCACCAACCGAAGCCACCGCACTTCTCCCGCCGCTCGCCCCACCGGCGCCAGCCACTCGGCCGCCACCCGCAGGCGAGGGATCGACCGCTTCACCGCCAGTGTCCGGCCGCTCTCGATGTCCACCCGAAAAATGTCTGACGAGACGCCGCCGGCGAGAGGGCTGAAGGTAGCGTTTTGCGCCGGACCCACGAGACCACACCCCCTCAGCGCCTCAAGAAGGCCCACGTGACTAAGCGTATCCAACGGCGCGGTCGTTTCCTTCAACGGGCGTGGGCGCGAATCCAGTCGCCCATCAGCCCGGCGGCGGCTTGGCGATGAACTTCGGAATCCTCGAAATAGTGAGCGCCGGGGACAAGTTCCAGGCGTTTGTCGGGCGAGGCGATGGCGGCGTGGACGGCTTGCGCGTCACTGGGAAAGACGCCCATGTCACCGGTGGACTGCACCACCAGACAGGGCATGTCGAATTTGGCCAGCTGGGTCTCGCCCTGACACCGCGAGGTCTCGAGACTCCACATCGACAGCCAGGTCTTCAGGCTGTTGGCGCGGCCGATTCCGACGCGGCGGTTGGCCTGGGCGGGATGGCCCGGATAGCAGCCCGGGCACGGACGGTCCGATGGATCGATCGTGGGGTCCATGAAGCGAAGATCACCCCAGGTGCGATAGAGCGGGAACAGTATGTCGGGCAGGCCGGCGTCGTTGACGCGTTGCAGCTCGGCCTTGGCCCAGTCGGTGATCGCCTGATTGCGCGCTCTTTGCGCGGCTCTGTAGCGGGCGATGAAAGCCGGCGCGTAGGGCGGCCCGTTGTCGGGATTGAAAGGGTTCAGGGACTGATCGGTTAGCGTCGGATCTCGCTCGTCGATCACCGACGCGTCCATCCAGTCGGTCAGGACCTCGGGGCGGCCTTTGTGGGCGTTGAGTGAAATATAGAGGTCGGCTTTGGGCAGGTTGGCCAGCGCGTCGCCGCCGGGGCCGCGCAGGCCCGCCGCCAGGGTCGGCGCTATCGCCTCGGCCTGATAGGCGCCCATCAGCGATCCGCCGCCGCTGTTGCCCAGGATCACCACCGTATCGACGCCGGCCTCCTCGCGGAGCCAGCGCATCCCCACGCCGATATCGATTAGGGCGTGTTCGAGGATGAACTGATCCTCCGCGCCCCTGAACCGGGTGTTCCACCCCAGAAAACCGAAGCCCTGACGCGCGAAGTAGGGGGCGATGTAGTGCTCGGTGAAATCGACGTTGTAGTGGGTGGCGATCAACGCGACTTTCGGGCGCTTGCCGGCCGAATGGTGGTAGAGTCCCTGGCAGGGGTGGCCGCCGGCCTGGATTCTCGGCGCCGTGGGCGAAACCCGGCCGATAAACTCGACCTCGACGCCTGCCATCCGATCGGGTCCCATACTCAATCGACCGGTATGAAGATCGAATGGCGCAGCTGGCCGGAAACCGCCTTGGAAATGTGCCCCTTGCCTGTGGTGTCCTCGACAAACAGCACCTCGCCGGCGCCGATCGTCCGCGTCTCGCCATCGCTGACGGTGATCTCGACCCCGGCGTCCAGGTTAACGATATATTGGCGACGCGGCGCTGGGTGCCAGTCGAGGTTATAGTCGCCCGAGGTTTCCCGAAAGATTATGCCGGTGGCGGGTTGGCGGTCGGCCATCTTTCCGCCCGGACCCTCATGGGACCAGACGACCTCGACGTCGCGAAAGTGCGTCTCGCCAGCCTCGTCGACATAGAGGTTGTGAATGCGCATGACCTTGGCCCTCCCCTGCTTCACAAAACCATAGCTCGGCACGACGTCGCGCGCATCAACTCAAGAGCCCCTCAAGAGCTTGGTCGACTGCCCCAACGACAGACTTGCCATAATGTCGAAACACAACACAGATGCGCGCAAGGAATAGGGAGCTTCAGACAGATGAACGACCGTATCACCGTGACCATCGAAGGCGGTGTCGCCGATGTGCGGCTCGCCCGCGCCGACAAGATGAACGCTCTCGACGATGCGATGTTCGAGGCCCTGGTGGAGACCGGCGAGCGCCTCAAGGCCGAACCCGGCTTGCGAGCCGTGGTGCTGTCCGGCGAAGGACGCGCCTTTTGCGCGGGATTGGACATGGGCAATTTCGGCCGCATGACCGAGGGACCGCGCGCCGCTCCGCCCGGCGGGGCTGGCTTTGCCGATCGCACCCACGGGATCGCCAACCGCGCGCAATATGCGGTCTGGGTGTGGCGGGAGATTCCGGTGCCCGTGATCGCGGCGGTGCACGGCGTGGCCTTCGGCGGGGGCTTCCAACTGGCTCTAGGCGCCGACATGCGATTCGTGGCGCCCGACACGCGAATGGCGGTGCTGGAGATCAAGTGGGGCCTCGTGCCCGACATGGCCGGCACCATGCTGATGCGTCATCTGGCGCGGGAGGATGTGGTGCGGGAACTGACCTACACCGGCCGGATTTTTTCCGGCGAGGAAGCCCTGGCCATGGGCTTCGCGACGCGCGTCTGCGCCGACCCCCGGGCCGAGGCCTTAGCGGTCGCCCATGAGATCGCCGGCAAGAACCCCCATGCGGTGCGGGCGTCGAAGCGTCTGCTGAACGCGGCGGCTACAACCGACCAGGGGTCCGGTTTGATTCAGGAGACGGTTGAACAGATCGCGCTGATCGGCAGCCCCAACCAAGTGGAGGCTGTGATGGCCAATATGCAGAAGCGCGCGCCGGCGTTTACGGACTGAGTGGCGCGACGCCGGATCGCGCGTTCGCCAGGATTTCAGAGGTATAGGTCTCAATCACCAGACTGAACGGCGCGCCTTCGCCGGTCCGGAGTATGGCGGTGTGGCGCAGGAGATATTTCGGCGCCGGCGGGGCTCCGGCATCCGCCGTCCCGCGTGGCGCCGGCTTTACCAGCCAGTTCACGGCAATCGATTCGCGGTGGAAGTTCAGACCCACCACCACCAGCCCGAACGGTGTGTCCGTTTCATCGAGGCGCCTGTTCATCTCAGCGCTCAGAAGCGAGGGCCTGTACCAGTTGTCGGCCTCGGACAGGACATGCGCGCCACAAACCAGCTGGACGTGACGATATCGCAAGTGCTCCCGCGAGCCGGCGCCAAGACGCCGTCGGATCACCTTGGTGGCGGGCTTTTCCGCGTCATTAGGTCGCAACGCGCGAATGATCGGAGGTTTCGCCAAACCATGCTCGGCACACCACTGGCTTAGTACCTCCGAAGCGCTTTCGGCGCTGTCCAAGCGCACCTCGAAACGGGTGATCGTGTCGAAATCCGCCTGGCTGACAGGGTTGGTCGGCTCGGCCGCCATGGCCGCCGACCCCGCAAGAAGGACGACCGTCAGGGCAACTCCACCCTGTACCCGCGCGCTTCCTGGCGCCCATCGGGCATGTTTTGGCCACGAGGAAATTTTTAACCAAATCCGATCGATAGCGATTGGGGACGGAAAATAATCTTGAGGGCCAGACGCACGGGCATCGTCTTGCCGGATGTCCATAGCGCGTACCCCCGGGGGAAATTTGTGATCAAATTGGTCGGCTACAATGGTTTCAAAGGTTTCGACGGCGTCTATCCTAACGTCAACGGCAGAGGTGGTATCGGTGGTGGCACTGTTTCTGCGACAGCGAGCGTCAGTAACATCAGTACAAGGGCGATAACCACCGGCGCGATAGCCATTGGCGGCTATGGCGGCGCGGGCGGGAACGGCGCCAACGCGGGCTTTTTCAATGGTGTCGCATACGCGCCGGGCGCCGCGGGCGCCGGATCACCGGGCGGCAACGCCTACGCGACAGCCATTGGCACGACGACAAAAACCTCCATCGCCAGCGCGACCGGGGGGATGGGCGGCGCAAGCGGGACACCCGGCTTGCTATTGACCGGAGCGGTTGAGCCCGGCGGAAACTATGGTGGCAGCGGTGGCTCGGCGTCCGCCTGGTCGTCCAACGAGACCAACTTTTCAGTTGCATCCGCGACAAGCACCGCCATCGGCGGCGCTGGCGGCGCGGGCTACGGCGTCGGAAAAATAGGCGGGACTGGAGGGATAGCCGGCCCGGCGATCAGCCTGACCATAGCAAAAGCCGACTCTACGCTGCTCGGCGCCACGGTGAGCGCCAGTACGACCCAGATCGGCGGCGCGGGGGGCTCCGGGATTGCTGGCGCGAACGGTGGCGTGGGCGCCGGGAGCACCGCCACCAACGCCGTGAAAGGTTTCACAAATGGCGGGCTGCTGACCCTGTCGCAGACCAACGTCGCGGGGGCCGGCGGCGACAGCGACACCGGCACGGGGGGCAAGGGCGGAGTCGCAACCTCCAACCTGACCTTTAATGATACTCTCAACACCCTGAAAAGCGCGGCCGTCTCGGCGAGCGTCGCTTCCACGGGCGGGGCCGGCGGTCTCGGCGGCTCCGTCGCGCTGACTGGAGCGGCGGGAGCGGCGACCTCGACCCTTGTTCTCAACAGCGTCGGTAGGGTTCACGGCTCCGCCTCGGCGACCGCGGGCACGGGAGTCCAGGCCTCCGGGATCGCAATCGCCACGACGACCGTGACCGGGACGAGCGGAGACTACGCCGCCTCATCGTCCGCCTCCCTTCGCACCGGGCAATTGATCGGGTCGGTCTCGGCCACGGCGAGCGGCGCGGCGAGCGGAACCAGCACCGCGATGACGGTGGCCGGTGTCGGCGGCTCGGCGATAGCCTTTTCGTCAACGGGCCAAGCGATCGCATCAATCGAAGGCGCACCTTCTTCCGATAGCATCAAGGCCGTCCTGAGCGCCAATCCGAGCTTTGGCGCCGCCTTCGGCGCCACGCCGGTGTTTTTCGGGATCGGCGAGCTTGGCGGCGGCTATTCCAACGGCGGCGCGGGCGTGCAGACGGTGACCAGTTCGCTCACCGAGACCGTGGATCTCAGCCAACTGGCCGTAAAACAGGACCTCGTTGTCGGCCTATATAAAGGCACGGCGGTTGGGGCGGGGGTCACCGGCGTAGTCTTCGATCTCTACGCCAACGGGACGGACGTCCTCCATCAATCCTTCGCATCGGCGGCGGCGGCGGCGAGCTATTTCAACAACAACGCCATCGACATCGGATTCCTGACCACCCTGACGGGCGGCGGCTCGACCCTGGTCCTGCGAGCGACTTTGTCGGTTACATCGACGTCAGCCAAGTCCGGTTTCTACGGCCAGCTGATCCTGGGCGACCCCCCCGCCTCCACGGCCAGCACCGGCGCCTTTGCCCAGGCCATGGCCAGCATGAACTCCGGCTCAGGCGCCCTATCCGCGGCCGTGGCCTCCGCCGCCAGCACCGCGCACGCCATGCTGGCCTTACCGGCCCACTTCGCCTGAGTTTATCCTGGTCGCCGCGGATCGGCTTCGCCAATCCGCGGCGACCCGAATTTTCATCGTTTTGGATGGCGTCAATCCAAAACGATGAAGCGGTCGGGCTTGCGCTCGGGGTCGGATGGCGCTCAAATCTCTTGAGATCAGGAGGTTCCGCCGGTGCCCTATGTGCAAGACCGCGTCGTCCATGACGCCGACTCCCATCTGATGGAGCTGGAAGACTGCCTCGACCCTTATTTTGACCGAAGGATGCTTGCGGCTTTCCACGATCTGCCCAGCTATCGGCACAAGGTCGGCGACGGACGCTGGTCGGCCCAGGCCAGGCGCAAACAGGACGACGCGGCGTTTCGGGCCGGCGACGCCGAGAACATCCTGTTGCGCAAGAACTACGAGGCGCTGGGCTCTTTCCGCCGCGCCGACCGTCCCGCCGCCCTAGACCTGCTCGGCTTCGCCAGCCAGCTGGTTTTCACGACATTCTGCCTCGGCAATTTCGGACTGGATCAATCGGGACCGACAGACCTCTGCTATGCCGCCGCCCAGGCGCACAATCGGATGATGACCGATTTCTGCTCGGTCGACCGTCGGTTCCTGGCGACGGCCTATGTGCCTCTGGCCGACTTCGCCCACGCCGCGCAAACCGCTCGAGAGGCGATAGAGATGGGCGCCAAGGCGCTGCTGATTCCCTCCCGCTGTCCGCTCGATCAATCGCCCAGCCATGTCGGTTTCGACCCGGTCTGGGCGCGCGCCGAGGAAGCCGGGATTCCGATCCTGTTTCACGTGGGCGGCGAAGAGAAACTCAATCCAGCCTATTTCGAAAATGGCATGTCCCGCGTGAAGGACTTCCACGGCGGCGAGGAAAACTTCACCTCGGTCAGCTTCATGACCATTCCCCTGTCGGTGATGCAGACCCTGGCGGCGATGATCATCGATGGCGTGATGGATCGATTTCCGCGATTGAAGTTCGGGGCCATAGAACTGGGCGCCTCCTGGTTGCCCGGATGGATGAAGTCGATGGATTCGGCCCACTTGGCGTTCTTCAAGAACGAAGAGCGCCTGCATCGGCTTTCGGCCAGACCCAGCGAGATCGTGCGCCGACAGGTCCGCGTGACACCCTATCCTCATGAGGACGCCAGTTGGCTGATCAGTCAGGCGGGGCCGGAGACGTGCCTGTTTTCATCGGATTTCCCGCATGTCGAGGGCGGCAGGAATCCACTTAAGCGCTTTGGGGATTCGCTGGCCGGGACCCCTGCCGGAGCGGTGGATCGTTTCTACGCCGGTAATTTCATCGACATGATGGGTGCGGGCTTGGCGGAGGATCTCAGACGCCCCCGGCAATCGGTCGCCGCCTGATCTTCAGTCGAAAAACAGGAACCTGCATTCGAGAAAACCTGGCGAGAAAAGCCTGAACTGGACTCAGGCGAAGTGGCTCGGCACGGCCAGGATGGTATGCGCGGCGCCGGCCGCGGACGCGATGGTGGCTGACAGAGCGCCGGAGCTCGAGCCCATTGCGGCCATGACCTGCGCGAAG
>JBBRPO010000004.1:0-156868 GCA_038227865.1 Caulobacterales bacterium
TCCAGCAAGGACTTCAGGCGCGACTTCTCGAAGCCTTCCAACAGGGCGATGGACATATCAGGCGCCTCCGAATCAGGGCGCCCAAGAGAATCAGCCTTCGATCAATCCCGAAAGCGCGTTAACCCGAGTTCGGAGCCCTGCCTTCATTTGACGGCGCCTCGGCGTCGGGGATATGCCGCGCCTAGAGCATGAGTAGAGCCTGATTCACACTTTCGATCTGTTGCGTCTAAAGTGATCAGGCTCTGAGGGCGGCTAGCTCAGCTGGTTAGAGCGTCTCGTTTACACCGAGAAGGTCGGGGGTTCGAACCCCTCGCCGCCCACCAAACCGCTATTTCAATGCCGGTTTCCAGGTGAAACCGTCGCCGTCCTTCTCCACCCGGCCGACGCCAGGAAACGGGAAGTGCGGGGCGAAAGTCAGTTCGTGGGTCTTCGCCAGCCGGGTCAGGGTCGCGCGGCGGCTGGCCTTGCCCAGCGCCGCGTTCTGGTCGAACCCCATGGTCCAGTCCGGCTTGGCCAGCGAGATGATCGAGCTGTGGGCGGTGTCACCGATATCCAGCAGTTTCGCGTGGCCCGAAGAGATCTCATAGCCGACATGGCCGGGCGTGTGCCCGTCGATGGCGATCGCCGTGATGGCCGGGAGCACCGGCGTTCCCGGTTCGAAGGTTTTCACCTGGGGTCCGATGGCCTTGACCAGGGCCGCGTCCTGGCTCTTCGCCCAGGTCCACTCCTTGGTCGACATCCGGATGACAGCCTTGGGAAAGGCCGAGCCGCCGGCCGCGTTGATCAGGCCCCCGATATGGTCGCCGTGAGTGTGGGTGATCAGCACGTCGGTGATGCTGTTGGCGCCGATACCGGCCTTGGCGAGGCTGGCCTGAAGCACGCCGCCGGTCCCGGGACCCAGCCCTGTGTCGAGCAGGGCTACGTGGCGGGGCGTGATCACCGCCAGGACGTTGACTGAAACGGTGATCTTGTCCGTCGGAGCTCCCGCCTTGGCCAGAACCGCGGCCACCGCGGCCGGACCCGCGTCGACCCCGAAGGTCTGGGCGTTGTTGGGGGCGATGAAACGGCCGTCGTGCAGCGCCACCAGCTTCAGCCCGCCGAGCGTGAAGGTCTGGACCTCCGGGGCCACCGCTCCCGGGCCGTCGGCCGCCCGGGCCGTGCCCACCGCCAGGAGGGCCAAGCCGGCCATCAGCGCTGATTTCAGAATCATCGAACTCTCCCGCAATTCAAACCGCTTCTTATCAGAATCATGCCGAAAAGATCACCTTCTCCTCGCCCCACCACAACGGCGACTTTTCCAGGTCGATGAACCGGCGCTCGTCTTCCAGCAGCAGCCGGCCCGCCTCCGCGGCTTTTGGGTTGTCCGCGTTGGCGGTCAGGTCGTCGAAACTGTCCCACCACAGCTGCGCCACGCCATCGAACTGTTCGGGGCCGTTGCGCGAGCGCCGGATGTCGGCAGAAATTTCGGGGGCCGCGCTATGCAGTTGCACGTAGCGGCAGATTCTCAGAACCTCCCGAACGCTGGCCACCAGCGGCGCGTGGGTCTCAAACCAATAGGTCTGGAAGGCCTCGCGCGTGAAATCCGCGCGACGCACCAGGGCGAAGGTCAATTTGATCATGGCGTTCCCTTGTCTGTTCGAGCGATGGACGAAGCCGCTCGCTTGTCCCAATCTAGCCCAAGGTAGTCGGGAGGCGAGCATGCCGAGATGTGCAATGACATGGGCGCGCAGCGTCTCTCTCGCGGCAGGCTTGGCGGCTAGCCTGGCGGCTTCCGTCGTCTCGCACCCAGTGTGGGCGCAGGGGGCCGTGCCACCCGGGTTGGCGCAGATTATCGCCGCCGCGCCGCCCGAAGCCTGGCGGACCATAGATCCCGAAGACACCCTGTATCTGACCATTCCGCAGGGCAGGGTGGTGATCGAACTGGCGCCGACATTCGCACCGGCCCATGTAGCCAATATCAAGCGCCTGGTCCGGGCCGGCTTCTTCGACGGCCTGTTCGTGGTGCGGGCTCAGGACAACTATGTGATCCAGTGGGGTGACGCCGACTCGAAACATCCCACCGGAGGGGGCGCGCTTCGCCTGAAGGCGGAGTTCGACCATTCGTTCATGGCTTCCGACCCGTTTGTCCCATTGCCCGATCCGGACACCTATGCCCCGCAAGTCGGCTTCGCCGGCGGTTTCCCCGCCGCGCGCGAGCCGGCCAAAGGACTCACTTGGCTGACCCACTGTTATGGAATGGTCGGCGCCGGCCGCGACGCCGACGCCGATTCCGGCGGCGGACCGGAGCTCTACGCCGTGATCGGCCAAGCCCCGCGACAGCTTGATCGCAATGTCACGTTGGTCGGCCGGGTGGTCGAGGGCATGGACATCTTTTCCGCGCTCCCCAGGGGGCACGGCGACATTGGCTTCTACCAGACCCAGGCCGAGAAGATTCCGATCCAGAGCGTGAAAGTCGCCGCCGATTTGCCGGCCTCCCAGCGAACATCATTTCAGGCGCTACGCACCGATAGCCCGGCCTTCGCCGCCGTGATTCAGAATCGCCGGTTTCGGCATGACGACTGGTACAGAACCGCGGCGGGCCATATCGATGTCTGCAACGTGCCGCTGCCCGTGCGAACGATAGGGAAATAGAAGCCTGTTTCCAGGTGCGCCACATTTAGCGGGATGGCGCGAGTGACCGGACTTGAACCGGCGACCTCCGGCGTGACAGGCCGGCGCTCTAACCAACTGAGCTACACCCGCATTCCGACGGCGAAGCGCCGATCCGAACGAGAACGCGGCTGATAGGGCGATGGCCGCTTGTCGTCAACTGGCGCCACAAGCTTGGGCTCAATCGCCGAGGCGGCGTTCCGCACCTGCGAGATGGTTTGAATGCCGTGCGGCCTTGCGTTAGAAGCCGGCCACGCGTCCTTTAGACGGCGGCCCCGGAAAACGGTTCATGAACGCCTTCCTGCTGCAATACCTGCCGATCGTGATCTTCCTTGGCATCGCCGCGGCCATCGGCGTGCTGTTCATTGTCGCCGCGGCGGTGATCGCCCCCAAGGCGCCGGATCCGGAAAAACTGTCGTCCTATGAGTGCGGTTTCAACGCTTTCGACGACGCCCGCATGAAGTTCGACGTGCGCTTTTATTTGGTCTCCATCCTGTTCATCATCTTCGATCTGGAGGTGGCCTTCCTGTTTCCCTGGGCCGTAGCCCTGATGAAGCTGCCGCATGAAGCCGGCCAGTTCGCGTTCTGGAGCATGATGAGTTTCCTGGGCGTGCTGACCGTCGGCTTCGTATACGAATGGAAGAAGGGAGCTCTCGAATGGGAGTGATCATTCCTGGTGGCACGCCGGCGCTCGTGGGCGCCCGCGCCGGGGTGGAGGGCTATGATCCGGCCGCCCACGATCCCTATTTCGATGGCGTCACCGGACAACTGGCCGACAAGGGCTTCGTCGTCGCCGCCGCCGACGATCTGATCACCTGGGCCCGCACCGGCTCGCTGATGTGGCTGACCTTTGGGCTGGCCTGCTGCGCCATCGAACTGATGCAGGTCGGCAATCCCCGCTATGACATCGAGCGGTTCGGGGCCGCGCCGCGCGGCAGCCCGCGCCAATCGGACGTAATGATCGTCGCGGGCACCTTGACCAACAAGATGGCCCCGGCTCTGCGTAAGGTCTACGACCAGATGCCCGAGCCGCGCTATGTGATCTCCATGGGCAGCTGCGCCAACGGCGGCGGCTATTACTATTTCAGCTATTCGGTGGTGCGCGGCTGCGATCGGATCGTGCCCGTGGATATCTATATCCCCGGATGTCCGCCGACGGCTGAGGCGCTGCTCTACGGCGTGCTGCAATTGCAGAAGAAGATTCGCCGTACCGGCACGATCGAGCGTTGAGGCAGCGGCGATGAACTGGAAACTTTCCGATTCGACGCTCAAAGAGCTGGGCGAGAAGGTGGTGGCTGGTTCGGGCGGCCTGGTGGACGCATTCACCGTGGCGTTCGGCGAGCTTACTGTAACCGCTCAGGCCGAAACCATCGCGGACGTGCTGGTTTTTCTGCGCGATGACCCAGCCCTGCGATTTCACCAGCTGATGGATCTCTGTGGGGCCGACTATCCCCAGCGTCCCCGCCGTTTCGATGTGGTCTATCATCTGCTGTCAATGACCAGGAACCACCGCATCCGGGTTAAGGTCCAGACCGACGAGGATACGCCCGTACCGTCCGTCGCCGCCGTTTTCCCGGGGGCCGAATGGTTTGAGCGCGAGGCCTTCGACATGTACGGCGTGTTCTTTTCGGGTCACCCCGACCTTCGCCGTCTGCTGACCGACTATGGATTCCACGGTCACCCCCTGCGCAAGGATTTCCCGATGACCGGCTATGTGGAGGTTCGCTACGACGACGAACTCAAGCGGGTGATCTATGAACCGGTGAAGTCCGTCGAGTTTCGCAGCTGGGATTTCCTCTCCCCCTGGGAGGGCGCCGACTACGCCAAGCCCGGCCATGAGGCCGCGAGCGAGGGAAAGGCTGAGCGCGGCTGATGACCATCGAAGCAGAATCCCTGGCCGGGTATGACTCGCCGGCCAGCCCCGAGACGCCGGTTCGTAAATTCAACATCAACTTCGGCCCCCAACATCCGGCCGCTCATGGTGTGTTGCGCCTGATTCTCGAGCTGGACGGCGAACTGGTGGAGCGGGTCGATCCGCACATCGGCCTGCTGCACCGCGGCACCGAGAAGTTGATGGAAGCACGTCCCTACACTCAGAACACGCCCTATTTCGATCGCCTCGACTATGTCGCGCCTATGAACCAGGAGCACGCGTTCGTAATCGCCATCGAACGGATGCTGGGCCTGGAGGTCCCCATCCGCGGACAGTTGATTCGGGTGCTGTATTGCGAAATCGGCCGCATTCTCAACCACCTGATGAACGTCACCACCCAGGCGATGGATGTCGGCGCGTTGGCCCCGATCTGTTGGGGTTTCGAAGAGCGCGAGAAGTTGATGGTGATGTATGAACGGGCGTCGGGCGCGCGTCTCCACGCCAATTATTTCCGCCCGGGCGGCGTGCGACAGGACCTTCCACCGGCTCTGATCGAGGATATCGACACCTGGGCGAAGGCTTTTCCTCGGGTCCTGGACGATATCGAAGGCCTGCTGACCGGCAACCGCATATTCAAGCAGCGAAACGTCGACATCGGCGTGGTCAGCAAGCAACAGGCCCTGGACTGGGGTTTCACCGGCGTGATGCTGCGCGGTTCGGGCGTGGCCTGGGATCTGCGGCGCAACCAGCCCTATGAGTGCTACGACGACCTGGAGTTTGAAATCCCCCTCGGCCTGAACGGCGATTGCTATGACCGCTATCTGTGCCGGATCGAGGAAATGCGCCAGTCGACGAACACCATGCATCAATGCATCGAGCGCCTGCGCAAGACGCCCGGTCTGGTGCTGTCGGAGGATCATAAGGTTGCGCCGCCGAGGCGCGGCGAGATGAAGCGCTCGATGGAAGCGCTGATCCACCACTTCAAGCTCTACAGCGAGGGGTTCCACGTGCCGGCCGGCGAGGTCTACGCCGCCGTCGAGGCGCCCAAGGGTGAATTCGGGGTCTATCTGGTGGCCGACGGCGGCAACAAACCCTATCGCTGCAAGATTCGCGCGCCTAGCTTCGCGCATCTCTCGGCCATGGACTGGCTCAATCGCGGCCACATGCTGGCCGATGTCGGCGCCATACTCGGGTCCCTGGATATCGTGTTCGGCGAGGTGGACCGATGAGCGTCCGCCGTCTCGCCAAGGATCAACCCGCGTCCTTCGCCTTCGCGCCCGAACTGTCGGATCAGCTTCAGTGGTGGATTGCCAAATTTCCGGCCGGACGCCAGCAGTCGGCGGTGATCCCGCTTTTGTGGCTGGCGCAGAAGCAGGAGGGGTGGGTGTGCGAGCCCGCCCTGCGGGTGGTCGCTGAAGTGCTTTCCATGCCGGTGATCCGGGTTCTGGAAATCGCGACTTTCTACACGATGTTTCAACTCAGCCCGGTCGGCACGGTGGCGCATGTCCAGCTTTGCGGCACGACGCCCTGCATGCTGCGCGGGGCCAATGACCTGAAGGCGGTGTTGCGCGCCAGGGTCGGGGCCAAGGATCACTGTTCGGCCGATGGCCGCTTTTCTTGGGAAGAGGTGGAGTGTCTGGGCGCCTGCGCCAACGCACCCATGGTTGCGATCAACGACTACTACCACGAAGATCTGAGCCCCGAATCTCTGAGCGCCATCCTCGATGGCTTCGCTTCCGGCCATCCGCCGGCGCCCGGCTCGGCCATCGGTCGTCAGGGCTCAGCGCCCGCGGGCGACCCCCTGACCCTGACCGATCCAGCCCTCTATGACGGTTCCCGCGCCCGGCCGCTCGCTGGCCTGCCCAATCTCGTGGCGGTCGCCCAGTGAACGCCGCCCCAGTCGCGCCGGCCGAATCATTCGCGGCCCTGTTTCGCACCCTGAAGAACACCGGCTTCGTCGTCTGCCTGATGGGAGCCCTGGCGATGATCGCCGGGCGCTACATGCCAGGGGCGCCGCGCTGGCTCACCTATGTCGGCGTTTCGGTGATCGTATTCGGATGGGGTGTGTTCGCCTACGCGCTTTTCCAGCGCGCCGCCTATCTGCGCGCCCGCGCCCGGACGAGCGAACACCCAGGTCTCAAGAGTTGATCATGATCGGCATTCTCGACGACAAGGACCGCATTTTCACCAACCTCTACGGCCTGCACGACTGGGGCCTTGAGGGCGCCAAGGCGCGTGGGGTCTGGAATGCAACCACGGACATGCTGTTCCAGACACCGGAATGGATCTGCGACCAGATCAAGGCTTCCGGTCTGCGCGGTCGGGGCGGGGCGGGCTTCGCCACGGGGTTGAAGTGGACCTTTATGCCCAAGCAGATGGGGGAGCGCCCCCACTATCTGGTGGTCAACGCCGACGAGTCCGAACCCGGCACCTGCAAGGACCGGGAGATCATGCGGAACGACCCGCATCGCCTGATCGAGGGCTGTCTGGTGGCCTCCTACGCGATCCGGGCCCATGACTGTTTCATCTATATCCGCGGCGAATATGTGCTGGAGCGCGAGCGCCTGGAGGCGGCGCTGATCCAGGCCGCCGAAGCCCGCCTGATCGGCAAGGACAATATTCACGGCTGGGATTTCAACGTTCGCGTCACCCACGGCGGCGGTGCGTACATCTGCGGCGACGAAATGGCCCTCCTGGAAAGCCTGGAGGGCAAGAAGGGTCAGCCGAGGCTGAAACCGCCGTTTCCAGCCGGCGCGGGCGTCTATGGTTGTCCGACAACGGTCAACAACGTCGAATCCATCGCCGTGGCGCCGGAAATTTTGCGGCGCGGCGCGGAGTGGTTCCTCGGTTTCGGTCGGCCCAAGAATTCCGGCACCAAGCTGATGAGCGCCTCTGGCCACGTCAACAAGCCGTGCGTGGTCGAGGAAGCCATGTCCATTCCGCTGCGGCAGCTGATCGACGACCACTTCGGCGGGGTGCGCGGCGGTTGGGGCACCCTTAAGGCGATCATCCCCGGTGGCTCGTCGGTTCGCATGATCCCGGCCGAGGAGTGCGAAGTCGCGCTGATGGACTTCGACGATCTGGCGTCCCGCAAATCGGGGCTCGGCACCGCGGCGATGATCGTCATGGACAAGGATTGCGACATCGTCGCCGCCATCGCGCGGCTGTCGTATTTCTACAAGCATGAGAGCTGCGGACAGTGCACGCCGTGCCGGGAAGGCACCGGCTGGATGTGGCGGATCATGGAGCGGATGGTCACCGGCGAAGCCGAGCCCAAAGAGATCGATATGCTGCTCGACGTGGCCAGCCAGGTGGAAGGCCACACCATCTGCGGCCTCGGCGACGCGGCCGCCTGGCCGATCCAGGGGCTGTTTCGCCATTTCCGTCCGGAGATTGAACAGAGGATCGCCAACTATCGCACCCGCCGGGCCAATGTGCCGGGCGCGACCTTGATCGCGGCGGAGTAGGGGCGTATCGCCCCCGCCCATGCTCGACGCTCCCCGCTAGGATACCGAAATTGCCAAAAGCCAAGGTAAACGGCGTCGAGATCGAGTTCGATAACGGCATGACCGTCCTGCAGGTCGCCGAACTGGCGGGGGAGGAGATTCCGCGGTTCTGCTACCATGAGCGTCTGTCGATCGCCGGCAACTGCCGGATGTGTCTGGTCGAGGTAAAGCCCGGCCCGCCGAAACCCCAGGCCTCCTGCGCCCTGCCGGCGGCCGACGGCCAGGAGATCGTCACCAATTCGGCAATGGTCCAGAAGGCCCGTCAGGGTGTGATGGAATTTCTGTTGATCAACCACCCGCTCGATTGCCCGATCTGCGACCAGGGCGGCGAATGCGATCTTCAGGATCAGTCGATCGGCTATGGCCGCGATGAGACGCGCTACGAGGAAAACAAGCGCGCCGTCGAGGAGAAGCACATGGGCCCGCTGATCAAGACGGTCATGACACGCTGCATCCAGTGCACACGTTGCGTTCGCTTCATAACCGAGGTGGCGGGCGTGCCGGACATCGGCCTGATCTCCCGGGGAGAAGACGTGGAGATCACGACCTATCTCGACCAGTCGGTGGCCAGCGAACTGTCGGCCAATGTGATCGATCTTTGCCCGGTCGGGGCCCTGACCTCGAAACCCTATGCTTTCAACGCTAGGCCGTGGGAGCTGACCAAGACCCAAAGCGTCGATGTGATGGACGCGCTGGGCAGTGCGATCCGGGTAGACGCGCGCGGTCCCGCCGTCCTGCGGGTGCTGCCCCGCACCAACGATGCGGTCAATGAGGAATGGATCAGCGACAAGACCCGCTACGCCTGCGACGGCCTGGCGCGCCAGCGCCTCGATCGTCCGATGATCCGCCAGGAAGGTCGGCTTAAGCCAGCTTCGTGGGGCGAGGCGCTCGCCCTGGTCGCCGCGCGCCTGAAGGCTGCGGCGCCGGATCGCATCGGCGTAATCGCCGGCGATCTCCAGGACGCCGAATCGATGAAGGCGGCCCTGGACCTGTTCGGGTCCATGGGTGTCGTTTCATTGGATTGCCGTCAGGATGGCGTGGTTCTGGGCGATGGCCCACGCGAATCCTGGCTGTTCAACAGTACCATCGAAGGCCTCCAGCACGCGGACGCGATCCTGCTGATCGGAACCAACCCCAGGCTCGAGGCGCCGGTCCTGAACGCCCGGCTTCGCAGGCTGTGGCTGTCCGGCAAGACCCGGATCGGGGTGATCGGCGAGCGCGCCGATCTCACCTATGGTTTTGACTATCTGGGCGCCGGCCCGACTTCCATCGCCACCGTCATCGAAGGCGGCGACTGTGCGGACGCCTTGAAGAACGCCAAACATCCGGCCGTCATCATCGGTCAAGGCGCTCTGACCCGACCCGATAGCGCCGCCGTCCTGGCGATGACCGCAAACCTCGCCGTCACCTTCGGAATCGTTCAGGACGGCTGGAACGGCTGGAATGTACTCCATACCGCGGCGGCCAGGGTCGGTGGCCTGGACCTGGGGTTTACACCACGCGCCGGCGGCATGACGGCGGTTCAGATGGCGGCCAGGGGCGGCTCCGAGGTGCTGTTGTTGTTGGGGGCCGACGAAATCGATCTCAGCCAAAGCGACGCCTTTGTCGTCTACCTTGGCACCCACGGAGACGCTGGCGCCCACCGCGCCGATGTCATTCTGCCTGGAGCGGCCTACACTGAAAAAAGTGGGCTCTACGTCAATACCGAGGGCCGGGTGCAGCGCGGCGAGCGCGCCGTCTTCCCGAAGGGCGAGGCCAAGGAGGACTGGTCGATCCTGCGCGCCCTGTCCGACTATGTCGGCGCTCGATTGCCTTACGACACCCTGGACCAGCTTCGCGGGCGGCTGTTCGCCGATCACCCGACGTTCGGCCAGATCGACTATGCGCCTGGATCATCACCGGCCACCCTGGATCTCGCCGCCCTGGGCGTCACGGGCCCTGTTCTGGACGCGCCTTTCGCCAGCCCGATCGAGGCCTTCCACCTGACCAATCCGATCGCCCGGTCCAGCGTCACCATGGCCGAGTGCGCGGCCCTGGCCTCCGGCCTGAAACTGGCGGCGGAGTAGTCGGTCATGATCGATTGGGGCTCTCCCGTTGGCTGGCTGGTGATCACAATCGGTCAGATTTTGGCCGTGCTGGTTTGGCTGTTGCTGTCCCAGGCCTTCTTCTTGCTCGCCGACCGAAAGATCTGGGCCGGGGTGATGATGCGCAAAGGCCCAAATGTCGTGGGACCGTTCGGCCTGCTGCAGTCCTTCGCCGATCTGATCAAGTTCGTTCTTAAGGAGCTGATCATTCCGGCGGGCGCGGACAAGGTGGTTTTCCTGCTGGCTCCGCTTGTCAGTTTCACCCTGGCCTTCGGTGCCTGGGCTGTCATGCCGCTGGCGCCGGGCTGGGTGGTTTCGAACATCAACGTCGGCGTGCTCTACCTGTTCGCCATCTCTTCCCTGGGTGTCTATGGCATCATCATGGGCGGATGGGCGTCGAACTCGAAATACCCGTTTCTCGGCAGCCTGCGGTCGGCCGCGCAGATGGTGTCCTACGAGGTCTCCATCGGTTTTGTTATCGTCACGGTCATCTTGCTCACGGGCTCTCTGAGCCTACAGACCATCGTTCTCAAACAGGCTGGCGGGTTCTGGAACTGGAACGTGCTGGGCGGCGGGGGCCTAAAGAATCTGCCGGCCACGCTGGTGATGATTCCCATGACGGTGATTTTCTTCATCTCCGCCCTGGCGGAAACCAACCGGCCGCCCTTCGATCTGCCGGAAGCCGAATCGGAGCTGGTTGCAGGCTATCAGGTGGAATATTCTTCGACGCCCTACCTGCTGTTCATGATCGCCGAGCTTGCCAACATTCTTTTGATGTGTGCGCTGATCAGTGTGTTGTTCTTCGGGGGGTGGCAGGCGCCGTTCCCAACGCCTTTCACTTCCAGCTGGAGCCCGACCGCCGTCAGTTTCTTCGGCTTTATGTGGTTTTTCGGCAAGATGATGTTCTTCTTCTTCCTGTTCGCCATGGTCAAAGCCGTCGTGCCCCGCTACCGGTATGACCAGTTGATGCGGCTGGGTTGGAAGGTGTTTTTGCCGACATCCCTGGCGGCGGTCATCGCCATCAGCGCCTGGCGCGTCTACGGGCCGGGTGCGTGATCGGCCGTCTTGGATATCTGGTCGTTCTGGCCATGACCTTGTTTGGATGTGGTGGCATAGCCGGCGCTTCCTATGGTCTCGACCGGGGCGTCGCCAGCTACGACTCATTGAGGGCGGCCACGGCGACCTGTGCGGCGAAGGGTGGTGTGATCCAGGCGCGCAAGGGTTACGAGGGTCGGGATCTTTCCGACTACGAGTGCGTGGTCGGAAAGGCGAGGTAGGTCGAAATGTTCCAACGCTTAGGTCAGGCGCTACGCGGCGCGGCGCTCATGGACTTCGTCGGGGCCTTCGGGCTCGGCATGAAATACCTGATCGCTCCCAAGGCCACGGTTCTCTATCCCAATGAGCGCAATCCCCAGTCGCCGCGTTTCCGGGGGGAACATGCCCTGCGTCGGTATCCCAATGGCGAGGAACGCTGCATCGCCTGCAAATTGTGCGAGGCGATCTGTCCCGCCCAAGCCATAACCATCGAGGCGGAACCTCGCGACGACGGGTCGCGCCGCACGACACGCTATGACATCGACATGGTCAAATGCATTTATTGCGGTTTGTGCCAGGAGGCCTGTCCGGTGGACGCCATCGTCGAAGGTCCCAATCTGGAGTTCGCCGTCGAGACGCGGGAGGAACTCTATTACGACAAACAACGCCTGCTTGAAAACGGCGATCGTTGGGAACGCGAGATCGCAAAGAACCTGGAACTGGACGCTCCCTATCGCTAAGAAACCCGCGCGAAATTAGACAGGGTCGTATCCGCGCCGCCGGCGTTTACAACCCTAACGCGCATCAACGGAGACTCAACGGCCCCATGGCCCTGCAGGCTATTGCCTTCTATCTGCTCGCCGCCACCACACTGGTCGCCGGCCTGGCCGTGATCTCGGCCAAGAACCCCGTTCATTCGGTGCTGTTCCTGATCACGGCGTTCTTCTCGGCGGCGGGGCTGTTCGTGTTGCTGGGGGCCGAGTTCCTCGCGATGATCCTGGTGGTGGTCTATGTCGGCGCCGTCGCGGTGCTGTTTCTGTTCGTGGTCATGATGCTGGATGTGGATTTCGCCGCCTTGCGCCGGGGCTCGGTCCGCTATCTCCCGATCGGCGCCATGGTGGCGGGCCTGTTGACGGTCGAGATGATCTTTGTTGCCGTCAGCGTCGCCCATAATGGGGCCGCGGCGGCTTCGGTCGGTCCGGCGCCAGTAGGCTCGGTCACCAACGCCGAGGCGATCGGCAGGGTGCTTTATACCGACTATGTCTATTTCTTTCAGATCGCCGGCTTGGTGCTGCTGGTGGCGATGATCGGCGCCATCGTTCTGACCCTCAAGCATCGGGTTGGGGTCAAGCGCCAGGACGTCGGTCGCCAGACCGCCCGCACGCCCTTGAGCGGCATGCGCATCGTAACGATCAAGTCCGGCGAGGCGATCGACGAATGACCATCGGCCTTGACCATTATCTGACCGTCGCGGCGATCCTGTTCACGATCGGGGTGCTCGGCATCTTCGTGAACCGCCGTAATGTGATCGTAATCCTGATGTCGATTGAGCTGATCCTGTTGGCCGTCAATATCAATCTGGTGTCGTTCTCGGTATTCCTGCACGACGTGGTGGGGCAGATTTATGCGCTTTTCGTCCTTACCGTCGCCGCTGCGGAAGCCGCCGTAGGCCTGGCGATCCTGGTCACCTTCTTCCGCTGGCGTGGCGGCATTGGCGTCGACGACGCCTCCGTGATGCGGGGCTAGGATGACGCTTCAACTGATCGTCATCCTGCTGGTGTTCGCACCCCTGGCGGGAGCATTGATCGTCGGTCTGTTCGGCCGGCGTCTCGGCGATACGCCTTCCATGGCGATAACAACTGGCCTGCTGTTTTTCGCCTGCGCCCTGGCCTGGACAACCTTCGCCCAGTTGACCTGGGGTGGCGGGCCGTCCCATTTCACCATCGAAATCGCGCCGTTCATCAACGTGGGCGCCTTCCAGTCCGACTGGTCGATCCGCGTCGACACCCTTTCGGCCGTGATGCTGGTGGTGGTGACCAGTGTTTCGGCCCTCGTCCACCTCTACAGCTGGGGATATATGGCCGACGACTCGGGCCGGCCCCGGTTCTTCGCCTATCTATCGCTGTTCACCTTCGCGATGCTGGCCCTGGTGACGGCCAGCGACTTCATGCAGCTGTTCTTCGGCTGGGAAGGGGTCGGCCTCGCCAGCTATCTGCTGATCGGCTTCTGGCACCACAAGCCCAGCGCCAACGCCGCGGCGATCAAGGCCTTTGTGGTCAACCGGGTGGGAGACGCCGGTTTCGCGCTTGGTATAATGACCTGCTTCTGGGCCTTCGGTACCATCCGCTTCGCCGAGATTTTCCCGCAGGTCGCCGGCCATGTGCATACTGCATGGCGCTTCGTGGGCCGGGACTGGCCGCTGGTCGATCTAGCCTGCTGCCTGCTGTTCATCGGCGCCATGGGGAAGTCAGCGCAATTTTTCCTGCACACCTGGCTACCGGACGCCATGGAAGGACCGACACCCGTCTCGGCGCTGATCCACGCGGCCACGATGGTGACCGCAGGCGTCTACATGGTCTGTCTGCTGTCGCCGATGTTCGAATACGCCCCTGTCGCCCGGGAGGTGGTCACGGTGGTTGGAGCGGTGACGGCCCTTTTCGCCGCGACGGTCGGGCTGGCCCAGAACGACATCAAGCGCGTGGTGGCCTACTCAACCTGCTCCCAGCTTGGCTATATGTTCTTCGCCGCCGGGGTTGGGGCCTATCCCGCCGCCATGTTCCATCTGTTTACCCATGCCTTCTTCAAGGCGCTGCTGTTCCTGGGCGCCGGCGCCGTGATTCACGCGGTCCACCACGAACAGGACATGCTCAAGATGGGCGGGCTGTGGAAGCATCTGCCCATCACCTATGCGGTGATGGTGATCGGCACCATTTCCATCACCGGCGTGGGTATCCCCGGCCTCGATCTGGGCTTTTCGGGCTTCTACTCGAAAGACGCCATCATCGACGCCGCCTTCATCGCCGGGCGGACGAACGGGATTTCCGACTTCGCTTTCTTTGCCGGCCTGATCGCCGCCGGTCTGACATCCTTCTATTCCTGGCGGCTGATTTTCATGACCTTCCATGGCCACGCCAAATGGGGTCACGCGTCATCTCACGACGCTCATGGCGGCGCCCACGTCGAGGATCACGGCCACGGCGGCGCCCCGCACGAGGCCCCCTGGCCGATGCGCGGACCCCTGCTGCTGCTGGCCTTTGGCGCCATCGCCGCCGGCGGTCTCTTTACGGAACTGTTCGTCGGTCCCGAGCGGATGGCGTTCTGGCGCGGGGCGATCTTCACCCTGCCGGGCAATCATATCCTCGATTCCTTCAAGAGCCTGCCGCCGGTGGTGGTCTGGGCGCCGCTGGTGGTTACCGCCCTGGGCTTCGTCGGAGCCTTGTACGCCTACATTCTGAAAGAAGGCCTGGGCGCGAGGATCGCCAAGCGGCGCGGTTTCCTGTGGAGCTTCCTCTATCACAAGTGGTTCTTCGACGAGCTTTACCACCTCGTCTTCGTGCGCGGCGCGCGTGGGCTAGGCGACCTGTTCTGGAAGGGCGGCGACAAGGCGCTGATCGACAGTTTGGGGCCTGACGGGGTGTCCGCTCTGTCCTACGCCTTCGGCAGATTCACCGGGCGTCTGCAGACCGGCTATGTCTACCACTACGCCTTCGTCATGCTGCTGGGGATCGCGGGCCTGCTGTCCTTCGCGCTTTGGGCCTTCCGATGACCGGTATCCTCTCCCTCACCACCTACGCGCCTCTGATCGGCGTCGCGGCAATCCTGCTGCTGCGCTTTGTCGGCAAGGGTGATGAGGCCCGCGCCACTTCGGCCGCGCGTTGGATCGCCCTGGCCACCACTCTGGCCACCTTCGCCCTGTCGGTCCTGTTGGTGATGTCGTTCGACCGGACGCAGAGCGGCTTCCAGTTCACCGAGGACGCCGCCTGGTTCTCCGGCCTGCACTACCATATGGGGGTGGACGGCATTTCGGTGCTGTTCCTGCTGCTGACCGCCTTCCTGATGCCGATCTGCATCCTCGCCAGCTGGAGATCGATCGAGACCAGGGTGATCGAATATATGATCGCCTTCCTGGTGCTGGAGAGCCTGGTGATCGGGGTGTTCTGCGCGCTCGACCTGCTGGTCTTCTACCTGTTCTTCGAGGCCCAGTTGATCCCGATGTTCCTGATCATCGGCATCTGGGGTGGCAAGAACCGCATCTATGCGGCGTTCAAGTTCTTCCTCTATACCCTGCTGGGTTCGGTCCTGATGCTCGCCGCCGTGCTGGCGATGATCTCCATTGCCCATACCGCCAGCATTCCCGAGCTGATGCGTTACCATTTCGCGCCGGGAGTCCAGGTCTGGCTGTGGCTGGCCTTCTTCGCCTCGTTCGCGGTGAAGATGCCGATGTGGCCGGTGCACACCTGGCTGCCCGACGCCCACGTTGAGGCGCCGACCGCCGGCTCGGTGATCCTGGCCGGCATCCTGATCAAGATGGGCGGTTATGGATTCATGCGGTTTTCCCTGCCGATGTTTCCCATCGCCAGCCACCAGTTCGCGCCGCTGATCTACACCCTGTCGGTGATCGCCATCGTCTACACCTCGCTGGTCGCCTTCCGGCAGACCGACATGAAGAAACTGATTGCCTATTCGTCGGTGGCGCACATGGGCTTCGTGACCATGGCCATCTTCTCGGGCACATTGCAGGGCGAGCAGGGCGCGCTGTTCCAGATGCTCAGCCACGGCGTGATCTCCGGCGCGCTATTTCTCTGCGTCGGCGTGGTTTATGATCGGATGCACACCCGCGAGATCGCTTTCTACGGCGGGGTGGTGAATCGCATGCCCATCTACGCGGCAGTGTTCATGCTGTTCACCATGGGCAATGTCGGCCTTCCCGGAACCAGCGGTTTCGTGGGCGAGATTCTGACCCTGACCGGGACCTACGGCGCTTCGACCTGGACGGCGATCATCGCCACCTCCGGCGTTATCCTCTCGGCCGTCTATGCCCTGACCCTCTACCGGCGCATCGTCTTCGGCGAACTGACAAACCCCGCCCTGGCTACGATCGGCGATATGGGTGGGCGCGAGATCCTGGTGTTCGCGCCGCTGATCCTCGCCACCCTGGTGCTCGGCTTCCAGCCCGGTCTGGTTTTCAGCTTCACGAACGCCTCGACGGTTCATCTGGTCGATGCGTTTCGCGCGGCCACGGGAAAGTAGGGTGCCCGCATGACTTTTCCCAATGCCGCCGCCCTGGCCGGCCCTGAACTCATCCTGGCCATTTCCGCCCTGGCGATGCTGGCTTGGGGCGCGTTTCAAGCCCGCACGACCACGCTGTTCACCGCAGCCGCCGTGGCGGCCCTGATCCTCGCCGCCGTCGCGGCGGCCTTCGGACCCCACGGCCGAGCGTTTTCCGGCGGCCTGATCGCCGACGCGGGCTCCGCCTTCGCCAAGGTGGTGATCTACCTGGCCAGCGCGATCGCGATTCCGCTCGGCGAACGCTGGTTCGCTCGCCGAGGCATGGCCCGGTTCGAGTTCCCGATCCTGGTGCTGCTGGCCGCGCTTGGCATGGGCATGATGGTCTCGGCCGGAGACCTGATCAGCCTCTATGTCTCGATCGAACTACAGTCCCTGGCGCTTTATATTCTCGCCGCCTTCCACAAGGATGACGAGAAATCATCGGAAGCCGGCCTGAAGTATTTCGTGCTTGGGGCGCTGTCCTCGGGCATCCTGCTCTATGGTGCGTCGCTGATATACGGCTTCGCCGGCTCGACCCGTTTCGAGGTCATCGCCACCGCCATGACCCACGGAGCTGGTCTTGGCGCCCTGTTCGGCCTGGTCTTCGTCATCGCCGGCCTGGCATTCAAGGTTTCGGCCGCGCCGTTCCACATGTGGACGCCGGACGTCTATGAGGGGGCGCCTACCCCGGTGGTGGGTTTCTTCGCCGGGGCGCCAAAACTGGCGGCCATGGTGCTGCTGGCTAGGGTGCTTAGCCAAGCGTTCGGCGATTCGGTGGGCCAATGGCGGCAGATTCTTGTGGTGATGGCCCTGCTATCGGTGGCGGTCGGCGCCTTCGCCGGGCTGGCCCAAAGCAACCTCAAGCGCCTCTGGGCCTATTCCTCGATCGCCGGCATCGGCTACGCCCTGGTCGGTCTGGCGGCCGGCGGAGCGAGCGGCATCCAGTCAATGCTGATGTTCATGGTGCTCTATGTGGTCGACGTGACCGGCTTCTTCGCCTGCCTCGCGGCGCTCTCGCGCGGCGGCAAGCCGATGGAGTCCATTGCCGATTTCGCCGGCTTGGTGAAGGAGCGACGGGCTTTGGCCATCTCGATGACCGTCTTCGCCCTGTCGGGCATCGGTCTGCCGCCGCTCAGCGGGCTGTGGGGCAAATACTATGTCTTCAAGGCGGCCGCCGGAGCGGGGCTGGCGCCCGTCGCTGTCGCGGCCCTTGTCGGCAGCGTGGTGGCCGCTTTCTATTATCTACGGCTGATCAAGGTGATGTGGCTCGATCCTAGCCCGGGCGTCACCGACGCCCCGCCGATGGAGGCCAAGCTGGTCACCTACGGCGCGGCGCTCTTCGCCCTGCCGGTGGTGTGGATTGCTCTGATCTACCTCGATCCGCTGGCCCAGGCCGCCGCCGTGGCCCTGTCGCTCCGCTAACCCATCAAGCTGAACTGGAACCGTTGATCACGGGGCTGGTCCATCAGAACTTGACGACCGCCCTAGCGCTTCTGTCAGGCAGGTTCGAGTTGGGTGCGGCCACGAGCATATCGCCTCGGCGAACAGTCCATCACTCTTTTGAAGGCCGTGCTGAAAGCGCTTTCAGAGTCATACCCCAGCGACGGGGCGATGACTGAAATGGGATCGCTGGAATTCGTCAACCGGTCTCCCGCCAGCAGCATTCGCCAGCGCGTCAGATAGTCCATCGGTGAGGACCCGACCGTCTCCTTGAATTTCAGGGCGAAGGCCGATCGCGACATTCCGGCGCGCTCCGCCAACGCTTGCAATGTCCAACGATGCGCCGGATCGGCATGCATGGCGCCGATCGCAGCGCGCATCTGTTTGTCCGCCAGCGCGAACAGCCACCCGACGCCGCCACTCGACCCCTCTCCCATGTGCAGCCGCAGGGCCTGAACCAACAGCATGTGAGCGAGGTGCTCGGCGATCAGCGAGCCACCCGGCCGCGGCTCGCTCAGTTCCTGCATCAACCGTTCGAGACACCAGCGCAGCGCGGCTTTGTCCGCTTCATTGTGGATATGAACAATTGGCGGCAACACCCCCAGCAGGATGTCGGCATGATTTCCGGCGAAGGCGAAGTAGCCGCCGATACCGAAACAACCTCCGCCACCGTTAAGGGAAGCGACGCCACCCTCGCGCGCGGTCGAGATGAAGCTTTTGGCGTCGATAGGCGTCAGGGAAGTGTCGCTTGCCAGACGGAAGGCTCGCCCCCTTGGCAGCAGGAAGCAGTCTCCGGCCGTAAGGCGCACCGGGTCTGAAACGCCCTCCAGGCACAGCCAGCACTCGCCAGAAATCACCGCGTAGCATTTGATACCTTCGGACTGGGGAAAATGGATCGACCATTGCCCACCCACATCAATGCCCCGGAACATATAGCTGCGCGGCTTCAGCAGCGACAGCACATCTGAAAGTGGGTCCATGACCATCCTGGACGATTGCGAAGATAGTGCCCACGCTAAAGCATGGATCGTATTTCCTCAACCGCCTATCCCACAGGAGCCGTGGAACCGCGCTTGATGTTCAGAGAAAGGGCGTGTCAGCCAGCAAGGTGGTCGTTTCCCTGTGATCCCGGGCCCGTTGGTGGCTATCGATGACGATCTGTTGTTCAAAGGCCAAGCAACCGCCGTTCCAACAAGGCCCGCATGTCGCGTCGCCCATCGGCGATCAGTGAAATGAACACCGTGGCGTCGACTACTCGATAAATAATCCGGTAAGGTAAATGGACGATCTGGCGATAGTCGCGGATACCCAGAGCGGCGAGTTCATTGGGCGCTGCTCCGCAATCGGGAAAGTGCTCAAGGGTTTCGATCGCTCCGAGGATCATATCGAGCAGTGCTTCGGCTTGCGCCGTTGAGCGACGTTCGGCGATATTGCGATAGAGGATTTGTAGATCCCTTTCGGCGCCCAGTGTGAGCCGAACCTCATAAGTGGTCCCAGACATCAATCGGCGACGACTCTCGATCTTAGTTCATCGATCACCGCGCGCGCCGGGCGAGTACGTCCGGCTTCGACATCCTGGGCGCCGAGCGCCAGAAGCTTGAGAAGCGCCAGGGTCTGTTGCGTTTCTTCGAACGAGATGACGTCCTGGATGACCGCCTTGGCTTCGCCATTCTGGGTGATCACCATCGGCTCGCGCCGTTCGGCGAGATCCAGGAGAATTTCAGCCGCGTTGGCCTTGAGATAGCTGATCGGCTTGATCCGGGTGTAATAGTCCATGCTCGTCTCCAGAGACCAAATACGAACCGAATATGGTCTTGTACGGTGGTTCACACAATCCTTTCACGGCCATCTCCTCCGCGCCACACGCCAATGGCCAGGCAGGCGGCGATCAACCCAGCGCGGTTGGGATTACCGTAGAAGGGGATGGCGAACGTTGCTCCTCTCCCTGTATTGACCACCCCCAACGGCGCCTGGCGCCCGGTCTACTGGAGCGTTGCAATTGGCCGAGGTCACTCGCCGGATATTCGCCGGCACACTGCCGGTCGCCGCGTTGGCCGTTCCGGCGTTGGCCCGCGCCGCTGGCGGCTGTGCCGCAGGCCAGACGTTCAAGGCTTTGTATTCGGCCGAATGGGCTTGGCGCGACGCGCAATATCCCGACGACGAGGATCCCAAAAAGCCGATCCCGGCTTTCCTGCCGGATGAGAGCCCGGCCGCCCAGGAGCGCCGGCTGGCCTATTGGCGTGACGTGCGCGCCCGGCTGGCGGGCATCGACCTGGCGGGGCTCGATCCGGAGGACCGGATAAACTACGCGGTCTACACGGCCCAGATCGATGTGCTGATCGCCTCTCAGGTCTGGCGGGACTGGGAAAAGCCGGTCAACAGCGATAGCGCGTTCTGGAGCGACCTGACTGGCGTCTCTCGCCGAACGTTCCACACCGAGGCCGACTACCGGAACTACATCGCCCGTATGCGGTGCTATCCGCGCTATTTCAGCGACCAGATCGCCAATATGCGCCTCGGCCTGGTCCGAGGCTTCACGCCGCCCAAGGTGACCTTGAAGGGCAGGGACCTGTCGGTCGCCTCGGTGGCCGAGGCCGCCTCGCCGGAAGCCACGGTGTATTTCAAGCCGTTCCAGACCATGCCGGCCGGCTTCTCGCCAGGCCTTGCCGTCGATCTTCGCACCCAGGGCGTCGCCGCCATAAACGAGGCGGTGATCCCCGCGCACCGTGAGTTGCTCGGCTTTCTGAGAACGAGCTATATGCCCGGCGCCCGCGAGGCCCTCAGCGCCGATTCCCTGCCGGGCGGTCGGGACTATTACCAGTCGAAGATCAAGGAATTCACTACCCTGGACTGGACGCCCGAGCGTATCCATGCGCTGGGCCTCTCGGAGATGGCCCTGATCCGCGGCCGAATGGAGGCGGTGCGCGCCGAGGTCAAGTTCGAGGGTGATCTTGGAGCATTTCTCAAACACCTGCGCGCCGACCCGAAGTTTTATGTGGCCACGCCCCAGGCGTTGCTCGACCGGGCGGCGTGGATCGCCAAGAGCTTCGACGGCAAGGCCGGCGACTGGTTCGGGCGGTTGCCCAGGCGGCGGTTCGCTATTGTGCCGGTGCCCGACGACATCGCTCCGTTCTACACCGCCGGCCGGGGCGGGCCGGGCGTCTATCTGGTCAACACCTATGATCTGCCGTCGAGGCCGCTCTATGCGCTGACAGCGCTGACCCTGCACGAATCTGCCCCCGGCCACGCTTTCCAGATTCCGCTGGCCGAGGAGAACACCGGCCTGCCGGCCTTTCGCCGCGAGACCTATATCTCGGCGTTCGGCGAGGGTTGGGCGCTCTACTGCGAACGGCTAGGCGAAGAGATAGGCATGTATGAGACCCCCTATGACCGTTTCGGCATGCTCAGCTATCAGGCGTGGCGGGCGGCGCGGCTGGTGGTCGACACCGGCGTCCATACCCAGGGTTGGTCGCGAGAACGGGCGCAGGCCTATCTGGCTGACAACACCGCGCTGTCGGAGCATGAGATCGGCACCGAGGTCGATCGTTATATCGCTTGGCCGGGCCAGTCCCTGGCCTATTATCTGGGGCAGATGACCATTCTCGACGCGCGTCGGAAAGCCGAGGCCGCCCTCGGCGTCCGGTTCGACATCCGGGCCTTTCACGACACGGTGCTGCAGCTGGGTTCGGTTCCTATGCCGGTGCTGACGGCCCGCATTGATCGTTTCATCGCCGACGGCGGCCCTGCGCCGTATGGCCGCGATGGCTGAGTCTCCGCGTATCATCGCCTTCGAAGATATTGATTCCACCAACGCCGAGGCCCGCCGTCTGGCCGAGGCGCACGAGGTGGGACCGGTGTGGATCACGGCGCTGCGTCAGCACCAGGGCCGGGGCCGCAGGGGCCGAGCCTGGGAGACCGGTGAGGGTAACCTGGCCGCCACCTATCTGTTCACCACCCCAAAGCCTCCGGGCGAGGCGGCGCAGGTGTCGTTCGTCGCCGCCCTGGCCGTGGCCGATCTGGCCGCCGCTTTCGCGCCGCCGGCGCTGGTGAAGCTGAAGTGGCCCAACGACCCGATGATCGATGGCCGCAAGACCGCCGGCATCCTGGTAGAGTCCGGCTCTCTGGGATCAGAGGGCCTTTGGCTGGCCGTGGGTTGCGGGGTGAACCTGTCCCGCGCCCCGGATGTCAATCGACCTGTGACCTGCCTGGCCGATCACATGGAGGGGCCACCGCCGACGCCCCGGCAAGCTCTCGAGGTGCTTTCGCCGGCGTTCGAGCGATGGCGCGCGGTTTGGGAGAGCGAGGGTTTCGGCCCTATCGCGGTCGCCTGGACGCGTCGCGCCTTCGGCCTGGGCGAGCCGTGCTCGGCCCACCTGACCGGTGAAACGGTACGGGGCGTCGCCGAGGGCCTGGACGCCGACGGCGCGCTTCGTCTTCGGCTGGATGACGGGAATATCCGCCGGATCACCGCCGGCGACGTGTTCTTCTAGAAAGACGTCCGCCCCGCCGGCGTGTATAGGGCCGCCTCTCGCTTCGAGCCACGCCGCAGGATTCCGATGCTTCTGGCCATTGAACAAGGCAATACCAACACCCTGTTCGCCGTCCACGACGGCAAGACCTGGATCGCCCAGTGGCGCGCGGCGACCGAGGCCTCCCGCACGGCGGACGAATACGCCGTCTGGCTGTCGCAACTGCTGACCATGGCGGACCTCTCCTTGACCCACATCGACGCCTGTATCGTCTCCAGCGTGGTGCCTCAGTCGGTGTTCAACCTCAGAAACCTGGCGCGCCGATATCTGGGCGTCGAACCGATGATCGTCGGCGAGAACGTCGATCTGGGTATCGCCATCCGAATCCAGAAGCCCTCCGAAGCGGGGGCCGACCGGCTGGTCAACGCGGTGGGCGCCCATATTACCTATCCCGGCGCGCTGCTGATCGTCGATTCGGGAACAGCCACGACATTCGACGTGGTGGGCGAGGACGGGGCTTTCGAGGGCGGCGCCATCGCGCCGGGCATCAATCTGTCGATGCAGGCCCTTCACGAGGCCGCCGCCCGCCTGCCGCGGGTGGCCATCCAGAAGCCGGCCCACATTATCGGCAAGGACACCGTTGAGGCCATGCAGGCCGGCGTGTTCTGGGGTTATGTCTCGCTGATCGAGGGGCTTATCACCCGGATCAAGGCCGAGTATCACGCGCCGATGACGGTGATCGGCACCGGTGGTATCGCCTCGCTGTTCGACGGCGCCACCAATGCGATTGACCACTTCGACCACGACCTGACCATTCTTGGCCTGCTCGAAATCTTTCGGCGCAACACCCAGCCTTCCGGACAATGACCATCAGAAACGCGAATCCCAGATACGCTGAGCCCCGGCACGCTGAATCTGGCGACGAACTCGTCTTCCTCCCCCTCGGCGGATCGAACGAGATCGGGATGAATTTCAATCTGTATGGCTTTGGACCGCCTCACGCCCGCAAATGGATCGTGGTCGATCTTGGGGTGACCTTCGGTGACCAGACCACGCCGGGCGTCGAGCTGATCCTGCCCGATCCGACCTTCATCGAGGAATACGCCAAGGACATCCTGGGCATCGTCCTGACCCACGCCCACGAAGACCATATCGGCGCCGTCGCATGGCTGTGGCCACGCCTCAAGGCGCCGCTTTACGCCACCCCGTTCACCGCTTTCCTGTTGCGCGAAAAGCTGCGGGAAAAGGGCTTACTCGACAAGGCGCCGATCACCGAGATCCCGCTGAACGGGACCTTTACTTTGGGGCCGTTCGAACTGACCCTGCTGACCCTGACCCACTCGATTCCGGAACCCAACGGCGTGGCGATCCGCACGCCTCTCGGGACGGTGCTGCACACCGGTGACTGGAAGATTGATCCCGACCCGCTAACCGGGCCGGTCACCGACGAGGCCGCTATTCGCCGGCTGGGCGACGAGGGCATCTTGGCCATGGTCTGTGACAGCACCAATGTATTCGTAGATGGCGAAGCCGGTTCCGAGGCCGACGTGCGGGTCACCCTGAACGGGCTGATCGGCCAGCTGAAGGGCAAGGTGGCCGCCGCCTGTTTCGCGTCCAACGTGGCCCGCATGGACACCATCATCCGAGCCGCCCAGGGTAACGGCCGTCACGTCTGCCTGGTGGGCCGCTCGATGATCCGCATGTCGCAGGCCGCGCGGTCGGTTGGGTTGCTCGACGGCGTCGGGCCGTTCATCTCCGACGCCGAGGCGCGGCACTATCCGGACAACCAGATCCTCTATCTGTGCACAGGCAGCCAGGGAGAGGTGAGAGCGGCGCTGTCGCGGATGGCGGACGGCAGTCACCCGCACGTGAAGCTGGGCAAGGGCGACTCCTGTGTGTTCTCCTCGCGGATCATCCCCGGAAACGAAATCCCGATTCGCAACATGCAGAACAAGCTCGCCGACCTGGGCGTGCGTCTCTACACCGAACGCGATCACCCTGGGATCCATGTCTCCGGCCACCCGTGCCGCGACGAGCTGAAGCGGATGTATCAATGGGCCCGGCCGCATATCGCGGTTCCGACCCACGGCGAGCGGCGCCATCTTCTTGAGCACGCGGCTTTCGCCAAGGACCTGCAGGTGACCCATGCCGTCGCCCCGCGAAATGGCGACATGGTCCGCCTGGCGCCGGGGGCGCCGGGGGTCATCGACGAGGTTCCCTCGGGCAGGCTGTATGTGGACGCCGGTGTGGTCACGGCCGAAAACGGCGACGCCCTGCGCGAACGCCGCCACGCCGCCACCAATGGCGTCTTGATGGTCAGCGTGGCCCTGGACGGGCGAAGCAAGCTGGCGTCCGGACCGCAGGTGCGCTCGATCGGCATGCCCGCCGACAAGGATTATCCGATCGATGATGCGCATGACGACCTGGCCCAGGAGGCAAAGGACGCCCTGCATCGTCTGTCGGCCGATGACCGTGACGACGACCACAGCGTCGAAGCGGCGCTGTCCCGCGCCCTGAAGAAGGCCGCGTTCCGGATATGGAAGCGCCGGCCGGTGGTGGAGACCACGGTCCTGAGGCTATAACCCATCGCACAAGCCGCCGGGACGTCGGGAAGGAACCTTGAGATGATTGGAAAACTGAACCACGTGGGCGTCGCCACCCCGTCAATCGAAAAGTCGTGGAAGCTTTATGTAGACATCCTGGGCGCCACTTCGGTGACCCCCAAGAAGGCCCTGCCGGAACAAGGGGTCTGGGTGTCGTTCGTCGAACTGCCCAACGCCCAGATCGAGCTGATCGAGCCCTATGGCGAGGCCTCGCCGATCCACGGCTTTCTGGCCAAGAATCCCCGGGGGGGCCAGCATCATGTGTGTTTCGAAGTGCCCGATATCATCGCCGCTCGCGACGACATGCGCTCCAAGGGAGCCACGGTGTTGGGAACGGGCGAGCCGCGGATCGGCGCGCACGGTGTGCCGGTGATCTTCCTGCACCCGAAGGATATGGGGGGCGTGCTGATCGAGCTGATGGCCGAGCCCGCGGGTCACTGATGAGCATCGAATCCGGCATAGCCATCTATCTGACCATCTGGTGGACAACACTGTTCGCCATCCTGCCGCTAGGTGTGCGCAGTCACGCTGAGGAGGGTATTTCGGTTCCAGGAGGCGGCGACCCGTCGTCACCGGTCAATCCCAATCTCAAGAAGAAGTTCATCACCACCAGCTGGGTTTCGGCGATCCTGTTCGCCATCCTCTGGGCGGTTCTGCACTTCCATCTCATCACCTTACCGAACATACCCGGCTCTCGCTAAACGTCTCCCGCTCTAGGATTTCCTGACCATGCGCCTCTCGCGCTATTTCCTGCCTGTCCTGAAACAGAACCCCGCCGAGGCCCAGATCACCTCGCACCGGCTGATGCTGCGCGCCGGCATGCTGCGCCAGGAAGCCGCCGGCATCTATGCGTGGCTGCCGCTTGGCCTTCGCGTGCTCAAGAAGGTCGAGCAGATTGTTCGAGAAGAGATGGATCGCGCCGGCGCCGTCGAGGTGTTGATGCCGACGCTGCAGCTCGCCGACCTGTGGCGGGAGAGTGGGCGGTACGACGACTATGGCGCGGAGATGCTGCGGATCACCGACCGGCACGATCGCGAGCTGCTCTATGGACCCACCAACGAGGAAATGATCACCGAGATCTTCCGCGCCTATGTGAAGAGCTACAGGGAGCTACCCAAGAACCTCTACCACATCCAGTGGAAGTTCCGCGACGAGCAGCGGCCCCGGTTCGGCGTCATGCGCGGCCGGGAATTTTTGATGAAAGACGCCTATTCCTTTGATATCGATGAAGATCGCGCCAAGGCGGCCTACAACCGCATGTTCGTGGCCTATCTGCGCGCCTTCAAGCGCATGGGTCTCCAGGCGGTGCCGATGCGGGCCGAAACCGGGCCGATCGGGGGCGATCTGTCCCATGAGTTCATCGTTCTGGCGCAGACCGGCGAGTCGGCGGTGTTCCTCGATCGCCGAATGCTCGATCTGCCTGTGCCGGGCGACGACGTCGACTATTTCACCGATCTCTCGGGCGTGGTCGCCGACTGGACGACGCTCTACGCCGCCACCGAGGATGTGCATGACGCGGCCCGCTATGAGGCGGAAACGGTTCCCGAGGATCGGCTGACGGCGCGGGGGATTGAGGTTGGTCAGACGTTCTTTTTCGGTGACAAATACTCCAAGCCGATGAAGGCCACGGTCAGCGGGCCCGACGGCGTCGATGTCGCCGTGCAGATGGGCAGCTATGGGGTCGGGGTTTCACGGCTGGTCGGGGCCTTGATCGAAGCCAGCCACGACGACGCCGGAATCATCTGGCCCGAGGCGGTGGCGCCTTTCGGGGTGGGGATCATCAGCCTGCGGCCAGGCGACGCTGCCGTCGATGCGGCCTGCGAGACAGCCTACGCCGCGCTGACGTCTGCCGGCAAGGAGCCCCTGCTCGACGACAGCGACGATCGGCCGGGCGGCAAGTTCGCCACCATGGATCTTGTCGGGCTGCCTTGGCAGCTGATCATCGGACCCCGCGGCTTGGCCGGCGGGACGGTGGAACTGAAGCGTCGCGCCACCGGCGAAAGACAGACCCTTTCTCTGGATGACGCGCTGGCGGCAATCGTTGGATGAGCGGCCGGCGCGATCGATGACCGCCGCCCCCTTTGGCGCGTGGGAACGGGCCATCGCCGTTCGATACCTGCTGACCAAGCGAAGCCACGGCGGGGTGGCGCTGATCTCGATTATTTCCTTCACCGCCATCGCCCTGGCCGTGGCGGCCCTGATCATCACCATGTCGATCATGAATGGATTTCGCGGGGAGCTATCGTCGAAGATTCTCGGCTTTAACGGTCACGCTTATGTGGTCGGTGGTTATATGACTGCCGATGGACGCGATGCGGCGACCCGGCGTATTCGGCAGGTTCCCGGCGTGGTCCAGGCCATGCCGCTGGTCGAGTCCCAGGCCCTGGTGCAGGGACCCTCGGCCGCGGCCGGAGCGGTTGTTCGCGGCATCCGTCCCGAGGATCTACGCGCCACCGCCATCATCGCCGGCAATATGAAGGCGGGGTCGCTCAAGGGTTTCGGTGTCGGCGACGACGGCGGCGACCTGGTGCTGGTGGGTCAGAAACTGGCCGAGAGCCTGGGCCTGAACGTCGGCGACCCGATTTCGATCATCTCGCCCACCGGGGGCGACACGGCCTTCGGCGCCATGCCGCCCAGCAAGAGCTATTTGATCGGCGGCCTGTTCTCGGTGGGCATGAGCGAATACGACCAGACCTTTATCTACATGCCGCTGACCCAGGCCCAGCTGCTGTTCGGCCGCGACCAGGCGGTGGATTTCATTGAGGTCAAGCTGGACGACCCGGACAAGGCGCCGGGACTGAAGGCCACGCTGGCCGCCGCCGCGGGCCCCGGAGCGGTGGTCACCAACTGGACCGAGCGCAACAGGGCCTATTTCGGGGCGCTGGAAGTCGAGCACAACGTCATGCGCCTGATTTTCATGTTCATCGTCGCCCTGGCGGCGCTGAACATCATTTCGGGTCTGGTCATGCTGGTGAAGAACAAGGGGCGGGATATCGCCATCCTGCGCACGATCGGCGCCTCGCGCGGCTCGATCCTGCGGATTTTCTTCATGGCCGGCGCCAGCATCGGCCTGGCCGGAACGCTGTGCGGTTTGACCTTCGGCTTGGTGTTCTGTCTGAATATCGAGGCGATTCAACGTTTTATCGAATGGATCACGGGAGTGCAGGTGTTCAACGCCGACGTCTATTTCCTCTCCCATGTGCCAGCGAAGGTGGATTGGCTGGAGGTGGCGGGGGTGTCGGCCTGGGCGCTATTCGCCGCCTTCACCTTCACCCTGCTGCCCGCGTGGCGCGCCTCCCGGCTCGATCCGGTTGAGGCGCTTCGCTATGAGTGAGCCGGTCCTGGTTATCGAGGGCCTGCGGCGCGATTACGCGACGGGGCAGGGTCCGCTTGAGGTTTTGAAGGGCGCCGACCTTA
The DNA here is from genome assembly GCA_038227865.1 of Caulobacterales bacterium. Classification (GTDB taxonomy): domain Bacteria; phylum Pseudomonadota; class Alphaproteobacteria; order Caulobacterales; family Caulobacteraceae; genus Acaudatibacter. Next base: position 28,345 of record JBBRPO010000004.1, read on the forward strand.
CTGTCGCCGCGGGGGAGATCGTCGGGCTGGTGGGTCCGTCCGGATCGGGCAAGTCGTCCCTGCTGCACGCCGCGGGCCTGCTGGAGCGGCCGACTTCAGGAACCATTCGAATCGGCGGCGAGGATTGCGGCGCGCTTGACGACCGCGCCCGGACCCAGATCCGGCTCAACCGGATCGGCTTCGTCTATCAATTCCACCATCTGCTGCCGGAGTTCACCGCCCTGGACAATGTCGCCTTGCCGGCCCTCATCGCCGGTCGACCCAGGCGCGAGGCGCTGGCGCGGGCCGAGAACCTGCTGATCGGGCTGGGGCTGTCGGCGCGGTTGCGGCATCAGCCGGCGCAGCTCTCCGGCGGCGAGCAGCAGAGGGTCGCCCTGGCCCGGGCCCTGACCAACGCACCGGGGCTGCTGCTGGCCGACGAACCGACCGGCAATCTCGACCCCGCGACCTCGGAGGCGGTGTTTCTGAACCTTAGGGATCTGGTCCGCTCCACCGGCGTGGCCGCCCTGATCGCCACCCACAACATGGAGATGATCCGTCACATGGATCGCGTGCTGACGGTCAAGGATGGCAAGGTGGTTTCGCGCGACCTACCAAACAGATTTACCGATTCAAGTTAAGTGGAGTGACCATGCCCACCAACACCATTCGCCCAGGGGCCGCGCTGACGGTCCTGAGCCTCATGGCGACCCTCGCGACTCCCGCCCGGGCGCTTGACGTCAAGACCGTGGCTCCCGCCATCGTCGCTGAGATCGCCGCCGACTATCCGCGCATGGAGGCGCTCTACAAGGACCTGCACGCTCATCCCGAACTCGGATTTCAGGAAACGCGGACCGCGGCCAAGCTGGCCGTGGAAATGCGGAGCCTCGGCTTCACCGTCACCGAGGGGGTCGGCAAGACCGGCGTGGTGGCGATCTACAAAAATGGCCCCGGGCCTCTGGTCATGGTGCGAACCGAGCTGGACGCCCTGCCCATGAAGGAACGAACGGGGCTGCCCTACGCCAGCGAGGCCAAGGCCAACTGGCAGGGCCGTGAGACCTATGTCGCCCACAGCTGCGGCCACGACTCGCACATGGCGATCTGGACCGGCACGGCCAAGGCGCTGCTCGACATGAAGTCCAAATGGAGCGGGACCCTGATGTTCATCGGCCAGCCGGCCGAGGAGGGCGGCGGCGGCGCCCGGGCCATGCTGGCGGACGGCCTCTTTACCCGCTTTGGCGGTAAGCCGGACTATGCCTTCGCCATTCATGTGGGATCGGGCGTCGCGGGAGAGGTTTCCTATAGGGCAGGACCGGTCACCTCGGCCGCCGACAGCCTGACCATAGTCTTCCATGGCCGGGGCGCGCATGGATCGATGCCCAACCAATCCATCGATCCGGTGCTGATGGCCGCCAGGTTCACCGAGGACGTGCAGAGTGTAATTAGCCGGGAAAAGGACCCCTTCGCCTTCGGCGTGGTCACCGTGGGCGCCATCCAGGCCGGCTCGGCGGGCAATATCATCCCGGACACCGCCGAGCTGAAGGGCACGATCCGCAGCTATGACGAGGCCGTGCGCCAGCGCATTCTCGACGGGGTGCGCCGCACCGCCGCCGGCGTGGCCGCCATGTCTGGCGCGCCCGCGCCCGATGTTGACTTCGGTGAGTCGGCCTATTCGGTGATCAACGACGACGCCCTGACCGCCCGCACCGCCGTGGTGTTGAAGGCGGCGTTCGGCGACCGGCTGCATGAGGACGCGCGGCCCTGGACCGCCAGCGAGGATTTCTCCGATTTCGTGCGGGCTGGCGTGCCGGGAACCTATCTGAGCCTGGGGGGGCTCGATCCGGCCCTGATCGCCGCCGATAGGGCCAAGGGCGAGCCTGTGCCGACCAATCATTCACCATTCTTCGCGCCGCTGCCCGAACCGACCATCAAGGCGGGGGTAGAGGCCATGACCCTGACGGTGATGAATGCGATGCCGCCGAGACACTCGTAACGGCTGCTTGCCGGCCCTACGTTCACAATCGGTTCAGTTCGCGCGCCTTAGACAGGCGCTATCGGTCGAAAACCAAGGGACATTCCGATGACCAATCAGAAATACAGACCCGCCGTCGCGGCCATCTCCGCGATCCTCGCCCTGGCCACGGTGGTCGACACCAGCGCCGCGGCGGCCCAGTCGGCGCCAAGCGGCTATCAGGACAATGGCTACCCAAATAACGGATACCCCAACAACGGCGCTCCGCCCCCGCCCACCAACGGTCAGGGACCAGGTTCCTATCCGGGCGGTCAATATCAGGCGAATCAATATCAAGGCGGCCAATACCAAGGCGATCAATCGCAAGGTAGCCAATATCAGGGTGGCCAGAATCAGGGGGGTCAGTATCAAAGCCGCCCTGGTGGTCCCGCGCCGCCGCCGGGACAGTATGCGCCACCGCCCACCGGTTACGAGCGGCCTGGCGCGGCCTATGACAATCGGGCCCAGCAGTATGACCGTGACTACGCGGACCGCTATTCGCGCTGGGCGGCGCAATATTGCATCGACCGCCGCAACAATAACACCGCCGCCGGCGCGGTGATCGGCGGGGTGCTGGGCGCCATTATCGGGTCCAGCGTCGCCGGCCGCGGCGATCGGGGCGCGGGCGCCTTCGTGGGTGGAGCCCTGGGGGCGGGAACCGGCGCCATCATCGGGTCGCAGAGCGGCGGCCCTGGCGGATGCCCGCCCGGCTATTATGCCCGGTCCGGCGCGCCGACCTTCATTTACGGCGGCCCGGCCTACGGCGTGGTGACCGGCCCGGCTTGGTATAACCCGTGGGTGTGGTCGGGCGGCGCCTGGGTCTATCGCCCCTATCGCTACTGGTATTTCACCAACGCCGGCCCCTATTGGCAGCCGGGCTGGCGGCCGGGATACTACCGTTACCACTATCGGCACTGGTAGGGCGCCGCGTCCACAAAAACCGTCGGGCGCCCAGGGCGCCCGACGTGTCTCCCGCTGAGCACCCCAGGGGGCGTGGGCATATCTGGCCCGACGTCAGCGTTGGCGATCGGAGACCTTAGGGATTTGATCTTGACGCCCCGGCTGCGTTCTGAAAGAACAAAACAAGAACAATTTCGGGAGATTAAAAATGTATCGCTTCGCTCGGGAAACGCTGGCTCTCGCTTCGGTGGCCGGATTCGTCTGGATGGTATGTCAAGTTGCCAGCTTCGCGGGATAGGATCAATCCGGCGATTCGCCTCGCGGGTTCTGGAGATTGAACGATGACGGATCGAGGCGTCTGGGACGATGGGTTCATTCACCTTCGCCTGCGCTCGGCCTATTCGCTTCTGGAAGGCGCGATCAAGGCGGACGCCATTGTCGGGCTGGCCAAGGCCAATGGCATGCCGGCGGTGGCGCTGGCCGACCGGGCCAATCTGTTCGGCGCCCTCGAATTCTCCGTTCTCACCAGCCAGGGCGGCGTGCAGCCGATAGTGGGGTGTGCGCTGCCGGTCAGCGGACTTGGCGCTGGATCCTCCGAACGCTGGGCGCGGACACCCACTATCACGCTGCTGGCCCAGAACGCGGTCGGCTATCGAAACCTTTGCGAGCTGTCCTCGGCCGCCTTTCTTGATGTTGAGCCGACCGATGCTCCTCATGTGCCTTGGGCGAAGATCGCGGCCCATTCCCGGGGGTTGATCGCATTGTCGGGCGGGACGGATGGACCGATCGACCCGCTGTTCGCGAGTGGGCGTAAAAGCGAAGGCCGCGCCGCCCTGGACGAGATGTCGCGGGTGTTCGGGGATTGCTTCTACGTCGAGCTTCAGCGCCACGGGCTGGCGTCCCAAGCCTTGGCCGAGCCCGGCCTCGTGGCGTGGGCCTATGAAGCCGATGTCCCGCTGGTGGCCACCAATGACGTCCATTTTGCTCAGGCGAAGATGTGGCGCGCCCACGACGCGCTGCTGTGCATCGCCGACGGGGCCTTCGTGGGCCAGGAGGACCGTCGGCGGATCACGGCCGAACACTGGTTCAAGCCGGCCGCCGAAATGCGACAACTGTTCGCCGACCTGCCCGAAGCCTGCGACAACACCCTCGAGATCGCGCAACGGTGCGCGTTCATGGTCAAGAAACGCGCGCCGATCCTGCCGCGCTACCCCAGTCCCGGCGGACTTTCGGAGGATGAGGAACTGGCGCGGCAGGCCCGCGACGGTCTACGCCGCCGCTTGGACGCGGCGCCCGCCGTCGGGGGTGAGGAGGCGTATTGGCAGCGTCTCGAGCGCGAGATCGGCGTCATCCAGAACATGGGGTTCTCCGGCTATTTCCTGATCGTCTCCGATTTCATGAAATGGGCGGTGGATCACGACATTCCCGTGGGGCCTGGGCGGGGATCGGGCGCTGGGTCGGCTGTCGCGTGGTCGCTGCTGATCACCGGTGTCGATCCGCTGCGATTTGGCCTGATCTTCGAGCGGTTCCTCAACCCGGAACGGGTGTCGATGCCCGATTTCGATATCGACTTCTGTCAGGAGCGGCGGGAAGAGGTGATCGCCTACGTGCAACAGCGCTACGGCGCCGACCGGGTGGCCCAGATCATCACCTTCGGTAGTCTCCAGGCCAGGGCTGTGTTGCGCGACGTGGGCCGGGTCATGCAACTACCGCTTGGTCAGGTGGACCGGCTGGCAAAGATGGTGCCCAACAATCCCGCGGCCCCGGTTACCCTGGCCAAGGCGATTGAGATTGAGCCGCGCCTGAAAGAAGCGAGGGATGACGATGAGGCCGTGGCCCAGCTCCTGGAGGTCGCGCTGCAGCTGGAGGGGCTCTACCGCAACGCCTCCACTCACGCCGCCGGGGTGGTGATTTCGGATCGACCACTGACCGAACTGGCGCCGCTCTATCGCGATCCGCGGTCGTCGATGCCGGCGACCCAGTTCAACATGAAGTGGGTGGAGAGCGCCGGCCTAGTGAAATTCGACTTTCTGGGCCTCAAAACGCTCACCGTCATCCAGCGGGCCGTGAAACACCTGGAGCGGCGAGGCGCTGGGATCGATCTCGAACGCCTGCCGCTCGACAATGCCGGCAGCTACGAGCTTTGCGCCTCGGGCCAGACCGTCGGCGTGTTCCAGTTGGAAGGGCAGGGGATGCGCGACACCCTGCGCAAGCTACGGCCAAGCTCCCTTGAGGAAATCACCGCGCTGATCTCCCTGTATCGACCCGGCCCGATGGATTCGATCGACGAATATGTCGATGTGAAGATGGGGCGGCGGCCGCTCAATATCCTACCTGGTCTCGAGGCGGTGCTGACCGACACCTACGGGGTAATCGTCTACCAGGAACAGGTGATGCAGATCGCCCAGATCCTGGCCGGCTATTCGCTAGGCGAGGCGGATTTGCTGCGACGCGCCATGGGCAAGAAGAAGAAGGAGGAGATGGACCAGCAGAGGGTTCGTTTTCTCACCGGCGCCGCCGAGCGAGGTCTTGGCGAGGTCGATGCCGAAGATATGTTTGAACGCATGGCCAAGTTCGCCGGCTACGGCTTCAACAAGTGCCATGCCGCACCCTATGCCTTGATCGCCTATCAGACCGCCTGGCTAAAGGCCAATACGCCGGTTGAGTTCTTCGCCGCCTCGATGAGCCTGGACCTGTCCAATACCGACAAGTTGGCGGTGTTCTATCAGGACGCCAAACGCCAGGGCGTTTCCGTGCTGCCCCCGGACATCAATCGCTCAGGAGCAGATTTCGACGTCGACGACGGTCAGGTGCTCTACGCCCTCGGAGCCGTTCGGAATGTCGGCCTTCAGGCCATGTATCATATCGTTGAGTTGCGCCGCACGGGCGGCCGCTTCCGCGATATTCACGACTTTCTTGAACGTATTGATCCTCGTCAGGTCAACAAGCGCTCTCTTGAGAGCCTGGTCCGGGCCGGAGCCTTTGATCGGCTTCATCCCAACCGCGCCCAGTTGATCGAAGCTGTCGATTCGCTGATGGCCTATGCCCAGGCGATGGCCGCCGACCGCGCCTCGGCACAGGAGAGCCTGTTCGGCGACGTTGGCGACGCCGCCCGGCCAAGGTTGCCCGGTGTCCCGCCGTGGGATCCGGCGCGGCAGCTGGATGAGGAACTCGCGGCCGTCGGCTTCTACCTCAGCGGCCACCCGCTGGGCGACATGACTGAGCTTTTGCGGCGCAATCGCGTAACCTTCTTCGCGGACGCCCAGATCCAGGCCAACGGCGGCACCGAGGCATTCCGAATGGTGGGGGTGGTGCGCCGGCGCCAAGAGCGCAGCTCGGCCAACGGGGGGGGAAAGTTCGCATTCGTGACGCTTTCGGACCCGAGCGGCGAATATGAAGTGCTCTTTCAGGCGGAGGTTCTGGCGCGGCGCCGCGACCTGCTGGAGCCTGGACGCTCAATCGTGCTGACCGTCAGGGCCAAGTCCAGCGACGGTGAACTGCGCCTGTTCGGGGATGAGGCCGAAGCCCTCGACAAGGCTATCGAGAAGGTGGGCAGCGGCCTGCGGATTCATCTGTCCCCGACCGTCGCCGAGATCGGCGCCCTCAAAGCCCGGCTGAAGCCCGCCGCCACCGGAGGCGGGCCGGTCGTGCTCGTGGCCGCCTTCGCCGGCGGACGTGAAGTGGAGATGCGGCTGCCCGGGTGTTTTCATCTGGATCCAGCCGTGCGTGGCGCTCTGAAGGTCGCCCCCGGCGTGGCCCTGGTCGAGGACCTCTAGGCTTGTCTATGGGTCGCCTTGCTTTTCCGCGCTCTTTCTTCTAAGGCCGCACTATCACGCACGCGAGATGTTCGGCTAAGTCCGGGTATATCCCCGGTTTTCGCCGTTCCGGTCCTTATCCTTCGGGAAGGGTTTGTTTCGCGGAGGCTCGAACCGGAAGAAGGAAATAGGTTCATGGCGCTACCCGAATTCACCATGCGTCAGCTCTTGGAAGCTGGCGCCCACTTCGGCCACCAGACCCACCGCTGGAATCCGAAGATGGAACGCTACATCTTCGGCGCCCGCGCCAATATCCATATCATCGACCTGTCTCAGACCATGCCCCTGCTGCATCAAGCGTTGGTCAAGGTACGCGAAGTCGCCGCCTCCGGCGGACGAGTGCTGTTCGTCGGCACCAAGCGCCAGGCCGCCGATCCGGTCGCGGCGGGCGCCAAGCGTTGCGCGCAGTATTATGTCAATCACCGCTGGCTGGGCGGCACCCTGACCAACTGGCGGACGATTTCCGGATCCATCGCCCGGCTTCGTGAACTCGAAGGGGTTCTGGATGGCGGCGAAAGCGTCGGGCGCACCAAGAAGGAACTGCTGCAACTCAACCGTGAACGCGACAAGCTTGAGCTTTCGCTCGGCGGTATCAAGGATATGGGCGGCATCCCCGACCTGATGTTCGTGATCGACACGAACAAGGAAGGCATCGCGATCCAGGAAGCCCGCAAGCTGAATATACCGGTCATCGCCATCCTCGACACCAATTGCGACCCGCAGGGGATCACGTTCCCGATCCCGGGCAATGATGACGCGGCTCGCGCTCTGCAGCTGTATTGCGATCTGATGGCCGACGCTGTGCTTGATGGTCTTACCGAGGGCCAAGTGGCGCTCGGCGTCGATATCGGCGCCGCCGAGGCTCCGATTGAGCCGGCGCTGCGCATGAGCGCGGCGATTGATACAGGCGCCGAGGCTCACGCCCCGGCCGCACCTGAACCCGAGCTTGAGGCCGCTTTCACTGGCGCGGAGCCGGCCGTTGACGCCGCGGTTGCCAGCGAAGGCTGAGTGATCGGGACGGTTCGCCGTCCCGGCCTTCTCGAATATGACACGTCTCGCCCCTACATGGGCGTAGGCGATTTGAATCCTTAAGCGGAGCTTAAAAACTCATGTCTGAAATCACCGCCTCTCTCGTCAAGGCCCTGCGCGAAAAGTCGGGCGTGGGCATGATGGACTGCAAGAAGGCCCTACAGGAGACGGCCGGCGACATGGAAGCCGCCATCGACTGGCTGCGCGCCAAGGGCCTTTCCAAGGCCGCCAAGAAGGCCGACCGCGTCGCCGCCGAGGGCGCGGTGGCGGTTAGCGTTCGCGTCGATGGCGCCGGCATGACGGCGGCGGTCATCGAACTCAACGCCGAGACTGATTTCGTCGCCCGCAACGAGGGCTTCCAGACCGCGGTGCGCAAGATCGCCCTCGCGGCGCTGGATGTGGACGGCGATGTCGAAACCCTCCGCGCCGCGCCGTTTGAAGGCGGTACCGTCGCGGAATCGATCACACATCTGGTCGCCACGATCGGCGAAAACATGCTGCTGCGCCGGTCCAAGCGGTTCGCCGTCGAACAAGGGGCCGTCGGCGCCTATGTGCACGGCGCGGTGACGGGCGCGACCGATCTGGGTCGCATTGGGGTTCTCGTGGCCATCGAGGGCGCCGGCGACCAGGCGGTCCTGCGAGAACTGGGCCGCAACATTGCGCTGCACGCCGCGGCGACCGCGCCGCTTTCCCTGTCGGTGGACGATCTCGACCCCGCGGCCATCGAACGCGAACGGGCGATCTTCACCGAACAGTCCATCGCCTCGGGCAAGCCCCCCTCCGTGGCTGAAAAAATGGTCGAAGGCCGTATCCGCAAATTCTATGAAGAGGCGGTGCTGCTGAAGCAGGCCTATGTGCGCGACCCGTCCGTCACCATCGAGGGTCTGGTCGACCAGACGGCCAGGGATTTGGGCTCTCCTGTCAAAGTCGTCGGCTTCGCCCGCTTCGCCCTTGGCGAAGGCGTGGACAAGGGGACCGGCGATTTCGCGGCGGAGGTCGCGTCGCTGACCGGCGGCGCCTGACAGCCGTCGTGAAAGATAACGCCTCCCGATAAATAAACGAGGTTAGTCGCCGATCACCCCGCAGGCCAGTCGCGCCCCACCGCCGCCCAGGGGCGCGGGCTGGTCAGCGTAGTTGTCGCCGCCCGCGTGGATCATCAAGGCGTGACCCTTGAGCGAGTCCAGGTTCTTGATTCGCGGAGCGGTCAGCGTGGCCTTGGCGCTCCCATCGGCGCCAACGGTCAGGAAGGGCAGATCGCCCAGGTGGCCCATGCCATCGGGACCCATGTGCATCGCCGTCATCGCCGGGTCCAGGTGACCACCGGCGCCGCCGGCGGGTATCGGCTTGCCATCCTTTTCGCCGGGCGCGCAGGAGGGGTTCGCGTGGACATGGAATCCGTGGACTCCAGTCGGCAGGCCATGCAGATCGAGGCTGAAGGTCGCGCCGTTCGGTCCCTCGGTGACGGTGATCGTCCCGACGCTCGCGCCCGGTCCCGTGGGCGTGGTCAGGGTCATCGGCGCATGCAGGCTCTCGGCGAGAACCTGGGTTCCGGCCGCGAACAGAAGGGCGGTCAGGACAGGGGCGAACTGATGCATGGTGTCTCCTCTCGGAATTATTTTCCCCTATGAGACTATCACATGCCCCGCTTTTGGCGAGCGATTGAACTTTTTTGGTGTCGGCGTCAGAGGCGGCGGACGTCCCGAATCTGCCTGGGTTCAAGCGCCGCGCGATTTGCTCTAGAGAAGTGCACGGGTCGCCGGACCAATCAGAATCGATGGAGAGACGATGTCCGACGCGCGCACGCCCTACCGCCGCATTCTGCTTAAGGTGTCTGGCGAAGTCCTGATGGGCGACGCTCAGTTTGGCATCGACATGACCACTCTGGACAATGTCGCCGAGGATATTTCTCTGGTGGTGGCCGCCGGTTTTCAGCTCTGTCTGGTGGTCGGCGCCGGGAATATCTTCCGGGGCGTTTCAATGGCCGGCCGCGGTATGGAACGCGTAAGCGCCGACTATATGGGCATGCTGGCGACGGTGATGAACGCTTTGGCGATCCAGAGCGCTCTTGAACGGCGTGGCGTCGATACCCGCGTCCAGTCCGCCATACCGATGGATGCGGTGTGCGAACCCTACATCCGCCGCCGCGCGCTTCGTCACCTTGAAAAGGGCCGGGTGGTGATTTTCGCCGCCGGCCTGGGCGCGCCGTTCTTCACCACCGACACCCCCGCTGCCCTCCGCGCCGCCGAGATGGGTTGTGACGCGCTCTTCAAGGGAACGAGCGTCGACGGCGTCTACACCGCCGACCCCAAAAAGGATCCCACGGCGGTGCGCTATGGCAAGGTCAGCTACCAGGAGGTCTTGGCCAAAGATCTTCGGTTCATGGACGCATCGGCGGTCAGCCTCATGCGTGACAACCACATCCCCATCGAAGTGTTCTCCATTCGCGAGCGCGGTAGCCTGTTGAAAGTATTGTCGGGCGCCGGAGTCCATACCACCATCACCGATCTCTGAGCCTGCACCGAAGACTACGGCCCGAAAGGAAGCGCCATGGCGACCGCCGAAAAGCCCCAGATTTCACGCTACAAGGACCGGATGGAGCGGTGTGTCACGGCCTTGAAGGAGGAGTTTACGTCGCTTCGGACAGGAAGAGCGTCGGCCGGCCTTCTCGATCAGGTCATGGTCGAAGCCTACGGATCAAAGACGCCGATCAGCCAATTGGGCTCCGTCTCCGTGCCAGAGCCACGTTCGATTACCGTCAGCGTATGGGATAAGGCGGTTGTGGTCTCCGTGGAGAAGGCGATCCGCAATTCTGGGCTGGGCCTCAATCCGGTCGTGGAGGGGCAAAACCTGCGCATTCCCGTCCCACCCCTGACCGAGGAACGGCGCCGGGACTTGGCGAAGCTTGCCGGGAAATATGCCGAGCAGCAAAAAGTGGCTGTGCGGAACGTTCGCCGCGACGCCATGGACGACCTCCGGAAGGCCGAAAAAGATGCCGCAATAAGCCAGGATGAGCAGAAACGTTTGGAGATCGATATACAAAAGCTCACAGACGAGGCCGTGCGGCGCGTCGACGAGGTCTTGAAAACAAAGGAACAAGAGATCATGCAAGTGTGATCGTTCGGTCGTTTCGCATTGCGGAGCCGAAACCGGTCGGTGTCTTTGTTGAACCACCGGGCGTCAGGCGCGGCGCGGAGGGGTAGGTCATGTCGCGTCCCACGGATGAGTTCCCTCCGCCCTCCACCGGCCTGCATGTCGCGATCATAATGGACGGCAATGGCCGCTGGGCGAAGGAGAGGGGACTGCCGCGTTCGCTCGGGCACAGGGCCGGTGTCGCGGCCCTTCGGCGCACGGTGGAAGGCGCGTCCGGCTTGGGTATCGAACGGCTGACCGTATTTGGATTTTCGACCGAGAACTGGCGGCGCCCGCCTCGCGAGGTCTCCGAACTGATGGGTCTGCTGAAGACCTATTTTCGCAGCGATATCGATCGTCTGGAGCGCGAAGGCGTAAGAGTGCGGATCGTCGGTCAGCGCACGGGGCTTGAGCCGGATATTCTCGAAATCGTTGAACGCGCGGAAAGCCGTACGGTCGATAACCACAGATTTCATCTTCAGGTGGCCTTTAACTACGGCGGCAGGGCCGACATAGTCGATGCAGCCCGCGCCTTCGCGCTACGGGTCGAGCAGGGTCGGTCACAGGCTCATGAACTAACCGAGGGACTGTTTGAATCCTATCTTTCGACGGCCTCGGCCCCGGCGCCCGATCTGATCATCCGCACCAGCGGCGAACAGCGGATTTCCAACTTCCTGCTCTGGGAATGCGCCTACGCCGAACTTGTTTTCCAACAGGTTTATTGGCCTGATTACGGGCCGGAACATCTGAAAGCGGCGATCGCCGAATTCCAGGGGCGCGAGCGACGCTACGGCGCGGTTTCGGGTGAACCCGCCGCCGAAGATACGATCCTTGCGGCCGGCTAGGCGCTTCGACTGGGCTAATTTCGCGGTGCGCGCGGTGTCCGGAGCGGTTCTGGCCTCCGCGGCGCTTGGCGCTGTGTGGGCCTTTGGCCTTTCCGGTAAACTCTGGCGCGCGCCGTTCCTGGTCTTGATCGCGGTGGGCGGAGTTCTCCTATCCGTCGAGTGGTCAGCCATGGCCACGCCGAAAGGCGCGCGACGGGCGACGGTGGTCACGAGCTTCGCCGTGGTCGCCGTGATCTTTCTCGCCTTTCTGGGCCGGTTCGCCGAAGCGTGGGCTGTTGTTGGTCTGGGAGCCCTTCTGGCCGCCGTCGCGGCTGGAGCCGCCGCCGAGCGGCCTATCGACGGGGCCTATGGGGTGCTTTACATCGCTCCCGCGTGTCTGGTGTTTGTCTGGCTGATCGAGACGCCTCAGGGACCCGGGTGGACGACAATGCTGTTGGCCACGACCTGGTCGGCCGATATCGGGGCCTTTGTGGTCGGAAACGCTCTTAAGGGTCCAAAGCTCTGGCCTCGGTTTTCGCCGAACAAAACCTGGGCGGGCTTCGTTGGCGGCCTGATCGCCGGCCTACTCGCCTCGGTGGCCGTGGCGGCGATGTTCATGCGGCTATCGCTGGCCGGCGCCGCGATAATCGGCCTGGCGGGGGGCTTGGCGACCATGGCGGGCGATCTTTGGGAGTCGATGTTGAAGCGACGATTTGGTGTAAAGGACTCCGGGGACATCATTCCCGGGCACGGTGGGGTGCTCGATCGCGTGGATGGCCTGATGTTCGCGGTCATGGTGTTCGCGGTCGCGCGTCTTGTGGTCAAATACGGTTGGGCGCACTGATGCCGGGACGTTCCGTGGTGGTTCTTGGATCCACCGGCTCGGTTGGCGTCTCCACGCTCGATCTATTGGCCCAGTCCGGCGATGACATCGAAGTCCTCGCTCTGACGGCGGGCCGGAATGTCGCTGATCTGTCCAGCCAGGCGCTCCGCTGGCGTCCGGCGCTGGCGGTGATTGAGGACGAGAGTAAGCTTCCGGAGTTGCGGGAACGCCTGAATGGCTCCGGAATTGAGGTCGCCGCGGGAGCTTCGGCCGTGGTCGAAGCGGCCGGGCAGGGTGCTGACTGGGTGATGAGCGCCATCGTCGGGGCCGCCGGTCTCGCCCCGACCCTCGCCGCGGCCAGGGCGGGCTCGACCATCGCCCTCGCCAACAAGGAAAGCCTGGTGTGCGCCGGCCCCGCGTTGCTGGCGATCTGCAAGGCGGCGGGCGGTACGGTGATCCCGGTCGACTCAGAACATTCCGCGATTTTCCAGGTTTTCGCGCCGGCCAATCACGCGCAGATTCGCCGGTTGATACTCACCGCCTCCGGAGGGCCATTTCGATCGTGGACCCGCGAAGCCATGGCTGGCGCTACCCGCGAACAGGCCGTCGCCCATCCAAATTGGAGCATGGGCGCCAAGATTTCCGTCGATTCAGCCACCATGATGAACAAGGGCCTGGAGATGATCGAGGCCTCCTATCTCTTCGATATGCCGCCCAATCGCATCGACGTGATCATCCACCCCCAATCGATTGTACATAGTCTGGTGGAATATGCCGATGGCTCGACCCTGGCACAGCTTGGCCCCCCCGACATGCGCGCGCCGATCGCCTGCGCCTGGGCCTGGCCCGGACGGATGAGCTGGCCCGCGCCGACCCTGGATCTCGCCGCCTATGGTCAGCTGACATTCGAGGCGCCGGATGAAACGCGCTTTCCGGCTTTGGGCATCGCCCGGCGGGCTCTCGAGGCGGGGGCGGGGGCGCCGGCGGCTCTGAACGCCGCCAACGAGATCGCCGTCGGCGCGTTCCTGCAAAGGCGCCTGGGATTCCTCGATATCGCTCGCGCCGTTTCGGAGACATTGGAGCAGATGAACAGCCGAGGCCAGCTGATCGGCGGGAGCGACGACGCGGCGGTGGAATGGGCTTTGGCTATCGATGCCGCCGCGCGGCGCCTTGCCGCCCAAGTCCTGTCGCGTTTTGAGCGCATGGCCTAGTCGGACCCGAGGAACCCGCCCGACAATGATGGCCTTTCTGCAGTCTGCCGTGGTTCACATGGCGCCGTTCGTGATCGTCGTGAGCCTGATCGTGACGATTCACGAACTCGGCCATTTCCTTACCGCCAAAGCCTGCGGCGTCGCCATCGACCGGTTTTCGATCGGCTTTGGCCGGGCGATCCTGAATTGGCGGGATCGGTCTGGCGTGGAGTGGCGGATAGGCTGGCTGCCTCTTGGGGGTTACGTGAAGTTCGCCGGCGACCAGAACATCGCCAGTGTGCCAAACCAGGATGATCTTGAGACGTTGCGCCAGGAAATTGTCGCCATTGAAGGCCTGGGGGCGGAGCGTAGATATCTCCCGTTCAAGCCGCTCTGGCAGCGAACCCTGATCGTTCTGGCTGGGCCGGGCGCTAATTTCATCTTGGCGATCGCGCTTTTCACCGTGTTTTTCGCGGCCTTCGGTCGTCCCGTCAGTTCCAACCGGGTGTCCGAGGTGGTTCCAGCGAGCGCGGCGGCGCGGGCTGGTTTCCAGGCCGGCGATGTTGTGACCCGGGCGGACACCAAGCCGATCGTGGGCTTTGAGGATCTTCAGTTCTACACTCAGTACCGGGGCGGTATGCCGATCGACTTCACCATCCTTCGCGCTGGCCGCGAGGTGCATCTGAGAGCCGTTCCCGATACGCGCCAGATCGATAGCGCCTTTGGCGGCAAACAGGATATTGGCGTTCTTGGGCTCGCCGCGCGTGGTGGCGGCCAGGCGCCGGTAGGTCCGTTTCAGGCCTTGGCGCTCGGCGTCCAGAAGACCTGGGATGTCAGCTTCACCACTCTGTTCTACATGGGACGAATCGTCACTGGCCAGGTGGGCGCGGATCAGCTCCACAGCTTTGTCGGGATCGCCGTGGCCTCCGGCTCCATGACGCAGTCCGCGGTCGATCAGGCCAAGACGGAAGGGGTGAGCTGGGTTGTCACAGTTGGTTTCGTGATGATTCAGATGGCGGCCTTGATGAGCGTCAGCATCGGTATTCTCAATCTCTTGCCCATTCCGGTCCTCGATGGAGGGCATCTGCTCTCCTATGCCTATGAAGCTATCGTTAAGCGGCCGCCGGCCGCGGTTGTCCAGGCCGTCGGCTATCGCGCGGGACTTGCTTTGCTGGCGGGTTTGATGTTGTTCGCGACTTGGAACGACCTCGGGCGCCAGCGGGTGTTCCATTTCTTCGGCAGCTTGTTTTCTTAAGGCGATCATCCCTTCATGGCTGAACCGATGGTAGGTCCCCGCGCGCCCGCGCTGTTGCTCTCTGGCATGACGGCGCTGTTTTGCGGCGCCGCGCTCGTCACGCCCATGGCGGTCCTTGCACAGGCCGCTCCTCCGGCCGCCGGCCCAGCCCCCTCCGTGACGGCGGTTCCTGCTTCAACCCCGCCAGCCCAGGCTGTGCCAGCTCCGGCACTGGCCGTGCAGGCTCCTCCCGTGCAGAGTGGGGTGATCGGCCGTATCCTGGTGCAGGGCAATCAGCGAATCGACCCTGAAACGATCCTGTCCTATCTCCCCGTCGGCGTGGGCGACCGCGTGGATTCCGCGAGAATCGACGACGCGCTGAAAGCGCTGTTCCGGACCGATCTGTTTTCCGACCTGAAAATCGATCTGCAGGGATCAGATCTCGTTGTCCGCGTCGTCGAGAACCCGATCATCAATCAGGTTCTGTTCGAAGGCAATTCCAACCTAAAGAATGATAAACTCCAAGACGAAATTCAGATTCGTCCAAGGGGTGTTTTCACCAAGGCCAAGGTGGAAGAGGATGTTGGCCGCATCGTCGAGCTCTACAGGCGGTCGGGTCGGATTTCGGCTACCGTCACGCCGAAGATCGTCCAGTTGCCCCAGCGCCGCGTTGATCTTGTCTTCGAAATCAACGAGGGACCCAAGAGCGGGATCCTGCGGGTCAATTTCCAGGGCAATGTTCAGTTTTCCGGTGATGCGCTGCGCAACGTGATCGTGACCAAGGAAAGCGCTTGGTACAAATTTTTCCAGTCCAACGACAACTATGATCCGGATCGGATCGAGTACGATCGCGAACAGCTGCGAAAATTCTACCGAAACCGGGGTTTTTATGACTTCCGGATCATTTCCTCGGTCGCCGAGCTTCAGCCCAGCCAGAACGGTTTTGCCGTCACCTATGCCCTGACCGAAGGTCGCCAATATCGCTTCGGCAAGATGACGGTGCACGCCGAACTCAAGAAACTGAACGGCGATATTCTGCGCCAGATCCTGCCCATCAAGGAGGGGCAGCTCTATTCGGACGACAAGATCGAGAAGGCCACGGACGCCCTGACCTTCGCGGCAGGCGCCGCGGGTTTCGCCTTCGTTGATGTAAGGCCGCGATACACCCCCAATCTGGACAAACGGACGGTCGATGTGTCGTTCGAGGTGCGCGAAGGTCCGAGGGTCTACATCGATCGGATCGACATTGTCGGCAACACCCAGACCCTCGACTACGTAATTCGCCGGCAGTTGGGTGTCGCGGAAGGCGACGCTTATAACCGCGCCTTGGTGGATCGGTCGAAGGCCGGGGTGAGATCTCTCGGTTTCTTCAAGGACGTTGATATCACCAACGTTCAGGGGTCGGCGCCGGATCGGACCAATCTTCAGGTCAAGGTCACCGAACAGCCCACGGGCCAGCTGTCATTCAGCGCGGGCTATAGTTCGCTCGACAAGATCGTCGCTGACATCGGTATTACCCAATCGAACTTTCGCGGTCGTGGGGAAAATCTATCCGCTCGGATATCGGCGGGCTCTCTGCAACAACAGATCGATCTGTCGTTTACGGAGCCACATTTTCTCAATCGCGATCTCCAGGGTGGCTTTGATATCTATGGCCAGCGCTATGATTTCACCAGACAGGCTTCCTACACCACCACCTCGGTGGGCGGGACTTTTCACGTCGCCTTCCCGCTGGCCCCAAACGCGCTGTTGAGTACGCGGTACACCATCAGGACCGATGACGTTATCGTTCCCGACTCTTTGTGTACGCCGGGAGCTCAACTCGTATCCCAGGTCCTTTGCGAACAACGCGGATCGTATCTGACATCGTTAATCGGGTATACTTTGGGCTTCGACCGTCGCAATGACTCGCAGAATCCGACGCGAGGCTTCTTCGTTAATTTCTCCCAGGATATCGCGGGTTTCGGAGGCACCGTCCACTATGTCAAGAGTGAGGGGCGCGGAGGTTTCTATCACGGTTTCAACAAGGACTTCATCTTCAGCTTCACTGGGGCCGCCGGATATATCGATGGGTGGAACGGCGACACCATTCGCATTACCGATCGGTTCTACAAGGGTGGTGATGATTTTAGAGGCTTCCAGATTGCCGGCATCGGGCCACGCGATACTCAATTCGGTGACGCCCTGGGGGGCAAGCTTTATGGGATCGGCACATTTGAATTGACCCTTCCCACAAAGCTGCCGGAGCAATACGGAATTCATGCCGCGCTCTTTACCGATTTCGGCACACTGGGGCTTTTGGACCGCACCAACAAATTCAGTTCCAACAACAATATGCCGCTGCCTGTCAGTGACGACTTGGGTCTTCGCGCCACCGCTGGTGTGAGTGTGTTCTGGAAGTCACCCCTTGGCCCCCTGCGTTTTGACTTCAGTAAGATCATAAAAAAGGATGTCTATGATCGCACTGAATTGTTTCGTTTCTCAACCTCAACAAGGTTCTAAACTATCATGAACAAATCAACTACGTCTCCCTTTGCCGCCAGCGTCATTGCATTGATGTTGGCCGGATCATCCGCGATAGCCGCGCCGCCGGCGGCGAAGCCAGTTGCCGCCACCCCCGTCGCACCCGCGCCGCCGCCGGTTGCTCACGGCCCCGCCATCCCGGGGCTGTGCATGCTCTCGGTCAATCAGGCCATCGCCCAGTCAACCGTCGGCGGCTATATCAGAACTCGGCTGGAGCAGATCGTCACCCAGGTTCGCGCCGAACTGAACCCCGAGGAAGCCGCGATCAATACCGATGGCAAGGCACTGGACGCCGCCAAGGCGACGCTCGATCAGGCCACCCTGCAGAGCCGGGCTCAGGCGCTCCAGGCACGCTATACCGCTTTCCAGCAAAAGGCTGAACTGCGTCAGCGCGAAGTGAAGGCTACTCAAGACAAGGCGTTGAATCGGATTGCGCAGGAACTTGAGCCTATTGCTCAGCAGCTCTACCAAACCCATCGCTGCAGCGCCCTTCTCGATAAGGGATCGGTCATGTTGGCGAATCCCGAGTCCGACCTGACGCCCGCCGCCATCACCGCCCTGAATGGAAAACTACAGCAGTTCCCCTTTGATCGCGAACACATCGATACAGGCGCCGCGGCGGCGAGCTGAGCCATCAGAGCGGCGCGATAGGCCTTCAGATGCCGGATACACGGTTTTATGAAGTGCTTGCGCCCGCTTGGACGAGCGAACTGGCCGCCCTCACGGGCGCCAGGGTCGCCGGGAGCGCCGGGGCTGAGCGCCTGATTGCCGGGGTGGGTTCCCTCATGGGCGCAACGGCGGACGACCTGGCGTTCTGCGCCGACGGGCGCCACTTAGGTGACCTTGAGGCAACGCTGGCCGGGGTCTGTTTTGTGACCGACAGGCTGGTTTCTTCGGCTCCCCGATCGTGCGTGGCCCTGATCACCGTCTTCCCGCAGGCCGCTTACGCCCAGGCCGCAAACCGGCTTGTCCGTCCGCGGAGCTATGGTTCCAGCGGATCCCCGGTCGATCCCTCCGCCATTCTTGAGGACGGCGTCATCGTCTCGCCAGGCGCCCGCGTCGGCCCTGGCGCCCGGATTGGAAGTAGGACGGTGATCGGTCCCGGCGCCTTAATCGGCCCCGGTGTTACGATTGGGCGCGATGGCCATATCGGCCCCTGCGCCGTGGTCGGTTTTGCCTTGCTTGGTGATCGTGTCCGTATTCACGCCGGGGCGATCATTGGAGAGCCCGGTTTCGGCGCGGCGCCTGGGCCCAACGGTGTGGTTGACGTTCCGCAATTGGGTCGCGTCATTTTGCATGACGGCGTCACGGTTGGGGCCAACTCCTGCATCGATCGCGGAGCCTTCGACGACACCGTAGTCGGCGAGAACACCAAGATCGACAATCTGGTCCAGATCGCCCACAACGTGGTCATCGGTCGCAATTGCCTGTTGGCCGCCCAGACCGGCATCTCCGGGAGCACCGTGATCGAAGACGGTTGCATGCTTGGGGGGCGGGTGGGTATTGCCGACCACCTCACGGTCGGCGCAGGCGCGAGGTTGGCTGCGGCCGCGGGCGTCATGAAGAATATTCCGGCCGGGGAAAGCTGGGGAGGCATGCCCGCCCGCCCCATGGGCCGATGGATGAGGGAAACGGCTACGCTTGCGCGTATGGCGAAACGGCGGCCAGGGGGGATTGACCAAGGATGACACCGAGCGAGACGTCGGCGGGGAGCGACACCGATATCGACATCCATGAGATCATGCGTCGTATTCCGCACCGCCCGCCGTTTTTGATGATCGATCGAGCTGAACAGTATGTGGCCAATGCCTCGTTGGTCGGCATCAAGTGCGTCACAATCAATGAGCCGTTTTTCGCCGGTCACTTTCCTGGCGCCCCAGTCATGCCCGGCGTGCTGATCGTCGAGGCAATGGCTCAGACAGGCGGCTTGCTGATGTCGAAGTCCTGGAATTCCGATCCCAAGGGAAAAATCATTCTGTTCATGTCCGTCGACAACTGCCGGTTCCGCCTTCCGGTAAGGCCGGGCGACGTGCTTCGTCTCGACGTCAAGGTGACGAGGGCCCGTGCCAATGTGGTGAAGTTCGCTGGGCGGGCGCTTGTCGGCGAGCGTCTCGCCGCCGAAGCCGATTTCGCGGCCATGTTGGTGGACGCGCCTGAGTGAGGGTGATCCATCCCACCGCGATTGTCGATCCGGCGGCGGAGCTTGGCGAAGGGGTTCATATCGGACCCTATTGCATTATTGGGGCCAACGTTTCGCTGGGCGCGGGGGTCCGCCTCGCCTCCCATGTGGTTGTCGAAGGCCACACTGTCGTCGGGCGAGCCTGTGTCATCCATCCGTTCGCCGTTCTTGGCGGTTCGCCCCAGCATGCGGGTCACCGGGGCGAGCCCACCCGTCTCGTGATCGGCTCGGACAATGTGATACGCGAGCACGTGACCATGCATCGCGGAACCATGATGGGCCGGGGGGTCACGACCGTCGGTTCGCACGGGCTGTTCATGGTAGGCGTTCACATCGCCCATGATTGTGAAGTCGGAGATCATGTCACCATGGTCAACAATGCGACCTTGGGTGGACATGTGCGGCTGGAGGACCATGTAATCATGGGCGGTCTCTCGGCTGCGCATCAGTATATTCGGATAGGACGGCATGCGTTCGTCGGCGGCATGGCGGGCGTAAATCATGATGTCATCCCGTTTGGAAATGTCTGGGGGAACCATGCTCACCTCGAGGGACTCAATCTTGTGGGCCTTAAACGGCGTGGATTTTCCCGTGAGTCGATCAACAAGCTTCGCGCCGCCTATCGCCTTCTGTTCGCCGAGGAGGGAACCTTCCAGGAGCGGCTCGAAGATACCGCCGCGGCGTTCGCGGGCTCGCCGGAGGTGATGGAGATCATCGACTTCATCCGTGCGGATTCAAATCGCCCATTGACCACGCCGAAGCGTGAAACCTGACCCAATATGGTCAAGCTAGGTCTGATCGCGGGAGGGGGTGCGCTTCCGGTCAGTCTGGCCCGATACTGCCGCGCCGTGGGTCGGCCGCTGTTTGTGGTCCGATTGAAGGGTTTCGCTGATCACGCGCTGCTTGAATTTGACGGCGCCGACGTTGGAATCGCCGAGTTGGGCAAGGGGATCAAGGCGTTGCGCCAATCAGGTTGCGCGGCTGTCTGTCTGGCCGGCAAGGTCAACCGACCGGATATGGCCGCCCTGACACCCGATCTGCGCGGCTTGGCGGCTCTTCCCGGCGCCATTCTGGCGGCGCGCGGTGGGGACGACGCTCTGCTCTCCTTTCTTCTTCGCGAGTTCGAGCGGGACGGTTTCCAGGTCGAGGGTGCGCATGATGTGGTGATGGGGTTGACCCTCCCACGCGGCCACCTAGGCCGCCATCAGGCAGGCCCCGTCGATCTCTCCGATATCAACCGAGCGCTGGAGGCCGCCAGGGCCATAGGTCGTTTGGATATCGGGCAGGGCGCCGTCTGTTGCCGAGGGCTCGTTCTCGCTCTTGAGGCCCAGGAGGGCACCGACGCGATGCTGGCCCGCGTGGCTGAACTCCCGCAGACCCTGCGCGGAAACGCAATGGAGCGATGCGGCGTACTCGCCAAAGCCAGCAAGCCGGGGCAGGAGCTGAGGATCGATCTGCCCACGATCGGCCCGGAGACCGTGCGACGCGCGGCCCAGGCCGGCCTAGCCGGTATCGCCGGCGAAGTGGGGTTTCTCCTAGTCCTGGAGCGAGAGGAAACGGTACGCCTCGCCGACGAAGCCGGCCTGTTCATTCTGGGCGTCGGTTAGATGACGACCGGACCTTGCGTGATGATGGTCGCCGTGGAGCCGTCCGCCGACTCGCTCGGCGCGGATCTCGCGCGGGCCTTGCGCGCCCGCCTTGGCGGATCCTTGCGGCTCGTCGGGGTGGGTGGTCCCAAACTGGCGGCCGAAGGTCTTGTCAGCGCGTTTGATCCGTCGGCTCTAGCTGTCGTTGGTGCGTTCAATGCGCTGTTCGCCTATCCGCAGGTCCTGCGCGGAGTCCGGCGAATGGGCGGACTTGTTCGCGCCCAGCGGCCCGATGTCGCCATTCTGATCGACGCCTGGGGTTTCAACCTGCGCGTGGCGAGGGCTTTGCGGGCCGCCGACCCTCGTTTGCCTTTGATAAAGTATGTAGCGCCCCAGGTCTGGGCGACGCGACCTGGCCGGGCGCAAACCCTGGCGCGGGCCGTCGATCACCTTCTGACCATCCACAGCTTCGATGCGGGCTATTTCGAGCGCGAGGGCTTGGCGACGACTTTTGTCGGTAATCCGGTTTTGAACCGCGATTTCTTCAGCGCTGATCCGGGCCGATTTCGGGACTCGATCGGGGCCGGACCGGACACACCGATCCTGCTGCTGCTGCCTGGAAGCCGTCTTGGCGAGGTTGACCGGCTGCTGCCGGCCTTCCAGGCGGCCGTGGATCGCTTGAAATCCGAACGCCCGGATCTTCGCCTGGCCATCGGCCTGGCCGATAGCGTGGCTGACCGAGTAGCATTGAAACTACGCGAATGGCGCCATCAACCCGTCGTGGTGCGATCCGAAAGCGGCAGGCTCGACGCCATGCGGGCGGCGACCGTGGCACTCGCCTGTAGTGGCACGGTGACTACGGAGCTGGCCCTGGCCGGATGCCCGATAGTGGTGGCCTACAGATTGGATCCCATCACCCACCTGATCGCCAAACGCCTTATTCGGACCCCCTACATAACCCTGTTCAACGTCGCCGTTGGCGCCTTCGTGGCCCCCGAGCGGGTGCAGCACGCGTGCAATGGACCGCAATTAGCCGCTGATATCAGTCGCCTGCTTGATAGTCCCGATTTAAGGACCTGTCAGATAGATGCCCAGAGCGCGGCTTTGGGCGTCATGCGTGGTGGGATCGTCAATCCGATCGAAGCCGCCGCCGATGCCGTGATCGGCGTCATGCGGCGTCAACGGGTTTGAGGCGTTCTAGCTCCGGCTCTCGATCGGGACGTACTCGCGTTGCAGCGGACCGGTATAGAGTTGACGCGGACGGCCGATCTTGCGCTGCGGATCCTCGAACATTTCCTTCCATTGACTGATCCAGCCCACTGTCCTGGCAAGCGCGAAGAGAACCGTGAACATGGTCATCGGGAAGCCCATCGCCTTCAGCGTGATCCCCGAGTAGAAATCGACGTTGGGGAACAGTTTGCGATCGACGAAATAGGGGTCACTCAGCGCGATTCTTTCCAGTTCCATCGCCACCTTCAGCAACGGATCTTCTGGATTGCCGACCTCGGCCAGGACTTCATGGCAGGTCTTCTGCATGACCGTGGCGCGGGGATCGTAATTCTTATAGACGCGGTGGCCAAAGCCCATCAGCCGGTATTTGCGATCCTTGACGCCCTGAATATATTCGGGGATGCGTTCGACGGTGCCGATCTCGTGCAGCATCATCAGGCATTCCTCATTGGCGCCGCCGTGAGACGGACCCCAAAGCGCGGCGATACCGGCGGCTATACAGGCGAACGGATTGGCTCCTGTCGAGCCCGCGAGGCGCACCGTCGAGGTCGAGGCGTTCTGCTCATGATCGGCGTGCAGGATGAAGATACGGTCCATGGCGCGGGTCAGGATGGGGTTGGGTTTCCAATTCTCGGCCGGGACCGAAAAACACATGCGCAGGAAATTTTCGGCGTAGCTCAGATCGTTGCGGGGGCTCACGAACGGCTGGCCCACGGAGTATTTGAACGCCCGCGCCGCGATGGTCGGCATCTTGGCGATCAGGCGATGGGCCGAAATCTTACGCTGTTCGGGGTCATCGACGTTGATGCTGTCGTGATAGAAAGCCGAGAGCGCCCCAACGGCGCCGGTCATGATCGCCATCGGGTGGGCATCCGACCGGAAACCTCCGAAGAAACGGTCGAACTGATTGTGGATCATCGTGTGGTGGATGATGGTGTTTTCGAAGTCGACATACTGCGCCGCGTCCGGAAGGTCGCCGTTCAGCAACAGATAGCAAACCTCCAGAAACGTTGAATTTTCAGCCAGTTGCTGGATCGGATAGCCGCGGTGCAACAGAATACCAGCGTCGCCATCAATGAAGGTGATCTTGCTTTCGCAACTGGCCGTAGAGGTAAAACCTGGATCGAAGGTGAAGACATCCGCTTCGCCATAGAGTTTGCGCACATCGACAACGTCCGGTCCGGTTGTGCCCTTGATCACCGCCAGATCGTAGCTCTTGCCGCCGATTGTGATTGTCGCGTGGTCGGCCATGCCCCGAAAGCTCCTGTTTCTGACGCTCGCAAATGCGAAGAAATTGCTGAGAAGCCCTTATAGCCCCTCATTCGGCGGGCGAAAGAGCATCCTTAATCCTGCCCAGACTCTCGTCTCGTCCGAGCGTCGTGAGAGCGCCGGCAAGGTCGGGCGCGGGCAATCCTCCTGAGAGCACGGCCCGCAACGGAGCGCCGAATTTTCCCAGTCCCACTCCATCCGCGGCGGCGAAGGACCTGAGGGAGGCGGTAAGCGTTGGCGGGGACCAATCCGGCTCCATCGCCAGATGTTCGGCTAGGCGAGAGAGGCGCTCGCGGGTCTCCTCGGTAAGCAAGGCGGTGGATTTCACATCTAGAATCAATGGGCGATCGGCGAGCGCGAAGCGGCAGAGTTCGCCCAGTTCGACGATCGTCTTGGCGCCTTCCTTCACGTGCGGGATGACGGCCAGCAGGCGCGCCCGGCCGGTTTCCGCCAGCGAGGTTCCGGCCCTTTTGAGGCTCACGGTGACCAGATCGGCCAGGCGGTTGTCGTCGGCCTGCCGCAGGTAGTGGTTATTGACGTGGGCCAGCTTGTTCCAATCCAGGCGAGCCGGAGCCTTCACTACGTCCTTGACGTCAAACCAAGCGATGGCCTGGGCGTCGGTAAACAGTTCGTCATCGCCGTGGCCCCATCCCAGCCGGGCGAGGTAGTTGCGCATCGCCTCCGGCAGATAGCCCATCTCGGCGAACTCGCCGACCGCCTGGGCTCCGTGCCGCTTGGAGAGCTTGGCGCCGTCCGGGCCGTGGATCATCGGCAGGTGCGCGAACCTCGGCAACTCCCAGCCCAATGCCTGATAGATAAGACTCTGGCGCGCGGTGTTGTTGAGATGATCGTCTCCGCGAATGACGTGGGTGATACCCATGTCGTGATCGTCCACCACTACGGCCAGATTATAGGTCGGCGCGCCGTCCGAGCGCAGCAGCACCAGATCATCGAGGTCGCGATTGCGAAAGCGCACCGTTCCCTTGACCAGATCGTCGACAACGGTCTCGCCCTCGAGGGGACCTTTGAAGCGGACGACGTGGGGCAAATTGATCCCTTCGGGCGGCGCCCGGTCGCGCCATTGAGACCGGATGGCCCGTCCCTCGGCGCGGGCGATGTCCCGCTCGGCGGCGAGTTCCTCGACCGTCATCCAGCACGGATACGCGCGATCGGCGGCCAGCATCTGGGCCACCACATCGCGATGCCGATCGGCTCTGGCGAACTGGAAAACCGGTGGGGCGTCGGGCTCCAGGTCAAGCCAGGCCAATCCATCCAAAATCACCTGTACCGCAGCCTCGGTGGAACGCTGGCGGTCGGTGTCCTCGATACGTAGAAGATAGGTTCCGCCGGTGTGGCGAGCGTAAAGCCAGTTGTAAAGCGCCACCCGGGCGGTGCCTATGTGCATGGAGCCGGTTGGCGACGGGGCGATGCGGGTGACGACGGGACGTTCGGGGGCGAGCATTCGAATTCCGGTGGCGGCTGGCGTCCAAGCCGCGCCGGTTGACGACGTGCGGCGGCCATTGGGTTTAGCGTTGCCTATCACGCGCAGCCTTCGCCTTCCTAGCCCGATGGAGGTCTGGGACTGGTTTGGCGTTCAGGCGTCGATGCAGCTGGATCGCATCGGCCTGTGGGCTCCGGTGGCCTTCGGACTGGGGGCTGCCGCCTACCTCGGCCTGAAGGTCGAGCCGCCACTGTGGATCGCGACCGCGATGACCGTCGCCGGGGCGGCGGTCTTCCTTGCTTTACGGACCTGGACCAAGAGCCGCGCCCTGATCGCCGCTGGCGGATTGCTGGCCCTGGTCGCGGTCGGATTCATGACGGCCAAGATCCATTCGGACAGGGTGGCGGCGCCCATCGTCCCCGCGCGTGAAGGCCTGGCGTTCGTCGAGGGTTGGGTGGTCGATATCGCCACGCCCAGTGAGAAGGGTGAGCGACTATTGATCGCGCCGGTGCGTATCTTGGGTCTTTCCCCAGAGGCGACTCCGACGCGGATTCGGATCGTCATGCCTTCGCCGGACGGTCCGGAAGGTGCGCCGCCGCCAGGAACACCCATCCGGTTCATGACCCTGCTGAATCCACCGCCCGGGCCGGCCGCGCCGGGAGCCTATGATTTCGCGCGCGACGCCTGGTTCGAGGGGATCGGCGGTGTTGGCCTCGCCAAGAG
This sequence comes from Caulobacterales bacterium, assembly GCA_038227865.1. Classification (GTDB taxonomy): domain Bacteria; phylum Pseudomonadota; class Alphaproteobacteria; order Caulobacterales; family Caulobacteraceae; genus Acaudatibacter. The sequence continues at coordinate 54,230 of JBBRPO010000004.1, forward strand.
CCCGCCGATCTTCACCACCTTGCCACGGCCGCCTTGGCGCCTGCGCCTGGAAATGGGCGTTAACGCCCTACGCTGGTCGGTCGCGCGTCGGATCGCGCATGATATTGGCGCAGTAATGGGTCCCGATGACGGCGGCGCCGCGGGGCTGGCCGTCGCCGTCACCACCAGTCATCAGGACTGGCTGGGTTCGGACCACCGGGACGACCTGCGTGGATCTGGCCTGGCCCATATGCTGGCGATCGCCGGCCTTCACACAGCGGCCCTGACCGGTTTCGCCTTCTTCGGCTTTCGATTCCTGATCGCCGCCTGGCCTTGGTTAGCCTTGCGTGTTCCGGGCAAGAAGGTTGCCGCGATCGCGGCTCTGTTGGTGGCCGCCGGCTATCTCTTGCTCTCGGGCGCACATCCGCCGGCCAGGCGCGCCGCCATCACGGCTGGCGTCGCCTTCGTGGCGATCGTGGTGGATCGCCGGGCCGTTAGCCTGCACTCGCTGGCCATCGCGGCGCTGATTATTCTGTTCATCGAACCGGATGTCGTGGTCCAACCGGGTTTCGAGATGTCCTTTTGCGCCACCGCATCGCTGGTGGCCCTGGCCGAGATCTGGCGACAACCGAAGTCGCATGCTCCGACGACCTTCTGGCCATTGGCGGTTCTGCGAAAGGTCGGGCAGTGGCTGATAGGACTCTCGATCGTCAGTTTCGTAGCCGGCGCGGCGACGGGGCCGTTCACCATCCAGCACTTCAACCGCGTCGCCAACTATGGTGTCCTGGCTAATCTCACCGCCGATTTCGTGGCCAGCGCGGTGTTGATGCCTTCGCTGGCCCTGACCCTTCTGACCCAGGCGCTCGGCCTGGATTCGGCGACAGCCGCGCCCGTTCTCTGGGTCGCGGGTCAGGCTGCCAGGCTGGTGATCGCCATTGGCCATGTCTTCACCACGGCGCCGGGGGCCTCGATGACCTTCTCCAGCGCGCCGGAGATCGCCTTGGCGATCTCCTACATCGGCATCGTTTTCGCCTGCCTGTGGCAGGGTCGGCTGCGATGGATCGGGCTGCCGATGTCGGTCGCGGTCGCCCTCTGGCCCCGGCCCGCCTCTCCGTTGGCCTGGATCGCCGCCGATGGCGATGACGCTGCGGTGGTTGTCGCCGGTCAGGAAATCCCCATGAAGCCGACCGCGCGCCAATACGCCACCCAGCTTTGGGCGCAGAGGCGCGGTTTCACGCTGCCCGCCGATCCAGCGGCGGCCCAGCAAACCCTATTCGATTGCAACCATAAAGGTTGTTTTCCCACTGGCGATGCCCGGCCGGCCATAGCGGCGTCCTGGACCCACAAGCCGCCGAGCGAGGATCGCTACCGCGAGATGTGCGATCATGCCGATATCGTGGTGCTTCGCAGCCTAACCGCACCGGACCAGACTTGCGGCGCGGCCGTGGTCCTGACCCGGGGCGATTTTGATCGTAACGGCGCCGCGGAGGTGTTCGCGACCAAATCGGGCTGGCGGCTGGTCTGGTCTCAACCTCTGCGGGGATGGCGGCCTTGGACCGGTTCAAACATCCCCACTACTGGTAGCGGCGAATGAGCCCGACCAGCTTTCCCTGCACCTGCACCTGATCGGGACCGAATATCCGGGTCTCATAGGCGGGATTGGCGGCTTCCAGTGCCAGCGAGGCGCCCTTGCGGCGCAATCGCTTCAGGGTGGCCTCCTCACCCATCACCAGGGCGACGATGATCTCGCCTGAATTGGCGGTGCTGGCCTTCCGGATCACGGCGTAGTCGCCATCCAGAATCCCCGCCTGGATCATCGAGTCCCCTTCAACCTGAAGCACATAGTGCTCTCCGGCGCCGAGTATCGATTCCGGAACATGCAGCTTGTCGCGTTCGTGCTGGATGGCGGCGATCGGCGTGCCCGCCGCGATCCGGCCCAGAACGGACAGCTCCCGGGTCTCGTTGGCGGCGATCGGAGGCGACGTCCGCGACGCTTCCACCACCTTGGGCTGGAACGCGCCACGGCCCCCCGCGGGAGCCGAAGTCGTAGCCTGTTGGGGCAGCTTGACCACCTCGAGCGCCCGAGCCCTGTGCGCCAGGCGTCTCAGGAACCCACGTTCTTCCAGCGCCGTGATCAGACGGTGGATCCCCGACTTGGAGGCCAGGTCCAGGGCCTCCTTCATCTCGTCGAACGAAGGAGACACACCGGTCTCCTTGATCCGTTCATGAATGAACATCAGCAATTCATGCTGTTTGCGCGTGAGCATCGCCGCCTCGCATCACCCGGAAACCGGGAACAAACCAAAAACGATGCAGGTGTTCTCTGAGTGTTCTCAGCGGTTGTCAAGTTGGCGTCGCCGCGCCGATCTCAAAAGGGCGCGGGTCGCCGCTTCCACGTCCGCCTGCCGCATGAGGCTCTCGCCCACCAGCATCGCTTTGGCGCCGGCGCGTTCGAGGCGGGCCGCGTCGGCGGCGTTAGAAATACCGCTTTCTGTTATAATCAAGGTGTTTAGCGGAACCTTTGAAGCCAACCGCTCGGTCACGGCGAGGTCGGTGACGAAGCTCCGCAAGTCACGGTTGTTGATCCCGATCATGGTCGCCCCTAGCGCCACGGCCCGTTCGATTTCGGCTTCGTTGTGGGTCTCGACCAGGGTGTCCATGCCCCAGCGCATGGATTCAGTCATCAAATCCCGCGCCAGGGAATCATCCACCATGGCCAGAATCACCAGTATGGCGTCCGCGCCCAGCGCGCGCGATTCGGTGACCTGCCATGCGTCGACCAGGAATTCCTTCCTCAGGCAGGGCAGGCCAGTGGCGCCTCGGGCCAGAACGAGGTTCTCGTCGCTGCCTTGAAAGCTGGGCGTGTCGGTCAACACCGACAAGCAGGCGGCGCCGCCCGCTTCATAGGCCACGGCGATCGCGGTCGGATCGAAATCCTCTCGGATCAGACCCTTGGACGGCGAGGCCTTCTTGATTTCGGCGATCAGCGCCAGGCGGCCCGGTCCATGCGCCTCCAACAGAGCACCGCGAAATCTGCGCGGCGGTGTCGCCAGGCGAGCCCGCGCCTCCAGATCACCGCCCCCGATCCTGGTCCGGCGTTCCTGGACCTCCAGGCTTTTGTAGGCGGCGATGGCGGCGAGAATATCCTCGCTCACGGTGCGTTCGTCGCCTCGATCAGACCGTCGAGCGCCCGCCGCGCCGCACCGCTATCGATGGCCTCGGCCGCCAGGGCGATGCCTTCGCGCAGCGTTTCTACGCGATCGGCGACCAAAAAGGCCGCGGCGGCGTTCATCATCACGATGTCTCGATAGGCGCCGGTCTGACCCGCCAGCAAATGATCTATGGCCTGGGCGTTTTGCGCCGGCCCTCCGCCCCGCACGTCGCCCCTTGCGCTGCGCTCCAGGCCTACCGCCTCAGGCGTGATGGTGAACAGCCGGACTCGACCCTCGAACCATTCGGCGACGTGGGTCGAACCGGCGGTGGTGATTTCGTCGAGGCCGTCACCGTAGACCACCCAGGCCCTGACGGCGCCCAGGGCCCCCAGCACCCGGGCCAGCGGCTCAACCCAGCGCACGTCATAGACGCCCAGCACCTGTCGCCGCGCTCCGGCGGGGTTGGATAGCGGCCCGAGTATGTTGAAGATTGTCCGAAACCCGAGCTCCTCTCGGATCGGCATCACGTGACGCATGGCCCCATGATGGGCCGGCGCGAACAGGAAACAGATGCCTGCTTCATCCAGCGCCCGGCGCTGTTGCGCATGACCGGCATGGATATTGACGCCCAAGGCAGTGAGCACGTCGGAAGATCCCGACTTTGAGGAAACCGCGCGGGTCCCGTGCTTGGCGATTTTGAGGCCCCCGCCCGCCGCCACGAAAGCCACGGCGGTGGAGATATTCAGAGTGTGAGCCCCGTCACCGCCCGTCCCACAGACGTCCACGACATCGTAGGGGTGATCCAGCTTCAGGGCCTCGCCACGCATCGCCCGGGCGCAGGCGGTGATCTCCCCCACCGTCTCACCCCGCAAACGCATGGCGGTGATCGCGGCGGCGATCTGGGCAGGGGTCGGCTCGCCGCGCAGACAGGCGGTGAAGAAGCTGTCGGCGTCCTCGGGCGTCATGGTGGCGCCGTCGGCCAGGCGGGCGAGCAGGGGTTTGAAGGTGTCAGACATGGTCTTTTTCAGCCGACCGCCATGGCGTGAACGCCGGCGATCTGCAGGAAATTGCCTAGTAGCCGGTGGCCGCCATCGGTGGCGATAGATTCAGGATGGAACTGCACCCCGTGGATCGGGCGCGTCCGATGGGAAAGCCCCATGATCTCGCCATCCTCCGTCCACGCGGTAACTTCCAGACAACCCGGCAGATTTTCCCGCGCCACGGCCAAGCTATGATAGCGCGTGGCGACGAAGCCGTCGGCCAGGCCGTCGAAAATCCCGCCGCCACCCTGGCCGGCGTGGCGGATCTGGCTGGTCTTGCCATGCATCAGCGTCTTGGCGCGCACCACCTCACCACCGAACGCCTGGCCGATGGCCTGATGACCCAGGCAGACGCCAAGGATAGGCAGGTCGGCCGGAGCCTCGGCGATCAGTTCCAGACAGATACCGGCCTCGTTGGGCGTGCAGGGACCCGGCGAGAGAACGATGGCCTTGGGCTTCAGGCCCAGGGCTTCGCGCACCGTCAGGGCGTCGTTGCGATAGACCCGCGTCTGGGCGCCCAACTCATCCAGATAGTGGACCAGATTGTAGGTGAAGCTGTCGTAGTTATCGATCATCAGGATCATACGAAACGCCAGGCCTCTTCGGCCGCCCGCTTGAGCGCGCCGGATTTCTGCAGGGTCTCTTGATATTCCGCCAATGGGTCGCTGTCGGCGACCACGCCGCCGCCCGCCTGGACATAGAGCGCGCCGTCCTTGATCAGGCCCGTGCGCAATACGATGCAGGTGTCGACCGATCCATCGGCCCCGAAATAGCCCACCGCCCCGGCATAGACGACGCCCCGCTTCACGCTCTCCAGTTCGTCGATGATCTGCATGGCGCGGATCTTCGGCGCTCCGGAAAGTGTGCCGGCGGGCAGGGCGGCCATCAGCACATCCACCGGGTCGAGCCCCTCGGGGGCGTCGCCTTCGACGTTGGAGACGATGTGCATGACATGACTATAGCGCTCGATGGTGAAGCTCTCGGTGACCCTGACGGTCGCCCGGCCCGCCGAACCGGCGGGCGCGTTGCGGCCGGCGTCGCGCAGCCGCGCCACCCGGCCCACGTCGTTGCGTCCGAGATCCAGCAGCATCAGGTGTTCGGCGCGCTCCTTCTCGTCGGCCAGCAGCTCCTTTTCAAGCGCCAGGTCCTCGGCCGGCGTCGCGCCCCGCGGCCGCGTGCCGGCGATCGGGCGGATGGTGATCTTGCCATCGCGCAGTCGGACCAGGATTTCCGGCGAAGAGCCGATCAGCTGGAAGTCCGGAAAGTTCAGATAGAACAGGAAAGGCGAGGGGTTGGTCCGCCTTAGTGAGCGATAGAGAGCGAAGGGCGGCGGCGTGAACGGCCTTGAGAACCGGTGGCTCGGCACCACCTGGAAGATGTCTCCGGCCCGGATATAGGCCTTGGCGCGATCCACGATCCGACCATAGGCGTCTGGGCCGATCGGCGAATACAGGGTCGCCTCGTCGACCGCCGCCGCCGCCGCCGCGCGCTCCGGCATCGCCCTGGCCAAGTCGCTGACCACGGCGTCAATCCGCGCCTCGGCGCGAGCATAGGCCGCCGCCGCGTCCAGGCTGGAGGGTCGCACGGTGGTGACCAGGATGATTTCCTGGGCGATGGCGTCAAAGATGGCGACGATGCTGGGCCGGATCATCACCGCGTCGGGCAGGTCCAGCGGGTCCGGAGAGACGCCGGGCAACCGCTCGACAAGGCGTACCATGTCATAGCCGAGCACCCCGAACACGCCCCCCGCCATCGGCGGCAGGCCGGCGGGAATGTCGAGCCGTGAAGACGCCACCAGGTCACGCAGGGAGTCGAGCGCCCCTCCGGGAACGGCTCGGAACTCCGCCCTCGCGATGACCTCGCCCTCGGCGATCTCGGCGCTGTCGCCTCGGCATCGCCAGACCAGCTCGGGGTTCATCGCCACGATCGAATACCGCCCCCGCCAGGCGCCGCCCTCGACCGACTCGAACAGGAAGGCGTAAGGCCGACCGTGGGCGATCTTCAGATAGGCCGAGACCGGCGTCTCCAGGTCGTCGATCAGGCGCCGCCAGACCAGCTGCGGCCGGCCCGCCCGATAGGCCGGTTCGAAGGCGTCGAAGTCGGGCTGGACGCTCACTTGGGTTTCGGGGCGCTCTTGTCGCCTGGCGTTGTGACGCTCGCGGGGTCCACGCCCATGGTCTGGCGGGCGAGATTGAGATTGACTTCAACTTTCAAGGTTTGGGCGGCCGCGATCTTGGCGCTGTTGACCATTTCCCGCAGATAGTCCTCCGAGGCGCGCTGCCGGATGTTCTCCAGGAACCGCGCCGTCGTCGCGACATCGCCTGGACGCACCGCGTCGAGCCTGGCGATGAACACGCCGTTCGGCGCCCCGGCGGCGAACACCCCTCCCGGCTTCTGCCCGAAGATCGAGGTCACGAATTCGCGGCCGAGCTGCTTGTACTGCTCGACCTGGGTCAGCTGCATGCCCGGTTGCCGCACCACCTTGGCGCCCACCCCGGCGGCGACCTCGTCCATGGGTTTTCCCTGGCGGACCGCGGCCATCAGCGCCTCCGCCTTGGCTCGGAGCGCCGCGAGCATTTGATCGCGCATATAGGCCTCGACCAGTCGCGGCCGGATTTCATTGAGCGCGGGTAGGGTCGGCGGCGCCACGGCCTCTATCTTCATCGCGTAGTATTCGCCTGACCCTGCGTCCTGCACGTCCGATTCCTGCGCCGCGGACATGGCGAAGGCGGATTTGACGATCTTGTCGTTCAGCAACGGATTGGGTTTGCCCTGGCCGTCGGCGCCCTCGGCGGTGAACGGACCCACCGTCGTTGTCGCAACACCGGCCTTCTGGGCGGCGGCGGCGACACTGGCCCCCGCCTGCCGCGCGTCATCGAACTTCTGGCTGAGCTCATAGGCCGCGTTCTTCGCCGCCTTGGCCTTTAGATCGGCCTCGATCTTGGCCTTGGCGGAGTCGAGGGTGGCGTTCTTAGCGGGCGTGATTTTTTCCACCTTCAGAGCGGCGAGCCCCAGATCGCCTTGAACCGGACCGCTGGTCATGCCTTCCTTGAGCGCGAAGGCGGCCGCGGCGATCTTGATGTCGGGTATCGCCGAGCGGGGTTTGTCGGCATAGATCACCGGCTCTGTTCCCAGGGCCTTGGCGACGACGGTCGGGTCTTCTCCCCGAGCCAGCCGGGTCGAAGCCTGGACGCCTTCAGCCGTGGTCTTCACCGGAATTTCGATCACCATGCGCGTTTCCGGCGTCGAAAGCGTGTCCTTGCGGAAATCGAATTCCTTCTGGATGTCCGCGGGTGTGACCGAGACGGTCGGCGCCAGGGCGGCGGCGGAGAACCGCACCAGGGTGATGGTGCGCATCTCTGGGCGGATCAATTGCGCCGAGTTGGTCTTCATCAGGGCGGTCAGCTGGGCGTCGGTCGGCGGCGTCGGCTGCACCACCGCCCTGGGGTCGAGCACGAAATAGCTGACGTCTCGGTACTGCAGCGCGGAGATGGCGCTCAACGCCGCATAGGCGCGCGGAGCCTTGAACCCGGCGATCACCGCCAGGGCGAAATGCCGCTGGGCCAGTTCGTCGCTCAAGTCGGTCTGCACCTGCCTAGCCGTAAGGCCCTGACTGGCCAAAAACTGGTTAAACTGCGCTTCGCTGAACTTCCCGGTGACCCTGTCGAAGGCCACGGGGATCTGCTTGATCTGCGCGTCGATCAAGGTCGAATCGGGGACCACGCCTATGCGCGCCAGCATCTCGGCCTGACCCTGGTCCAAGGCGATTTGGTTCAGCAGCTGCTGGTCGAAGCCGTTACGGATGAGGAAATCGGCGGTGTACTGCTGTTTCGTCTGGTCTTCGTAGTGTTGCTTCTGCTGCACAAAAATCCGCTTGTACTCGGTAGACGACATACTGTGGCCACCTGCGGTGACCACGGCGTCGGCGCGCGAACCCTTGAAGGCGTCGGGGAAACGGCCACCGCCGCCGACCCCTAGAACCAGAAACACCAGGATCAACAGGCCCATCAAGGCGATGGCGACGGGATTCCTGGCTGTCGAACGTAGGGTGCCGGTCATATGGGTCTAGGAGCCGTCTTGATAGCGGACTGGATGGCGCCCGCGGAAACGCCGGTATAGTGGACCCCAGTCATCCGCCGCAAGCCAGAGGGATAAACACCAGCCTTGACGCCGAACCGCCCGCTGATAGCCGGAAACTGGAAAATGAACGGCCTGCAGGCGGCTCTGAGCGAGGCGCGGCTGTTGGCCGACGCCCTGGAAAACACCGCGCCCGCCGCGCGGGTCGCCCTCTGTCCGCCCTCCACCTTGATCGCCAGGATGGCCGCGTTGCTCGTGGGCCTGCCGATCGAGATCGGCGGTCAGGACTGCCGGGCCGACGCGTCCGGCGCCTTCACCGGAGATATCGCCCCTGAAATGCTGGTCGATGCCGGCGCCCGCCTGGTCATCCTCGGCCACTCGGAACGCCGCGACTATTATAGTGAGAGCGACGCCGTGGTCGCCGCGAAGGTGGCGGGCGCCCTGCGGGCCGGGCTGGAGCCGGTGATCTGCGTGGGCGAAACCCTGGACCAAAGGCGCGCCGGCCTGGCGATCGCCACCGTCGAGAACCAGCTGCAGACCTCCGCGCCGGCGATCCTGGCCGGGCGGGCCTTCGCCGTCGCCTATGAGCCGGTCTGGGCGATCGGATCGGGACTCACCCCGACCTTGAGCGAGATCGACGACGTCCATGGCGCGATCCGCGAGGCCCTTACGGCCAGGTTCGGCGGCGACGGCGGGGCCTCTCCAATCCTCTATGGCGGATCGGTCAAGCCGGGCAACGCCGCCGAAATCCTGTCCCGCGATAACGTCGACGGGGCCTTGGTGGGCGGCGCCTCTCTGATCGCTAGCGACTTCCTCGCCATCATCCGCGCGGCCGGACCGCGTGGGATCGACGCGGCCCCGACCTATGGCGCGCGGCGCGGCTTGGTGCTAAACGCCCCGTTTCTCGCGGCACCCCTGTCTGGCCGCGGATTGGAAAGCCGTTCTCCGCATGCTTGTTGGCCTGTTATTGACCCTTAACATCGTGGTCTGCCTCGCGCTGATCGGGGTGGTGCTGCTCCAGCGTTCCGAGGGCGGCGCCCTGGGCGGCGGTGGCAGCCCGACGGGGCTGGTGACCACGCGCGGCGCCGGCGATCTTCTGACCCGCGCCACATGGGTGCTGTTCGCCATGTTCCTCAGCCTCAGCCTGGCCTTGACCCTGGTCGGCGGTCGCGAACGCTCGTCCCAGGCGATCATCAACCGGTTGAAGCTGCAATCGATCAATCCGGACGCCCCGCTGCGCCGTCCCCCGCCGGCCCCCGGCGAAGCCACCCCGCCGCCCGTTCAGGCGCCGGTGGGCTCAAGCTCGAGCCCGAACTCAGGCCTTTCCGCGCCCAAGCCGATGATCCGATCACAGAACGCCGGCCCGCCGCCGGCCAGCGCCCCGGCAGATTTCGCCACTCCGGCTCCCAGCGTCAGTCTGCCGCTTCTGCCGACCGCGACCAAGCCACCCAAGCCCTGACGGCCACCGCTTCCTCCACCGCCACGGCCTTTTACGCTGCGGGTTAAAATCTTCATCTTGTCGCGATCCTGGGCGTTCTCCCCACCGAATCGGTGTTAGTCTGGAATCCCATGGCTCGGTATATTTTCATCACCGGTGGCGTGGTCTCCTCGCTCGGCAAAGGTCTGGCCTCGGCGGCGCTCGGCGCGCTGCTTCAGGCGCGCGGCTATGGGGTGCGGCTGCGCAAGCTGGACCCCTATCTCAACGTCGATCCGGGCACGATGAGCCCCTATCAGCACGGCGAGGTGTTCGTCACCGACGACGGGGCCGAGACCGACCTGGACCTCGGCCACTACGAGCGCTTCACAGGCGTCTCGGCCACCCGTGCCGACAACATCACCACCGGCCAGATCTACCAGACCATCCTGGACAAGGAACGGCGAGGGGCCTTCCTGGGCGCCACCGTGCAGGTGATCCCCCACGTCACCGACGAGATCAAACAGTTCGTGCTGGCCGACGCCGGCGAGGACGTGGATTTCGTGCTGGTGGAGATCGGCGGTACGGTGGGCGACATCGAGGGCCTGCCGTTCTTCGAGGCAATCCGCCAGCTTGGCCAGGACCTGCCCCGGAACGACACCTGTTTCGTGCACCTGACCCTGTTGCCGTTCATCAAGACCGCCGGCGAGATGAAGACCAAGCCGACCCAGCACTCGGTCAAGGAGTTGCGCTCGATAGGCATCCAGCCCCACGTGCTGCTGTGCCGCTGCGAACAGCCGATTCCGCCCGACGAGAAGCGCAAGATCGGGCTGTTCTGCAACGTCCGTCCGTCGGCGGTGATCCAGGCGCTGGATTCCAGCGACATCTATCAAGTGCCGCTCGACTACCACCTCCAGGGCCTCGACGCCGAGGTGCTCGATGTGTTCGGCATTCGCGACGCGCCGGCCCCTGACCTCACCCGCTGGCGCAAGGTCGTCGAACGCTCCAGCCATCCCGACGGCGAGGTCACCATCGCGGTGGTCGGCAAATACACCATCCTCAAGGACGCCTATAAATCCTTGATTGAAGCCCTCAGCCACGGGGGCATGGCCAACCGGGTCAAGGTCAATCTGGACTGGGTCGAAAGCGAGGCGTTCGAGGGTGAAGACGGGGCAGCAGCCGCTCGCCTCGACGGGGTGCACGGTATTCTTGTCCCTGGCGGGTTCGGTGAGCGTGGCTCCGAGGGCAAGATACGGGCCGCCCAGTTCGCGCGTGAGCGCTCGGTACCCTATTTCGGCGTGTGTTTCGGCATGCAGATGGCGGTGATCGAAGCCCTGCGGAACGTCGGCGGCCTGCCCGGCGCGTCATCGTCGGAGTTCGGCGCCACCACCGACCCGGTGGTCGGGCTGATGACCGAATGGGTGCGCGGCAATGAGCGCGAGACGCGAGGCGAAAACGACAACAAGGGTGGCACCATGCGCCTGGGCGCCTATGAGGCGGTGCTGACGCCCGGATCGCGGATCGAATCGATCTATGGCGGCGCGACTATCAGCGAGCGCCACCGCCACCGCTATGAGGTCAATATAGGCTATCGCGATGCGTTCGAGGCCGCCGGACTGAAGATGACCGGAGTGTCGCCGGACGGCCTGTTGCCGGAGATCGTGGAACGCACCGACCACCCCTGGTTTATTGGCGTCCAGTTCCACCCCGAGCTGAAGAGCCGCCCCTTCGCGCCCCACCCCCTGTTCGCCAGCTTCATCGCCGCCGCCGTGGAACAGAGCCGGCTGGTTTAGCTCTATTCGAAGTAGATTCGCACCTTGGCCCGGTCGTTGTCGACATTCAGGGTCAGCTCGCTCATCTGGGCGATCATCGCCTCCAGGTTCTCGGGCTTCAGCTGATTGATGTCGAAGGCCACGCCCTTGCGGGCCATGGCCGCGTTGATCTCGTCGCGCGCGGCCGGCGGCATCAGCGAGCTCAGCCGCACGCCCGAGCGCAGCAGCATCATCGGTACGCGGATATTGACCTTGGTCGGGCCGCTTCGGGACTGGTTGGCGTCCACCTCGACCCGCAGATACTTCGGGGTCCCCCGGGCGGTGACTTCAACCTCGCCGCGTGGGCTGGTGGGCGCGCCACGGTCCATGGCGGCGAGCAGGCGTTCTGCCTCGTCGGCGGTGATCTTGCCCTCGGCCAGCATGGCGAGGACGCGTTTGCGGTCTTCATTCATCGGATTCGTCCTTAGAGGAAATGGATGCGGATACTGGCTCGGGGGCTATCCACTTCGATGCGGGTTCCAGACAGACTGAGTAGCAGCCCGCCCAGCGCCCAGACGGCGCGGATCGGCCGCAGCCGCCGGCCGGCCGGATGCAGGTCCAGCAGCGGCGCGGCCAGCGTCGCCAACGGCGAGAGCAGGGCGACCAGTAGCGTCAACGGCAGCCACAGCCGGATCACCACCGGACCTCGGGCGACGTGATAGGCGCGGTCGACTTTCAGGTCTCGGCGCCGCGCCACGGCCGGTTCCCAGCGTTGAAGGCTTCTCATGACTGGATCTCCAGTTCGGCGATCGCCTGATCGGCGGTGATCTCCCCCCGGGCGAGGCGCTCAAGCACGTCCGACCGCGCGGGCCCCGGGCTGGTTTCGACGAACTCAAGGCCGGCGGCTATGCGGGTCAGCCGCGCCTTGATGGTCGGATAGCTGACCCCGAAAACCTGCTCCATTTCCTTGATCGAACCGTGGGCGCGAACGAAAGCGGCCACGAACACCTGATCCTCGGCTGTCAGCCGCGCCAGGCTTGGGGGCGTGAACGCGCCCTCGATAGCGATGCCCTTGTCCGCCAGCCGCACGCGCTCCACCACGAAATCCCGACCCGCAGTCAGGCGGGTAAGTTCATGCCAGTCTTGAATATTTTCCTGGGTCATCTAGAATCTCAATTATCTTAATTCAAAGATTAAATAATCAAGTTTATCTGTCAAGAGAATCGATCACACATATCCGTCGAGATCCATGGATGGCGCCCTCGGCTGGCCGCCAAAGGCATGTATAAAGCCGGGATATGAATGAGCTCCCCGGTGCTGCAAATCCTCATCGTCCGAGCGGGCTCAACTGGCGTCAGTGGCCGTTGCTGCTGGTCGCCCTGGTCGCCCTGGCCTTGATTATCGTGCTGATCGCGGCCCTGGCGGCGCGTGCGACGGCGGCCCGGGACACCGCCCAGCACTGGGAGGCGCACACCTACCGAGTGATGCTGGAAGGACAGCGCCTGTTGTCGGCCATGCAGGACGCGGAGACGGGGCAGCGAGGTTATCTGCTCACCGACAATCGCGCCTATCTGGAACCCTATGATCGTGGAAAGCGGGAGGCGCCGGCCGAGCTGAGCGTCTTGAGGACGCTGACAAACGACAATCCGGGGCAACGGGACGATCTGGACCGGCTTGCCGTCCTCGTCGATCAACGGCTGAAGATTCTGGCGTCCACGGTGGATCTTGCCCAACACGGCCAGCGCCAGCGCGCGATCGACCTGGTTCGCGAAGGCCAGGGCAAGACGGCAATGGACGCCGTCCGTGGCGTGATATCCGCGGTGATGTCGCAAGAGCAAAGGGTTCTGCGGGAGCGGGAACGCGCTACGGCGCGTGCGTCGGCGACGGCCGGTCTCTACTTGATCGTTCTCGCCTTGGGCGCGCTGGTTTCGGCGGCGCTGGCCGGGGTTGGCGGCGTATCGTGGGTGCGCGCCGATCGTCGGCTGCGACTGCTGGAATCGGTTCGGGAGGCCAACGAGTCCCGCGACGCCAGCGAACAGAGGGCGGCCCGCGCCGCGGCCCTGGTGGCGGCGATCGGCGAAGCCACGCCTGACCTGATGTTCGCCAAGGATCGGCAAGGCCGTATGCTCTACGCCAATCCCAGCACTCTGGCGCTGATCGGCAAGCCGGCCGAGCAGGTTCTCGGGCGAACGGATCTGGATTGGGCCGCCGATCGCGCTGAAGGGGAAATCATCGTCGCCACCGACCAACGAATCATGGAGTCGGGCCGCGTCGAGGTCGTTGAGGAGCTGTTCACCGATCCCGCCGGCCGCACCCGCACCTTTCGCTCCACCAAGTCTCCGTTGCGCGACGCGGACGGCGCCGTGATCGGGCTGGCGGGCGTGACGGCGGATGTCACCGAGGCGCGGCTGGCCGAGGATGCTCTGCGCGCCAGCGAGGAACGCTTTCGCACGCTGAGTCAGCAACTGATCGAGGCCCGCGATGAACTCGCCGCCGCCAATGCCGATCTGGGACGGCGGGTTCTAGAGCGGACGGTCGAGCTGAAGAGCGCCTTGGACAATGTGCTGGCCGAGACGGCGCAGCGCGCCCGGGTCGAAGAGCAGATTCGGCAGATGCAGAAAGCCGAGGCGATTGGCCAGCTCACCGGCGGCATCGCGCATGATTTCAACAATATGCTGGCCATCGTCATCGGCTCGCTCGACATGGCCAAGCGGCGACTGATCACTGACCCGGCCCGGGCTCGCCAGGTGATCGAGAACGCAGAGGAAGGTGCGAGACGCGCCGCCCAGCTCACCGCGCGGCTTCTGGCCTTCGCCCGTCAGCAGCCCCTGTCCCCGGTCGGACTGGACGCCAATAGGTTGGTCAGCGGCATGTCCGAACTGGTCCGCCGCACCATCGGCGAGCAGATTCATGTCGAGACGGTGCTCACCGGTGGACTGTGGGCGACCTTCGCCGACGCCGCTCAATTGCAGAACGCTCTTCTAAACCTGTGCATCAACGCCCGCGACGCCATGCCCGACGGCGGCCACCTGACCGTCGAAACCGCCAACGTCCACTTGGACGACGACTATGTGCTGCACAATCCGGCCGCCGCCGCTGGCCAATATGTGCTGATCTGCGTCACCGATACAGGAACAGGCATGCCGCCGGAGGTGATCGAGCGGGCGTTCGACCCCTTCTACACCACCAAGGGCGTGGGCCAGGGCACGGGTCTTGGACTCAGTCAGGTCCAAGGCTTCATCAAGCAGAGCGGGGGCCACGTCAAAATCTATTCGGAGCCGGGGCGCGGCGCGTCGGTGAAGATCTACCTGCCGCGCTACTTCGGCCAGGCCGCGGAGCCGGCATTGCTCGGTGTGCCGGACGCGGAGCCCCCGCGCGCGTTGAACGCCGAGCGCATCCTCGTGGTCGAGGACGAGCCGTTTGTCCGCAACGTGACGGTCGAATCGCTGCGCGAACTCGGCTACGTCGTCGTGCACGCCGGGGACGGCGAGACTGCCCTCAAAATCCTGGGCGCGGAGGTTTCTTTTGACCTGCTGTTCACGGATGTTGTCATGCCGGACATGAACGGTCGGCGTCTCGCCGAGGAAGCCCTGGCGCGGCTGCCGGACTTGAAGGTTCTTTATACCACCGGCTACACACGCAACGCGGTCGTGCACAATGGCATACTCGAATCCGGCGTCACGTTCCTGGCCAAGCCCTTCACCCTTGACGCTCTGGCGCGCAAGGTGCGCGCCGTTCTTGATGGCGAAGGACAAGGCCGCTCTTGAAGGCTTCGGCGTTTTACGGCATAGACGCGCGCTCACGACGGCGGCCGCGCGGCCGCCGATTGCATTTCAAGCCTAGAAGACAATCGCCATGGCCGTCCCTAAACGCAAAGTATCCCCGTCTCGCCGCAACATGCGCCGGGCTCACCATGCCCTGGGGACCAACAGCTTCATCGAAGACAAGGACACCGGCGAAATGCGCCGCCCCCACCATGTCGACCTGAAGACCGGCATGTACAAGGGCCGCCAGATCCTGACCCCCAAGGAAGACTAGGTCCGGAGCGCGGGCGACCGGTCAGTCGCGATCGGGCGCGCCAAGCGGAAAATATGAACGATAGGGCCGCGCCTCCTCCACGGCCCGCGCGAACGATGGCCGGGCCAACAGGCGCGAACGATAGTCCCGCACCCATGGGAAGCCGGGTTCGATTCGGTGAACCCAATCGGCATAGAACAGCGACGGGGCCGCGGCGCAATCGGCCATGGTGAAGCTGTCGCCCGCCGCCCAGGTTCGCCCGGACAACCTTTGTTCCAACCATCCGTAGGCCGTGTCGAGCTCTTGGCGAGCTTCCGTCATCGCCTCCTCCTTTCGATCGGCTTCGCCGCGTAGCGCCTCGAGCACCGGCTTCTGCATGGTCGTCATGACATAGTTGTCGAAGAAGCGGTCCATGAACCGAACCTCCAGGGCGGCGGCGCGATCATCGGGCAGCAGCCGGGCCGGTCCGGCGTGGCGCAAGTCCAGATGCTCGATGATGATGCTGGATTCGGCGATTGTCAGACCATCGTCCACCAGCACGGGAAAGCGGCCGAGTGGCCAGAGCGCCGCCCGCTCTTCCGCCGCCCCCGGTTCTTCCAGGTGCCGGTAGGCGAAGGGGATGGCATTCTCCCAAAGTGCGATCAGCACCTTCTGGCAGTATGACGAGAAGGGGTGGGAATAGAGCGTCAACGACATCTGGCATCCTCCAACCGGCCCCGGACTCTGCCGGACTCTAGCGTGAACGCCTGTTCCCGCATCGCCGTTTTTCCTCTGGCCACGCCGCGCACTACCCAGTCTCCTAAAATGCAGAGCGTCCTTCTACCTGGCTTCCCAGTCCTCCAAGTCCAACCCCTCGACCTGTCCGAAGGCGGCGTAATGGCTGACGAGCGTGGCGCCGACGCATGCGGCATGGGCGGCGATCATCATGTCCAGAGCGCCAAGAGGCCTGCCTTGATGCTCCAGGCGCGCGCGCATCGCGCCATAGCGGTCGGCGGCGGCGCCGTCCCAGGGCAGGGTATCGACGCGAAGCAGGAACTCTTCAACAGCGCGCCGGAGCGCCTTGGCTTCCGGGCGCTTGGCGACGCCAAACATCAATTCTCCCCGGGTGACCGATGAGACGCACAGGTCGGAAAGCGGCGTCGCCACCAGCCTGCCTACGACTTGGGGATGCGACCTGATGGCTTGGCTGGCCGCATTGGTGTCAAGCATGTAGCGCGTCACTCAGAAATCCCAGCGAACGGATCGCGGGCCGGCGATTCCTGGTCACGCTCGGCCTCGCCCAGAAAATCTCCATGGACGTCGAGGCTCACCAGCGCTGCGAGGAAGCCGTCCCAGCCAGACGGTTTGCGCGACAGGATAACGTCCCCGGTCCGTTGATCCCGGCGAATAAATACTTCCTTGCCTTCAAAGCGAAACTCCGAGGGCAGGCGCACGGCCTGACTGCGACCATTGGCGAACAGCTTGGCGATGTGGCTCATTGGCGGTTGTCCGGACGATGGGCGAATGGGATAGACCAGGGTATATACCATGCGTGCGTTGCCTGCCAGTCACGCCGCGGGCTGCCGACATTTGATGTGTGGCAAATAGCAATTGTGTTGCGATGGTCGCGTGAACCTGACCCAATCCTAGGAGACGCCGATGAGCATCGGGACGTCTTTCGGCCATGACCTTACCGGTGAGGACATGGATCGACTGCTCGCTGAACGCTGCGGTGAGGTCGACGCCCGCCTCCAGGAGGCCTATGACGCCAAGGCTCGCGGTGCGTTCGCATCCCTCGAACCCCCTCATGTTTTCTTGGCCGAAGAGCGTCAAATCTTCAAAACCAGCCAAGGTTAGCCGCAAGTCCGAATAACTCGGAGGGTTATCTTTTGGGCTCCCACAGATTTTGACCGCAAAGTCAGTCCCAGCGCCACGCCGCGCACCTGCTCACTTCGATCTCCAGAACTTCGCGTCGTCGATCATTGCCAGATGCGCCTTCGCCAAGCAGCTCGAAGAATCCCTCGCCAGGCTTTCGGCTCGTGGCGTTGACGACCAGGCACATGAGCCGAGGTTCACCCGCGGCAAGATTGCCGGCATCGATGGCGCCCAACGCCACTTTCAGCGAAGCGCCGAAGCCTTGGCTCCATCGGTGGTCGAAGGCGCCAGCGACCTCCCCATAGGATATCAGCGATCCAGTTTTGGCCCGTTCAACGAGCAGAATGTGCAAAGCGCCGACATCAACCGTCGCCGGGCGCTGACTTTTCTCTGAAAGACCCCGGACTGGCTTCAATCCAGGGATGACGTCTCTACCTACCGCGGGGCGATCCGCGACAGGGATGACTGCCGGGGCGCGCTCGCCAGCGTCAACGTCGCGATCGGCCCTTGTCCATGCACCATCGACGGGCACGCCTTGGCGCGACGCGGCGGTGACCAGCCAGGATCTTGTGTCCGGTGAGACCGGCGTGACAATATAGCCGTTATCGAGGTCGCCCAGGAGCAACCCGTCCTCCGCAGGGAGGTGGCGCCAGCCCAGGCCTATAAGCAGACATATCAACGCGTCGAGCCGATCCTGATCTCCTTTTGTCGGCGTTGCGATCGCGGCGAGCGCTTCGGAGCAATGCGAGATTTCGAACCGTCCGACCGCTGACGCATGGGTCGCGACGCCGAGGCAAACTAGGGACCAATCCGAAGGCCGGAACAGCCGCGCTTTGGGATTGTATTTGGCGCCGTGTCCGTGGTCCCAGATCGCGGGAATGATGGCCGGCAGCGCCAAGGCCGGGAAAACCTCCATCACAAACGTCCCCACCGCCGCGCCGCGCGCCGCCATGGGGTCCTGTGTCGTGCCTATGCGGTCGAGGAAGCGCCAGATCGGTGCTCCGTCCCCGAACATCGACGCGCCCAGACCCGATCGCCTGGCCGGCTGGACCCCACCCTTCAGCTTGGAGATCAGACTGGCCGCCACGCGTTCGACGGGCCGCATCCCGTACTCATTCGGAACAACGGTCGGTTGGTCGATGGCGATGAGCGCGTAGTCGCACCGGGAACTCGTCCTAAGAACGAACTCGGCCGCCTGATCGAATGTGACGAGACTAGGCGGATGAAAAGCGGACGGCTGATCGTCGTCCAGGATCAGCGCGCATACGGCTCCAGGATTTCGACGATTGTCCGTCCATGCGGAGTCAAATCCAATGAAGGCTTCCCGCATCAGGCCGCTTCGATAGATGGCCGCTGTACGGTCCGTGCGTTCAGGTTTGGCATGCGCGGGACATTGGCGTTTTTGCAGCCGGGGCGGAAGGGGGCGAGGCCTTGAGGCGCCTTACCGTCTCCCGCTTCAGCCGGCTCGACGCAGTGGTCCTGCTGGCGGTCGGCGGCGCCAACTACATATCACGGGAGCGGGCTATCAGCCTATTCCGCGCTCGCTGCCTTCAGCCCGCTAATAGACCGTTAGATTCCGTCGTCAGCCTGAGGAGCGGGTTTTCCACCCACAAGCCCCACCCGCCATGCTCGGGGGACAGATCAGACCGCCTTGGCGATGTGCATCTCAACGCGCAGGCCGGCCGCCACCGCCATGTTCACCAGGGTATCGAGGCCAAACAGATGAAGCTTGCCGCGCAACAGGTCCGAGACACGCGGCTGCGTCACGCTGAGCCGGCGCGCGGCTTCCGCCTGGGTCCAGCCCTGGGCGCGGATATGGTCTTCGAGGGCCATCATCAGCGTTGAGCGGAGTTTCATGTTCTCCGCCTCCGCCGGTGTGTCCTCGATGGCATCCCATACGCTGGCGAAACTATCGTTGCTCATCGATCCGACCCCTTCATCAAATCCCGATATCGTTTAGCAGCGAGATCGAGATCGTTTTTTGCCGGTTGCCTGCGTCTTCCAAGGTCTTGGCGGTTTCAGTCATCGGACGGTCTATACAAAAATTTGTATTTTCTGGCAAGATGTTTCGTCGGCGCACCCGCCACGAACCGCTGCTTCCGGACGACGAAGACGAACGAGCCGCGCCGCGGGTGATTCCCCCACTACTGCGTCCGGCCCCGCGCCTGGATGCCCGCGCGACGCGCTTCGACCATCTCCGATGTCACCGTCCGGTTGTTGGCGGTCGACATCCTTTGCTCCAGGCTCATGGCCTCGCCAAAGTTCAGGTCATAACCCTTGTCGATGATCTCCTTGTAGAGACACAGCGTCTCTGCCGGGATCGAGGCCATGTCGGCCGCCAGCTTCATTGCCGCCGGCATCAGTTCCTCGGGCTCCACCACCCGGTTGACCAGGCCCCACTCGTAGGCGGTGCGGGCGTCGAGGAAATTGCCGCTCAGCGACAGTTCCTTGGCCCGATAGACGCCGATGGTGCGCGACAGTTTCTGCGACAGGCCCCAGCCCGGCATGATGCCCACTCTCGCGTGGGTGTCGGCGAACCGGGCGTTGGTCGAGGCGATCAGCACGTCGCAGGCCAGAGCCACCTCGAACCCGCCGGTGATCGCCACGCCATTGATCGCGCCGATGATCGGCTTGCGGCACTCGCCGATCGCCAGAACCGGGTTTTCCGCCGAGCCGGTGGCGTTGGCGGCGCCCATGCCCTTGGGGTCGCTGCCCAGCTCCTTCAGGTCCAGGCCGGCGGTGAACGCCCGGCCCGCGCCGGTCAGCACCAGCACGCTGACCTCTGGGTCATTGGACAAGGTGACGATGGCGTCATGCAGCGCCGCCCTCAGCGCCCGCGACAGGGCATTCATCGCATCGGGGCGGTTCAGCGTGACCACGGCCACCCGATCGGTTTTCTCAACAAGCAGCATTGATGATCCTCCTGAATATTTTGCCGCCAAATGGCAGAGCCGGGGCGGGCTGAGCAAGGCCCGGTTTCCTTCGATGCGGCCGTAGGCTAAGCGTCCGGCCGCCGCGAACCCCCACTTGAGGACCCAAATGACCGAGATCGTCGACATCATCGCCCGTGAAATCCTCGACAGCCGGGGCAATCCCACCGTCGAAGTCGATGTCACGCTCGAGGATGGCGCCTTTGGCCGGGCCGCTGTTCCCTCGGGCGCCTCGACCGGCGCCCACGAGGCGGTGGAGCGTCGCGACGGCGACGCCGGCCGCTATGGCGGTAAAGGCGTGCTGGGCGCGGTGGGGGCCGTCAATGGCGAGATCTTCGACGCGCTCGGCGGCTCCGACGCCGAAGACCAGCGCCGCATCGACAGTCTGCTGATCGAGCTGGACGGCACGCCGTCGAAGAGCCGCATGGGCGCCAACGCCATCCTCGGCGTCAGCCTGGCCGTGGCCAAGGCGGCGGCGGAGTCAGCGGGCTTGACGCTGTACAAATATGTCGGCGGGGTAGGGGCCCGGGTGCTGCCGACCCCGATGATGAACATCATCAACGGCGGCGCCCACGCCGACAACCCGATCGACATCCAGGAATTCATGATTCTGCCGACCGGCGCGGCGACGTTCTCTGACGCCCTGCGCATGGGCGCGGAGATCTTCCACGCCTTGAAAAAGGCGCTGAAAACCGCCGGCCACAACACCAATGTCGGCGACGAGGGCGGCTTCGCCCCCAATCTGGGCAGCGCCCACGAGGCCCTGGCCTTCATCGTCCAGGCTGGCGAAAGCGTCGGCTACAAGGCCGGGGCGGACTTCACCCTCGGCCTCGACGTCGCCGCCACCGAGTTCTTCAAGGACGGCCGCTATCATCTGGAAGGCGAGGGCAAGACCCTCGATGCGGCGGGCATGGTCGGCTACCTGGCCGGTCTGGTTGACGCCTTCCCAATCGTCTCGATCGAAGACGGCTGCTCCGAGGACGATCTCGATGGCTGGGCCGAAATGACCCGCGTGCTGGGCGGTCGTATCCAGCTGGTCGGAGACGACCTGTTCGTCACCAACCCCAAGCGGCTGGCAATGGGCATCGACAAGGGCCTGGCCAATTCGATCCTGGTCAAGGTCAACCAGATCGGCACGCTGTCCGAAACCCTCGACGCGGTCGATCTGGCCCATCGCAACGCCTACACCGCCGTGATGAGCCACCGCTCGGGCGAGACCGAGGATTCCACCATCGCCGACCTGGCCGTCGCCACCAACTGCGGACAGATCAAGACCGGCTCCCTGGCCCGCTCCGACCGGCTGGCCAAATATAACCAGCTGCTGCGCATCGAGGACCAACTGGGCGACCAGGCGATCTATGCGGGGCGCGGTGCGGTGAAGCGGCTGAAATAGCCCGTTAGGCGCTTCTTAAACCCCAGGCCTCATGCATAGTGATCTTGGATTTCAACCGGCGAGTCGCCCGTGCTCTTTCAGCTCAAGACCTATCTGCCGACCGCCATTTTGGCGTTCCTGATCTTCTTTTTCACCTTCCACGCCCTGACCGGCGAGCGGGGGCTTTTGCTGGCCAATGAGCGCCGCGCGGCGCTGGCCGACCGGCAAAAGCTGCTGAAGGAACTGCAAGCCGAGCGCGCGGCGCTGGAAATCAAGGCCCACTATCTGCGCAACGAAAGCCTCTCGCTCGATCTGCTTGAGGAACGCGCCCATGAGGAGCTAGGTTTTGTCGCTCCAGGCGATTATGTCATCCGCGAGGCTTCTACCCACGGCTGAGTGTCGGGCGCCGTCGGTCAGGGTTTCGCATTCGGCAGCCTTCGATCCCGCGGGAGATAAGCATGGCGCGTCAGAGCGCTTCCAAGAGTGCGAAGGCGGCCCCGGCCCGCGCCAAATCCTCCACGGCGGATGGCGAGGCGCTGGTTGGCTACTACAAATCCATGCTGTTGATCCGCCGTTTCGAGGAACGCGCGGGTCAGCTCTACGGCATGGGCCTGATCGGCGGTTTCTGCCACCTCTACATCGGCCAGGAGGCTATCGCGGTGGGGATGCAGGCCGCCAAGAAGGACGGCGATCAGGTCATCACCGGCTATCGCGAGCACGGCCACATGCTGGCCGCCGGCATCGAGCCCAAGGCGGTGATGGCGGAGCTGACCGGTCGCGCCGCCGGTGTGTCGCGAGGCAAGGGCGGCTCGATGCACATGTTTTCGACCGAAGCCGGCTTCTACGGCGGCCACGGCATCGTCGGGGCGCAGGTCAGCCTGGGCACGGGTCTCGCCATGGCCAATCATTACCGGGCCGACGGCAAGGTGGCCTTCGTCTATTTCGGCGACGGCGCCGCCAACCAGGGTCAGGTCTACGAGAGTTTCAACATGGCCGAGCTCTGGGGCCTGCCGGTGGTCTATGTGATCGAGAATAACCAGTACGCGATGGGCACCAGCCTGGCCCGGTCCTCATCGGAGACTCATCTTTTTCGCCGCGGCGCCAGCTTCAATATCCAGGGGGTCGAGGTCGACGGCATGGACGTGGTCGCCGTGCGCGACGCGGGCCTGGCCGCCGCCGAACACGCCCGGTCGGGCAAGGGGCCGTTCATCCTGGAGATGAAGACCTATCGCTATCGCGGCCACTCGATGAGCGATCCCGGCAAATACCGCACCCGCGAAGAGATCGACGCGGTGCGCAAGACCCGCGATCCGATCGAGCATCTGCAGGAACGCCTGGAAACCCAGGGCCTGATCGACGAGGCGACGATGAAAGCCGTCGACGCCGAGGTCAAATCGATCATCGCCGACGCGGCTGAGTTCGCCCGCACGGCGCCCGAGCCCGAGCCCGCCGAGCTCTACACCGACGTCTATATGGAGACCGCGGCGTGAGCACCGACATCCTGATGCCCGCGCTGTCGCCGACCATGGAAGAGGGCACCCTCGCCAAATGGCTCGTGAAGGTTGGCGACACCATCAAGTCGGGCGACGTCATCGCCGAAATCGAGACCGACAAGGCCACCATGGAGGTCGAGGCGGTGGATGAGGGCGTGGTCGAGGCGCTGTTGGTTGAAGAGGGAACCGAGGAGGTCAAGGTCAACGCCCCGATCGCCCGCCTGAGTGGTGGCGAGGGCTCGGCGCCCGCGCCCCCCTCCCAGCCTTCGGCCTCGCTCCCCCCAGAGGGGGGAGAAAAGAAACCCGAAGCCGCTAAGGCGCCGCACGCCGACCCCGCTATCCCCGCCGGAACCCCGACGGTGAAGATCACCGTCCGCGACGCCCTGCGCGACGCCATGGCCGAGGAGATGCGCCGCGACGACGGCGTGTTCCTGATGGGCGAGGAGGTCGCCCAGTATCAGGGCGCCTATAAGGTCAGCCGGGGCCTGCTGGAGGAATTCGGCCCCAAGCGGGTGATCGACACCCCGATCACCGAGCACGGCTTCGCGGGGCTGGGCGTCGGCGCCGCCATGGCCGGCCTCAAGCCGATCATCGAATTCATGACCTTCAATTTCGCTATGCAGGCGATCGACCACATCATCAACTCGGCCGCCAAGACCCTCTACATGTCCGGCGGCCAGATCCGTTGCCAGGTGGTGTTCCGCGGCCCCAACGGCTCGGCGGCCCGCGTCGGCGCCCAGCACAGCCAGGATTATGGGGCATGGTACGCCCAGATTCCAGGATTGAAGGTTGTCGCGCCCTATGACGCGGCCGACGCCAAGGGCCTGCTGAAGGCGGCGATCCGCGACCCCAATCCCGTGGTCTTCCTCGAACACGAGATGATGTATGGCCACGAGTTCGAGATCCCGCAGATCGACGATTGGCTGGTTCCGATCGGTCAGGCCAAGGTTCGCCGGGCGGGTTCGTCCGTAACCCTGGTGGCCTATTCCCGCATGGTCGGTTTTGCGCTCGAGGCGGCGGCCGTGCTGGAAAAGGATGGCATCGACGCCGAGGTGGTCGATCTGCGCACCTTGCGCCCGCTCGACCACATGACCGTGGTCGAAAGTGTCAAGAAGACCAATCGCCTGGTGACCATCGAAGAGGGTTGGGCGCCGATGGGCGTCGGCGCCGAAATCGCCGCCCGGGTGGTCGAGCACGCCTTCGACTATCTGGATGCTCCTCCCCTTAGGGTTTGCCAGGAAGACGTGCCGCTGCCCTACGCCGCCAACCTGGAAACCCTGTCACTGCCGTCGGTCGACAAGATCGTCAAGGCGGCCAAGGCGGTGTGTTACCGATGACCGGGGCTCAGTCCTTCAACTGGAAAGCCGGCGGCTGCCATTGCGGCGCCGTGCGGTTCGAGGCCGCCTTGCCGGGCGCGATCGAAGCGCAGGACTGCAACTGTTCGATCTGCACGCGCACCGGTTTCATCCACATCATCGTGCCCGAAAGCCGCTTCAGGCTGCTGTCAGGCGCCGACAAACTGACGAGCTACACCTTCAACACCGCCACCGCGCGGCACCTGTTCTGTTCGGTTTGCGGTGTGAAGAGTTTCTATCGGCCGCGCTCGAACCCCGACGGCTGGTCGGTCAACGCTCGATGTCTCGACGACCCCGATAGCCTGTCGATCTCCATCACCCCCTTCGACGGCCGCGATTGGGAGCGCCACGGCGCCGATCTCGCCCACCTCTCGGACGAAGCCCCTTCTTCGAACGAAGTCCAAACTTCAAAGGAAGCGTTGTGAGCACCGACGTCCTGATGCCGGCCCTGTCTCCGACCATGGAGGAGGGCGCCCTGGCCAAGTGGCACGTCAAGGTCGGCGATGCGGTCAAATCCGGTGACGTGATCGCCGAAATCGAGACCGACAAGGCCACTATGGAGGTCGAGGCGGTGGATGAGGGCGTGGTCGAGGCGCTGTTGGTCGAAGAGGGAACCGAAGCGGTCAAGGTCAACACCCCGATCGCCCGCCTGAGTGGTGGCGAGGGCGGAGCGCCCGCGCCCCCCTCCCGGCCTTCGGCCTTGCTCCCCCCAGAGGGGGGAGAGAAGGTCGTGGCAGCTGCACAGCCCATCTCGTCCCCCATCTCCTCCCCCTCTGGGGGTGGAGGGCGCGAAGCCTCCCAAAAACCCGCTGGTAATCGCATACTGGCCTCCCCCCTTGCCCGCCGCGTAGCCGCCCAGCGCGGCCTAGACCTCGCCACCATCGCGGGCAGCGGCCCGCACGGCCGGATCATCCTGCGCGATGTCGAGGCCGCCGTCCCCGGGGCGAAGACAGCCACGGCTCCCGCCGCCGCACCCGCGCCGGAGGCCCCGCGCCAGGTCAAATCCCTCGAACAGATGGGCATCCCCGCCGGCTCCTACGACCTGCGCCCGATGGACGGGATGAAGAAGACCATCGCCCGGCGGATGACAGATAGCTTCCGGGACATCCCCCACTTCCCGCTGACCGTCGATATCGAGCTCGATGCACTGCTGGCCGCCCGCGCGGCGATCAACGCGCTGCTGGCGGCGGAAGGCGTCAAGGTCAGCGTCAACGACATGATCATCAAGGCCGCCGCGGCCGCCCTCAAACGCGTTCCCAACGCCAATACCAGCTACACGCCCGAGGGCATCGCCTTTCACCATCACGCCGATATCGCCGTGGCCGTGTCGGTCGAGGGCGGCCTGATCACCCCGATCGTCCGCGCCGCCGAGACCAAGGGCGTGGCCCAGATCGCCAGTGAAATGAAGGACCTGGCCGAGCGGGCTCGCACGCGCAAGTTGAAGCCCGAAGAGTTCCAGGGCGGCACGTTCTCGATCTCCAACCTCGGCATGTTCGGCATCAAGGCCTTCGCCTCGATCATCAACGAGCCCCAGGGCGCGATCCTGTCGGTCGGCGCCGGCGAAAAGCGGCCGGTCGTCAAGAACGATCAGCTGGCCATCGCCACGGTGATGACCGTCACCCTGACCTGTGACCACCGGGCGCTGGATGGGGCTATCGGCGCGCGCTGGCTGGCCGCGTTCAAGGGCCTGATCGAAAACCCCATTACGCTGATCGTCTGACCCCTATCGTCCTATCGGAGCGACCACTATGAGCACCACCAACACTGTTTACGACTTCACGGCGGAAACCCTGGACGGGCAGCCGGCGCCGCTGGCCGACTATCGAGACAAGGTGCTGCTGATCGTCAACACGGCCAGCAAATGCGGCTTCACCCCCCAGTACGCCGGCCTGGAGGGGCTGTGGAAGAAGTATCAGGATCGCGGCCTGATGGTGCTGGGCTTTCCTTGCAACCAGTTCGGCGCGCAGGAGCCGGGCGACTCCGAGGAGATCGCCAATTTCTGCTCGCTGACCTATGACATCAGCTTCCCGATGATGGCCAAGATCGATGTCAACGGCTCCAAGGTTCACCCGCTCTATGCGTGGCTCAAGCACCAGAAGAAGGGCCTGCTCGGCAGCGAGTCGGTGAAATGGAACTTCACCAAGTTCCTGATTGACCGCCACGGCGCCGTGGTCGCGCGCCATGGCCCGACGGTCGAGCCCAAGGAACTGGAACGCGCCATCGAAGCGGCGCTGTGATGGCCGATTCGTTCGACCTTGTGGTGATCGGCGCGGGGCCGGGGGGCTATGTCGCAGCCATCCGCGCCAGCCAGGTGGGCCTGAAGACGGCCATCGTCGAGCGCGAGGCCTTGGGCGGGGTCTGCCTGAACTGGGGCTGCATCCCCACCAAGGCCCTGCTGAAATCCGGCGAGGTTTATGACCAGCTGGGTCACCTGGCGGACTATGGCCTGGCGGTCGAGGGCCGTTCCTACGACTTTACCAAGGTCATCGAACGCTCTCGCAAGGTCGCCAAGCAACTGTCGTCCGGCGTCGCCTTTCTGATGAAGAAGCACAAGATCGAGGTGGTCGACGGCGTGGCTCGCCTGGAGGCCGCCGACGGCGCCCCGCGCGTGGTGGTGGACGTCAAGACCAAGGGCGCCCGGACCCTGACCGCAAAATCGGTGATTCTGGCCACCGGCGCCCGCGCTCGGGTGATCCCGTCGATCGGCCTGGCGCCGGACGGCGACCGCGTCTGGACCTATCGTGAAGCCATGGTCCCCGGGACCGCGCCGGCTTCCCTCCTGGTGGTCGGATCGGGCGCCATCGGAATTGAATTCGCCAGCTTTTACAGATCGCTGGGCGCGGAAGTTACGGTCGTCGAAGCCCTGCCTCGGATACTGCCGGTAGAGGACGAGGAGATATCCGGGGTCGCCCACAAGGCCTTCGAAAAGCGCGGCCTAAAGTTCCGGGTAGGGGCCAAGGTGACCGCCTTGACCAAAACGAAGACCGGCGTCGCCCTTACATTGGAGGTTGGTGGCAAAAGCGAAACCCTGGAGGCGGAGCGCGCCATCGTCGCCGTGGGCATCGAAGGCAACGTTGAGGGACTGGGCCTGGAGGCCCTGGGCGTGAAGATCGATCGCGGCCACGTTGTTATCGATGCCAATTGCGCAACCAATGTGCCCGGGCTCTACGCCATCGGCGACATCGCCGGACCGCCCTGGCTGGCGCACAAGGCCAGCCACGAAGGTGCGGCCTGCGTCGAGCACATCGCCGGCGTCGGCGGACCCCACCTGGCCGCGCCGATCCCCGGCTGCACCTATTCCACGCCCCAGATCGCCTCGATCGGCCTGACCGAAGCGCAGGCCAAGGAACAGGGCCTGGAGGTCAAGGTCGGCCGCTTCCCGTTCCGGGCCAACGGCAAGGCGATCGCCGCCGGCGACACCGACGGCCTGGTCAAGACCGTGTTCGACGCCGGCACCGGAGCCCTGGTCGGCGCGCACATGATCGGCGCCGAAGTCACTGAAATGATCCAGGGTTTTGCTATCGCCATGACCCTGGAGGCCACCGAGGCCGAGATCATGGCGACGGTGTTCCCGCACCCGACGATGAGCGAGGCGATGCACGAGGCCGCGCTCGACGCCTACGGCAAGGTGCTGCACCTCTAACCTCTGAGGGGTCAGGCCGCCTTGCCTTCCGCCTGGGCCATGCGCTGGATGGCAACATAGTCGGTCTTGCCGGAACCCAGGACGGGAATTTCCGTGGTCTTTACGATCCGGCGCGGCACCGCAAGTTCGGGGGCCCCCAGACCCTGGGCATGGGCGAGAAGCCTCGAAACCTCGGCCCCTTGCTGGTCGGTGACCAGGATCAGCCGCTCGCCCTTCTTGCCGTCGGGCACGGCGATCACCGCGTGCCGGGACGCCGGCCACAGCCCCGCGGCCAGGTCTTCGGCCGCCGTCAGCGAGACCATCTCGCCGCCGATCTTGGCGAACCGCTTCACCCGGCCGAGGATCGTGATCCAGCCGTCCTTGGTCATCTCCACCACATCGCCGGTGTCATGCCACCCTCCCTTGGGCGGCTCCAGCGCGCCGGCGGCGTCCAGGTATCCAGTCATGATGTTGGGGCCACGCACGAACAAGCGGCCACCCCGATTGATCCCCGGAACCGGCTCGATTCGGGTTTCGATGCCGGGCAAAAGCTGGCCGACCGTGCCGTGCCGATTGTCCTCGGGCTTGTTGACCGCGATCACCGGCGAAGCCTCGGTGGCGCCGTAGCCCTCCAGCACCGGCACCGGGCCGAAGCGTTCGGCGATCAGGTTGTGGGTCTCGTCCCGCACTTTCTCCGCGCCGCAGACGATGAACGCCAGGCTGAACAGATCACCCGGCTCGGCGGCTCTGGCGTACTGGTTGATGAAGGTGTCGGTGGCCAGCAGGACGCTGGCCTTCGAGTCCCTGACCAGGCCAGGGATGATCTTCGTGTGCAGCGGGCTGGGATACTGAAACGACCTCAACCCCTGGACCAGTGGCACGATCACCCCCGCGGTCAGGCCGAAACAGTGGAAGATCGGCAGCGGATTGAACCACACCCAGTCGGTGTCGAGATCGATGTGAGCGGCGACCTGGGCCACATTGGCCAGGATGTTGGCGTGGCTGAGCACCACCCCGCGCGGAGCGCCGAAACTGCCCGAGGTGAACAGCACCACGGCCGGGTCCGACGGTTTCAGCTTGGCGCGGAACCGGTGCGGAAGCAGCGAGGCCGCCAGCGCCCGGAGCCGATCGGTCGTATCGATCTTGGCGCGCAGGTCTTCCAGATAGGTAATCTCGCAGCGTTCCTCGAGCGCATCGATCAGATCATGCAGTTTGCCCTGTTCGATAAACCGGTGGGACGTAAGCACCCGCTTGACCCCGGCCAGCTTCACCGCCGCCCGCAGGTTACGCAGACCCGCCGAGAAATTCAGCATGGCTGGAACGCGGCCAAAGGCGTGCAGCCCGAACACCGTGACCACCCCCGCGTTGCTGGACGGCAGCAGCAGACCCACGGTGTCTCCCGGCGCGGTGATTTGGGAGATCTTGTGGCCGAGGGCGAAGCTGGCCCGAATGAGGTCGGTGTAGGTGAGGGGCTTTCGCTCCTGGTCTTCCAGTATCGTCTTCTTGCCGCCAAATCGCTTGGCGGCGGCCAGCAGGGCGTCGAACAGAGTCGATCGGCTGTCTTTGACGTTGAATGCGCGGGCCATTGTGCGCCGGCCCTCCCTTGAACGATTTGGTTCATAGCTATAGCCGCCGGCGGCGCTTGCAAAGTGTGATGAAGCGACGCGCGTACTTGATCCTGAACGCCCGAGGGGCGATCTAGGGGCCATGGCCATTGTCATCGACAGTACCCCGGCGCGGGCGACGCGCCATCCGGAAAAGCAGGCGCGCCCGGATTCGCCGATCCTCCCCAAGCCGCCATGGCTGCGGGTCCGCGCCCCGGGCTCGGCCGGCTACAGCGAGACCCGCCGGATCGTCAAAACCCACGGGCTGGTCACGGTCTGTGAAGAGGCGGCCTGTCCGAATATCGGCGAATGCTGGAGCCAGTCGCACGCCACCATGATGATCATGGGCGACACTTGCACCCGCGCCTGCGCCTTCTGCAACGTCGCCACCGGCCTGCCGGGGCCGCTGGACCCGACCGAACCGCGCCGGGTCGGAGAGGCCGTGGCCCTGATGGGCCTCAAGCACGTGGTCATCACCTCGGTGGACCGGGATGACCTGCCGGACGGTGGCGCGGCTCATTTCGCGGCCACGGTCGCCGCCATCCGCGCGGCCGCCCCACGCGCCACGATCGAGATCCTGACGCCCGATTTCCTACGCAAGCCGGTCGCCGCGGCCGAGGCGGTGATCGACTCGGGACCCGACGTCTTCAACCACAATCTTGAGACCGTACCGCGGCTGTATCTCTCGATTAGGCCCGGCGCGCGCTACTACCACTCGTTGCGCCTACTGGAGCGCGTTAAGGAGCGTGAGCCCCGGATGTTCACCAAGTCCGGTCTGATGGTCGGTCTGGGCGAGGCCAAGGAAGAGGTAATGCAGGTGATGGACGACATGCGCTCGGCGGGTGTCGATTTCATCACCATCGGCCAGTATCTGCAGCCAAGCCGCAAACACGCGCCGATCGACCGGTTCGTGACTCCCGAAGAGTTCGCGGCGCTCGAAACCATCGCCCGCGCCAAGGGCTTCCTGATGGTGTCGGCCAGCCCGCTGACCCGCTCCTCCCACCACGCCGGAGAGGATTTCGCCCGGCTGCGCGAGGCGCGCGAGGCCCTCATGTTCGCCAAAGCCTAGGCGACTTGCGACACGTCCTGGTTCGCCATCTGCCGTATCGGCCCGACCAGCTTTTCGCTCTGGTCGGGGATGTCGAGCGCTATCCGCAATTCGTGCCCTGGGTGACCGGCCTGCGAACCTGGAACCGCCGGACGCGAGAGGGCGGCGCCGTCACCCTGGACGCCGAGGCCCAGGTGAAATTCTCGATCGTCCGCGAGCGGTTCGCCACCCGCGTCCGGCTCGACGACCAGGCCATGGCGATCGAGGTGTCGCTGATCTCCGGTCCGTTTCGACGCCTCGAAAACCGCTGGAGTTTCAAGCCGGAGCCG
Organism: Caulobacterales bacterium; assembly: GCA_038227865.1. GTDB lineage: Bacteria > Pseudomonadota > Alphaproteobacteria > Caulobacterales > Caulobacteraceae > Acaudatibacter. The sequence goes on from JBBRPO010000004.1 coordinate 85,267, forward strand.
GAAGGGGTTGAACTGACGTTCGAAATCGATTTCGAATTCGGATCGCGCTTTCTGCAGGGCCTGCTGGCGGCCAATTTCGAGAAGGCCGTTACACGGCTGGTCGCCTGTTTCGAAAGCAGGGCGGAGGATCTCTACGGCTGAGCGGCCTTACCGCATCCGGTCACGCAGCATCTCGAGGGCCGTCTGCACCGCCGCGATCTGAATGTCCCAGCGCTCGTCCAGCTCGAACATCTCCATGGTGTGATGGACCGACTGATTGGCCCGGGCGGTGGCGAAGTGCACCGTGCCCACCGGCTTCATGGGCGTGCCGCCCCCTGGTCCGGCGACCCCGGTGATCGCCACCGAGACGTGGGCATGGGAATTCTCCAGCGCCCCTTCGGCCATCATCCGGGCGATCGGTTCAGACACGGCGCCCAGATCGGCGATCAGGTCCCCGGAAACGCCGAGGAGTTCCTGCTTGGCGCGGTTGGTATAGGCGACGAAACCGCGCTCGAACACGTCCGAGGCCCCGGCCACCGCGCAGAGTGCGCCGGCGACCAGGCCACCGGTGCAGCTCTCGGCCGTGACGATGCGAAGCGAACGCTCCCGCGCATCATCGATCACCAGTCTGGCGAGGGTCTGAATTTCGAGGGAAAACATGGCTGTTCCTTGAGGTTTCGGTTCAGACGGGCAGTTCGACGGCGGCGACGGCCTGGGCCGCCAGGCCCTCTTCGCGGCCGGTGAAGCCCATGGCTTCGGTCGTGGTGGCCTTGACGCTGACACGGTCGAGCGAAAGATCAAGCAGCGCCGCGAGGCTGGCGCGCATGGCTTCGCGATGAGGTTTGATCTTCGGCCGTTCGCAGATCAGCGTGACGTCGACATTGGTGACCGAGCCTCCACGCGCCGCGATCAGGGCGACGGCATGTTTGAGAAACACGGAGGACGGCGCGCCTCTCCATTGGGGGTCGGTCGGTGGGAAATGATCGCCGATATCGCCCTCGCCGATGGCGCCGAGCAGGGCGTCGGTAAGCGCGTGCAGGCCGGCGTCGGCGTCGGAATGGCCGATCAGCGCCCGGTTGTGGGGAATCTTTACACCGCACAGCCAGACCGCGTCCCCGGCGCCGAAACGATGGGCGTCAAAACCCTGGCCGATACGCACCGAACGGGTTCCACCCGCCATCAATTCCGCCATCGCGAAATCCTCCGGATAGGTCAGTTTCATCAGTCGCGGATCGCCCGGGGTCAAGGCGATGCGCCCGCCGGCACGCTCCACCACCGCCGCGTCGTCGGTCGGACTGTCGCCGTCGGGCCAGGCGTCATAGGCCGCCTTGAGCACGCCAAAGCGGAACGCCTGGGGCGTCTGCGCCCGCCATAGTCCGGCGCGGTCGATGGTAGTCACATCGCCGGTCGCCGGATTGGCCTTCTTGAGCGTGTCGGCCACGGGCAGGGCGGGCAGGGCGCCATCGGCGTCGGCCAGCGCGTCGATCAGGGCCTTCACATGCCGTCCGTCCACCAGTGGGCGGGCGGCGTCATGGATCAGGACAATTTCGCCGTCGCCGGCGTCGAGGGCGTTCAGCCCCGCCACGACCGACCGATCCCGTGTGGAGCCCCCGGGGGCCAGGACCCAGTTGGCGAGCCCGTCGAACGCCTGTCTGGCGATCGCCTCGTCATCGGGCGAGGTGACGACCACGACACGGCGGGCGCCGGCGGCGATCAGGGCTTCGAGGGACCATCGCGCGATGATCTTGCCGCGCAGGGTCCGCCACTGTTTGGTTCCGCCCGAGCCCGCTCTTTGCCCAGCCCCGGCCGCGACGATGATAGCGCAAAACTCCATGTGGTTGTTTAGACCGGAAGGCGCGTCTGTCCAGGCTTTACGTGTGACCATGAAATGCCTAAACGTTAGGCAAATCAGTTGAGCACAAAATGAGCAATGAAGTTATCGTCGGCCCAGTCGCCATCGCGGGGCGGGTCTGGCTGGCGCCGATGACTGGGGTGACCGATCTGCCCTTCCGGCGAGCGGCCGTCAGGCTTGGCGCGCCATATGTCGCCACTGAAATGGTCGCCTGCGAATCGCTGATCGCGGCGCGGCCGGAGATGGTGCGCCGGGCCGCCGTGGGCGATGGCTTGCCGCTGGTGGTCATTCAACTGGTTGGAGGCGACGCCGGCGCGATACGCGGGGCGGCCGCGATGGCGGCGGCGGCCGGCGCGGCGATCGTCGATTTGAACTTTGGCTGTCCGGCGAAATCCGTGACCGGCGTCGCGTGCGGGTCGGCGTTGATGCGTGACCTGGATGTGGCCGAAGCGTTGGTTGCCGCCGCGGTCGAGGGTTCGCGCCTGCCGGTAACGGTCAAGATGCGCCTGGGTTGGGACGACCGCGCGAAAAACGCGCCGGAGCTGGCGGCGCGGGCGCAAGCGGCGGGCGCGGCGGCGATCACGGTCCACGGACGGACGCGCCAGCAGTTCTACGGCGGCGTCGCCGACTGGTCGGCGGTCGGGGCGATCAAGGCGGCCGTCGATCTGCCGGTGATCGTCAACGGCGACGTTGTCGATCTGGCTTCCGCCAGGGCCGCCCTTGAACGGTCGGGCGCCGACGCCGTGATGATCGGCCGTGGGGCGCTTGGACGGCCGTGGATCGCCGCCGCCATCGAAGCGGGGCTGTCCGGTCGCCCGTCGCGCGAACCCGATTCAGCGGAAAGGACGGACATCGTGCTTGAGCACCTTGCCGACAGCGCCCGCTTCTACGGGGACAGGCTGGGCGCGCGGATGTTTCGCAAACACCTGTCGGCCTATATCGACCACGCCCCATGGCCTCGTTCCGCCGAGGCGAGGCGCGCGGCTCGCGCGAGCTTGTGCCGGCTAGAGACCCCGCGAGAGATCGCCGCGGCTCTCACGTCGCTTTGGGGTGCGTCCACGGACAGGTTGGCGGCATGACGCAGCTGAAAGTCCTGTCACCGACCCGGCGGGTTGAGTCTCTGAGGGCCAATGCCTTCGACGTGTGGCCTGAGCCGGCCCTGCTGATCGACGCATCCGGAGTCCTGGCGGCGGTCAATGAGGCGGCGGAGGACCTGTTCGGCCAGTGGTTGTCGGCGCTGAGCCGGGGACCGATCACCAAGACGCTACCCAGCGATTCGCCGCTCGTGGACCTCATTGAACGCTGCTTGGCGGGCGAATCGTCGGTGAGGGTAAGGAACATCGAGGTGGCGTTCTTTGGTCACCCATCATTCAACGCCGACGCCGCCGCCACCCCGACCCTCGACGGCGCCATACTGCTAACCCTCCATATCCGGTCGCCGACCACCGGCGTGGAAAGAGCGACTGACGCCGCCGGGCTGCGATCAGTCTTCGGCCTGGGCCAGATGCTCGCCCATGAAGTGAAGAACCCTCTGGCCGGCATCAGGGGCGCGGCGCAGCTGCTGAAAGGGGCGGCCAGCGCCGAGGACATGCCGCTGGCGCAGCTGATCGTCGATGAGACGGATCGGATTCGCCGGCTCGTCGATCGCATGGAGGCGTTCTCGGACGAGGCCCCGCCTAACCGAACGCCCGTCAATATCCATCAGGTGCTGGACCGCGTGCGGGCGCTGGCGGCCAACGGCGTCGCCGATGGCCTGTCACTACGCGAGCATTACGACCCCTCGCTCCCCCCGGCCTGGGGCGAGGAGGACCAGCTGATCCAGATATTCCTCAACCTGACTAAGAACGCCGCGGAGGCGGCGCATTCGCGAGGGGACGGGAGGGGCGAGATCTCGATCTCAACCGCCTATCGCCACGGCGTGAAAATCCGCGGCCAGAACGGGCGGGTCGGTTACGGCGCGCCGCTGGAGGTCAAGGTGATGGACAATGGACCAGGCGTTCCCCGCCGCCTGCGCGATCACCTGTTCGAACCGTTCGTAACCAGCAAAGCCCACGGCGCCGGTCTGGGTCTAGCCTTGGTCGCCAAGCTGGTGGCCGGCCATGGGGGTTTGATCGATTTCGAGTCCGAGGCGGGTCGAACCGTTTTTCGCGTGCTTTTGCCTACCGCCCCCAACTGAGCTTCCGAAGGATAGTTTTCCCATGGCGACCACGCCCCAAAAGATTCTGATCGCCGACGATGACGCTTCCATTCGGCTTGTGCTGTCTCAGGCCTTTTCGCGCCTGGGCTATGACGTGAGGGCCACGGGCAACGCCGCGACCCTGCTCAAATGGGTGACCGACGGCGACGGCGATCTGGTCATCACTGACGTGGTGATGCCTGACGAGAACGTGTTCGACGTCCTGCCCCGCATCCGCAAGCTGCGCCCCAAGCTGCCGGTGATCGTGATGAGCGCCCAGAACACCCTGCTCACCGCCATCAACGCCGCCGAAGGCGGGGTGTTCGACTATATGCCCAAGCCGTTCGACCTGGACGACATGGCCGCGATCGCCAAACGCGCGTTGGAACGGCCGGCGGACAAGGAGGCGGCCAAGGCTCAGGCGCGGGCGGTCCGGGATGAACGCCTGCCGTTGATTGGCCGCTCGGCGCCGATGCAGGAGGTATATCGAACCATCGCCCGGCTGGTCGGGGCGGACCTTACGGTGCTGATCCTCGGAGAATCCGGGGCCGGCAAGGAGCTCGTCGCCCGTGCGCTGCACGATCTGGGTCGGCGCAGGGACGGTCGGTTCGTGGCCATAAGCCTCGCGGCCATACCGCGCGAGCGGGTCGATAGCGAACTGTTCGGCCGCGGCGACGGCGAAGTGGGCCGTCTGGTGGAGGCCGACGGCGGCACGCTGTTTCTCGATGAGATCGGCGATATGCCGCTGGACGCCCAGACACGGCTGCTACGGGTGTTCGATGGCGCGGAGCCCGCCATCAATCCAAAGACGGGCCGCAAGCCCAATGTCCGGGTTATCGCCGCCACCAACCGCGACCTGCGCGGCCTGATCGCTCAGGGCCTGTTCCGCGAGGATCTCTATTTCCGCCTCAACGTCGCGCCGATCCGCGTGCCCCCGCTGCGGGAACGGGTCGACGATATCCCCGAACTGGCCCGCGCATTTCTGTTGCGGGCGAGCCGCGAGGGCCTGCCTTCGAAGACTATAGACCAGGGCGCGCTGGATCGGCTCAAGCTCCATGATTGGCCGGGCAATGTGCGCGAGCTGGAAAATCTGATCCGGCGCGTCTGCGCGCTCTATGGCGAAGAAACGATCGGCGCGCGGATCGTCGAACGCGAACTGGCTGAACAGGCGACGACCCCTATCGGCGAGGGGCCTGTCAGCCTCTCCACCCTCGTCGAGCGTAACCTGGCTTCCTATTTCGCCGGTCAGCCGGGCGGCATTCCCCCCGCCGGGCTGTATGATCGGATCGTGGCGGAGGTGGAGCGACCTCTGTTCCAGCTCACGCTGGCCGCCACGCGGGGCAATCAGATGCGCGCCGCGGAGGTGCTGGGGCTGAACCGCAACACCCTGCGCAAGCGCCTGCATGACCTGGGGATCGAGAAAGCCAAGACCCGCTGATCCAACCCAGCGGTGCGATTCAGACGCCTCGAACCCACCCGAGAGGCCGCCGAACGCACCACAAGGCTTTGATCTTACGGCGCATTCTGAACTGTGGGGTAGGGACTCACCGGTTTGATTTGCACCACTTGCGGCGATGGGCTGTTGCGTTTTCGACACAGCCCATTCAAGAGTCCCCCGATGTTCGACAGGGGTTTCTGGGTTTTGGCGCTCTCATGCCCCAGGTGACGAAGCCCGCGCCGTGGCGGGAACTGCTCGGATCACGACTGGTCATGGGCGGTTGCTTCGCGCTCGCCGCCGCGTTGACAGCGATTTCCGGCGCCCTGGGATCGTCTCCGACGCTCAGTGGGGCCTTGGGGCCGGCCAGCCCGGTCGTCCTCACCCTGCTGGCCATCGGCTTTGTCCTGATACTGGCCTTGGCCTGTGTCCTGACGTTGAGACTGCGGGGACTGGTCAGGACTCAGGCCAGCGACGCCGGGGCCCGCCTGCACCTCCGCTTCGTGACCATGTTCGCCCTGGTCGCGGTCGCGCCGGCGATCGTTGTGGCGCTGTTTTTCGGGGTCCTGGTCACACAAGCCGTCGATAACTGGTTCAGCGCCCGGGTTCAGAGTGTCATGGAGAATTCCGCAACGGTCGCCAGGTCGTATGTCGAAGAGCAGAAGGACTATATCGGCCGGCATGTAGCGGTGATGGCCAACGGTCTCGATCTGGCGGCCGGCAGTCTCTCCGACTCGCCGGTGGCCTATGGCCGATTTCTTCGCGATCTGGTCGCCGAGAGTGGTTTCTCCGCCGCCTATATCCTCGATCGAGACGGGCGGGTTCTGGCCAGGGCCGACCCACCGGGCGGCGGAACGGCATTTCTCACGCCACCACCGTCGACGTTCCGCGCGGCCGATGAGGGCGATGTCTCGGTCGGCGCTTTTGAATCGGCCGACCTATTCAGGGCGCTGTACCGACTGCGCGGTTATCCCGACGCCTACCTCTTCATCGTGCGTCCGCTGAACCACGGCATCTTTCGCCACCTGCGCGAGACGGAGTCATCGCTCGCCGCCTATCGTGAGGCGAAGCTCAAACGGGTGCGCATCGAGGCGGCGTTCGCCTTCAGCTACCTTGAGACGGTGCTGCTGGTGCTGGTCGGCGCGATCTGGCTGGGGATGGAGGCGGCGGACAGTATCGCCGCGCCGGTCGCCAGGCTGGTCCAGGCCGCCGGCCGGGTGGCGGCGGGTGATCTGTCGGCCCGGGTCGACACCCGGCGCGATCCCGCTGAAATCGCCGTGCTCTCCAGGGCCTTCAATCGCATGACTTTCGACCTGAGCGAGCAGCAGGAGGCCTTGCGCGCCGCGAACATGGAAGCGGAATCCCGGCGGCTGTTCATGGAGGCGGTCCTGCTCGGCGTCAGCGCCGGCGTGATTGGTCTCGATCCCGAAGGCCGGGTTTCCGCCGTCAACCGCCAGGCGGTCGTGCTTTTGGGCCTGAACGCCGAGGACAGTCACGGTCGTCGCCTCGGCGATATCGCGCCGGAACTCGAGGCCGTCGCCGCCGCCGCGTCGCTTCAAGGCGGAGAGGCCGAGGAGGATGTGGATATTACCCGCGGTCCGGAGACCCGCCGCCTGCGAACCCGGGCCAGCTTCGGCGTCGAAGGACTGGTTCTGACCTTCGACGATATCACCAGGCTGGTCGCGGCTCAGCGCAACGCCGCTTGGCGCGATGTCGCGCGCCGGATCGCCCACGAAATCAAAAATCCACTGACCCCTATCCAGCTGTCCGCCGAACGCCTCCGCAAGCGCTATCGGAAGGAGATCAGCGTGGACCTGGAGATCTTCGACCGCTGCGTTGACACCATCATTCGCCAGGTCGGCGACATCGGCCGCATGGTTGACGAGTTCTCCGCCTTCGCGCGCATGCCGGCCCCGAATTTCGCGGTTCACGACGCGGCCGAACTGATCCGCCAGGCCACCTTCGCCCAGAAGGTGGCCGATCCGTCCGTGGCTATGCGACTGGCCGAGCCGCTCCCGCCGACCCCGCTGGTCTGCGACGGGCGGATAGTCGGCCAGGCGCTGGCCAATGTCCTGAAGAACGCCGGTGAAGCGATAGGCGCGCGACGGTTGGCCGAGGGCGCGGAACTGGCCGGCGTCATCACCGTTCGTCTGCGGTGCGAAGACGAACGTCTGGAGATCGAGGTGGAGGACAATGGCGTCGGTCTGCCGGTTCAGGATCGCGCCCGTCTGACCGAACCCTATGTCACAACCCGTGAAAAGGGCACGGGCCTCGGTTTAGCCATCGTCAAACGTATATTGGAGGAGCACGGCGGGGGTCTGAGTCTAGCGGACGCGTCGCCGGGGCCTGGCGCGCGTGTCGTGCTTTGGTTTCGTCGGACTCGCGATAGTCTATCGACGCGCGATACCGACGCTGTCGGCTCCAAGGTGCAGGTATGATCAGCGATATTTTGGTTGTCGATGACGAGGCGGACATTCGGGATCTCGTCGCCGGGATCCTCCAGGATGACGGCTATTCGGTTCGCACCGCCGCTAACGCCGAAGCGGCGCTGGCGGCCATTCGCGCCCGCAAGCCGGCCTTGCTGGTCCTGGATATCTGGATGAGCGCCGGAGGTATCGACGGGCTTGAGCTGCTGGATGCCGTCAAGGTCATGGATCCCGATGTCCCGGTGATCATGATTTCCGGACACGGCAACATCGAAACGGCGGTCAGTTCCATCAAGCGCGGCGCCTATGACTTCATCGAAAAGCCGTTCAAGTCCGACCGCCTGATGCTGGTGGTCGAACGCGCGCTCGAAGCGGCGAAGTTGCGCCGGGAAAACCGCACGCTGCGCACTCAGGCGATCGTGCCGGACGGCCTGATCGGCGCTTCCACCGCCGCCCAGCAGTTGCGCTCGATGATCTCCCGCGTCGCCTCGGCCAACAGTCGCGTATTGATCTCCGGCCCTCCGGGATCTGGCAAGGAGACCGTGGCCCGGTTGATCCACGCCGCCAGTCCAAGGGCGCGCAACGAGTTCGTGGCGATCAGCGCCGCCGGCATGACTCCCGAGCGCATGGACCGGGAACTGTTCGGCGAAGAGGGCGGACAAGCCCGCGCCCGACATGCCGGGGTCTTCGAGCGGGCCCACGGCGGGACGCTCTATATCGACGATGTCGCCGACATGCCGCGTGAGAGCCAGAGCCGGATTCTGCGGGTGCTGGTCGAACAGCGCTTTCGCCGGCTTGGCGGGGACACCGACGTTCAGGTCGACGTGCGGGTCGTCTCGTCCACCTCCCGCGACCTGGCGGGCGAGATCGCGGCGGGGCGGTTGCGGGAAGATCTGTTCCATCGTCTCAATGTTGTGCCGCTGCGGGTGCCCGGTCTGGCGGAGCGGCGCGAGGACATACCGGAGCTGATCGACTACTATATCGATCGTCTCAGCATCGCCTCGGGCCTGACCCGACGCAGCCTCGCCTCGGACGCCTATGCGACGCTGCAAGTCCAGGCCTGGCCTGGCAACGTGCGCCAGCTGAAGAATGTCGTGGAGCGGATCCTCATTCTCGCCGCCGGAGATCCGGGCCAACCGATCACCGCCGAGATGCTGCCCACCGAGGCCAGCGCCGCGCCATCGAGCGGCGGGCTGGGGGCCGAAAGGATCATCGCCCTGCCGCTGCGTGAGGCGCGCGAACTGTTCGAGCGCGAATATCTGGAAGCCCAGATCATGCGCTTCGGCGGCAACATCTCACGGACCGCCGCCTTCATCGGCATGGAACGCTCGGCGCTGCACCGGAAATTGAAATCGCTGGGTTTCGGCGCACCCCGCCTGATCGAAGAGACGGCTGACTGATGGGACGGGAAGCCTATGTCAACGGGCGGTTCGTCCGTCACGCCGACGCGGCGGTGCACATCGAGGATCGCGGCTATCAGTTCGCCGATGGCGTCTATGAGGTATGGGCGGTGTTCGGCGGGCGTCTGGCGGACTCGCCCGGCCATTTCGCCCGACTGAAGCGCAGCCTGGGCGAACTTCGCATCTCGGCCCCCATGACCGACGCGGCACTGGCCATCGTCCTGAACGAGACGCTGCGCCGCAACCGGATTTCCGATGGCATGATCTACCTGCAGGTCAACCGCGGCGTGGCCCCTCGGGATCACCCGTTTCCGAACCCCGAGGTGTCTCCCAGTATTGTGATCACCGCCAAAGCCGTCGATCTCGCCGCCAGCGAGGCGCGGGCCGCCAAGGGCGTGGGGGTGGTTTCGGTGGCGGAAAACCGCTGGGGCCGCTGCGATATAAAGACCGTCGGGCTGCTTGCCAACGTCCTGGCGAAACAGACGGCGCACGAGGCCGGCGCGGTTGAAGCGTGGTTTGTCGATGATCTCGGCCTGGTCACCGAAGGGGCGTCAAGCAATGCCTGGATCGTCGACTCCGATGGCGTTCTGCGAACTCGCGACATCCAGGCCAACATTCTGCGAGGCGTGACGCGGAATTCCGTGATCCGCTTGATGTCCGAAAGCGGTATAACCCTTGATGAACGCGCTTTTACGCTTGAGGAGGCCAAATCCGCTAGGGAAGCCTTCATTACGGGCGCCGGCAGCCTGATCCTGCCCGTGGTTCGCATCGATGGCGCGATAGTGGGCGACGGCATCCCCGGCCCGGTGGCGGAGCGGCTTCGGGCGCTCTATATCCGGGAAGCGCGCGACAAAGCCGCATGACTTGGCACCGTGGACCCCAAGGTCCCGATGGCGCCCAAACCTTAAAAAAGGGGCTTAAGCCCATGTCGAACGATAAGAAACAGAATCTGCAGGACACCTTTCTTAATAGTGTCCGCAAAACCCGCACGCCGCTGACCATCTTCCTGGTCAATGGCGTCAAACTTCAGGGCGTGGTTAGCTGGTTCGATAATTTTTGCGTGCTGCTGCGACGGGATGGCCAAGCGCAGCTGGTCTACAAGCACGCCATCTCGACCATCATGCCCGCCGGCCCGGTTCAGCTCTATGAGCCACCCATTGACGACAACGAGGACGATTGAAGAACACATTGATCGATCACCGGGCGCCGCCTCAAGGCGCGCTGGTCATTCACGTCGTCCGGCCTCGGACGACCAGCGCGCGGACGGCGGAAGAACGGCTTGAGGAAGCCGTCGGATTGGCGGTCGCCCTGGATCTCGAAGTTCGCGACGCCCTGGTCGTCGGCCTAAGGACCGTATCGCCCGCCAGCCTGTTCGGCTCGGGAAAGGTCGAGGAAATCGCCGCGATCCGCCGCGAACTGGACGTGGACGTGATCGTCATCGATGACGCGCTGTCGCCGGTGCAGCAACGCAACCTTGAGCGCGCCTGGCAGGTCAAGGTCATCGACCGGACCGGCCTGATCCTGGAAATCTTCGCCCTTCGCGCCCGTACGGGAGAAGGGCGCCTCCAGGTTGAGCTTGCCCGCCTGGACTATGAACGCTCGCGGCTGGTGCGCACCTGGACCCACCTTGAACGCCAGCGCGGCGGCTTCGGCTTCATGGGCGGTCCCGGCGAAACCCAGATCGAGGCTGATCGGCGGCTGCTGGTCGACCGGATCGTCAAGCTGAAGGCTGAGTTGGCGGATGTCCGCCGCACGCGATCGCTGCAGCGCCAGGGGCGCAAGCGCGTTCCGTTCCCGATCATCGCTCTGGTCGGCTACACCAATGCCGGCAAGTCCACCCTGTTCAACCGGCTGACCAAATCGGACGTCCTGGCCAAGTCGATGCTGTTCGCAACCCTCGACCCGACCCTGCGCCAGCTGCCGCTGCCCAATGGCCGCTCGGTGATCCTTTCCGACACCGTTGGTTTCATTTCCGACCTGCCGCACGAATTGGTCGAAGCGTTCCGCGCCACCCTGGACGAGGTGCGCGAGGCCGATGTCATCCTGCACGTCCGCGACATCGCCACGCGTGACTCGGAGGCCCAGAGCCAGGATGTGGCGGCGGTGTTGGAAGAGATCGGCGTCAAGCGCGATGACGGCAGGCGGATACTGGAGGTCTGGAACAAGGCCGACCTGCTGACCGCTGACCAGCGCGAGGATATCGAGGAACACGCCATGCGGGAACGGGCCGTGATCATCTCCTCGGTGACCGGGGAGGGCGTTTTGGCCCTGATCGATCGCGTCTCGACCCTGATCAACGACGATCCGGAGCGGGTATTCCGCCTCAGCCCCAACGACGGCGAGGCCCTGGCCTGGCTCTATCGCCACGGCCGCGTCACGGACCGCCGCGACTCCGATGGCGGCCTCTCAATAACCGCCAGGCTGGATTCTCAGGCCCTCGGCCGCTTCGAACAGCTACGCCCGCTCGCGGCGGGACAGTTGGCGGCCCCCTAAAGCCCGAACCGCTCGCCACGCTTGCCGCGCACCGCCAAGTCCACGGTCGCCAGCCGCTTCTCGCCGGGAACCCGCATCTCAAGCCCTGGCATGTGCATCATCGCCTGATAGTCGCCCAGCGAGTCCTCCAGCGCCTGGGTGAAGCCCTGGGCGTCCTGGGCCTTGTTCATCTGGATCTTGGCGAAGCGCAGGGCGTCCGGGCTGTTCTCAGCCACCCGCCGCGCCCACGCGTAGGTCTCGCGCTCAAGGTCGGCCGGTGCGGTCACGCGGTTCACGAGCCCGTAGTCGCGAGCCTCCGCCGCCGAGATGAACCGGCTCTCGAAGCATAGTTCCTTGGCCCTGCGGATGCCGATATCCCAGGGGATCGACATATATTCCACGAAGCCGGCCAGAAATTCGGCGTCGTCGGCGGCGAACACCACATCCATCGCCGCGGCCAGCATCCAGCCCGCGTAGATGCAATAGCCCTCGACCATGGCGATCGTCGGCTTGGGAAAGTTCCGCCAGGCGATCAGCAGATCCAAGTTGTAACGCTTGAACTGGTCGTAGGTCTCGATGCCGGGTTTGGCGCCAAGCGCGCGGCGATATTCGAGCGCGTCCGCCGTTCCCAGATCATGGCCGGTGGAGAACACCCCTCCGGCGCCCCGCACGATCACCACCCGGACATTTTCGTCGGCCTTGGCGAGTGCGAAGGCCTGGTCGATCTCGTCCAGCATCCGATAGCTCTGGGCGTTACGGTAGGCGGGGCGGTTGAGGGTGATCACCCCCAGGGGGCCGTCGACCATGTAGAGAATGTCCTGAAAGCTTGGCATGCGCGTTCCTCCTCCGGCGATGGGCCTGTTTATAAGTCCTTTATGGTCCAGGCCCGCCTTAGGCGACGATCCTTTAGGCGACCTCGGCCTAGTTTGCGGCTTGAGCTAACCGAGAGGCTGTCATGGACTTCATCTATATCGTTGCTGGGCTGGCGCTGTTCGGCGTCTTTGGGCTCTACGCCGTCCTTCTGAAGCGGGTGTAGCCGTGGTGGTGACCATCCTCTACGTCGCCGGCGCCATCGCAGTCTCGGTTTACATGCTGGCGGCCCTCGTGCGCCCCGACAAATTCTGAAATCAACCGGATATACTCTTATGAACATCCAAGGGTGGGCTGAGATCGCCTTGACGATCGGCCTTGCCGTAGGCTTCGGCTGGCCGCTCGGCATCTATATGGCGCGGGTCTGGGAGGGGGGCCGCACCTGGCTCGATCCCGTGCTTGGCCCCGTCGAGCGCTTCTACAATCTGCTGATGGGCGTGAAGCCAGGCAAGGGTCAGAGTTGGCTGGCCTACACGTTCTCGTTTCTGGCGTTCAGCGCCGCCTCGTTCGTGTTTCTTTATGCGATCTTGCGGTTGCAGGGTGGCTTGCCCCTGAATCCGCAGGGTTTTCCCGGCATGGCGCCCGACCTGGCGTTCAACACCGCCATCAGCTTTGTCACCAACACCAACTGGCAGTTCTATTCGGGTGAATCGGCCGCCAGCCACTTATCGCAGATGGCCGGGTTCACGGTCCAGAATTTCGCCTCGGCCGCCGCCGGCATCGCCGTCGCCGCGGCCCTGGCGCGGGCTTTCGCGGCCAACCGGGGCGAGAGCCTCGGCAACTTCTGGACCGATCTGTTCCGGATCAATTTCTACATCCTGCTGCCGCTTGCCATCGTCGTGGCCTTCGCGTTCGCCGCGCTCGGGGTTCCGCAGTCGTTGCTGGCGCATGTCGACGCCCACACCATCGAGGGGGCCAAACAGTCGATCGCACTTGGTCCGATCGCCAGCCAGGAAGCCATCAAGCAACTCGGCACCAACGGCGGGGGTTTCTTCAACGCCAATTCATCCCACCCGTTCGAGAACCCCAGCGCGATCACCAACCTGATCGCGATGGTCAGCATGAACGTGCTGGCGTTCGCCTGCGTGGTCGCCTTTGGCCGGGTGGTGGGTCTTCGCAAGGAGGCGCGGGCCCTGGTCGTGGTCATGACCATCATGGTCGGCGGCGCGGCCGGCGGCATCTATTGGGCTGAAACCCAGCCGACTCCGGCCCTGATGGCCGCTCACGTGCAGTCCTCGCCGAACATGGAGGGCAAGGAGGTTCGTTTCGGCGCCCCGTCGACCTCGGTCTTCGCCGCCATGACCACCGGTGCGTCCTGCGGCGCCGTCAACGGCTGGCACGAAAGCTTCACGCCCCTGGGTGGTGGCATCGCCATGTTCATGATCCAGCTCGCCGAGATGCTTCCCGGCGGGGTCGGGTCGGGGCTGTACGGCATGATCGTGATGGCGCTGGTGGCGGTGTTCGTCGCCGGCCTGATGGTCGGCCGGACCCCGGAATATCTGGGCAAGAAGATCGAGGCCCGCGAAATGAAGCTGGCCATGCTGTCGGTGCTGGTCCTCACCACCTCCATCCTGATCTTCGCCGCCGTCGCCGCCGTCCTGCCCATCGCCTTGAAGACCGTCTCGACCAGCGGGCCACATGGCCTGTCCGAGCTGCTCTACGCCTACACTTCGGCGACCGGGAACAACGGCTCGGCGTTCGGGGGGCTGGGGTCGAACCATTACTGGAACGTCACCATGGCGATCGCCATGTGGCTGGGCCGGTTCGGCTATGCGGTGCCGGTGCTGGCCATCGCCGGTGGCCTGGTGATCAAGCCCAAGCTCGAACCGACGGCCGGCACTTTGCCGACACATGGCACGCTGTTCGTCGGCCTGCTGATCGGGGTGATCCTGATCCTGGGTGGCCTGCAATATTTCCCAGCCCAGGCGCTGGGACCCATCGCCGAGCATTTCCAGATGCTCGCCATCACCAAATCCTGATCCCAAAAAAACCTGATCGTCGATCGTTCCAATAAGGAATCTTGATCCCATGGCATCCGCCGTCACCGCCGCCGGCCCGCAAGGCGCCATGCTTCGGCGCGCCGCTCTTGACGCCTTCGTCAAGCTCGATCCGCGCAAGCTCGCCGGCAATCCCGTTATCCTGGCCACCGAAGTGGTGGCCGCCCTCTCCACCGTTTCGCTGGTAGACGCGGTCGTCCATCGCACCGATGTCCTGTTCGCTCTGCAGATCGCGCTCTGGCTCTGGGCCACCGTCCTGTTCGCCAACTTCGCCGAGAGCGTCGCGGAAGGCCGGGGCAAAGCGGCGGCCGATAGCTTGCGCGCCGCCCGCGTGACAACGAAAGCCAAGCTGATCGTCGATGCCGCGACGGGTCTCACTGTGCCGACGCCGTCGCATGAACTGGTTCCGGGAAACCTGGTGCTGGTCGAGGCCGGCGATGTCATTCCGGCCGACGGCGAGATCGTCGAGGGCGTGGCCTCGGTCAATGAATCGGCGATCACCGGAGAGTCGGCGCCGGTGATCCGCGAAAGCGGTGGCGATCGATCCGCCGTCACCGGCGGCACCACCTTGGTGTCGGACTGGCTTAAAATCCGTGTCACTTCGGGGCCGGGCGCCAGCTTTCTCGATCGCATGATCGCGATGGTCGAAGGAGCCAGCCGCCGTAAGACCCCCAACGAAATCGCCCTGGCGGTGCTGCTGGCCGGCCTTACCCTGGTGTTCATGATCGCGGTGGTCAGTCTGCTCGGCCTTGGCCAGTATTCGGGCGTCAAGCTCGATCCGCTGGTGCTGGGCGCGCTGTTCGTCTGCCTGATTCCGACCACCATCGGCGGCCTGCTGTCGGCGGTGGGTATCGCCGGGATGGACCGGCTGCTGAAGGTCAACGTTCTGGCCACGTCGGGCCGCGCCGTTGAGGCGGCGGGCGACGTCGATACGCTGCTGCTCGACAAGACCGGCACCATCACCTTCGGCAACCGCATGGCGACCGAAGTCATAGCCGCGCCGGGCGTGCCGGAAGACAGGGCTCTGCAGGCCGCGGTGATGTCCTCGATCGCCGACGAGACCGCCGAGGGACGCTCGATCCTGGAGCTGGCGCGTGAGCGGCACGGACTGGTTGTCGCGCCGCCGGCGACTTTCACGTCTGTCCCGTTCAGCGCCACGACCCGCCTGTCGGGCCTGGACACCGCCGAGGGTCAATGGCGCAAGGGCGCCGTCGACGCTATTTACCGGCTGGTCGGACTGGCCCCCGCCGATGTTCCCACCGAGGTCGCCGCGGCGGTCGATCGTATTTCCCGGTCGGGTGGCACGCCCCTGGCCTGCGCCCAGGATGGACGGCTGATGGGCGTGATTCACCTGAAAGATGTCGTCAAGCCCGGTGTGAAGGAGCGTTTCGCCGATCTGCGCCGCATGGGCCTTCGCACGGTGATGATCACCGGCGACAACCCGATCACCGCCGCCACCATCGCCTCCGAGGCCGGGGTCGATGACTTCCTCGCCGAGGCCACGCCGGAGGACAAGCTGCGCCTGATCCGGGAGGAACAACAGAAGGGCCGGCTGGTGGCGATGTGCGGCGACGGTTCCAACGACGCCCCGGCGCTGGCTCAGGCCGACGTTGGCGTGGCGATGCAGACCGGCACCCAGGCCGCCCGCGAGGCCGGCAACATGGTCGATCTCGACAGCGATCCCACCAAGCTGATCGAGATCGTCGAGGTCGGTAAGCAGCTGCTGATCACCCGAGGCGCCCTGACCACCTTCTCGATCGCCAACGACGTGGCCAAGTATTTCGCCATCATCCCGGCGATGTTCGTGGTCTCCCTGCCGGCCCTTGGCGCAATCAACATCATGGCGCTGTCTAATCCGCACAGCGCCATCCTCTCGGCGGTGATCTTCAACGCCCTGGTGATCATCGCCCTGATCCCGCTCGCCTTGCGCGGGGTCAAATACCGGGCCATCGGCGCCGGGGCGCTGCTGTCGCGAAATCTGCTGATCTACGGGCTCGGCGGCGTTGTCGCGCCTTTCATCGGGATCAAGGCCATCGACCTGCTGATCCACGCCATCAATCTCGTCTAGAGGTTTACCAAATGCTCAGTGTTATCCGCCCGGCCATCGTCAGCATGGTGCTGTTCACCCTGTTCTTCGGCCTGGCCTATCCCCTGGCGATGACCGGAGTCATCGGCGTCATCTTCCCGGTCCAAGCCGGCGGCAGCCTGATCAAGGACGCCTCCGGCCAAGTCATCGGCTCATCGCTGATCGCCCAGGGGTTCGCCAAGCCCGAGTACCTGCACCCCCGGCCCTCGGCGGCCGGAAACGGCTACGATCCGTTGAGTTCGGGCGGAACCAACATGGGTCCGCTCGACAAGAAGCTGATCGACCGGGTCAAGGGTGACGCCACCACCATCGCCAAGCAGGACAACGCCCAGTCCATCCCAGCCGACGCCGTGACCACCTCCGCCAGCGGTCTCGATCCGGACGTTTCGCCTGCCAACGCCACCCTTCAGGCGGCGCGGGTCGCGGCGCGTCGTGGCGCGCTGGTCGCCGATGTTCAGGCGATCGTCAACGCCCACACCACGCAGCCCTTCCTCGGCTTCGTCGGCCAACCGGCCGTCAATGTGCTGGCGGTCAATCGCGCCCTCGACCAGAGCTTTCCAATGGCGCAACCTGAGGGCAAGTGACTCTGGCAGACCCAACCCGTCCCGATCCCGACGCCCTTCTGAAGGAGGCCAAGAAGCAGGGGCGTGGCCGTCTGAAAGTCTACCTCGGCATGGCGCCGGGGGTTGGCAAAACCTACGAGATGCTGTCGGGGGGGCGGCGGCGAATGCTGGAGGGCGTCGACGTGGCGGTCGGCGTGGTCGAGACCCACGGCCGCCGCGAAACCGAGGCGCTGCTGGACGGTCTTGAAGTCCTCCCCAGGGCGCCAATCGAATATCGCGGCCGCCAGCTGATGGAGTTCGACCTCGACGGGGCGCTGCGGCGGCGGCCATCCCTGCTGCTGGTCGATGAATACGCCCACACCAATGCTCCGGGCTCTCGCCACCCCAAGCGCTGGCAGGATGTCGAAGAGCTGCTGGTGGCGGGGGTCAACGTCGACACCACCCTGAACGTCCAGCATCTCGAAAGCCTGGTCGACGTGGTCTGGAAGATCACCGGCGTGCGGGTCCGTGAAACGGTTCCCGACTCGGCCCTGTCCGCCGCCGACGAGATCGAGCTGGTCGACATCACGCCTCAGGAACTCCTGGAGCGGCTGCATGCCGGCAAGGTCTACATGGCCGAGACAGCCGCCCTGGCGAGCAACAATTTCTTCAAGCCCGAGAACCTCACCGCTCTGCGCGAGATGGCCCTTCGGCGGGCGGCCCAGACTGTCGATGATCAGATGGTCGGCGCCATGCGTCGCCAGGGTATCGAGGGTCCATGGGCGGCGGGCGAGCGCATCCTGGTCCTGATCGCCGGCGACGCCATGTCCAGCTCTCTGGTGCGGGCCGGCCGGCGTCTGGCCGATCTGATGGACGGCCCCTGGGTCGTGGCTCACGTCGAGCGGCCAAACCGTTCGCCCGGCGATCCCCAGTCGGCGCGATGGGTGGGCGAGGCTGTGAAGCTGGCCGAACAGCTGGGCGGAACCACCGTCGTCCTCACCGGCGACGACCTGCCCGGCGCGATCCTCGACTACGCGGCGCGCAACAATGTCACCCAGATCGTCATCGGCAAGTCCCGGGAGAGCACCTGGCGCACGCTGCTGGGTCGTTCGCTGGCCAACGCTTTGCTCCGCCGCTCCGGCGGCGCGGCGTTGCATTTCGTCAGTGCAGGCGCGCCGGACATGGCGCGCCCGGAACCGGCGACGCCGCCCGCCGAGGCCGAGGCGTGGCGCCGATGGTCGGGCTATGTCGGGGGTTTCCTGCTGGTGGCCGCCGCCACCGGTCTCGCTTTTGGCCTCGACCGGTTCTCGGCCGGGGGCGATCTGGCGATGATCTTCCTGGCTAGTGTCCTGGTCAGCGGTCTGACCTTCGGGTTCAGGCCGGCCTTGTTCGCCTCGGTCCTGGCCATGCTGTCCTATAACTACTTCTTTCTCGAACCGCGATTCTCGCTGCGGATCGGGCATGCGGCCGACGTCCTCACCTTCACCATCTTCTTCGCGGTGGCCGCCGCCTCGGGCTGGCTGACCGGGCGCGTCCGCGACCAGGCGCGCCTGTCGTCCAGACGCGCCGCCGCCGTCACCGCCCTGCTGGCCGCCAGCCGCCGCCTGTCGGGCGCCGCCAATCAGGACGAAGCGGCGCGAGTCCTGGCCGAGCAGGCTTCGGCGGCTTCAGGCGGGCGGGCCGTGGTGCTGCTGCCGAAGGGCCAGGATCTGGGGCGAGACGTCGGCCGGGACCTGAGCCAGGCGGCCAGCGCCCCCGGGGAGGTGGTGTTATCCACCACCGAGATGACCGCCGCCCGTTGGGCCTGGGATCGTGGCGAGGCGGCCGGAGCCGGCACCGGCACACTGCCGCAACTCAGCTGGACGTTCCGACCGCTGGTCGGAGTACGGGGCCGGTCGGGTGTCGCCGGCATCGAGGTCAAGCCCCTGACCGGCATGGGCGAGGACCGTCTGGTCACCGCTATGCTCGACCAGGGAGCCGTCGCCCTGGAGCGCGCCGAACTGGCCGCCGCGACGGTGGAAAACGAGGCGCTGCGCCGCTCCGACAAACTGCGGGCGGCCTTGCTCAACTCCATCAGCCACGATCTGCGCACGCCGCTGTCGACGGTGATGGGGGCGGCCACCACCCTGATCGACTATGGGGCGACCCTGAAACCCGGAGTCGCCGGCGACCTGTTGATCAGCATCCGCGAGGAAGCCGAACGGCTGAACCGCTACGTCGGCGACCTGCTGGACATGACCCGCCTGGAGGGCGGCGCCCTGCGCACCCGCACGGAGTGGACCGACGCCAGGGACGTTCTGGGGGCGGCTATCCAGCGGATTGAACGGCGTCTGGGCGGCCGATGCCTGACCCGTGATTTTCCGGTCGACCTGGCCGCGGTGCAGGTCGATCCCGGCTTGCTGGAACAGGCGATCGTCAACATCCTGGAGAATGCGATCGCCTATAGTCCTGATGGCTCCCTGATCGAGGTGGCGGCCTATGAGGATCGCGGCAGCGTGCTGATTTCCATCGAGGACGAGGGACCTGGCATCCCCAAGGTCGATATCGAGCGCATTTTCGAGAAATTCCGGCGATTGGAGGAACCATCCGACCGCGCGCCCAACGACCGCAACAAGGGCGCGGGCCTTGGCCTTTCGATCGCCAAGGGCTTCATCGAAGCCATGGGTGGCCGTATCGCCGCCGCCAGTCCGCTGCTCGACGGGCGGGGGACCCGGATTTTGGTCAGCCTGCCGAAGACTCCGGGCGCGTTGGCGGCGCAGCCGGGCGGCGCCCCGACGTGAGCGCCTACAAACCCCGCATCCTGGTGGTCGATGATGATCCCCAGATCCACCGCTTCCTGGGACCGGCGCTGGATGCCGCCGGCTATGAGCCCGCGCGGGCCGACACTGGCGCTGCGGGGCTGGCGGCGATCGCCAACCGCCCCCCCGACGCGGTGATCCTCGATCTCGGCTTGCC
The DNA here is from genome assembly GCA_038227865.1 of Caulobacterales bacterium. Taxonomy (GTDB): domain Bacteria; phylum Pseudomonadota; class Alphaproteobacteria; order Caulobacterales; family Caulobacteraceae; genus Acaudatibacter. The sequence goes on from JBBRPO010000004.1 coordinate 105,457, forward strand.
GGATATGGACGGCAAGACCGCGCTGGAGCGGGCCCGCGCCTTCTATGAAGGGCCGATCCTGATTCTCTCGGCCCGCGACCGCGAACTCGAGAAGATCGAGGCGCTGGACCTGGGCGCGGTCGACTACGTCGAAAAGCCGTTCCACGTCGGCGAGTTGCTGGCCCGGCTTCGCGCCGCCCTGCGTCAGCGGCTGAACCAGAAAGGCACGCCGGCCGTGGTTCGCGCGGGCGACATCGAGATCGATTTGATCAAACGCCTGGTGACCCGCGCGGGCGAGCCGGTCCGGCTGTCACCTCGGGAATACGATCTGCTGGCCAAGCTGGCCGAGGCCGGCGGACGGGTGGTGACGCACCGTCAGCTGCTCACGGCGATCTGGGGACCGGCCAACGCCGACGACGTGCAGTATCTGCGCGTGTTCGTGGGTCATCTTCGCCAGAAGCTCGAACCCGACCCGGCGACCCCGCGCTATCTGATCACCGAAAGCGGCGTCGGCTATCGATTCGTGGCTGACTGACCCCCGCGCTCGACGCGCTTGGCCTCGTCCCACAGCGCGTCCATTTCGGCGAGGTTGGACTGCTCGGGTGATGATCCTTTCGCCGCCAGCGCCCGCTCGATATGGGCGAAGCGGCGGGTGAACTTGGCGTTGGTCTCGCGTAGGGCGTCTTCCGGATCGACGTCGAGCTCGCGGGCGATGTTGGCGCAGACGAACAGTACGTCGCCCAGTTCCTGGCGCGCCTTTTCGACATCCCCCGCCGTCACCTCGGCCTCAAGTTCCGCCACCTCCTCGTGGAGTTTCTCCAGCACCCCCTGGATCGACGGCCACGCGAACCCAGCCCGGGCGGCGCGCCGGGAAAGTTTCGTGGCGCGAGTCAGGGCGGGGAGGGCGATGGCGACATCATCCAGCCGACCAGCCGGGGCCGCGCCCTTGCCGGCGCGCTCGAGCGCCTTAATCTCCTCCCAGGCGTCGGTCTGCTGCGCCGCGGTGCGGATCTCGGCGTCGCCGAACACATGCGGATGTCGCCGGACCATCTTGCCGGAAATTCCCCGGGCCACATCGTCGAAATCGAAGGCGCCGGCCTCCTTGGCCATCTGGGCGTGGAACACCACCTGCAGCAGAAGATCGCCCAGTTCCTCGGCCAGGTCGGTCATCGAGCCACGCTGGATGGCGTCGGCCACCTCATAGGCTTCCTCGACCGTATAGGGCGCTATCGTCGCGAAGCTCTGTTCCAGATCCCAGGCGCAGCCACCCGCCGGGTCGCGCAGCCGCGCCATGATGCGCAGCAGATCGGCGATCGGGGCGTCGCTGGTTTCCCTCTGAATGTCCATCACTCGGCAACCATCGCCGTCTCGGTGGTGTCGACGGCGACCGCCTGGGCGCGGTCCCGCGCGCTCAGCAACCGCCACCCGTTCGGATCGAGAATTTCCAGCGGCGAAAAGCGCGACTTGTAGTCCATCTTGACGCTTCCGCGCACCCAGTAGCCGAGATACAGATAGGACAGGCCCAGATTGCCCACCTGGATCGCGTGATCGAGGATCATGAACGATCCGGGGCTGTCCCGGGAAAGGCTCGGATCGAAAAAGCTGTAGACCAGCGACAGTCCGTCGGAGAGCTGGTCGACCAGGGTGCAGGCCATCAGCGTCCCTGGCCCGCCGTCGTCCGGCCGGGTGCGGTATTCAACTACATGGGTTCGCACCGACGTGTCCTCGACCATGGCCACGAAATCCGGCCAGGCCATGTCGGCCATGCCGCCGCCCGCGTGCCGGGATGTCAGATAGCGGCGCAGCAGGTCGAATTGCTCCCGGGTCGCCTCAGCCTCCACCAGATGGCGCACCAGCCCCCGGTTGCGCGCCAGCACCCGGCGTTCCGACCGCGAGAACACATAGTCGGCAATCGGCAGGCGGGCGGAGACACAGGCAGAGCAGGTCTCGCAGGCCGGGCGATAGGCGATGTTCTGGGACCGTCTGAACCCGTTCTGGGTCAGGGAATCGTGGACCAGCGGACCTTCGAGCATCGGCAGGTGCGCGAACACCTTGCGCTCCTCGCGCCCCGGCAGATAGGGGCATGGGGACGGCGCCGTCAGGAAGAACCGTAGCTGGCGGGTCGGTATATGCTGGGTCACCTAAAGCCGTCGTCGTGTGCTGACAAATCACCTGTTCACTAAGGGGATTAGCGGTCATGGCGGGTCTCGGCGCAAGATGGTCGGGCGGTGAATTTCGGGATTGGCGATTTTAGGAGCGTGGCGATGAAGGTTGGCTTTGTGGGTATGGGGGTGATGGGCGCGCCCATGGCCGGGCATCTGGCCGCCGCCGGCCAAGAAGTGGTGGTTTTCAACCGCTCCAGGGCCAAGGCGGACAGCTGGGCCGCCGCCAACGCCGGCCGGGTCGTGGCCACGGTGGGCGAATCGGCCGCGGGTAGGGACCTGCTGATTCTTTGCGTCGGCAACGACGACGACGTGCGCGGCGTGGTCGCGGAGGCTTTGAGCACCCTTCCCGCCGGCGCGATCATCGTCGATCACACCACCACCTCGGCCAAGGTCGCCAGACAGATGGCCGATCTGGCCGCCGCCGCCGGCTCCGCCTTTCTCGATGCGCCGGTCTCGGGCGGCGAGGCCGGCGCCAAGGCCGGCAAGCTCTCGATCATGATCGGCGGCGACGCCGGCGCCGCGGCCCGCGCCTCGGCGGTGATCGGCGCCTATGCCAAGGCGATCAAGCACATGGGCGGCTCCGGGACCGGACAGCTGACCAAGATGGTCAACCAGATCTGCATCGCCGGCGTCGTCCAGGGCCTGGCAGAGGCGGTTGCTTTCGCGGGCAAGGCCGGGCTCGACCCGACCCTGGTCTATGAAGCGGTGTCCCAGGGCGCCGCCCAGTCCTGGCAGATGGACAACCGCTGGGCGACCATGGCCAAGGGCGAGTTCGAATTCGGCTTCGCCGTCGACTGGATGCGCAAGGACCTGGGCCTGGTCCTCGACGAAGCCCGAGCCAACGGCGCCCGCGTCGAAATCACCGCCCTGATCGATCAGTTCTACGCCGAGGTGCAAGCCATGGGCGGCCGGCGATGGGACACGTCGAGTTTGGCGGCGCGGTTGCGGAAGTAGGGGAGGTCAGCCAACGCGGCGTCGGAGCGCGGCGTCCAGGTCGCGCCCGCGATAAAAGACGCCGAGAATTATCACTGTCGCAGACTTGTCATCGACCGAGAAAGCGATGTTTAGAATGCGTCGCCAGCCCACAGTACGCAGACCGGACCGAACGTCATCTCGTCTCATGCCACGTGAAGGAAGTATTTCGAACCCGAGAAGATGAGCAAAAACGCGTTCGATGAAGCCGTCGGCGACGTCACGTCCTCGATCCTCGGCGATATATTCGCGAATGTCCGCGAGATCGCCTAGTGCGTCGTTGTCCAGTTGGACCTTGAACCTTTGAGGCAATCAGGCCCTGCCCGACAGACGTCGGCGGGCCTCCTCGAGAGTGACGCCCCGGCTGGGGTCGCCTTTGTAGGCGTCGAATCGGCGGGCGATCTCGCCGTGTAGCCAAGCTTCCAAAGCTGGGTCCTGGCCGTTTTCCAAGGCTTCCAGCGCATCACCTACCGCCGCTTCGGGCGTCTCGTATCGTCCGGCGTCCATAAGCCGAGACAAGCGTTGGGCGTCGCTACCGGTTAGGGTCAGGGTGAGTGTCGGATCGGACATGATGGAATCTTACAACGGCGACCTTGCGAGTGGAAGGCGGCGGTATTGCATGGGCTAGAACAATCTGTGATGGCCACGTCCCTGACCTCTTCGTCCAGCCGAACGTGCCGCCGGTCGGAGGCTATGCTATCGTCCTCTCATCGGGGAGCCCAAATGTACCACCAAGCGCTGTCCTCCTTCAGACCGAGGTCCGCAGCGGTCACCGGCAAGATCGACGCTCGTGGCTCGGCGTCGATCGAAGCGGTGGCGGCATGACCGAAGTTGGTATCGGGAGGCTCGAACGCGTAGCCCTGCGGGAGGTCTGGCGCCACGAAGCCTATGACTTCACCCGTTGGCTCCAGGAAAACATCGACGTCCTGAATTCCGCGCTGAACCTTAAGCTGGTGAATGTCGAGCGTGAGCAGGCTGCCGGAGCGTTCAGCATCGATCTGGTTGCGGAGGACGAGGGCGGCGGCAAGGTCATCATCGAAAACCAGTTGGAGCGGAGCAACCACGATCATCTTGGGAAGGTTCTGACCTATTTGGCGGCCATGGGCGCCCGCGCGGCGGTCTGGATCGTCGCCGAACCCCGGTCGGAACACGTGGCGGCTGTAGCCTAGCTCAACGATTCCAGCAGCGCCGATTTCTATCTGGTGAAAGTCGAGGCGGTAAGGATCGGCGGATCGCCGCCGGCCCCCCTTCTCACCCTGATCGTGGGTCCATCCGCCGAGACCGAGGCCGTCTCGCGCACGAATCGGGATTTTGCCGAGCGGCACGAACTCCGTCTCCAATGGTGGACCCAGTTGCTCGCGCGTCCGGACGCGACGCTGCACCGAAATATCTCTCCCCGACAAAGCAATTCGATAAGCACGGCCTCCAGCATTCCCGGAATCGCCCTTGGTTATGTCATCACGCAAAAGTCATGCTGGGTCGAGGTGTACGTCTCTGGAGGCGGGCGTGCCGAGGCCGACAACAACGCAATCTTCGATCAACTGCTGGCGCACAGTCAGGAGATCGAGATAGCATTCGGGGCCGCACTCGAATGGCAGCGGCTGGACGGCCAGATCGCGTGCCGCATTCGCTGCGTCATGCCCGGTGGATTTCGCTCGGCGCCGCAAGATTGGGAACAAATACAGGAGCAGCAGGTCGCGGCAATGAACCGATTGAACGAAGCGTTTCGGCCGTTCCTGCGAGCCTTACGCGTCCCCCGGGCGATGGACCCCGCCTGATCGTCAAACCGTGGGTTCGGTTCCGGACTCAGCCGGTGATCCGCGCCTTTCTGCGATTTTTTACAGCGGCGGATATGGTACTGTGACGTGAGCAAGATCGACCCCAACCTGTCTCGTATCGACGCGGCGCACGCCTTCCAACAGCTTGGCCAACGTCGGTCCAGCCCTGGAACTCGCCGAACGGGCCTGGGTGCTGGACAACAGCGGCGACCGGCGGCGTCTAATTTTCAGCAGTGACCATGACCGAACGCGATTTCTCGCGGCCGACCTACCCGCCTGGGCCACGAGAGCGATTCCGGAGCCCCTAAGGGTGGTCGAGCAAATTTAGGCCGTCCGACTTGACCGGCTGGGTCCAGGCCACCGAGCCGCTGGCGTGGAAACCGCCGCCAGCGGCCAAACCATCCTGGCAATGGGTCCGTTGACCCGCTGTACATGTTGGTTGTAACCCTGACTTGTAAGTGGACATTCTGGACAAACCGGACGTTTCGGTCTAGCTGACGTCCGCAGGTCGGGAGTTGCCTATGTCACTGGCTCAGGTTCGCGCGAAGCGTTTGGCGAAGGTGATCGCGCCGAGCGTGGAAGACGTCGTCAATTTGTTTGTCGAACGCAATTCGGACCAGCGGGTCGCTTTTGCCCCAAAGGGCGACACGGTTGTTCTGATCAAGGTCTTGTTGAAGCAAATCACTGAGAACCTTGTAGAAGAGGCAACGGCGGCTCAGCCGGTGATCGACGACGAGACCGGCGAAGGACTGGGCGTACAACTCGAGTCCGGGGAAGCGATGCGCCGGCTGCGGGCCTTTGCGACACCCGTGAAAATCGAGGATTGGGCCGGCGGCGTGGCCGGGCCGAGTGAGGTGACGCGGCGATATGGCGTCTCACGCTCGACGCTCCACGACTGGGAAAAACGCGGCGCTGTCATCGGTTTGCTGGTGGGGCGGCGCAAGCACGTTTTTCCGCTGGCTCAATTCATCGACGGACGGCCGATCGATGGGTTGGCCGAGGTTCTGACAGCGATCGGTTCGCCGCGAACCGCGTGGCTTTGGCTGGTTGAACCCCATCCTTATTTTCGAGGTCGTAAGCCGTTGGACCGGCTGAAGGCCGGCGATACGAGAGGGGTTATCGACCTCGCGCAGCGAGATTTCGGACAATCGTGAAACTCGACCCAAGGGTCATCGACGGTTTGCGCCGAGAGTTGGCCCCTCGGGCCTACCTGCGTGTCACACCGCTCAAATATGCCGCGACGCCGTTAGGCATGGGGTTTGGCGAGACCCGGTTTGCCAGCCCATCGCGCAAGTTCAAGGTGCTGTATCTCGGACAAACCCTGACGACCGCCGTCGCAGAAACGATCGTGCGCGACTGGTTCGTCGGGCGGCGGCGTCGCCGGATCACGGACAGCGAAGTGCTGGCCTGGGGCGTCACCCAAGTAGAAGCCTCCGGGCCTCTTCTCCTGCTCGACCTGACAGGGACCGGGCTGGTGCAACTTGGCGTTCCGACGAACGCGCTCAGGGGCAAGGCGCAAGGACCTGGCCAGCGTTTCAGCGAAGCGCTCCATGCCGCCGATCCGTATATTGACGGTATCTTCTACCCGTCGAGACTGACAAACCAGCTCTGCATAGCGGTTTTCGAGCGCGCGACACGCAAGTTGCAAGCCGGTCCAGTACTCCCGCTATGCCATCAACTCGGACTAGAGTCCGCGTCCGCGCGCTAAACGTCGAGGTCATGACAAGTTGAACTCGGAACTTCGCGCAGCTAGTTTACATAAAGGATGTAATTAAAGGAAAGCTCTCTGAATTGCGGTTGAGGAATTAGGAGCGGTCCAGGATTTGCAAGTAAGGCTAAAATACCTTACGTTGACAGTTCGCTGGAGGATATTCCATGGCCACGCTTACCGTCACAGCCAAGGGACAGGTTACCCTGCGCAAGGACCTGCTCGCCCATCTCGGAGTGAGGCCGGGCGAGAAGATCGAGGTCGCCGCCCTTCCCGATGGCCGCATCGAGGTCCGGGCCGCGCGTCCCGCTGGCAAGCTGTCGGACGTATTTCTCAGCCTTAAGCGGCCGGGTGGGCGCGTCCTGTCGATCGAAGAGATCAACGAGAGCGCGACCGAAGGTTGGGCGACGGGTTCCGCGTGAGAATCACTGCCGATACCAACGTCCTCGTTCGCGCCATTGTCGGTGACGATGAACGCCAGGCGGCTGTCGCCATTGCGGAACTGGCCGCGGCCGATGTCGTGGTGCTTACCATGCCAACCCTCTGCGAACTGGCCTGGGTGCTGCTCAGAAGCTACAAATTTCCCGCGCCCGAAGTGGCGATGACCCTGAGACGTCTCATCGCCGGCGACACCGTTGCCGTCGACCGCCTCTCCGCTGAAGCGGGGCTGGCCTTCCTTGACGCCGTCGGTGATTTCGCCGACGGCGTGATTGCTTTCGAGGGCCGACGAATGGGTGGCGAGGTTTTCGTATCCTTCGACGCTAAGGCGATCGACAGCCTCACGGCTCGGGGCGAGAGCGCACGGCTGCTGAGCTGACAGATTGTAGGCCGTGGGTTGTTGGCTGTGGCGGCGAAGATTTGACTTGATTTCCGCCACGAAAATTGCATAATGCAATTGTGAATCTCCGCGACACATTGGACGAGAAGAACAGCGATAGCGAAGCGGTCGCCACGCCGGCGCACAGATTGCGAAGAAATGTTTTCATATATTTTACAGAGGGTTATCCGAAATGCAGAAGGCCACTGCGGGCCTTTCCGGGCCAAAATAGGGCCTCTGACCGGCCGGGAAAGGGCCGGTGACGGGCCACTAACGGGCCAGCCAGAGGCCAAAAAGGGCCACGAAAGGGCCAAAACGGGCCATGGAGTGGCCAGAGCTCGGCGGCTAGGCCCGTGCCCTCCCGCTTGCGCGCCGCCAACGGCGCGAAATAGGTGATCATCTCCGCGCAAACGGCGCCCTCGGCCGTTACGCGCAAAACCAGGCTCGGCTGAGTCGAAATCTAGATTTCATCATGTTAGTTTGGTCGGGGTCTGTTGAAATCTTTTCACATTCAAAGCTGGGACGCTATGACATTGAAAGCTGCTAGACCCGGCAAATCACTGACCCCGCCGCAGGTGGCGAAAAGCGCGACCCTATTATGACTGGGATGAAACCCAACGAGCTGATGACCGGCGGACCCCTGCGCAACAGCGCAGGGGTCGAGCTTTCCTTGGCAAACGCCAAGTTGGAGCATGAAAACGATCGGCTCCGGGCTCTGTTGATTCAAGCCGGGGTTGATGCCCGGCACACCGAGGAAGCCGCGGCGCTGGCGAGCGAAAGAGCGCGCGAACTCGCGGCAATTGTCGCATCTTCATCGGACGCGATCATCAGCAAGAAGCTCGACAGCACGATCACGAGCTGGAACGCGGCGGCCGAGCGTCTCTTTGGGTTCACGGAGGAGGAGATACTGGGCCAATCGATCCTGCGCTTGATTCCGGCCGAGCGGCATAGCGAGGAGGAAAGCATTCTGGCCCAGATTTCGGCCGGTGAGATCGTGCAAGCCTTTGAGACTGTCCGGATGCACAAGGGAGGCCGTCCGATCGATGTGTCGGTCACAATCTCGCCCGTGCGCGATGGGGCCGGCCAAATCGTCGGCGCCTCCAAAATCGTGCGCGATATCACCGAGCGCAAACGGGGCGAGGAACACTTGCGTCGCAGCGACGAGTTCGCCCGGACGGTGCTTGAGGCCAGCCCCGACTGCCTCAAGGTGATCGGCGCCGACGGCCGACTTGACTATGTTAATCAAAATGGCGTGTGCCTTCTTGAGGTGGATGGCCCTAGCGCCGTCGTAGGCCAGCCGTGGGAAAGCTTATGGCCTGAGGCATCATGGCCGAAGATCAGACGGGCGATCGAGGCGGCCAGATCGGGTAAGTTGATCAAGTTCACGGCAGAAGCCCCTACCGCCAAAGGCACGTCCAGACACTGGGACGTCTCGATCGCCGCCATCCCCAGCCAGGACGGCCATCCGATCAGGTTTCTGGCGGTGTCACGCGACGTTACTGAAAAAATTCGCTCCGAAATCGCGTTAATTGAGAGCGAATCACGTTTTCGAGCTGCGGTCGAGGCGGTTGACGGCATCGTTTGGACCAACAACGCAGTTGGTGAGATGACCGGCGAACAACCGGGATGGTCAGCTCTGACGGGCCAGACACTCGCCGAATATCAAGGCTTCGGTTGGTCACAGGCGGTGCACCCCGAAGACGCGCCGCCGACAATCGAGGCCTGGAATGCCGCGGTCGCCGCAAGGGAACTGTTCGAGTTCGAGCACCGTGTGCGACGCCACGATGGCCAATGGCGTCATTTCAGCGTTCGAGCCGCGCCGATTTTCGATACCGGAAACCAAATCGTAGAGTGGGTGGGCGTCCATACGGATATCAGCGGGCAGAAAGAAGCGGCAGCCCATCGGGAGTTTCTAATGCGTGAGCTTGCGCACCGCTCGAAGAACCAGCTTGCCGTCATCCAGGGAGTCGCCAGTCAGACAGCGCGAAGCGCGGGCTCCTTGGAGGAGTTCCGCCAGCTTTTCGCGAGGCGCCTTCAGGGCATGGCCATTTCAGTGGATCTGCTCGTTACTCAACAATGGGACGGCGCACCGCTCAGTGATCTGGTTCGTCGACAGCTCGAACCGTTCGGCGCCGACAATGGGCGGCTTTTGTGCGAAGGCCCAGACGTCTTTCTGGTCTCGGACGCGGCGGAGTCGGTCGGGCTGGCGCTGCACGAACTCGCCACAAATTGCGTCAAGTACGGCGCGTGGTCGTTCCCATCTGGCGTCGTGTGGGTCAGTTGGACTCTGGACCGCGATGGCGCGCAACCACCCCAGTTGAGGTTGAGATGTACCGAACGTGGAGGCCCCGCCGTCACGCCGCCCACCCGCGAAGGCTTCGGACGCCGGGTCATCGAACGGATGGTGGCGCAGAAGCTTGGCGGCACGGTTGATCTGAGATTCGACGTCACAGGGCTGGAATGGACGCTATCGATACCCCCAACTCAGTTCGCGGGGGCGCCGCCCGCCGCGGGGCAACCGCCATTTGATCGCCTGAATTAATTGCCCTTGCATCGAACCATTCCTTCGGCGCTGCGTGGTCATAGTCCCACCCAACTCCAAATGTGTCCCAAGTTTTGAATTTGCACGCACATCGCGTTCTGATCGTCGAGGATGAAATCTTCATCGCCGCCGATCTGGAGTGCATCGTTCGCGACGCGGGCGCGGAGGTTGTCGGCCCGGCCATGTCAGCGCCGGAAGCTCTGCGGCTGATCGAAAATCACGAAATTACGGCGGCGGTGCTTGACGTCCGCCTGGGCGACCATGATTCGTTGGGCGTCGCGCGACACTTGGAAGCCGCCGGGATTCCCTTCGTGTTCCATACGGGGAACGCAGGCAGCGAGATTTCATCAAACAGTTGGCCACAAGCCCCTATCGTGAGGAAGCCGGCTTCGCCTCAAGCGCTTTTAGCGGCGCTTGCCGCGGTGACGAAGAAATAGCCACAGTTTAGTGGGTGGCGCGCCCCTTAGCCCCCCAGCCTGCGCGCCGCCAACGGCGCGAAATAGGTGATCACGCCCGCGCAGCCGGCGCGCTTGAAGGCCATCAGGCTCTCCATCATCGCCCGGTCATGGTCGATCCAGCCGTTGGCGCCGGCGGCGGCGATCATCGCGTATTCGCCGCTGACCTGGAACGCGAAGGTCGGCACGGCGAAGGTCTCGGCCACGCGCTGGACGATGTCGAGATAGGGCAGGCCCGGCTTGACCATCACCATGTCGGCGCCCTCGGCCAGGTCCAGCGCCACTTCGCGCATCGCCTCGTCGGTATTGCCTGGGTCCATCTGGTAGGTGGCCTTGTCGGCTGGATGGTCGGGCGCCGTCGAACCCAGCTTCGCCGAGCCGATCGCCTCGCGGTAGGGCCCATAGAACGCCGACGCGTATTTAGCCGCATAGGACATGATCATGGTGTCGCACAGGCCGGCGGCCTCCAGCGCCGAGCGCAGGGCGCCGACGCGGCCGTCCATCATGTCGGACGGCGCCAGGATGTCGCAACCGGCCTGGGCCTGCATCAGCCCTTGTTCCACCAGCCGCTCGATGGTGGCCTCGTTGAGAATCTTGCCGTTCTCGATCACCCCGTCGTGGCCATGGTCGGTGAACGGGTCCAGCGCCACGTCGCACATGATGCCGACCTCCGGCGCGGCGTTCTTCATCGCCTTCACCGCCCGGGCGATCACGCCGTTCGGGTCGGCCGCCTGACCGCCGACCGCGTCCTTCCGCGAGCCGTCGATCTGGGGGAAGATGGCGATAGCCGGAATGCCCAGGGCCCTGGCCTCCACCGCCGCCTTGGCCGCCTCCTGGACCGACAGCCGATCGACTCCAGGCATGGCCGCCACGGGAACGCGGCCCTCGCCCTCGTGCACCACCATCGACCAGATCAGGTCGTTGGGCGTCAGCACGTTTTCGCGCACCAGGCGGCGGGACCAGTCGGCCTGGCGCAGACGGCGCATGCGCAGGGCGGGGTAGGGGGCGAGAGAGGCTGAACGCATGAATGTCCTAGGTGAAAGGCGGAGAGTCGCCGTGCAAAGTCCGATCGCGCCCAGAATAGAAGCGATCACCGGTTTCGCAAACCCGCGCACCGGGGCGCATTGCGGGATGCCGCGGGAGCCGCTAGCGTCCGCCAATCCGGTGAATGGGCCGGATGGCTGGGTGCAGGGATAGCCGAATGGCGGGTGCTACACGTGTCGGTCCGGGTCTGGAGCGGATGTTCCAGCGAAAGTCGGTCTTACAGATTCAGTCCGACCTGGAGCATGGCGAACTGAAGCGAACCCTGGGCGCCATGAATCTCGTGCTGCTGGGCATCGGCTGCATCATCGGCACCGGCATCTTCGTTCTGACCGGTCTCGCGGCAGCGCAATATTCTGGTCCGGCGATCACCGTCTCGTTCGTGATCACCGGCACGCTCTGCGCGTTCGTGGCGCTCTGCTACGCCGAGCTCGCCTCGGCGCTGCCGGTGTCGGGGTCGGCCTACTCCTACTCCTACGCCTCGATGGGCGAGCTGGCCGCCTGGGTGATGGGCATATTGCTGGTGCTTGAATACGGCCTGTCGGCGTCCACCGTCGCGGTGGGATGGTCGGGCTATTTCGTCAGTCTTCTGCAGGACTTTGGCATCAACATTCCCCCCGCCTTGACCGCGGCGCCTGGCGTCGCGGTCAAGGACGCGGCCGGCCATGTCATCGGCATGGGCATGATGAACCTGCCGGCGGTCTTGATCATCGCGGCCGTCACCTGCCTGCTGATCGTCGGGGTGTCCGAATCAGCGACGGTCAACAACGTCATCGTGGCCATCAAGCTGACCGTCGTGGTGGCCTTCATCGCCATCGGTTCAAGGTTCGTCGACCCGGCCAATTGGCATCCGCTGGTCCCAGCCGAAATCCCCGCGCCGCCTCCGGGCACGCCCACCGACCTGCCTCACGAAATCATTCGCGCTCTGGGCGACGTGTTCATGGGCACCCAGCATTCAAAATACGGCGTCGGCGGCGTGATCACCGGCGCGGCCCGGATCTTCTTCGCCTACCTCGGCTTCGAGGCGGTCTCCACCGCCGGCGCCGAAGCCAAGAATCCTTCCAAGGACATGCCGCTGGGCATCATCGGCGCCCTGGTGGTTTGCACGGCGCTCTATATCGCCACCTCGGCGGTGCTGGTGGGCATCGTGCCCTATGCCCAGCTGGATACCCCGGCTCCGATCGCCCTGGCGGTTAATCGAATGGGCATGCCCTGGTTCGCCTTTCTGGTGAAGGTCGGGGCGATCGCCGGCCTGACTAGCGTCATGCTGGTCTTGCTCTATGGCCAGACCCGCATCTTCTACACCATGGCCCGCGACGGCCTGATCCCATCGGTGATGGCGGTCGTGCATAAGAAGTTCAAGACACCCTGGATCAACACCATCGTGGTGGGGATCATCGCCTGTTCGGCCGCCGGCTTCCGCAGCCTGGACGATCTGGCCGACCTGTCGAACGTCGGCTCGCTGGCCGCCTTCGCCCTGGTTTGCATCACGGTGATCTATCTGCGTTTCAGCAGCCCCAATCTGGTCCGTCCATTCCGCGTGCCGCTATATCCGGTGGTGCCGATCCTGGGCGCGGTGATGTGCCTGTTCCTGCTCAAATCGATCCTCAACAAGCCCCAGACCGGGCCGTTCTTCCTGGCCTATGTCGGCGTCGGCTTCGTGCTGTATTTCGTATACGGCATCTGGAACTCGAAGCTCAGCAAGGGCGAAGTGGTCACTGGCCACGAGGCTTCACCGATGGAATATCCTCACGGCGAATAGGACGCCCGAAGCGCTGCCGATCCAGGAAGCGCTGCCGCGATTGACCGCGGCGCTGAGCGCCGCAAACCGCGCCGTCCTCGTCGCTCCGCCCGGCGCCGGCAAGACCACCGGGGTTCCTCTGGCCCTGCTCGGCCAACCCTGGGCGGCGGCGGGCAAACTGATCGTGCTGGAACCTCGCCGGCTGGCCGCCCGCGCCGCCGCCGCCCGCATGGCCGCCAACCTGGGCGAGGCCGTGGGCCAGACCGTCGGCTACCGCGTCCGCCTCGACACCCGCGTCTCGGCCCGAACCCGTATCGAGGTGGTCACCGAGGGGGTGTTCACGCGAATGATCCTCGACGATCCGGGGCTGGAGGGCGTGGCCGGGGTGCTGTTCGACGAGTTCCACGAACGCAGCCTGGACGCCGACCTTGGTCTCGCCTTCGCCTTCGACAGTCAGAGTGTGCTACGGGAGGATTTGCGCCTGCTGGTGATGTCCGCGACGCTGGACGGCGCCCGGGTGGCGACCCTGCTGGGCGATGCGCCGGTCATCGAGAGCCTGGGTCGCATGCACCCGGTGGCGACACGCTACCTCGGCAAGGATCCTCGCGCGCCGATCGAGGAACAGGTGGCCAGGGCGGTCAGACAGGCCCTGGAGCGGGAGACAGGCGGCATACTGGTCTTCCTGCCGGGCCAGGCAGAGATCCACCGCGTCGCCCGACGGCTGTCGGACACCTTGAACGAGGATGGCCTCGACATCGCCCCCCTCTATGGCGCGATGGATATGGCCGACCAGGACCTGGCCGTCGCCCCGTCCGCGCCGGGGCGCCGCAAGGTCGTGCTGGCGACGTCGATCGCCCAGACCAGCCTGACCCTGGAAGGGGTTCGTGTGGTGATCGACAGCGGCCTCAGCCGCGTTCCCCGCTGGGACCCGGCTGGAGGCATTACCCGACTGGTCACCGTCCGCGCCTCGCGAGCGGCGGCCGACCAGAGGCGAGGGCGAGCTGGCCGCACCGAGCCGGGCGTCTGCTGGCGGCTCTGGGACGAGGCCGAGACGCGGGCGCTTGCGGCCTTCGATCGGCCAGAGATACTTGAGACCGACCTGTCTCGCTTCGCCCTGGATCTCGCCCGCTGGGGGGCCGGTGACGGGGCGGCCCTGGCTTTCCTCGACCGGCCGCCGGCGGCCGCCATGGCCGAGGCGCGGCGAACTCTGAGCGAAATCGGCGCGCTGGATGAGGGCGGCGCCCTGACGGCTCACGGCCAGGCCCTGGCCCGCCTGCCACTGCCACCCCGCTTGGCGCATATGGTGCTGGCGGGCGCCCGGGCCGGGCTCGGTCGCCGGGCGGCGATGATCGGGGCGCTGTTGACCGAGCCGGGACTAGGTGGACGGGACGTGGACATCGCCCGTCGTCTCGACGGCCTGTCGCGGGATCGTGGACCCCGCGCCCGGGCGGTCGTCGGCCTGGCGGAGCGCTGGTCGAAACTGGTCGATACCGGATTGAAGGCGGCGGCGCCAAACGACGGGCTGTTGCTCGCCCAGGCCTTTCCCGAGCGGGTGGCCAAGGCGCGCGGCGCCCTGGGCGAGTTCCAGCTGTCCGGTGGCCGGGGGGTGTTCGTCGAGCCGGCCGATTCCCTGGCCCGCGAGCCCTGGCTGGCGGTGGTCGATCTCGGTGGCGGCGCGGCGCGGGACCGGATACTCCTGGCCGCCCGGCTGGACGTCCCGACCCTCAAACTGGCCCTGGGCGACCGCCTCAGGTCGGAGGACCGACTGGTGGAGACGCCTTCAGGCGCCTTGCGCGGGCAGCGCACCCTGCGCCTTGGCGAACTCGTCGTTGAGGAAGGCCCACTGACCGAAGCCGCCCCGGAGCTGATCGAGGCGGCGCTGACGGCGGAGGTGCGCCGGAGGGGCGTGGCGGCGCTCGCGTGGACCGAAGGCGCGATGTCCCTACGGGCGCGGATCGTCTTTTTGCGGGCGACCGATTCCGCCTGGCCGGACCTGTCCGATCACGGCCTGAGCGAACGCCTGGACGATTGGCTGGCGCCGCTTCTGAAAGGCCGGCGGTCGTTGCGTGAGATTTCGGGATTGGCGCTCTACGACACCCTGGTCGGCCTGATCCCCTGGGACCTGCAACGCCAATTGGATGCGAAGGCCCCGGCGCGCTGGACCGCTCCCACCGGCTCATCCTTCGCCATAGACTATGCCGCCGAGGGCGGCCCCAGAGTCGAGCTTCGGGTGCAGGAGGTGTTCGGCCTGAGGGTCCATCCAACCGTGGGGCAGGGGACACCGTTGGCCATGGCCTTGCTGTCTCCGGCTCATCGGGAAATTCAGGTCACCAAGACCCTGCCGGCGTTCTGGGCCGGCTCGTGGAGCGACGTGCGCAAGGAAATGCGAGGCCGCTACCCCAAACATCCCTGGCCCGAGGACCCGGCCTCCGCGCCACCCACCACCAGGGCGAAGCCACGAGGATGATCAGAATCGGAAGTTGACCTAACCGCCGAAGGTTTCGAGTCGGCGGTCACGCCATCAGAAAGCTCATCTTTTCCACCGGTCCCAGAGAACCGGCTTGCGCCTTCAGAGCCACGAACGAATCCTCCGCCGCGTCGAGCGCCTGGTCTATGTCGGCCGCTGTCATCGCCGCGCACAGGAACATATTGTGCCAGGGATGCACGTAGACCCCGCGCTTCAACATCTGGGATGACCAGAAGAAGCCCTTGCGTAGGTCCGGGTCCTCGTCGAACAGGAACAGCGGCATGGTCACCGGTCCGGTCTGACGGAAGCCGAAGTCGCTGGCCGCGGCCCGCTCCGCGAGACCGTTGCGCAGGCGGGTTCCCAGCCCTTCCATGTGTTCAAGATAGTTGGTGTCCCGCACTCGCCGCAGGGTCTCGAGGGCGGCAGCCATCGGCGCGGCCTGATACCAGAACGAGCCGGTCGTGAAGATCTGGGCGGCGGCGCGCTTGGCCTTGTTGGCCCCCAGCAGGGCCGAGATCGGGTGACCGTTGGCGAAACACTTGCCCCAACTCGACAGATCCGGCTGAACCCCGACCGCCGACCAGCTGCAGTCCCGGGCGATTCTCAGGCCCGCGCGCACGTCGTCGACTACCAGCAGAGCGCCGGCGGTGTCGCACAGCTCGCGAGCGCGCCTGGCGTAGGCGGGGTCGGGAAGGACCTGGTCGGTGAAGGCGTCATGTTTCATCGGCGCGGCGAAGATGGCGGCCAAGTCGTCGCCCGCCGCGGCCACGGCGGCTTCCAGGCTGGGAATGTCGTTGTAAATACAAAACACCTGATTGGCCTTGTCCTCGGGCGTTACCCCATTGGGCCGGGTGGCGCACCACGGTGCTGCGCCGTGATAGGCGCCCTTGGCCAGCACCACGGTCTTGCGGCGGGTGTGGGCCCGCGCCGTCATCAAGGCGATCTGGGTGGCGTCGCCGCCGTTCTTGCAGAAGATCGCCCAATCGGCGTGCGTGACCATCCGGGTGAACTGTTCGGCCAGCTCCACGATCAACCCGGTGGGGCCGGTCATCGTGTCACCCTGACGCATCCGCGCGGCATAGGCGTTGTCGATCGCCTCGTCGGCGTAGCCCATCAGATTGGGGCCATAGGCGCACATGAAATCCAGCAGCTCGTTGCCGTCCGCGTCCCACAGCCGCGCGCCCTTGGCGCGGGAAAAGAACTGCGGATAGTCGTCCGGCAGCAGCCGGGTCGACTGGTGTCCGAACATGCCGCCCGGGATCACCGCCGCGGCGCGATCCCGAAGGTCCCGATCCTGACTGTTGGCTCGCATCTCGTTCAGTTCTCCTCTCGTGCCGTGACCCTCAGAAGGACCGCTCCGAGCAGGGTTTGCAAGAGCGGATCGCGAGGGTAGGGCGGGTGCCGGTATTGTCGAAAGCCCTCTGCGAAACTGACGCCGAAATCCTTGCCCCGGCGTCGGGACTGGGCTTCCATCCCGGCGGTGAAGTCGGTGATGGCGTGCTGTTTGGCCAGCCAGGCGATCTGGCTCCGATGGGCCTCCAGCATCCGCCGCTTGGTTTTCATGACCTCGGCGATGTCGACCGCGAAGTCGGGTTGCGCGGGCCGACCGTCCCGATCGCGTCCCCCGATGGGGTCCATGAAATAGAGGTGTGGGATCGCCTCCAAAGGGGTTGCGTCGCCGGTGCGATAGCCCGGCGCGGAAGCCGCGAAACAAGCGTCCCTGACCAGCAGGCTCGTTGCCTCATGGTCGGGATGATAGTCGGCCGGCGCCGAGGTGATGACGATGGCCGGACGGACCGCGCGGATCAATTCTGTCACCGCCCGGCGTGAGGCGTCGTCGTTGAACACCGCCAGGTCACCCAGACCCACACAGCGGTAGTCCGCGCCGATCATGGCCGCCGCCAGGGCCGCCTCGCCCTTGCGAACGCGCGCCGTCTCCGCCGGGTCGTCGTCCACGGAGCCGCATTCTCCCGCCGTCAGGGTGGCGATCGCCAGGCTCAAGGACGACGACGACGCCAATATGGCCAGGGTTCCGGCGGCCAGGGTCTCGATATCGTCGGGATGGGCGTGGATGGCGAGGATGGTGGTCATCGGCTGGAGTATGAACGATCTGGCTCGTGGCGTGTTAAAGACCCGTGAGTTCGTTTTGGATCGCCGGGGGAGTCAAGCGATGCTTCTGAAGCTCCCAGCGGGTGGCGACGCCCTTTGGATTGATCTTCTCAATCCCACCGAGGCGGAGCGTCTGGAAGCCGAGACGTTGACGGGCCTCACCCTGCCGACCCTGGCCAACCTGAGCGAAATCGAATCCTCCAGCCGGCTGCGGTCGCGCGACGGGGTGTTGACGATGAGCACGCCGATGATCTCCCTTGCCGATGCTGCACCACGGGGCCTGTCGCCGATCGGTTTTGTTCTGTCGCCAGAGACCCTTGTGACCATCCGCTTCTGCCCGCTGAAGGCTTTCGACGCGGTAGTCGCTGAGCTCCATGCCCCGCTGGGGACGCCCACTTGTGGGCTGGATGTGTTCGTGCGGCTTTGCGACGAGATGGTCGATCGGATGGCTGACGCACTTGAGGTCATCGCGGCCTCGCTCAACGACCTCTCGGCCACCGTGTTCAATGCCGAGGACATCAAGGGTAGGGCGGCCAAACATGCCAATAGTCGCCTGCGCGATCAGCTGAAGCTGGTGGGCCAGATGGGTGATCGCGCCTCCTACACCCGAGATGCCCTGCTCGGCCTTGGCCGCATCCTGGCCTTTGTCGGCGACCTTACCAAGGACTGGGATGATGCTCGCTTTGAACATAGGATCGCCAGCCTCAAACAGGATGTAACCTCGCTGACCGACTATGAGGTGCACCTGAGCGACAAGGTCCAGTTCCTGCTTGACGCGCTAGTCGGCATGATCGGAATCGCCCAGAACGACATCTTCAAGATCCTCACTATCGTCTCGATCGTCGGGATTCCCCCGACCTTGATGGCCAGCATCTATGGGATGAATTTCAAGATCATGCCGGAACTCAGCTGGACACTCGGCTATCCCTACGGCTTGGCGGTGATCGTGGTCAGCGCGATCATCCCGGTGGCGTGGTTCAAATATCGAGGATGGTTTTAGGCGGTCGCCGCATAGATCATCACACCCGTCGCCACCGCCAGGTTGAGGCTGTCGGCGCGGCCGCGCATGGGAATCTTGACGGTGACATCACAGGTCGCCGCGAGCCGCGGGGTCAGGCCCGCCTGTTCGTTGCCCATCAGAATCAGCGTGGGATAGCGATAGTCGGCGGTGCGAAAGTCCGTGTCGGCGGTCAGTAGGGTTCCCACCACTGCTCCGGGCCAGGCGGTCCGCCAGGCGATAAATGCTTCGGTTTCCGCCTTGGCGATCGGAACCGCGAACACCGAGCCCATGGTCGCGCGCACGCACTCCACCGAATAAGGGTCGCAGCATTCGCCGATCAGGACCAGCCCGCCGCAGCCCGCCGCGTCGGTGGTCCGGATGATGGTCCCCAGATTGCCAGGATCACGCACCGCCTCAAGAGCGACCCAGCAGCGGGCGGTGGGCGGATCCAGGGCATCTAGGGGCGTGAAGGCCTGTTCGAAGACTCCCAGCACGGTCTGGGGATTGTCCCGGCGGGAGATTTTGGCGAGCACGGCCGGACTGACGATGAGGGTCTCTCCGGCTACCGCGGCGGCGCGTTGGAGCAGAGGGTGATCCGCCGCCTCGGCATGGAGCAGGATGCGGGGGTTCCGGCCAAGGTCGACGGCCTCCGCGACGCTTTTCAAACCCTCAACGAGAAACAGTCCGGTTTCTTGGCGAGCCTTGCGCATATGCAGCGCGCGCACCGCCTTGACCGTGGGATTGGTCAGGGAGGTGACGACACGGGCCGTCGTCGCGCCGCCGCTCACGACGCGCTCCAGCGGGCGAAGAAGGATAGACCCACGCCGCGCCGACCGCCAGCTTCCATCAGCGCCAATTCTCCCCAATCGATGACGCCTCGGCGACCGCCCAGCGCGCCCTCCAGGAGTCCCGCCAAGGCCAGACCGGAAATCCGCTCGGAATAGGCGTTGAGAAGAAGGAACGAGGCGTCATCGCTCAGCAAGGCGGCGCAGCCGGCGATCAGGGCCGGAAGATCATCGTACAGCCGCCAGACCTCGCCAGTCGGCCCCCGGCCGTATTTGGGCGGATCGAGAATGATGCCGTCATAGCGGGCGCCCCGACGAACCTCGCGCTGGACATATTTACGCGCGTCCTCGCAGATCCACCGGACGGGCGCGTCATCCAGACTGGACAGGCTGGCGTTCTCTCTCGCCCAGCCGACCGCCTTCTTCGAGGCGTCCACGTGGGTCACGGCAGCGCCGGCGGCGGTGGCGGCGAGACTGGCCATGCCGGTATAACCGAATAGATTCAGAACTTTCTGACCAGGTCTCGAATTTCGGAGGCGCGCGTCAAGCCAATCCCAGTTCGTCGCCTGCTCGGGAAATAAGCCAAGATGACGAAAGGCCGTTAGGCGAGCGTTGAACGTGACGGGTCCCCAGGTCATCGGCCAGAAGGGCGGCACGTCGCCAGTCACTTTCCAGCGTCCGGCGTCCTCTTCGTCGGCCGGCTCGAACACGGCGTCAGCGACGCTCCAGGCGTCGGCGGACAGCCCTGGTGACCAAAGACACTGCGGTTCGGGCCGCACCACGGTCAAACGGCCGTAACGCTCAAGCTTTCGACCATCGCCGCTGTCAATCAGCGCATAGTCGGCCCAACCCTGGGTTCGCAGAACCTGTGGCGCATCGGCGATGGTGGGACGGTTCATCCAGGGGCCTTACCGTCCGCCGGGTCGGTGCGTCCAGTCGCGGGCGATTCAGAAGGGTCGCAATTGCCGCACTAACACCGCGGAGCCTTGCGGCGTGGCAAATTTTTCCATCTAGTGTCTGGTCTTAACAGACCTGGACCCCTTCGCCGTGAACGAGATCCTGAACAAGCCTGTGAAGTCGGCCCGCAAGGCTAAGGGCGACGGCCACCTGCGAAGGGCGGAAATTCTGCGGGCCGCCGAACGAATCTTCATCGCCGAGGGCTACGAAGGGGCCACCATCCGCAAGATCGCGGACGAGGTCGGTGTTTCGTCGACCTGCCTCTACATGCATTTCCGCGACAAGGATCAGATCCTGCTGGAAATCTGCACGGCGGCCATGGAGGAACTGCTCGCCCTGAACAGTGAGATCGCCGCCCGCCCCGTGGATCCGGTGGAGCGCGTGCGAATGATGCTCACGGCCTATGTGGAATTCGCCCTTGAGAACCCCAATGCCTATCGGTTGGTTTTCTGCGCCTCGCCACTGGCCACCTCGGATCAGAAACAGCAGATTACCCTGGAACTCGGCGCTCAGTGCTTCGAGCGTTTCTCCGGCGTGATTCGCGAAATCGCCGCCCAGGGACGTTTGAAGACCGGCTGTCCCCGCACGGTAAATCAGGCCATGTGGTCGGCCTGCCACGGGCTGGTCTCGCTGATGATCACCAAACCCAATATAGACTGGGCCGAACCCAAGGCGATCACCCGTGTAATGATCGATGGGCTGTTGTTCGGCCTGATCGCCGACTGATTCCCATGGGTGCGCCGGGCGACAGGGCGCGCGCCATCAATTGGCCTGTCGCCGTCTTTCTGCTCTCCCTGGCTACCACCTCACCGGCATTGGCGAGAGCGTCGCCACGGGTGATGTCCCTGGATCAATGCGCCGATCAATTTGTCGTGGCGCTGAGTCCCCGAAGCGCGATCGTCGGTCTCTCGCCCCGCGCCCGCAATCCCGATTCCCTGCTCGCGGCCCGGGCGGTGGGACTACCAATACGAAGGGTGGATAGCGAGTCGGCATTGGCGGCGAGGCCACAAGTGGTCGTGCGTTATTGGGGGGGCGATCCCGCCTTGATTTCGGAACTGAAACGTCGTGGCGCGCTGGTGACAACCATCGACGACGCAACCGATTTTGCCGGAGTTCGGCGCAACGTCCGGACCGTGGCCTCGGCCCTCGGCCACGATGCCGTCGGAGAAGCCCTTTTGCGGCGCATGGACAAACAACTGGCGGCAAGTCGAGGCGCCTGGGGTGGGCAGGGGGCCCTCTACCTCACCTCGGGTGGCGCAACGGCGGGACCTGGCACCCTGATCGATTCCATCATGCGGGCGGCAGGCCTCCGGAACCTGACCCGAGGCGCGGGCTACCGCGAGGTTTCACTTGAACAGCTGGAGATGGATCCGCCAAAGGCTGTGGTGAAGGGTTTCTTCGATGCGCCCGACCAGGCTCGGGTCTATTGGGGGCCAGGGCGACACGGCGCCCTGGCGCGCCTTACCAAAGGGCGGAATTTGGTGTCATTGCCAGCCGCACTGCTCGGTTGTCCGGCTTGGTTCGCCGGCGACGCCGTCGCGTTTCTGGCCTTGGCCGCGCCTCGACCGCCAGTCGACCATCGCGCGCCAAATTCATGAATCTCGGCTCCGATCCGCGCCTGATCCTGGGACTTACCGGGTCTTTGGCGGCTGTCTTCGCCCTGGCCATCGGGCTGGGCGAAACGCCGTTGTCATACATTCAGTATCATCAGGCGTTCATTGATATGAGTTCCGCGCCGGCCCAGATTCTCTGGTTCATCCGCGCGCCGCGCGCGGTGGCCGCCGCCCTGGTCGGCTCGGCCCTGGGTCTCGCCGGCGCTGTGATGCAAGGTCTGTTGCGCAATCCCCTGGCCGATCCCGGGGTGCTGGGCGTTTCGGCGACATCGGCGTTCGGAGCGGCCCTGGTGATCGCGTTAGGACTAGCGGCGACCCCCGGGGCGGTGCAAATGGCTGCCCTCGGCGGGGCTCTGGTGGCGGGCGCCCTGCTTACCCTGCTGGCGGCGCGTCTCACCGAACCCCAGACGCTGATCCTGTTTGGCGTGGCTCTGTCATCCCTGGGCGGCGCGGCGACGGCGCTGGTGTTCAATCTTTCGCCATCTCCGGTGGCAACTGCCGAAGTCCTATCGTGGTTGCTGGGCTCGGTCGCCAATCGGGATTGGTCGGATGTGGCGGTAGCTACCGCTCCGGCCGTCGCGGGTATGGTCATCTGTCTATGGTCCGCCCAGGCCCTCAGAATGCTGGCCCTGGGCGAGGAGACCGCCGCGCTATCGGGTCTGAGGATGGCCAGATTGCGCGGGGCGGCGGTGGCGGGCGCCGCTCTGTTAACGGGCGCGGCCGTGGCTCTGGCGGGCGTGATCGGTTTCGTTGGCTTGGCGGCGCCACATCTCGTCCGGGGCAGGGTGTCGGACGACCCGGCGCGGACCCTGATCCCGTCGGCGATCGTCGGCGCGATCCTGCTGGTCGCAGCCGACCTCGCCGCGCGAACGATTCCCTCGTCGGAGGAGCTGAAGCTGGGGGTGGTTACCGCTCTGTTCGGCGCGCCACTGTTCGCCATGGTTTCCTGGCGCGCCGCCCGAAGCTGGCGCGGATGACCGAAGCTCTCACCCTGGCTGGAGCCAGCGTCACGCTCGGCGGTCACCTGGCCCTCGATGGAGTCAGTCTGACCGTCCGGGGGGGTGAGGTGCTCGGGGTGCTGGGCGCCAATGGCGGGGGCAAGACCACCCTGCTTCGCGCCGCCCTTGGACTTGCGCGCCTGACCTCAGGCGAGGCTCGGCTTGGAGGTTGCCCTGTGGGGTCCCTTAGCGAGTTTCGACGGGCCTTGCTGGCGGCCTATTTGCCACAGGAGCGGCGGGTCGGCTGGAACCTTCCGGCCTGGTCGGTCGCGGCTCTCGGGCTACCCCATCTCCCGCCCGCCAAAGCCCGGGCGAAAGCCTTGTCCGCCCTGGCTGAAGTGGGACTAGGGGCTCTGGCCGAGCGCGGTGTCATGGACATGTCAGGCGGCGAGCGGGCGAGGGTGCTTCTGGCGCGACTGATCACCACTGGCGCGCCGCTGCTGGTGGCGGATGAGCCCGCGGCGGGTCTCGACCCGGACGCTCAACTCCAGGTCATGGAGCTGTTACGGGCGCGGGCGGCAAAGGGCTCCGCCGTCGTGGTCAGCCTGCATGACTTGACCCTCGCGGCCCGGGGTTGCGACCGGCTAGCCGTTCTGGCCGCGGGCCGGTTGGTCGCCTTGGGTCCGCCCGAGCAGGCGCTCTCGCCTGAGATACTCAGGCAGGCGTTCGGGCTTGATGGCGGCTTGATATCTACGGCGTTCGGATCGGTGATCGCCGCGGGTAGGATTGCCAAGGAATCCAACCCGGACAATACGGGAGAGGTCAACGACCGACGGGAAGGATTGGCGCGGTGACCAGTGTGCTCGTCAGGGGTGGCGCGATGGGCTGTGAGATGTTCGCCACCGGTTGGTAGCCATAGGCGCCGCGCTTGAGATCCGAAGCCAGGGTAATAGGCGCCGTGCCACCGTTGAGACGCGCGCGATAAACCTGCGCGGCTTCAAGTACGCGCATCACATAGTCCCGTGTCTCGGAAAACGGGATGCATTCGATGAAATCCAACGGATCCACCGTCGAACCCCTTGGATCGCCACAGATGCCCACCCACTGGGTCGGGCGGGACGGACCGGCATTATAGGCGGCGGCGGCCATCACGTAGGAGCCGCTGAACTGGGCCACCAATTGGCCCAGGTAGACCGATCCGACCTTCATGTTGAAGTCCGGGTCTTCAAGCCGGCCCCATCCCAATCCGGAGCGGCGCGCCACCGATTGGGCCGTAGCGGGCATCAATTGCATCATGCCGCGCGCGCCGACGCCCGAGCGGGCGTTGGGATCAAAACTGCTCTCCTGACGAGTGATGCTCAGCACCAGGGGCGCTTCGGCCCCCTCGGCCACAAACGGAGGATTGCGAACCGGGTAGCCGCGGTCGGGCAGGATGAAGCCCCGTTTCGCGGCGTTGCGGACCACCCGCATGGAGAGTTCCTGTTCCCCGTAGCCACGCGCCAGATCCACCAGCATCGCTTCTTCACTACCGGTGGGAAGCAACTCCGAAAGTCCCGTCACGAAGGTCCGCACGCCTTCATGATTGCCCATCGCGTACAACAGACGGGTAGCCCGCACCGCGTCATGCGCCTCGAATCTGGCTTGGTCGATGGCAGTGATGTCCGGATCGCGCCCAAGAACCAGATCCGCCTTACCGCCCTTGGTGGCCGCGAGCTGACCGTAGAAGGTCGTGTAGTAGCGGGAGGCCTGTTCGTAGAAAATCTGCGCGGCCACGGGATCGCCTTCGGCCTCCGCGGCCCGGCCGCGCCAATAGAGTGAGCGGCTCTGAGTGAGCGGTGAAAGTCCCGCGGCCCCAAGTCGAGCGAAGTGCTGATCAGCAAGGTGGGGATCCTTCAACCGAGAAAAGGCGATCCAGCCCGCGTAGAACTGGGCGTTAGCGGCGTCCGCGCCAGTGGTCAGGCCCGAACGCGCGGCTACCTGATAGGCGGAGGCGACATCGCCGGCCTGCAGGGCTCCCACCACCAGAGCTCCATGTTTCCATAGACGTGCCGCGGCCTTCTCGTCGGGGAGCGCCGATGGCAGATAGTTGATAAGGGCCAGGGCGCCGGCGATGTCGCCACGATCCCGCAGAGCCATGACCCGTTCGTAGACAAGGCCCGGGCTGACCTGGTCGGTCGGTGGCAGTGCGTCGATCAGGCTCTGCGCGCCGACGTCACCGCGTCGGACGGCCATCCGCGCCTGGGCGATAGCCTGTTGCTCCGGAGGCAGCAGGCGTAGCAGGTCGAGGGCGGCGTTTCCCTGGGCGCCGTAGAGCAGCAGGTCTTCGCGGGCCACATGATCGGCGATGGTGAGCCCGTCACCGAACCGGGCCAACACGGCGCTTTGGGTGTCCTGGTCGAAGGTCAGGGTCCGCCAGGCCTTTCGAAGCACAGCGGCCGCGGCGTCGGTTTGCCCCAACTGACGCAAAGCGCCCGCCAGCGCCATGGCGCCTTCCGGCGTGGTCGGATCACTCCCGCTAAACCAGGCGACCACCGCCCCGGGCGACAAACCCGAACGATCGATCAGTTTTTCGGCGGCTGTCTGACGGCGAGAGGGTCTGGGCCAGTCTTGCAATTGCCGGCGGGCTTCGTCCGCCTGATCCCAGGTCATCACCTCGGGGGTGGCATCCGCCAGAGCCCAGAGCGCGATCTTCCGCGCCAGGGGGTCATTGGTCTGATCCAACAGATTCCGAACACGCGCTCCATCGCCCGACTTCGCCGCCGCCAGGGCGAGCATGGCCGATTGGGTATCCGCGGGCACGGCGGCGGCGATCCCGGCCATGGGTGAATCTCCCGCCAGGCCTTGGGCCGCCGCGAGACTGGTGAACGCCAGAACCGCGCTCAACGCCAGAGGTGTTCCGCGAAGCCCAAAACCCACGCTTTTATCACTCCTTGTCCGCCGCGATTTTCGGCCGATATCCGACTCAGCAATCGCGCGGTTGCCGACGCCATGGGCCAAGCCCTATTGTCCGCCACTTCAACGAGACCGCAACACCTCGCGGCAGGATCACGATTTTTTGCATCAGATGACCCCAAATCCTTTCAAAGGCGTGATCACGGCGCTGGTGACTCCCTTTTCCGGCGGAAACATAGACGAGAAAGCCCTTGCGGCCCTGATCGAGCGCCAGATTGCCGGCGGCGTGCATGGGCTGGTGCCCGTGGGCACCACGGGCGAGACCTCGACCCTGACCCATGACGAACACAAGCGAGTCGTGAGCCTTTGCGTCGAGATGGTCGCGAGGCGCATCCCGGTGATCGCCGGGGCGGGGTCGAACGCCACCGACGAAGCCGTGGATTTCGTACGCCACGCCAAGACAGCCGGCGCGGACGCCGCCCTCGTGGTGACGCCCTACTACAATCGACCAAGCCAGGAGGGGCTCTATAAGCACTATAGTGCTATCAATAATGCCGTGGAACTTCCTGTTTTTATTTATAATGTTCCTTCTCGAACGAGCGTCGATATCACCAACGAAACCTTGGCCCGTCTTGCCCATTTGCCCAATATTATTGGTGTGAAGGACGCCACCGGTGACATGGCGCGGGCCAGTCTCCAGCGTCGATCGTGTGGCGAGGGGTGGGTCATGTTGAGCGGTGATGACCCCAGCGCCCTGGGTTATATGGCCCACGGCGGCCATGGGTGTATTTCAGTTACCGCCAATGTGGCCCCGGCAGCCTGCTCGGCCTTTTTCAACGCCTGCCTTTCCGGGGACTGGCCCACCGCCCTCGTACTTCAGGATCGACTCGTCCGACTGCATCGGTGCTTGTTCCTCGACGCCTCGCCCGCGCCCACCAAATTCGCCCTGGCCCATCTTGGGCTGTGCCACGAGGAAGCGCGGTTGCCGATCATTCCCTGCGCGCTAGCGCACCATGATGAAATCATCGCGGCGATGGGCGAGGCCGGGGTCGTGCCATGACCACCAAGTTGATCGCTGAAAACCGGCGAGCCCGGTTTGACTATTTTCTTGAGGAAACCTTCGAAGCGGGCATCTCTCTAACCGGCTCCGAGGTGAAGAGCCTGCGACTGGGCAAGGCCAACATCGCCGAATCCTATGCTGGCGCGGATGGGCGGGAGCTTTCGCTCGTGAACGCCTATATTCCCGAATACGGTCCAGCCAATCGCTTCAATCACGAGCCCCGTCGTCCGCGACGCCTGCTTCTGCATCGCAAGCAGATCGACAAGCTGCTGGGCGCCGTCCATCGCGACGGCCGCACGATCGTTCCGACCCGTCTCTATTGGAATGAAAAAGGGATGGCGAAACTGGAACTGGCGCTGGCGAAGGGCAAGTCGGCGCCGGACAAGCGCCAGACTGTCGCCGACCGCGATTGGAAACGCGAACAGGGGCGCCTGATGCGCGACAAGGGGTAGTTGGTGAATTTGATTCGAGCGCGTAGCTTTGGGTAGGTGAATAACCACCGTTGAACAAAGGGGAGTCGGAACAGTGCCACTTCCACTGACATGGGCCTTATGGACGCTGTGGGCGTTTGGTTGCGCCATGGCGATCCGGGTCACGGTCGTGCGGTTTTTCAAGCCTTCGCTCTACCCTGTGGGTCCTTATGTCGCCGCCTATGTGACCTGGATCGTGCTTTTCGCGATCTGCATGGGATTGGCCGTGCTGATGGGGTTCCGGCCGCAGGAGATGGAAATCCATGGCGGACAGCGCCACTTTGGCGATTTCCTGGCCTATTTCTCCCCCTTCGGACTCCCCCTCCTGGCCGGTGCTCCGCTGGTTCTGGTGCTCGACCTTTCGATGAGCGTCAGTCGATGGTTCGTAAGTCCCAAACGGCGGGCCTAAACCAACAGCGCTCTAGCTCGCCGAAACACCGCCTCGAACATGGGCGGGGTCAAGCGCCCGGTATTGGTGTTCAACCGCGAGCAATGGTAGCTATTGATCACCTTGTAGCCGGCCGCCTCACTCTCGGCGCCGTGGCCCGATGCGCCGGCGGACCCCGGCAGACCCAAAGCCTTCATCACATTGCGGCGTGCGACGTCGCCCAGAGTAACGATGACCTGCAAACGTGGCAGGGCGGCGATCCTGGCGCTGAGAAAGGGACGGCAAGCGGCTTCTTCAATGGGCAGGGGCTTGTTGCCCGGCGGCGCGCACCGCACCGCATTGGTGATCATGCAATCTTTAAGGGTGAGCCCGTCATCGGGTCTGGCGTCGTAAGTTCCGACCGCGAATTTGTATTTCATGAGTGTTTCGTAGAGTAGGACACCGGCAAAATCTCCGGTGAAGGGGCGTCCGGTGCGGTTTGCGCCCTGCCGTCCCGGCGCCAGGCCGACGATCAGCAAGCGCGCCGAAGGGTCGCCAAAGGACGGTGCGGCGCCATTGAACCAGTCGCCGTGGGCGACACGGTTTTCAGCGCGATAGGTTGTGAGTCGTGGACAGAGTGGACAGTCTCTGAGGGGTTCCGCTGCGGATTCAGTCATCGACTGTTTCGCGGTTCTCCTGCAGGAAGCGGGGTAGGCGATCGCGGGGCGCGCGGCCGATGATGTCGGATAAATCCGCCAGATCCACGAAAGAGTCCGCCTGACGACGCAGGTCGTCGGAGGCCATGGGAGGCTGGGACTTGAGTGTGGAAACCACTGTGACGCGGACGCCCCGGCGCTGCACCGCCGCTACGAGATAGGCGAAATCGCTGTCGCCTGAAAACAGAACGAAATGATCGGCCTTCGGCGCGAGTTCCAGCATGTCCACGGCCAGTTCCATATCCATGTCACCGCGATAGCGTTTGCGTCCCTCGCGATCGGTGAATTCCTTGGCCGGCTTGGTCACCAGGGTGAAGCCGTTGTAGTCCAGCCAGTCGACGAGGGGCCGGATCGGGGAATAGTCCTGATCCTCCACCAGCGTAGTGTAATAGTAAGCCCGGATAAGCAGGCCGCGTTTTCGGAACTCGTCGAGCAATCGCTTGAAGTCGATGTCGAACCCGAGATTCTTGGCGGCGGCGTGAAGGTTGGCCCCGTCGATGAACAAGGCGAGGCGGTCGGTGGGGTAAAAGGTCACAATAAATCCTTGTCAAATATAGAAAATATAAATTTCCGTGGAGCGATCTGTGTCGCTCTTGGATCTAATCTTCGTGGGCAGTATCCGTCAGTACGAACCCAGTTGGAAGCCGTGCTGGACGCGTTTCCCAGCGCCGGGCTGAAAGTCGCCGCGGCCTCGTGTTGGTGGCGGTCAACGGCTTGGCCCGATGCAACGCACCCTGACTATCTCAACGGCGTCGCCCTTGTCGAGACGGAGCTGGATCCAAGGGAGACTCTTGAATCACTGCTGCGGCTGGAGGTCGTGTTCGGCCGCCGCCGTGGCGCGCTCAACAGTCCGCGCACCCTGGATCTTGACCTGATCTCGCATGGGCGGACGATTAGAAACGAGCCGGATTTCAGTCTGCCGCACCCTCGCGCTCACGACCGCCGTTTCGTAATGGGACCTCTGGCGGAGATCGCCCCAAACTGGGTGCACCCCGTCCTTGGGAAAACCGCGGAGGTCCTGGCTTTGACCGCGAAAGTCGGTGTTGACGCGGCGCCTCTCATTGCAAAATCGGGCGGATAGTACTATGGTTAAGGATTGATCCCCTTATCTGTGAGAGTTCATGGCCCGCGTCACCGTCGAAGATTGCGTCCTCAAGGTTCCCAACCGATTCAACCTGGTACTGTTGGCGGCCAATCGCGCGCGCGCCATCGCCGCCGGTTCGCCCCTTACCCTGGACCGAGACAATGACAAGAATCCGGTGGTGGCCCTGCGTGAAATCGCTGAGGACATGGTCAATCCGACCGAACTTCGTGAGACGCTGATCAGCAGCCTGCAGCGGGTGGACGAACACTCCGAAGCCGAGGAAGAAGCGGAAACCCTGGCCTTGCTGGCTGACCCCAGTCACGCTCAGATGAGCGAGCAGGAACTGGTGCGCGCCCTGCAGAGCGACCGGGATGGCGGCCAGGAGGAGCGCTACTGAGCCTCGAGGCCGTCCAAGCTTCCGCTCCACCCTCAAGCACGCCCGCCCCCACGTCGGAGCCGCCTCCGGCCAAGCCCAAGGCGGCCGCGCCTAAATTTCTACGTCAATATGAATTGATCGAACGCGTCCGCGCCTACGATCCAAGCGCGGATGAGGCGCTGCTAAATCGCGCGTATGTTTATGCCGTGCGCATGCACGGCAATCAGAAACGAGCCTCGGGCGACCCCTATTTCGCGCACCCGATCGAAGTGGCCGGCATCCTGACCGACTACCGCCTGGACACAGCCAGCATTGTGACGGCGCTGCTTCACGATGTGATCGAAGACACCGACGTGACCCGTGAGGAGGTCGACCGGCTGTTTGGGGAGGAAGTGGGTGAACTGGTTGAAGGCGTGACCAAGCTCTCGCGCCTGGAGGCCACCGCCGACTACAAGCGACAGGCCGAGAACCTTCGGAAGTTCATCCTGGCGGTCTCGAAGGACGTGCGGGTGCTGTTGGTGAAGCTGGCGGATCGCCTCCATAACATGCGCACCCTGCAGTTCATCAAGAGCCCTGCGAAACGCGAAAGAATCGCTCGCGAGACCTTGGATATCTATGCGCCGCTGGCGAGATCAATCGGCTGCCACCGCATCTGTTCAGAACTCGAAGAACTGGCTTTCACCCATCTCAATCCCAAGGCGCGCGATGCCATCATTCGTCGCCTGGACGGACTACGAGCCGGGCAAGGGGGCGCCGTCGCCCTGGCCCACGCCGAGGTCGCCAAGGCGCTGCTAGCCGCGGGCGTCACGTGCCGGGTGGTCGGACGTGAGAAGAACGCCTATTCGATCTGGCGCAAGCTTCAGCGAAAATCCCTTGGTTTTGCTCAGCTTTCAGACATCTACGGCTTCCGCGTGATCGTCGGAACCGAGGATGACTGCTATCGCGCCCTGGGGATCATTCATCGCGCATGGCCCTGCGTACCCGACAGATTCAAAGATTTCATCTCGATTCCCAAACTCAACAACTACCGCTCAATCCACACCACGGTGGTTGGACCGCGCGCCATGCGGATTGAGATGCAGATTCGCACCGAGTCGATGGACCGGGTGGCCGAACAGGGCGTCGCCGCGCACTGGCGCTACAAGAACGAGACCTACGCCTTCGACCCCGAATCGGCGGCGGAGGCTGGCGGCTCCGACCCATTGCTCAACATCAGGCAACTGGTGCAGGTGCTGGAGCAAGGCGGCGACGCCGACGATCTGCTTGAGCACGCCAAACTCGACATGTTTCTCGACCAAGTATTTGTTTTTACGCCCAAAGGTCGCCTTGTCAGCCTACCGAGCGGCGCCATGCCGCTGGATTTCGCCTACGCGGTGCACACGAATGTGGGTGACACCTGCCTTGGCGTTAAGATCAACGGCGAGCTTCGGCCACTGCGGACGGTTCTCACCAATGGTGACGTGGTCGAAGTCGTCAGGGGCGCCACGCCGTCGACACCAGTAGACTGGCCCAGCCTGACGGTGACGGGCCGCGCTCGGTCCGCGATCCGTCGCCACATGCGGCAGTCGGAACGCGGAGAATATCAGCGGCTTGGCAAGATCGCGCTCGAAGACACCTTTGCCCGCGCCGGGAAGCCCCTATCGGAGTTGTCCCTGCGTCCGGCCTTGGATCGGTTCGCGGCCTCCGCTGAATCGGAGATTTTCCAGGCGGTCGGTCGGGGGCGAATTTCACCGACACAGGTTCTGGAGGCTGTCTTTCCGGGTCTCAACGACTCAGCCAAGGCTGCGGCGACGGCGCGCATACGCATCGACGATCGCCTGGCCCCCCTCTATCTGCGCGGCAGTGGGTTGGTGGAGGGAGAGGCGCTTCATTTCGCGCCATGCTGCAACCCTCTCCCCGGAGACCGGATCGTCGGGATCGCTCAACCCGACAACAGTCTGGCGATCCACACGATCGATTGCGGTAGTCTGGCGCAATATGAAGACCGGGAATCGTTGTGGCGCGATCTGCAGTGGACTGTCGAAGCCGAGCGCAACACGCTATCGGATGCGCGCCTCAACGCCACCATTCGAGATGCGCCGGGCGTCATGGGCCAAGCCTGCACTATCATCGGGGAGGCCGGCGGCAACATCATCGGCGTCAATATGAGGCGCCGCCATTCAGATTTCTTCGACGTCGATTTCGACATTGAGGTCAAGGACGCCCGTCATCTCACTCACATCGCCGCCGCCCTGCGCGCCAACCCCAGCATCGAGACCGTCGAGCGGGCGCGAGGCTGAAGGAATCAAGGATATTCCCGGCCACCGCGTCGGTGTATTCAGCCACCCATGACAAACGAAGACGTCCTGAAGGAATTCCGAGAAGCCGGCGCCCTGCGCGAGGGGCACTTCATCCTGTCATCGGGACTGCACAGCGGCGTCTTCCTCCAAAAGAACCTTGTGTTCATGCATCCGGACCGTTGCGAGCGTCTCTGCAGGGCCCTCGCCGCGGCCATCACCGCCGAGGTCGGGCCGGTCGACGTCTGCGTCTCTCCGGCCGTTGGTGGTATTATTCCCGGCTACGAAACCGCCCGCCATCTGGGCGTGCCATCGATCTATGTCGAGCGGGAGGCGGGCGTGTTCAAATTCCGCCGCGGTTTCCATATCGAGCCCGGCGCCCGCGTGGCGATGGTGGAGGATATAATTTCCACCGGCCTTTCCTCGCGAGAGTGTGTGGAGGCCATCCGCGCCGCGGGTGGCGAGGTGGTCTGCGCGGCCTGTCTCGTGGATCGCTCCGGTGGTCGTGCCGATTCCGGCGCCCCCATGGTCGCCCTCGCGACACTCGATGTTCCGGCCTGGCCGGCCAACGCGCTACCGCCGGAACTGGCGGCCATTCCCACCGAAGACCCCGGCAGCCGGAGGCTTGGCGCATGAGCGTTCGCATCACCCCCCATCAAGCCACGCCCCTCCGGCTCGGCGTCAACATTGATCACGTGGCCACGATCCGGAATGCGCGAGGAGAGGCTTATCCGGACCCGGCCCGCGCCGCCGAAGTGGCGATGCTGGCCGGAGCTGACGGAATCACCGCACATCTGCGCGAGGATCGCCGGCACATTTCAGACGCCGATATCGACGCGCTGGCGGCGCTGACCCGGCGGCGCGGCCGGCCCTTGAACCTGGAGATGGCCGTCACCCTCGAGATGGAAGCCATAGCCCTGGCTCACAAGCCACATGCCGCGTGCCTGGTTCCGGAACGGAGGGAAGAGGTCACGACCGAGGGTGGCCTGGATGTCGCGGGTCAGCACAATCGGATCGCGCCGGTGGTCGGCAGCCTGAAGGCTGCGGGGGTGAGGGTGTCTCTGTTCATCGAACCCGACCCGCTTCAAATCGCGGCTGCTTATTCCGTCGGCGCCCATGTTGTCGAGTTGCATACCGGCGCATATTGCCTGGCCGTGCGCGAGCATCGGCCCGAGGCGGAGGCGCTATTCAACCGCCTTCGCGAAGGCGCGGCCCTGGCCGCCAGCCTGGGCCTGGAAGTCCACGCCGGGCATGGTATCGATTATGAGACCGTTTCCGCCGTGGCGGCCATTCCGGAGCTTGCGGAGCTCAACATCGGCCACTTCCTGGTCGGGGAAGCCATTTTCACCGGCCTGGACGCCGCCATCCGCCGCATGCGCGTTCTGATGGACGCCGCCCGAGCGAGATTGTGGGCGGATCCCGAGTCTCAAGAGGCGGCGGCTTGATCCTCGGCATAGGTTCCGACCTCACCGACATCCGCCGCATCGAGCAGACGCTCGCCCGGTTCGAAGGCCGGTTCGAGGCGCG
Source organism: Caulobacterales bacterium (assembly GCA_038227865.1). Classification (GTDB taxonomy): domain Bacteria; phylum Pseudomonadota; class Alphaproteobacteria; order Caulobacterales; family Caulobacteraceae; genus Acaudatibacter. The sequence goes on from JBBRPO010000004.1 coordinate 139,292, forward strand.
TGTGTTCACCGATATCGAGCGCGCCAGGTCGGATCGAAAGCCAGGCCGCGCCGCCAGCTACGCGAAGCGTTTCGCCGCCAAGGAGGCCTGCGCCAAGGCGCTGGGCACGGGAATTCGACGCGCGGTGTTCTGGAAGGATATGGGCGTGGTCAATGCCCGGTCCGGCCAACCGACATTGGCGCTTACCGGCGGGGCGGCTGAGCGGCTGGCGGCTTTGACGCCGCCCGGAACCCGCGCCGTCATTCACCTCTCGCTGACCGATGATCACCCCTATGCCCAGGCGTTCGTGGTTATCGAGGCCATCGCCGGCCAGTCGTCACCGCCAAACCCCTAAGCTCCGCAGCTATCGTCGGCAAGTCGTTCGCCCGATCTCCGCAATCCGTTCTTGAAAGTCTTTTCCATGACCCAGGTTCAAGCCGCCGAAAAGGAGGTGAAAACCAGACCGAGCGCGGTCAGCGATGCTGTCGAGATGATCAAAACGGCTATTTTCGCACTGGGCATCGCCTTGGTGATCCGCACATTCCTCTTCCAACCCTACACAATCCCGTCGGGTTCGGAGGAACCAAATCTCTATCGCGGCGACTACATCATCGTGTCGAAGTGGTCCTATGGCTTCAGCCGTCATTCAATTCTGGGTAGCCCGCCGTTGTTCAAGGGCCGGCTGTTCTTCCATGCGCCCACACGCGGAGACATCATTGTCTTCAAACTGCCTAGCGACGGTCACACTGACTATATCAAGCGATTGGTGGGCCTTCCCGGCGACCGAATTCAGGTTCGTCAGGGCCAACTCATCATCAACGGCAAGCCTCTGACCAGACGGACCGAGGGCATGACCCGAGCCGTTCAGAGTCGGGGCGCCTATGACGACCCCGCGCCGATTCCCACCATGGTTCGTGAAACCAATCCCGAAGGCCGCGCCTACCTTATCCAGACGCTGTCTGAGGGTGGCCAAGCCGACAATACCGGGGTCTATGTCGTGCCCCAACACTGCTATTTCATGATGGGGGATAACCGCGACAATTCCGCCGACAGCCGCTTTGATTCCGGACTCGCCCCAGACAATCCGAAATTGGGAGGATGCGGCTGGGATAGCCGCCTGGACGCCGCCGTTGGCAATGGTTCGGGCGTTGGATTCGTGCCGGAGGAAAACCTGGTGGGGCGCGCGCGGATTATTCTGCTGTCGTGGAACACCGGCGTGGATGAGTCGCACAATACAGGGGCCTCGCTCTTCAAGCCCTGGACCTGGATCACGGACTTGCGACCTAACCGCTCCCTCAACGTACTCAAGTAGATGAGGATGGATCAGTGAATAGGCGCGTGGCGGCCATTGACGCGCTGGAGGCGCGTCTGGGACATGTATTCGCCGACCGCGCCCTGCTGGAGCGCGCGCTGACCCACGCCAGCGCCAGCCAAGGCGCGCGCAAGCTGCCAGACAATGAACGTCTTGAGTTCCTGGGGGACCGTGTTCTTGGTCTCGTCATGGCGCATGCCTTGATGTCGCGGGACGGTGAGGCCACGGCCGGCGTGCTCTCCAAGCAACTGGCGGGATTGGTCAGCCGGCAAGCCTGCGCTCGCGCCGCTCGCGCCGCTGGACTTGGCGACGCCCTGCGACTGCAAGGTGGTGAGACCCGGCGCGGCGCCAGAGATCACGAAAGCATCCTCGCGGACGCCTGTGAGGCGGTCATCGCGGCGCTCTATCTGGAGTTGGGCCTGGATGGGGCGGGCGAAATCATCCTTTCGCTTTGGGCGCCGATGCTGGAAGAACCCGTGGATCTTGCCATCGCCGACCCGAAGTCCGCGCTGCAAGAATGGGCGGCGGCCAATGGCAGGCCCCCGCCGGTCTATAACCTGATCTCGCGCACGGGGCCGGACCATGAGCCTCAATTCACCCTTGAAGTGTCTATAGACGAGACGACGTCGGCCGTGGGCGTCGGCGGATCGCTCCAGGTCGCCCAAAAGGCTGCGGCCCTGAGCCTGTTGATGCGCCAAAGGGGCGAAGCATGATTGGGCCAAGTATGACCGGGCCGAGCATGACGCGGGCGGGCTTCGTGGCGGTGATCGGGGCGCCGAACGCCGGCAAATCCACCCTGGTCAACAGGCTGGTGGGAACCAAGGTCTCCATTGTCACCCAGAAGGTGCAGACTACTCGTTTTCCCGTACGAGGCGTTGCCATCGAGGGCGAAAGCCAGATGGTGCTGGTGGACACGCCAGGTATCTTCAAGCCACGGCGACGTCTGGACCGGGCGATGGTGCGGGCCGCGTGGGGGCGTGCCGAGGATGCCGACGCCGTGGTACATCTGGTCGACGCCAACGCTGAGATCGATGTGGCGGCGGGGGCCGGCACGCCGGCCGATCGCAAGGCGGCTGGTGACGTGGCCATGATTGTCGACGGCCTCAAGCACGCGTCGAGCAAAGCGATCCTCGCGCTCAACAAGATCGATCTCGTCCGTCGCGACAGTCTTCTCGCGCTGACGCAAAATCTGTTCCAATCAGGTGTTTATGAAGAGGTTTTCATGATCAGCGCCGCCGATGGCGCTGGCGTCGACGACCTCAAGCGGCGTCTCGCCGCCGTGGTTCCCGAAGGACCTTGGTTCTACCCCGCCGACCAAAGCGCCGACATCCCCGCCCGGCTGCTGGCCGCCGAGATCACCCGAGAGAAGGTCTATCTGCGGGTCCATGAGGAACTGCCCTACGCCGCAAGCGTGGAGACCACCGCCTTTCAGGAACGCCCGGATGGAAGCCTGAGGATCGAACAGAGTGTTTATGTCGAGCGCGACGGCCAACGGGGCATCCTGCTCGGCAAGGGTGGCCAGACGCTGAAATGGATCGGCGAGGCCTCTCGTCTCGAACTGATCGAATTGCTGGAACGACCGGTACATCTGTTCCTGCACGTCAAGGTCAAGGCGACCTGGGCCGAAGATCGGGGCTTCTTCCAGGACGTCGGCCTGGATTTCGACGTCTGAGCCCGGCGCGTCGTGGAATTTGAGGACGACGGCTTTGTGCTCGCGTCTCGTGCTCACGGCGAGGCGGGGGCGATCGTCGAAATTCTCACGGCCCAGCACGGGCGATGGGCGGCCCATGTCGCGGGAGGCGCTTCCCGGCGGATGAAGCCCGTGCTGCAACCTGGCTCCCGGGTTCGCATGGCCTATCGCGCGCGGGTCGCCGATCAGCTTGGCTCGGCGCGGTTGGAGGCGGAAGGCGAGGGGGCCTCGGTTCTGTTCGACGATCCCTTGGCTCTCTCCGCCCTGGCCGCCGCCGCGGCTGTCGTGGCCGGAGCCTTGCCGGAGCGCGAGCCACACCCCGGCGTCTTCTTCGCCTTTCAGGCGCTCCTGAACGCTCTGGAGCTACCAGATATCTGGCCGGCGGTTCTGGTGCGTTTTGAGATGGGCCTGTTGCAGGAACTGGGCTTCGGACTCGACCTTTCGCGGTGCGCCGTCACCGGCTCACTGGACGATCTCGTCTGGGTGAGCCCCAGGACCGGCCGAGCGGTAGGCGCGAGCGGGGGAGAGCCTTATCGCGATCGGCTGCTCGTTCTGCCGCCCTTCCTGCTCTCGGCTCAGGGGCGGCTCTCCCCCGGCGATATCGCCGCTGGCCTTGCGCTGACCGGGCAATTTCTGCGAGATTTCGTGTTCGCGGCTCTCAATCGACCGCTTCCGCCCGCCCGCGCGCGTCTGATTGAGCTCCTGGACGCCGCGGGCCTTCTATAGGCGTTTTTGGCTTTATTTGACGTCGGCGCCCGGTTTGACGAATTTCACCAGCACGCGCTGGCCCACGAGAAATGGCGCGCCGTCGGCGCTCACCACCACCTCGACCACCCGCTCGTCAGTGCGTTCGGAGGGATCGTCCGACTGCAGCTTTCTGGCCCCGAACAAAGCGGCCTGACGCAGAACCTTGCCCGAAAATGATCTCGATTGGTCCGATTCCGGAACAATGCGGACGTTCTGGCCAAGGCTGACCACGGGCAGGGCGGTCTCCGTGACCTCGGCGCGAACGATACGCGCACCGGCCGGCTCGAGATCGAACATCGGGGTGACATTGAGGGTCGAGGCGCCTGTCCCTGGGTTGGCGTAGCGTCGAACGATCACGCCGTTGGCCGGCGCGCGAACTATCGTCTGCTCCAGCCGATACTTGGCCTCGTTGAGCTGTGTCTCGCCAACCTCTATGGCGGCGCGCTCGGAAACCAGCGATGCTTCGGCGGTGGATATCGCATCGGCCGCCAGGTCCACCTGCTGGCCGGAGACAACACCCGCCAGGGTCTCCAACCGCGCTTTTTCGCGGCGCGCGGCGGTGAGCTGCACCTGGGTCATTCCTACCTGGGCCTTGACCTGCGCCAGGTTGGCCTGGGCGGTTTGAACTGCGAGCCTTGGGGCGTCATCCTCCTGGCGCGCCAGGACTTGGCCCTTGGTCACCACCTGGCCCTCCAGCACGTCGACCTCGCGGACCACGCCGGCGGTGCGGGAGGCAACCTGGATAATCCCGCCCTCGACGTCGGCCTTGCCCTCGGCCACGGCGGCATAGGGTGTCTGCGCCGGAGCCGGTGCGGTCTTCGCCGACTTCTGGTCCACCTGGCCGGACCTTGTCATGAACAGACCGATCGCCACGACCGCGATGATCGCGAGGGCGGCAAACCAGACGGCGGGACGTCGAAGGAAGGCGGGCATGGCGGCTATTCTCCGGCGGACGTCATGGCGGCTGGAACGGAATGATCAAGGGTCGTCTCGCCTTGGTCATTGTCAGGCTTCAGAATCCCGCCGTCCTCGATGTGGATGATCCGATCGGCGAAGGCCTCGAGACGCGGATCGTGGGTGACGCAGATCACGGCGGCGTTGTGCTCGACCGCCGCGCGGCGGAGAAGGCGGATGACAATCTGGCCGTTTTCGCCATCCAGAGAGGATGTCGGTTCGTCAGCGAACAGCAAGGATGGCCGCTTGGCTACAGCGCGAGCTATGGCGATGCGCTGCTTTTCCCCGCCCGAGAGCTCGCTGGGCCGCTGGTGCATGCGCGGCTTCAGCCCGACCTCATCGAGGGCCTCGATCGCGATCCGGCGAGACTCGGCTTTGTTGTGGCCCTGATATTTCAACACCATCGCCACCTGTTGAAGCGCGGTCAGAGCTGGGAAAAGGTTGAAGCCCTGGAAGATGAAGCCGCAGTGATCAAGCCGGAACCGGTCGATGCGACTGGCGCTTTGACTCCATAGATCCTCGCCCAGAGCGCTGACCTGGCCTTCATCGGGTTTCAACAGGCCTGACAGCGCCGCGATCAAGGTCGACTTGCCCGAGCCCGAGGGACCCATGACCATGGTCACGTCGCCGTGTCTGGCATGGAAGTCGACGCCCTTCAGCACCGTGACCTCATTGCGCCCGGTCTTGAAGCGTTTGACGACGCCCCGCGCGGTCAGGGCCATGGCGACCGGCCCGGTCATCACTGGCGCCGTCATCGCAGCAGATCCGCCGGCTGGCTGTGCTTGAGCACGCCCATGGCCAGAGCCCCAGACGCGATGGCGATAGCCATCAGCATCAGGCAAATCAGCAGGGCTGGTTGCGGCCGGATAAACAGCGGCAATCCTGCCCCGGCCGCGGCCAGGCAGGCGGCCCAGGTGATCAAACCGGCCGCGCCTATCCCCGCGATACCGGCCCAGAACGACATTTCCACGACGATCCACCGTAGGGACATCATCGAAATGCCAAGGGCGCGAAGCGAAGCGAACTCGCGGATATTGGACAGGATGGCCCCGCGCAGGGTCTGGGAGGTGATGCCCACGCCGATCAGCACCGACATGATGGTCAGGAATACCAACATCACGCCCACGATCTGCTGGGACATCACCGCGTCTTCATTGGCGCGGTTGAACTCGGCGCGTGTCCAGGCGCGAAAGGTTCCGTGGGCTGAAGTGTTGAGCTGGTCGCGGACGGCCTCGACCGAAGCTGGGTTGTCGATCCGGACCATCAGCGGACCGGTGTCTCCGGAGGTGTCGTTCCCGCGGCTCAGACGGCGCACCGTGTCTCGCGAGGCCGTGATTGCCGGCTGTTCGATGCTCTGATAATTGTGAAGAATCGCGCGGACCCAGACGGCGTGGCCGTTGACCGACGCCTTGTCACCCAGCTTGACCCCAAGGGCCGCCAGATTGCTGGCGTCGACGGCGACGGCGCCCGGCTCCATCAGGGCTATCCTTTGCTCCTCGGTGTAGTCGATCGGCAGGGTCACCGCATTTGGTAGGGGATCGACGGCCCAGACATTGACGAACTTCTGGGTCTGCTTGCCGTTGGGACCTGGCGAATTGACCCAGGAGCCAAAAGCTTCCTCCAGGCTTCTCACCTCGATCACATGCGGGTTGAGGAAGATCTGCGGCTGAATCCGGGCGGGCAGATTGACGTTCGAGTTCACCATGCTGGCGACCTTGACCGGCAGGATGAAGATGTCCGCGCGCGAGCGCTCGGTGGTCGCGAAATCCGAATGGATGATGCCAGTGAACAAGCCCAGCATGACCAGGACCATCATGCCGGAAAAGGCCAGCGCCACCACGGCGGCCATATAACGCCGCCACTCATAGATCAGGGTCGAAAGGGCCAGGGACATTCAGCCCTCCGCGCCGTCATGGACCCAGCCGCCGCCGAGCGCCTTGTAGGTTCGCACCGCGCGCCGCAGCGTATCGATGCGCTCGGCGGTCAGGGTCGAGTGGATCGAGCGCCACGATTGTTCGGCGCTCAGCATCGCGGTCAGGTCGACCAAGCCTTGAGCGTAGCGCCTGCGCGCGCCGTCGTAGGCCCGCGCCGAACTGGCCTCGCCACCCACCAGCAGCGCCGTGGCCCGCACGCCCGCCCCAAGGTCGATAAGGGCGTTCTGGGCTTCGCCGAAGGCGGTCCTCACCGTCTTTTCATACACAATGGCGGCCTGGCGAGATCGGGCGTCCTCGGCGCGAGCCTGCTGCAGCAATCGCGGTATATCGAGAGTCGGCACGGTGATCCCCGCCGCCAGGCTCCAGAACCCCGAAGTCGTGGTCTGTTGGGTCGAGATCAGGGTGCTCGGGGGAATATAGGAAACACCCGGCGCGGCGGTGCTGGAAAGCCCAAGTCCCGGCAGCAGGGTGATGGTCGGGAACACCGCGAGGTGAGCCAGCCTGGCCACGCCCAGTTCTGAACGGAGGCGGAATTCGGCCTCCCGAATGTCTGGCCGCCTGGACAGCAGTTCGGCGGGCAAAACCATCGGTGCGGAGGGCGGCTCGGGGGGCGTGACGGCGAGGGGTGGATCCTTGAGGGCGTCGTCGAGGGTCCGCCCGACCAGGATCAGTAAAAGTCGCCGGCTGGCGCCCAGCTGGGATTCGATGTCCGTCAGTTGGGCTTCGGCCTGGCCGGCTTCACCGGCCACCCGGTCGACATCGTCGGGCGGACCCGCGCCCGCCGCTGATCTCCGGCGCGCCACGTTCAGTAGGTCGTTCCGAATGCGCAGGGTTTCGCGCGCGTCCTGAGCCTGGATCGTCAGGCCCAGGGCCTGGAAGTAGGCGTCGGCGACGCCGGCGGCGAGGCTGGCGCGGGTTCCCTCGACATTGAACCGCGCCTCGGCGGCGTCGGCGTTGGCCACGCGGCGCGCGACGGCGAGACGGCCGAACAAATCCAGTTCCCAGGAGATATTGAAATTGCCGGAGACCGAATCGGTGATGCCGCTGGTGGGATTGAGATCGTTGCCGGCGCCGCCGAGTTCATAAACCTTCTCGCGGCTGACGTTTCCCGAAATCGATCCGGTCGGCAGGGTCTTGGCTTTTTGAGCCGACCGCGTCGCCCGGGCTTCGAGGATGCGCGCCGCCGCGGTGCGCGCGTCCGAAGCGTTGCGCAGCGCCTCGTCTTCGAGAGCGTTCAGGTTGGGATCACCAAACAGCAGCCACCAATGGTCCAGTGCGGATGGGGCAAGCGTCGAACCGGACCCCAGCGTCTCATAGCTGGCCGGCATGCGAATGGGCGGAATTGGGGCATTGGTAGCCGCCGTCGACGACGTCGACAGGGCCAGCACGGCCAGAAGTAGGCGGCGATAAGACCTCACGAGAGCGCGCCGGAAATGTGAGTGTCTAGTTTCAAAACTGGGCGCTCTTATGAGGACGGAACCCCCATACGATGGCTGAGCACCCCCTCGCCGCGCCAGTTACATTTTATTTATTATCACGACGATCTGGTTCCGAGATCCATTTCTATTTTAGTTTCAACGCCAAGTTCTGACTAACACTTCCATGCTGGACAGCGCGGGGGGAGTCAGATTGAACCCTATCCCATGAACGAACGCATACCGCCGCCGCCGTCCGACGACGGTGGCCGAATCCTTGATGAATCGCTGAACGACGCTCTTTCGCGGCGCTATCTCGCCTATGCGCTGTCGACGATCACCCAGCGGGCCTTGCCGGACGTCCGCGACGGCCTGAAACCCGTACATCGTCGCCTGCTTTACGCCATGCGGCTGCTGAAGCTTGATCCTAACACCTCGGCGAAGAAGTCGGCCCGGGTGGTTGGCGACGTCATCGGCAAATATCACCCCCATGGCGATGTCGCGGTCTACGACGCCCTGGTCCGCCTCGCCCAGGACTTCGCGCAGCGCTACCGGCTGATCGACGGCCAGGGCAATTTCGGCAATATCGACGGCGATAACGCCGCCGCCATGCGTTACACCGAATGCCGCTTGACCGACGCCGCCCAGCTGCTGCTGGATGGGATCGACGAAGACGCCGTCGATCTTCGCCCCACCTATGACGGCGAGGAGGAAGAGCCGGTGGTTCTTCCGGCGGGTTTCCCGAATCTTCTGGCTAATGGCTCCTCCGGCATCGCGGTCGGCATGGCCACCTCGATCCCGCCGCACAACGCCGCCGAGCTGATCGACGCCTGCCTGCTGTTGCTCAAGGCCCCCAGGACCACCACGGCCGAACTGATGGCCCATGTCCAGGGTCCGGACTTTCCCACCGGCGGGGTGATCGTTGAGCCCGCTTCCTCGATGCTGGAGACCTATGAGACAGGCAGGGGTGGGGTTCGCCTCCGCGCGCGCTGGACCAAGGAGGACACCGGCAGGGGAGGGTGGCGGATCGTCGTCACCGAGGTGCCCTATCAGGTGAAGAAGGCCGATCTGGTGGAGCAGCTGGCCGGCCTGCTGGAAAACAAGAAGGCCCCACTGCTGGGCGATGTGCGCGACGAGTCGGCGGAGGACATCCGTCTGGTGATCGAGCCCCGCGCCCGCAACGTCGAGCCCGAGGTTCTGATGGAGAGCCTGTTCAAGCTCTCCGACCTGGAGACGCGCTTCCCCGTCAATATGAACGTGCTCAACGCTCGGGGCGCGCCGGTGGTGATGGGGCTGAAGGCCGCCCTCATGGCCTTCCTTGATCACCGGCGCGAGGTGCTGCTGCGACGAACGCGCTTCCGGCTCGCGAAGATCGAGGCGCGGCTGCACATTCTCGAAGGCCTGCTGATCGTCTTTCTCAACCTGGACGAGGTTATCCGCATTGTCCGTTTCGAAGACGAATCCAAGGCCAAGCTGATCGCCGCCTTCGACCTGACCGACATCCAGGCCGAAGCGATCCTCAACACGCGTCTGCGCCAACTGGCCCGGCTGGAGGAGATGGAGCTGCGCCGCGAGCACGAGTCGCTCTCCAGGGAGCGCGACGGTCTCAACACGGTTCTCAACTCCGAAGCCGAACAGTGGAAGCGCGTGGGCGCCGGCCTGAGAGAATCGCTCAAGATCCTGGGTCCCAAGACAGCCGTGGGCGCCAGGCGGTCCACGTTCGAAACCCCGCCCATGATCGACGCCGCCGCCACGCTGGAGGCCCTGGTGGCCCGGGAGCCGATCACGGTGATCGTCTCCGAGCGCGGCTGGATTCGCGCCGCCAAGGGACGCATCGAGGACCCGCACGCGCTCAGTTTCAAGGAGGGCGACAAACTCGGTTTCGCGGTTTCCGCCGAAACCACCGACAAACTGCTGCTGTTCGCCTCCGATGGCCGATTCTTCACCCTGGCCTGCGACAAGCTGCCGTCGGCGCGAGGGCAGGGCGAGCCGTTGCGGCTGATGATCGATCTCGACGACAAGGTGGCCATATTGGCCGTGTTCCCGCACAAGCCCGGACGCCTCCGCTTGTTGGCGTCCAAGGGCGGCTATGGCTTCATCATGAATGAGGATGAGGCCGTGGCCTTCCGTAAGGCCGGCAAACAGGTTTTGAACGTTGACGGGGAGGGCGCCGCGCTATGTCTCGAGGTGGCCGGCGATCACCTCGCCATCATCGGTGACAACGGCAAGATCCTGATTTTCCCCGTTTCGGAATTGCCAACCATGCCGCGGGGCAAGGGGGTCAAGCTGCAGAGCTATCGCGAGGGTGGTCTTCGCGACGGCGTGTTGTTCAGCGCCGCCGATGGCGCCGGCTGGATCGACGGTAGCGGCCGTCGACGCGCCTGGACCGAGTGGCGCGAATGGCTGGCCCGCCGCGCGTCCGCCGGACGCCTGGCCCCGCGAGGTTTTGCCGCTAACCGCAGGTTTTCGCCAGGTTAAGCGCGCACAAGGCTCGCCTAATTCTCACCCCAGCGGGCCTTGCCGGCGCGCAGGAGGGCGAGGAATTCATCGGTGCCCGGGCCGAATCGGGGCCAGATGACATTGGCCTTGGCGTCGAACACGCCCTGGCCCTTGGGTTCAATGGCCACCATGTGAAGTTTGCTGCGGGCGTGGACCAGAACCAGATGGAAGCGCGCCATGTCCTTCCAGGCCCAGGCGCGGGTGGCGCCATTCATCTCCAGCACCACGCCGTTCCGGTCGAGCGTGAGCCGATCCGTCTTACGTTGCGTCTCCACGATGCCGAACACGCAGGCGCCGACCATGAACAGGAACGACAGGGTCGAGATCAGGCCTTTGGTGTAGAAGGCCTCCGGAGGCCATTTGGCCTGAATCTCGAAACCCACGGCGAACATCAGCTCGAGCGCGATGATCAGCGCGAAAACCATGGTCGGCGCCAGCTTCTTGGGTCGAAATTCCAGCGGCAGGTCGTCGAGCGAATGTGTCATCGTGCCTTGGCTATCCCGGCGGATCGAAGATCAAGACGGCGCACATAGCATGGGGCAGGCGCGAGGGGCCATTGGCGCATCCTGTTTGAGTCCGGGGCGATCGTTTTCCATCGTGCGGTTGTGGGGAGTCGGCGGGGATGACTTGGGGAGACGTCGGGCAGCTTGCGGGGAGGTTGCGGGGCGCTTTTGGGGCGCTTGCGGGGCGACCCCCGGGATTCCAAGGGCGCTGGCCGGGGCGCTGTCATTCTCATATGTGACTGAAATCATACGCAGTTTCAAAAACAACGTGTTGGATGAAGACTCTTAGCGCCCTTTTTGTAAAGGAGCCGACACCATCGCGGCGCGGCCGAACGCGACGAGCCGCCATTGGCGCACCGCGGCAGCTGTGGGGTTCACGATGACAAAGAGCGAAACTGATAGATATATTGCAATATGTAAATTTCAAAGTCAATAGAAGTCAACCCACCGGCCTTCGGGTCGGGCGGGGGGCGGGCGCGGAGCCCGAACGCCGCCCGGCTCACTGACAGATCAGCTTCGTCTTTGTTTTCCGAGTGCGCCGTCAGGCGTGCGAGGCATGGAGGGCGCCCGAACCCAAAGTTTATTTGCTTGGGACGTAAAAGCCCCAGACGTTCGCTGACAATTCGCCGGCCGCGAATCTCACCGGCCTTTCATCTGGCCCGATCTCACAAATCCACATTCGGTGTTGTTGGCTTGGGTAAGATGGGTGAGGCAGTTCAACTGGCTCAGCTTCAGCTATACGCCAAGCGTGATCCCAGACGTTCAGCCCATCGACAATGACGGGATTGCCTTCGGCGACGACTGCTTGAGCTAGCCAATTATCCATTTCCGTATTGTATCCCCAAAACGGCCTGCTTCCCATCTCAGCCGACTTGGAACATGTGTTCCGCCTGGGCCGTCCGCGCCGGCGCCTTCCGACTGCGGGGCGTTAGCACAGAGGATGTCGATGTTGAGCTCGTGCAGGGCGCGGCCGAACTGAGTCATGCCGCCTTCGGCCTGCTCAGGCTTACTGGTTCGGAACACTGAGTGCTTGTCGCTGTGGAGGGCGATTTGCCACGGCGCTTGGAGATCAGCGCGTCCGGGCCGTGGGCGCGGAAGGCATCCAGCAGCCGGTAGACTGTCGGCGCTGCAAACCCATCAGCGCCGTGGCGTCCTTAATGCGGGTCCGGCCGTCGGCCAGATCGATCATAACTCGCAGCCGGCTGAGCTCTGTGCAGCTCATCGTAATCACCGTCATCCGCCGCCACCTTCAACGCCGAAACCAAAAGGGACGACTGTGTCATCTCAATCGGTGAGGCCGGTGACAGCTCCATCGGTGATCTACAGACAAATCGCGCCTAAGATATATTATCGGAAATTATCGATATATAGCGCCCTTGGCGTCATGGCCGTCCCGGTTCCTGGCCGGGAAAGCGTGGTGCGGTGTCGTCGCGGCTCCAGGCGGGTTCGCCGCCGGTATGGGTATGGGCCTCGATCCTGAGATCGTCCGGTGGATCGTCCAGAGCGCCAAGCCGCAGACGCAAACGATCGGGCTTCGCCGCCAGCTTGGACCACAGCGGCGATCCACAGGTCCCGCAGAACGCACGGATTTTTCCTGGTGAGGATTCGAATGTCCGGATCTGTCCTTCGCCGCGCTCGACGGTTAGTTTACTTACCAGGATCGGGGCGACGGCGGCGGCATAGCCTTGGGCCTTTCGGCATTGCCCGCAATGGCAGACCGTCACCGCGCCCATTTCACCGCCAAGAGGTCCGGCGTAGGTGAACCTCACGCTTTCGCAAAGGCATCCGCCGCTCAAGATTGGGTATATGGTCATCCGATCTCCGACAGTCTCAATTCACCAGTAGCAATGCGTTGTAAGGTTTGGACAAAAAGCCCCGGCTCGGTAGTGGTGACCCGTTTCTCCACGTCGGCCGCGGTATCCCCAGGCTCTACCGGTACGCGCGCCTGTGCGACGACAGCGCCGTGGTCGTATTGATCATCTACCAGGTGAACGGTCGCGCCTGATTCCCGCTCACCGGCGGCGACGACGGCCTCGTGCACCCGACGGCCATACATCCCCTGCCCGCCATATTTGGGCAGCAGCGCGGGATGGATATTCAGGATCTGGCCTGGAAACGCCTTCAGGGTGGCGGGACCGAGTTTGCGCAGGTAGCCTGAAAGAATCACCAGATCGGCGCCGGCGGCCCGCAGCGCTGAGGCCAGCCGCGCGTCCGCGCCGGCCGGATCGGCGGTCGTGGGAATGACCATTGTTTCGATGCCGTGATCGCGGGCGAACGCCAGGGCCGGCGCGGCCTTGCGGTTGCTGACCACCAGGACAGGACGCGCCGCCAAGTCGCCAGCCTCGACGGCGGCGACGATGGCCCGTAGGCCACTGCCGTTGTTCGAGGCCAGAAAAGCGAGGTTCATCAATTGTTTCCAGCCGAAATTTCAATGCTGATCGCCATGGCGTCGTAGGCGGGCTCGACACCGGGCGGCAGACGCCCTTTCAGCTCTTCGTAGTCAAGATCGATATGCAAATTGGTCAGGATGGCCCGTTTGGGTTTCACGCGCGCGATCCATTCAAGCGTCCGATCGACATGCGCATGGGTCGGGTGGGGCGCGTAGCGCAGGGCGTCGACGATCCAGACATCGAGCCCGCCCAGCGCGGCGAACGCCTCCGCCGACAGATCCACCACGTCGCTGGAATAGGCAAGATTGCCAAAGCGATAGCCGACGCTTCTTACACCACCGTGATCCTGGTCGAAGGTGACGACGGGTATCGATCCGGAAGGCCCGGTCACGCTCCACGCCGTACCGTGGGGCGGAACCTCGTGGATATCGGCGATCGCCGGATAATAGCCCTCGCCCTCGAAGATATAGCCGAACCGCCGCATCAGATTGGCGCGGGTCGGCGCGTCCATCCAGCAGTTGATCCGGGCTCGCTGGGCCAGGGCGAAGGCGCGAATATCGTCGATGCCGTGGGCCTGATCGGCGTGATCGTGGGTCATCAGCAGGCCGTCCAGCCGCCGTACGCCCGCGGCCGAGGTCTGCAGACGAAACTCGGGCGAGGCGTCCACCACCACCGTCGTCTGTCTGGCCGGCCCCTCCTCCGACAACCGGCGAACCATCAGCGAACATCGCGACCGCCGGTTCAATGGATTGGCGGGATCACAGACGCCCCAGTTACCATCCGCGCGCGGCACGCCGCCGGATGAGCCCGACCCCAGGATCACCACCTCCAACTCGGCGGTCACGGGCGGTCGATCCGGTCGAACAGTTTGAAGAACGCCTCTTCGGTTCGCGCCTCGGTCTCGGAGAGCGACCATCCGCGAATGGAGGCCAGTTTCGCAAGGATATGAGGTAGATAGGCCGGTTCATTGCGACGGCCACGCATGGGCGCCGGGGCCAGATAGGGACAGTCGGTCTCAAGGATGATCCGATCCTCCGGCATGTCGGCGATCACCGCGCGCACATCCCCGGCGGCTTTGAAGGTGGCGATGCCCGACACCGAGAACCACGCCCCCAGGGCCGCCACCCGCCGCGCCAATTCGGCGCCCGAGGTGTAGCAGTGCATCAAGATCTTGAAGGAACCCTGGTCGTGTTCCTCCTCCAGAATCTCGGCCATGATGTCATCCGCCTCGCGGGTATGGACCACCAGCGGCAGCCCGGTCTGGCGGGCGGCGGCGATATGGGCGCGAAAGACGCTGGCCTGGACGTCCCGCGGGCTGAGGTCATAGTGGAAATCCAGGCCGGTCTCGCCGATCCCGATCACCTTCGGCCGCGCGGCGAGATCGACTAAGGTTTCCGCCGCAAGCAAATGAAAATCCTTGGCTTCATGTGGATGAATCCCCACTGTCGCCCAGATGTCGGCGTTGGTCACCGTGATCGCGTGGACCGCCTCGAACCGGTCGAGCCGGTCGCAGATGGTGACCATAAGTCCGACGCCAGCCGCCCGCGCGCGACCGATCACCGCCCTGCGATCCTCGTCATACTGTGGCGCGTGGAGGTTTACATGGCTGTCGATCAACATGCCCCGGCCCTACCCAATCGCCTTCAGTCGCGAAAGGGTGGTGAAAAACATATCGGCGCGATCCAGGTTCACCGCCTCGACTTGGCCGGGCGCGGCGACCAGCTGTTCCCAGAGCTCGGCCCACCGGTCGAGGGACACCCCCGCCTCGCCGGCGTTGACCCGGCTGACGACCATGGCGTGGACGCGATCGGCGAGGCGATCGAACAGCAGGTTGAAACGCACAGCCCCGGCGGGGCCGCGAAAACCATCGGCCATGGCCAGCATCGCCGCCTCATCCGTTCTGGGCAGCGCGGCCAGCAGCTCACCGGCCATCCGATCGGCCTCCAAGGCTCCCTCCGAAGCCAGGCGCCAGGCGCCGCCGGGCGCGCCGCGCGCCATGTCCAGCAGCCGCCCGGCGTCCTCGAATGTGACGCCCGCCTTCCCGGAAACCCACCGGGCGGCGGCTACAGGTTCGGGTGCCGACACGCGCAGTCGCCGGCATCGGGACCGTATCGTCGGCAGCAGAGCGCCGGGGGCGTGCGAAATCAGGAACAGCACCCCGCGCTCCGGAGGCTCCTCAAGCGTTTTCAATATGGCGTTGGCGGCATTGGGATTCAGGTCGTCGGCCGTATCGATGATCGCCACGCGATACGGAGCCGAGGCCGGGGATTTGGAGAAGAATTCCGGCAGGCCTCGCGCCTCGTCCACCGGTATGCCACGCCGGGTCTTGCCATCCTCGGGGTCACGCTGCAGGGCCAACAGATCGGGGTGGGCGCGGCCGAAGATCTGGCGCGAGACCGGATGACCGGGCGCGGCGCCAAGCCGACCCAGGCTGGGCTCGTCGCCGGCGCCCAGCAGTCGCCGAGCCGCGCGATAGGCGAACGTCGCCTTTCCCACGCCTTCGGGGCCGACGATCAGCCAGGCGTGATGCAGCCGGCCACGATCGAGGGCGTCCAGAAACGCCCGTTCGTGCGTGTCGTCGCCAGCCCAGTCAAATGTCTCACGCGGGTGAGGAATGGCCTCGCTCATCGGGTGAGCAGGGCCTTTGCCTCTGCCCAGATGGTCGCCCCAACCACCGCCTCGTCGGCGGCCGCGTCAACGATCCGACACCGCCCCGGATCGGCCTGGGCGATGGCCAGAAAGCCCGCTCGGAGCCGTTCGTGAAAAGCCAGGCCCTTGGATTCGAAGCGAGCCTCCCCGCCTCCCCGCCCCGCCGCCCTGGCCAGGCCGCTCGCGGTCGGCAGGTCAAGGATCAAGGTCAGGTCCGGCCGCAGACCACCGAGCACCTCCGCCTCAAGCGCCGAAATCAGGCCGGCGGGCGCGCCGCCGCCGGCCCCCTGATAGGCGCGGGTGGAATCGGCGAAGCGGTCACAAAGCACCACCGAGCCGCGCGCCAGGGCCGGGGCGATCACCCGCTCGATATGGTCGCGGCGAGCGGCGTACATCAACAGGGTCTCGGTGAAAGGCGACCATCGATCGGCTTCGCCGGTCACCAGCAGCGAGCGGATCGCCTCGGCGCCCGGTGAACCGCCGGGTTCCCGGGTACGAACCACATCGCGCCCGGCCGCTTCGAGGCGGTCGGCCAGACGCGTAAGTTGGGTGGATTTACCCGCCCCCTCCCCGCCTTCGAACGTGATGAATAAGCCGCGCGCCATGGCGGCACATTGGCCGGTTCGCCCGCCTTGTCCAGGGTCAGGGAGCGTCGGCCAGTTCGACCCGATCGTTCGTCAGTTTTGGGGCCGGCCCGACGTAGCGGACCCGAACGCGTGTCGAACCCTTCTCGTAGAATCCCAGGTCCTTGGCCGCCTGGCGCGACAGATCGAGAATGCGGCCACGGACAAACGGGCCGCGGTCGTTGACCCGCACCTGGATGCGCCGGCCATTATCCAGATTGGTCACCTCGACGACACAGGGCAACGGCAGGGTCGTGTGGGCGCCCGAGACGCGGTCCATGTCGAAAATCTCGCCATCGGCGGTGCGGCGATGATGATATTGCGCGCCGTACCAGGTGGCGATTCCGACCTCGTCATAGCGCGGCTGCTCATGGGGTCGGTACCAGGTTCCATTCGCCTGATAGGGCGCCATGGTTCCGCCCGCGTGGGCCGGGGGCGCGGCGGCGGGCTGGGGCATGGTGGCGCAGGCGGTCAGCCCGGCGAACAGCGCGAAGGCGGCCATTCGGGCGGATCGATTGATCAGGTTTTCCCGGCCACGGCCAAACATCACCCACCCTTGATGGACCCAGAGCATTGTCATTGTGCGGCCGAAGGTTTGAGACGAGGTTAAGCGCAAGCTGGAATGCGCCGCCCTTTCCCTGCTAGAAGGCCGGCCCCGGACGGGTGGCCGAGTGGTTTAAGGCAGCGGTCTTGAAAACCGCCGTGGGTGTGAGCCCACCGTGGGTTCGAATCCCACCCCGTCCGCCAGCCGTAGGGAAGAATGCCGATGACGCAATTCCTTGCATGGATGACGAGCATCAATTGGCTTGCGCTCATCCAGACCCTCGCCCCGGTATCGACCGCTTTCATTGCTTTCAAGGCGCTGCAGAACTGGCAGCGGCA
>JBBRPO010000005.1:0-139768 GCA_038227865.1 Caulobacterales bacterium
CCCAGTAAATCCTCAAATCGCATCCGTCGTACGCCCTCGTTGATCCGTGCCCGGTCCATCCGCCTCTCCTGTTCCCAGGCGACATAGGACCGGTCACTTCACGAGCTACGAACTCCGGACACATCACGAGCTAACCACACAGGCGGAACCTTGGCCTCGCTTTCGCGTTCTGGGCGCATTAGGCTGAACACCGAGGCGCAGCCCCCTGTTTTGGTGTCAAGCCGCCGTGCTAAATATGTAGTGGAGTCTCTATGAGCCTACTGGCCACGGTGGCGCCCCATCTACCTTTCGTCCGTCGCTATGCTCGAGCACTGACCGGCAGCCAAGAGGCGGGAGACCATTTCGTCAGCCTCGCACTAAAGGCTCTTGCATCCGGAGAGCGGGCGCTGGAGCCTGACGCTGGGCCTCGCGCGGCGCTCTATCAGGTGTTTCAATCTACTTGGCGTGGCGTCGATGGCCAACTGTCCCCCCCTACGGCGGCGGTGAATGCCCAAGCGCGGCTGATGCGTATCGCGCCGGCCTCACGACAAGCCTTCCTTTTGACGGCGATGGAAGGCTTCACCGCCAGCGAGACCGCGCGCATCATGGGCGTGGATTTCGACGCCGTCGACGAATTGATCCTGACGGCGCAACGGGAGATCGACGCGGAGTTGGCCACCGACGTGCTGATCATTGAGGATGAACCGGTGATCGCGGCGGATATCGAGGCGCTGGTGAAGGAACTCGGCCACAATGTATCGGATCTCGCGGCTACTCGCGCCGAAGCGCGATCCGCCGCGGCGGCCCACAGACCAGGTCTGGTTCTCGCCGATATACAACTCGCAGATGGTTCTTCCGGCATCGACGCCGTCAAGGATATCCTTGCGGACATCAATGTGCCGGTGATTTTCATCACGGCGTTCCCAGAGCGTCTTCTGACTGGCGACAAACCTGAACCCGCGTTTCTGATCACCAAACCCTTCGATCCGGTGACGGTTAAGGCGGCCATAGGCCAAGCTCTGTTCTTCCATCCGGGGCGAACGAGTCCTCCATCCTGAAGGATGGGTTGTTCAGGGGCGGTGTCGGGGCTCACTTGCCTGGTGGCTGGCCGTCCAGAAACGCCCGCAGAACGGAGCCCAGGTATTTTGGGTTGCGGATCGCCATGATCCCAACCCCAACAGCGGCCGTAGCTGCCACGATGGGCTTTTGTTGCAGAAATTCGAAGCCCCGTTCCACAAGACCGCCTGATGTTGAAAAGGCCGCTTTCGGCGCCTTCTTCCGACCGGCCCAGGCCAGGGCAAGACCGCCAACCATCATCAACGCCGCCGTTGCCAGCGCGACCGCGGCGGCCGCCCCGGCCCGCCCGAGCTTGGGTTCAACAAAGGCATAGAAAGCAAAAGCCAGCGCCACCACGGCGACGGCCGATCCGGCGGCGAAAATCGCGGCCGTGACGAGCGCCATGAGGATGCGGCGGAAAATCATTTGCCGCGACCGGAAAACAGGAGGCCGAGAAGGAACCCAACCCCAAGGCCGGCCAGCGCCGCGGTCACTGGCCGTTCTCTTACCCGCTCAACAACGAACCGTTGCGCCTCATCGACGGTCCGGCCGGGGTCATCCGAGTAGGCCTTGGCCTGGGCGCGGATGTCTTGAATACCATCGAGGAGCAATTGTTCCGCCGTGGCCCAGGCCTCCCTGGCGGCACGCTGGGCGTCGGCCGCGACGGTCTCCGAAAAATCTCCTCCAGCCGCTTCGGCGATGGGGTCCAAGGGTTCAGCCTTCAAGACGATTCTCCCAGGGGTCAGGGGCAAAAAGCCTTCGGAACGACTTGGCGGCGTCATCGACGAACAGCTTGACGATCCCCAAATCGACCAAAGAACCACAATACATACAATGCCCTAAATTGGGGCCTAGCCCACTTCTTTTTCCAGGCCTAGTCTGATCGTAACAAGTTGAAACAATTTGAGGGATGTTGACGAAGGTAGTGACATGGATGGGCGAGCGCTGAAAACGACCGGATCGCGGACGAGCGCGCAGGACCTCCCCTCCCTGGCCTTGACCGCTGCCGGACTGGGGGAGTTCGAGTGGAACACGGTGCGAGGCGAATTGTCCGTGTCGGCGCGGATGGCCGCCATAACCGGCATGACGCGTGGCGTGGTTCGGGCTCACGATGGGCAAGGCTTTCTAGATCACGTTCACCCCGACGACCGGGCGGCCCTTGTTGAAGCCATCGACCAAGGCCTGCGCCTTGGTGATCGTTATGATGCGCGATTTCGCCTGATTCGGCCGGACAATGGACGTGAGATCTGGCTTAGTGCGATGGCTGTCGCCGTACGCGGCGAACAGGGTGATCTCCTACGGACGGTCGGGGCCGTTCGTGACGTCTCCGCGGAAAAGGGCGAAGCGAATCAGAGCGACGCCCTGGTTGCCGAACTGGATCACCGGGTCAAAAATGTACTGGCGGCAGTTCAGTCCCTGGCGGCTCAATCAGCACGTCGGACCGTTTCGCTTGACGCATTCCTGAAGACATTTTTCGGCCGGCTGGAAGCGATGGCGGCGGCGCACACGCTATTGACGGCGACCCGTTGGCGAGGCGCGGAAATCAGTCAGATCGCGGCGGCGGAGCTCGGCGGGCTCGCATTGGGACAGGCGCGCTGGGACGGCCCTGATATCGTGTTGAATCCGCGGGCGACCCATGCCCTGACCCTGGCTCTGCACGAACTGAGCGCCAACGCAGGAAAGCACGGGGCTTTGTCGTCGGAAGGCGGTCGTATCGAGGTCAAGTGGGAGCGAACCCCGTCCGGAGGTTTCGAGCTTTTCTGGATCGAGTCGGGCGGCCCCATCGTGGCTCGCCCAAGCCGGCGAGGCTTCGGCTCCACTTTGCTCGAACGTGTCACGGGTCCGGAGCTCGGTGGGACCGCCTTCTTTGATTTCAGGTCGGAAGGCCTCAAGGTTACCCTGAACGCAAGCGCTTCCGCACTCGCCGCCGCGCCAACCCCCAGTCGCGCAAGAGCGCCTCCGACCCCAGCGCCGCCGTCCGCGGGAGACACGCCCGGCGCTTCCCAAGGTGGCGCGGTTGACGCCGACATAAAGGGTCTGCGCGTTCTTATCGTGGAGGACGCGGTTTTACTTGCCGTCGAGTTGGAATCGGGGCTGACTGAGTCCGGGGCCTTGGTCGTGGGCTTGGCCGCCGACCTCGACAAAGCGCTGGGCATGCTCGATTTGCGGTTTGACGTGGCGGTGCTGGACGCGAATCTCAATGGCCGCTCGGTGCTGCCAATGGCGAACGCCCTCGCGGCGCGTGGCGTGCCATTCATATTCGCGACCGGCTACGGCGATGCGGGGGCGGCGCCCGAGGGGTTCACAGCTCCGGTAGTGCGGAAGCCCTACAATATCCGCCAGATCGCGGCAGCCCTCGTGGGCGCCATGGAGAGGCGCTCCAGCGCGCCATAGGATGCTTGGCGTCCTGGAAACCCCGGACTTGAGAGCCATCGCGAACCAATATCTCATCGCCTCCTAAGACGCCTTTAATAATCCAGGCGCAAAATGGTTTGGTCAGGGTCCACGGTCGTGGGTCCAGGAGGGTCAACATGACGAGTACGGCGCATGCGCGGGTCGCTGGAGGCTCACTCGGCTCGACGATTCGGCTTATATCGAGTGCGAGTTCCGACCGCATCCGTGGCGGTGTCACGGCTCTGGCCGGGCTCCTGCTTGTGGCAGGTTTGATTACCTATCGCGCTGGCGACCCAAGCATCGATACCGCCGCCTCTGGGGTTCCTGCCAACATTCTGGGGCTCGTCGGCGCCGATGTCGCCGACGCGGCGTTTCAATCAATCGGCCTCTCGGCATGGCTGATCGCCGCTCTGCTGACCCTATCAGGCCTCGTGGGCCTGACCAGGCAGTCGGGCGCGTCGCGTCCGGCCCGCCTCACCGCGCGGCTGCTCGCCGCCGGTATCGGCGTCCTGGCGACAGCGGTCGCCCTCGCGGCGCCGCCACCGCCTGCTTCCTGGCCCCTGGCGGCGGGACTGGGCGGCGTCGTGGGTGACACGCTGCTGTCGTCCATCATGGCTCCATTCAGCCTGACGTCAGCGACCGAAGCGAGATGGATTGCCGGCGCGGTATCCGCTGCAGTCGGCCTGGTGGGCGTGGTGTTAGGCCTCGGCTTTCGCCCGCGAACACGCGTGACGCCCACGGTAAAGCCTGCCGCTGCGTCATCCGCGCGAACTGGGACGACCGTCGACACTAATGCGGAGGGACGCCCGGCGGCGAGGACCGACCCCGCCGATCCAAGCACGGCTCTGGGCGAGGAGACTTCCAAGGAACCGGCGACAACGGGCCTGGCCATAAAACAGCCGAAGACTCCCGTCCGAGCCTCGGGCCGGGAACAGCGGGAGACCCAACCAACCCTCCCCTTTGGTGAACCCGGTTTCCGGCTCCCCGAACTCATCATGCTGGCGAAACCCAAGCCGCGGGCTTCCGCCTTCGACGAGGGCGCGCTCCGGCAGAACGCCCAACTCCTCGAGACCGTTCTGGCTGAGTTCGGCGTTCGGGGACAGATCGACCACATAAGGCCAGGCCCGGTGGTCACACTTTATGAACTGGTGCCCGCCGCCGGAGTGAAATCGGCTCGGGTTGTGGCGCTCTCGGATGATATCGCCCGATCGATGAGCGTGGCTGCATGTCGGGTAAGCGTGGTGCCGGGGCGAAACGCTATCGGAATCGAATTGCCCAACGCCAAGCGCGAAACAGTTTATCTGCGCGACCTGCTCTGTAGCGCTGAATATGAAAAGGCCAGCCAAGCCTTGCCGCTGGCGCTGGGAGAAACCATCGGCGGCGAACCCTATATTGTCGATCTCGCCAAGATGCCTCACCTGCTGATCGCCGGCACGACGGGTTCAGGCAAATCAGTCGGGGTCAACGCCATGATCCTCTCGATTCTTTACCGCCTTCCCCCCGACAAATGCCGATTCATCATGATCGACCCGAAGATGCTGGAACTGTCGATCTATGACGGAATTCCCCATCTGCTGGCCCCTGTGGTGACGGACCCAAAGAAGGCCATCGTCGCCCTCAAATGGACCGTTCGGGAGATGGAGGATCGCTATCGTCGAATGTCAAAAATCGGCGTGCGCAACGTCGCAGGCTATAATGAGCGCGCCAACGAGGCTCTGGCTAAGGGGGAGCACTTCGTCCGCACGGTCCAGACCGGCTTCGACGATAAGGGCAGGCCGATTTTCGAAGAGGAAAAGCTACGCCCCGAACCGATGCCCTTCCTTGTCGTGGTGATCGACGAAGTGGCCGATCTGATGATGGTCGCGGGAAAAGACATCGAAGGCGCCGTTCAACGACTGGCGCAAATGGCCCGGGCCGCCGGGATCCACCTGATTATGGCCACCCAAAGGCCCTCGGTGGATGTCATCACCGGAACAATCAAGGCGAATTTCCCGACACGGATCAGCTTTCAGGTAACCTCCAAGATCGACTCTCGAACCATCATGGGCGAGCAGGGCGCTGAACAACTGCTTGGCATGGGAGATATGCTCTATATGGCCGGGGGGGGCCGCATCACTCGCCTCCATGGTCCCTATGTCGACGACGAGGAGGTAATAAAGGTCGCCAAATTCCTCCGCGACCAGGGCGAGCCGCAATATCTAGAAGACGTCACGGCCCTGCCCGACGAGGACGAGGACGGCGAGGGGGTTTCTGGCGAAGAGAGCGCGGGCGCCAACGACCTGTACGATCAGGCTGTCGCCGTGGTGACCCGCGACCGCAAAGCCTCCACCAGCTACATCCAACGCCGATTGCAGATCGGCTATAACCGCGCCGCCTCTCTGATCGAGCGAATGGAAAAGGAGGGTGTGGTCGGCGCCGCCAATCACGCCGGAAAACGCGAAATCCTCGGTGGTCCACCGCCTTGAAGGCGCCAAACCTACGAAAGTGCGGGTTATGAAGACAAATCGGCGTGGCGCTCTGATTGGATTGGCTCTGACCTTGGCGACCGGCTCGGCCAGAGGCCAGACTCCGGCGGTTTCTGTCCTCTCCGCCGACGATCAGCGGACGGTAGCGGACGTGGTCAGCTACCTACAGGGCCTGACCACCGCCAGCGGTCGCTTTGTGCAGACCAACGCGCGGGGCGCCCAGGCGGCCGGTGTGTTCTACCTCCAGCGACCCGGGCGTGCGCGTTTCGACTACGATCCGCCCTCCGGTCTGGTGATCGCATCCGATGGACGCGGTGTTTCCGTCGTGGACCGCCGATTGAAGACAATTCACGTCTATCCGCTTAGCGCGACACCGCTCGGTCTGTTCCTCGCCCGAGATGTTCGCCTGGATCGGGGTGTTGTCGTCACCAAGGTGATCCGAAATCAGGCGAACCTTTCGCTCATCGCCCAGGATGGCCGGAAAGCTTCGCGGGGCCACATCGGTCTAGCCTTCTCGGAAGCGCCCCTCGCCCTAACGGGCTGGACGCTCACCGATCAACGCGGCGGTATCGTGACCGTGCGACTGGAGGGTTTCAAGCGTTCCGAACCGCGCGATCCCGGCTTCTTCAAGCTGTCCAACCCACGATCGGCCTCGGACCTGGACTCCTCCCTCCGAGAGAGATGATCCAACATTGATTCCCACCGGGCCTCACCTGGGCTAAGGACAGGTATGCGCCTGCGAATAGCTTCCTGGAACGTCAATTCCGTACGCCTGAGAATCGAGCACCTGGCGCGCTTCGCTGTCGAACAGACGCCGGACGTCATCTGTCTTCAGGAGATCAAGTGTCAGGAACCTGAGTTTCCGGCCGCGGCCCTGGCCGAGGCCGGCTATCCCTATTTGAAGATCAAGGGCCAAAAGGGCTGGCACGGCGTGGCGATCGCCTCGCGGCTGCCGCTGGGCGACGCCCCCAGCCTGGCTGTCTGTCGCGAGGGTCACGCACGAACCGTGTCCGCGATGGTTGCCGGAATCGAGATTCAGAATTTCTACATTCCAGCCGGAGGAGATGTGCCCGATCGGGCCGAAAATCCCAAATTCGATCACAAGCTCGATTTTTTCGAGCGATTGACGGCCGGCTTGGCCACCAGATTGCCAAGCGCGCCGCTTGTCATCGCCGGCGATCTGAATGTGGCTCCTGGCGAGTTCGATGTCTGGAACCACAAATATATGTCGAAGGTGGTCAGCCACACGCCTGTTGAAGTGGCGGCCATGGCCGACCTCAAGGCGAGTTTGGGTTTCATCGATCCGATACGAGAGACGACGCCGGATCCGGAGAAACTATTTTCCTGGTGGAGCTATCGGGCCGCGGACTTCCGAGCCTCCAACCGAGGACTTCGGCTGGACCATCTGTGGATTACTCCCGGCCTGAGACCGGCTGCGGACCGTTCAGGCGGGCCGATTGGTCAAATCCATCATGGCGTTCGAGCGTGGGATCGACCTAGCGATCATGCGCCGATAACCATCGATCTGACGATCTAAAGCCGGATGGGCGGCCATCTAGGGAGCCAGCCTGTATCCGCCACCCTCGGTTATCAGAAGCCGGGCCTGCCCGGGCTCGGGCTCGATCTTCTGTCTGAGGCGATAGACATGGGTTTCCAGGGTGTGGGTCGTCACACCGGCGTTGTAGCCCCAGACCTCCGCGAGCAACTCCTCCCGGCTTACCGGCTTGTCGCCTGCCCGGTAGAGGTATTTGAGAATATTGGCTTCTTTGTCGGTCAGGCGGAGCTTGCGTCCTTTGGCGTCGACCAGCAGCCGGCCGGCTGGTTTGAATTCGTAGGGCCCTACCTTAAGCACCACGTCTTCCGACTGCTCGTGAGCACGGAGCTGGGCGCGAATCCTTGCCAGCAGAACAGTGAATTTGAACGGCTTGGTTATGTAGTCGCTCGCGCCCGATTCCAGGCCAAGGATGGTTTCAACTTCGCTGTCAGAGGCCGTCAGAATTATCACGGGTGCGGTGACACCACTTTGTCGAAGAGTTCTGCAGACTTCCCGGCCGTTGCGGTCCGGCAGATCGAGATCCAATAGAATGAGATCCGGCCGGCGCTCCACCGCCATTATCACGCCATCCGCGGCGTTGGCCGCGTCGATCGCCAGGAACTCGGACTGGAGTTCCAGCTGTTCCTTCAGGAGGTCCCGCAGATCGTCGTCGTCATCGACAATCAGGATGGTTTTGGGTTGCGCCATGGACTCCAACATGCACCGATTGGGCCAATAACGCCACGCCATGCAACACCGGTTCCCCTGATGATTTTTTCGGTCCGCCCGGATGGAAATATGGACCTCGGCGCTGGAACCGTCCGCTGCGCCCTCGGGCGTGGCGGCATCTGTATCGCGACCGCCAAACGTGAGGGTGATGGCAGGACACCAGCGGGGGTTTGGCCAATACGGCGCCTACTGTGGCGCGCCGATCGCATCTCCCTTCCACGGACTGCCTTGCCTTCTCAGCCGATCCACGTCAGCGATGGCTGGTGCGACGCCCCTTCAGATCGCCAGTATAACCGACCCGTTGAGATGCCTTACCGCGGCAGCGCGGAAAATCTCTGGCGCGATGACCATGTCTACGATCTCGTGGTTGTGCTCGGCTACAACGACGATCCTGTTGTTCCTAGCGCGGGTTCGGCCATATTTCTGCATCTGGCTCGGCCCGACTACGTCGCCACTGAGGGTTGTATCGCCCTCGGGCTGGAACACATGGCCGAGTTCCTCCGTTTGGCCAGACCCGGAGACTCCCTTGGCATAATGGCAGCCTGATCAGCGCGTCAGCGACGCGCGCCAAACAGCGCCGATCCTACCCTTACAGACGTTGCGCCGTGGCGAATGGCGGTTTCGAAATCCGCGCTCATCCCCATCGAGAGCTTGCGAAGACCGTTGCGCGCGGCGATCTTGGCCAGGAGCGCAAAGTGGGGGCTCGGCGGTTCAGCCTCCGGCGGAATGCACATCAGCCCTTCCAGCTCCAAACCATGAACCCTTCGGCATGTCGCGATGAAGGCGTCGCTTTCGGTCGGAGTGATCCCCGCCTTCTGCGGCTCTTCGCCGGTGTTGACCTGCACATACAGGCGCGGCGAGCGGCCAAGCCGCTGGACAGCGTCGGCAATGCGCTCCGCCAAACGCAATCGATCGACAGTCTCGATAACGTCAAAAAAACCCACGGCCTCGCGGGTCTTGTTGGTCTGCAAAGGACCGATCAATCTCAACTCGAGACCCTGTCGCCGACCGGACCACCGACCCTCGGCCTCCTGAACACGGTTTTCTCCAAATACCTGCTGACCGAGGTTCAAAACTTGCTCGACAGACTCCCAGAGTTGCGTTTTGGAGACAGCGGTGAGCGCTATATCACCGGGATCGCGGCCAGCTGCGCGCGCGGCGCTGGCGATTTTTGCCCGAATGGCCTCCAGGGCTGCAAAGATATCGGTTTGGGTTTGAAGCATTGACGACAACCGCCTTGGAAGCGCTTTGGCGCGCATCGCGCAGACTAGGCCGTGGCGTGCGGCAACGAAAGTCGTTGCCGCCCATGTTGTTTTTCACGGATCCAAAGCGGACCCTAGACCCGGAACGTTCGCTAGCCGCGCTGCCAAGAGGATCTGGGATTGTCTTCCGGGCCTTTGGCGCGCCCGACGCCCTGATCCTTGGGCGTCGCCTGGCGCGCCTCGCAAGGCGACGTGGCGTTGTATTTCTGGTTGGAGCGGACGTGGCCCTGGCTGTCGCGCTCAGGGCGGATGGGATTCATTTGCCGGAACGAGCGCTAAGCTGGCCGGGTTTTAATCGGCAATTGCTCAGACGCTTCGTGCTTACGGCGGCGGCCCATGGTTTGCCCGCGGTGCTGCGCGCTCGACTGTCCGGCGTCGATGCGATTGTAGTTTCGCCGGTCTTTCTCAGCGCTAGTCCCTCGGCCGGCAATCCGCTTGGCCCAATGAAATTCGCCGAGCTGACCCGGGCCGCTGGTGTTCCGGTCTATGGCCTCGGTGGGGTCAACGCGGTTTCCGCACGTCGCCTCCAATTATCGGGCGCAAAGGGAATTGCCGCGGTGGAGGCCCTAAGCCTAGTGCGTGATAGTCAGCCTACAAGGATTCAGGCCGAGTGTTAGAATTTGAAGGTCGTCTCAAGCCGAACCCGTGGGGCGGCTCCCTGGGGATCAATAAGGCGCTGGTTGATCACGGGATTGGGCGCCAAGCTTACCGCGCCACCGATATGCAGTCGCGGCGTGAGTTTGTAGTAAAGCCCAGGCTGAACGTCGCGCCACTCGCCAAGCCGGTCGGTTCGCTGCTCCATGCCAATTTTAAGACCCCAGCGACCCTTGCGGGAATCCCACTCCAGCGTTCGTCCCGTGGTGATTGGACCTGGCGTGTAGTTTGGCGAAGAAAAATCGTTCGCGGCCAGAATGACACCACCCGTTTCCGCCTCGGCGCACACTTGGCCGGCGGCCGTCGCAAGGACGAACGCTGAAATCGCCAATAGCATAGGCCGCGCGGACTTCATGGCAAAACGTATCTGACCTCGCGCCATCGACACACCATGCGTCTCTCGGCACGGTTTCACTAAAGGCGTACGATTTCATCCCGTCAATCCATCCACAGGGTCCCCAGGTCGGGGACGGCACGATCGCGGTCTGCATGTGGCGCATGAGCCACGCGATTGGATTTGGCGCGCACGATCGGATGTTATAGAGGCAGTGACCGAAGGGCGACGTCACTGGGCGGCGGGCCAGTGCGGATATGATTGGAACCTACGAATATGCCGTCTGAACGTCCGTGGTTGACCCGGGCTCCCAAGCTGATCATCGTACCGCTCTGCCTTCTCGTCTTGACCGCATGTGGTGGACGCGCGGCTCAACAATTGGCGCGATCGGCGCCGGCCGGCGCCATCGGCGTCAATAGCTATCTGTGGCGGGCTACTCTCGACACCCTGGCGTTCATGCCGCTTCAATCCGCCGACCCCTATGGTGGCGTGGTCATCACCGATTGGTACATCAATCCGGAGAAGCCCGCCGAACGGTTTAAGGCCACGGTGTATATCCTCGATTCGCGGCTGCGCGCGGACGGCCTGACGGTGACTATCTTCAAGCAGATCAGTGACGGCGTGGGTGGCTGGGCGCCGGCTCCAACAGCTGACCAGACCTCCACCGATATCGAGAACGCCATCCTCACGCGCGCGCGGCAGCTTAGGACGTCGAACCTGCGGAGTTAGACATAAGACCCTGAGACAGGCGCCGCGGCCCCGGGGCGCCAAATCAGAAAACCTCCTCGCCGGCGCGGCTCTGCGCTCACTGAACCCAGACGGGTTGCGCCGTTTGATCACGGGGCCTGGGGGAGGTCAGACATCTTTCGAGGAATCCGCAACCATGGCTCGGTACAGTCCCAAAGAGGTTGAGCCGAAATGGCGAGCGGCCTGGGATGAGGCTGACGCCTTCCATGCGGAAACCGGCTCGCCGAAGCCCAAATACTATGTTCTTGAAATGTTCCCCTATCCTTCCGGGCAACTTCACGTTGGCCATACGCGGAACTACGCCATGGGCGATGTGGTCGCCCGGTTCAAACGGGCGCGCGGCTTCAACGTCTTGCATCCAATGGGCTGGGATGCGTTCGGCCTCCCAGCTGAAAACGCCGCTGCCGAACGCGGCGTCGATCCGGCTGCCTGGACCTGGGACAATATTTCCCGGATGCGCGAAGAGCTGAAGCGGCTCGGGCTCTCAATTGACTGGTCGCGTGAACTGGCAACCTGTGACCCCGCCTACTACGGCAGACAACAGGCTTGGTTCCTCAAGCTTCTGGAGCGCGGCCTGGTTTATCGCAAGGAAGGTCAGGTGAATTGGGACCCTGTCGATATGACCGTCCTGGCCAACGAACAGGTTATCGAAGGACGTGGCTGGCGATCGGGCGCGATAGTCGAGCGGCGAAAACTGACTCAGTGGTTTCTGCGGATAACCGACTATGCCGACGCGCTGCTGGATGGCCTGAAGACGCTCGATCGCTGGCCCGACAAGGTGCTTTTGATGCAGGAGAATTGGATAGGGCGATCCCAAGGGCTCCGATTGACCTTCGCCTTTTCCCACGACGGTCCGATTGATGGCGTGTCGGTCTACACCACTAGGCCAGACACCCTCTATGGAGCCAGCTTCGTCGCTATCGCCCCTGATCATCCTATCGCGGAACGCCTGGCAACCGGCGATTCAGCGGTTGCGGCGTTTATCGCCACCGCGCGAAAGGGAGGAACCTCGGAGGCCGAGATCGAATCGGCGGAAAAGCTAGGCTGGGACACCGGCCTGAGGGTTCTCCACCCCTTCGATCCAGAACGGCTGCTGCCGGTCTGGATCGCAAACTTCGTGCTTATGGACTATGGCACAGGGGCGATTTTCGGCTGTCCAGCCCACGATCAGCGCGACCTCGACTTCGCGCGCAAATATGATCTGCCGGTCACACCCGTCGTGCTTCCGGCCGGCGAGGACGCCGCTGCGTTTCACGTGAAACAAGAGGCCTATGTCGGTCAGGGCCACATCTACAATTCAGCTTTCATGAATGGGCTGGATATCGAGGCGGCGAAGGCCGCGGCCGTGACGCGCGCGGAAGCCCTCGGAATAGGAGAGGGGGCCACTGTCTATCGGCTCCGTGATTGGGGTGTAGCTCGCCAACGGGGCTGGGGTTGCCCAATTCCCGTGGTGCACTGCGGCGACTGCGGCGTGGTGTCCGTGCCGGCCGATCAACTCCCCATTCGAGTGCCCGAAGGCCTTGATTTTACGCAGCCGGGGAACGCCCTCGCCCGACACCCGACGTGGAAATATGTCAGCTGCCCGGCCTGCGGCGGTCCGGCCGAGCGAGAAACCGACACCCTCGACACCTTCGTGGACTCGTCTTGGTATTTCGCGCGGTTCACCGACGTCGACGCCGAAACAGTAGTCGACAAGGACGCCGCCGATTATTGGCTACCAGTCGATCAATATATTGGTGGCGTCGAACACGCCGTCCTTCACCTTCTTTATGCGCGTTTCGTGACCCGTGCGTTGGCCGACGAAGGTATGCTCTCCGTCAAAGAGCCGTTCGCCGGCTTGTTCACGCAGGGGATGGTGACTCACGAAACCTACCGCCGTCAATCGGGAGAGTGGCTTGAACCCCGCGCAGTAAACATTCGCGGAGAAGGCCCGAACCGGCGTGGGTTCATGGCGGAAACCGATGAACCGATCGTCATTGGCGACGCGGAAAAAATGTCCAAGTCCAAGCGCAACGTTGTCGCGCCTGGCGACATCGCCAACAGCTATGGTGTCGACGCCGCGCGCCTGTTTGTTCTTTCCGACTCGCCGCCGGAACGCGACGTGCAATGGACTAACGGCGGCGTGGAGGGCTCCTGGCGCCTGGTTAATCGGATTTGGACGGAATTCGATCATGACAGCGGCGACGACAACCCCGACGGCATAGATCAGGCCGCCACCCTGGCCTTACGAAGACACACTCACAAGACGATCAAGGCCGTCACGGAGACGATCGAGGGTTTCAGATTCAATAGCGCCATCGCACGGCTGTATGAGTTTGTCGCCGTCGTACGCACGGCCAGATCCACCGCCTGTTCCAGACAGTCCCACCATGAGGCGTTAAGCGCGCTGGCGCGGCTTGTGGGGCCGTTCGCCCCGCACCTGGCCGAAGAGTGCTGGCTCAGATTGGGAGAAACCACCTTACTCGCGGCCTCGCCCTGGCCCGAATGGGATTCGGCGTTGACGGAAGATGATGAACAGGTTCTCCCTGTCCAGATCAATGGTAAACGTCGAGGCGAGGTGCTCGCGCCCAGAGGTGCGACAAGCGAGGAAGTGCGGTCACTGGTGTTCCAAAATGAAGACATCGTAAAACGCCTTAAAGGTCTGACCATCCGTAAGGTGATCGTGGTCACGGACCGCATCGTCAATATCGTGGCGGCTTAGACGATGATCAGAGACAGACTTCACTTTCCGGGTCTCCTGGTGCCTTTCTTGCTATCCGCCACCGTGAGTGGCTGTGGGTTTACTCCACTGTACGCGGCAAGGGGCGTCGCATCGGACCTGCCAGCCATTGCCGTGGTCGTCCCTCAAGGCCGGGTCGCCTATTTGTTGCGCGAAAATCTCGACGATCTCATCGGCCACGACAAGACCAGGGCGCCTCTCTGGCGGCTTGATATCCAGGTAGTGCAGATTCGCGACCCAAGAGGCCTTCGTCTCGACAACGTTGCGGAGCGCTACGACCTCGGCCTCACTGTCAAATACAGCCTAACCTCGATCGCGAGCGGGAAGGTCGTTCGCACCGGAGAAGTCGTCTCCCAGGTGAGCTACGACGCGGCGAATGCGCCCTATGCGGGGATCGCGGCGCGCCAGGACAGCCAGGAACGCGCCGCGGCGGATGCGGCGCGGCGGATCCAGATCCAGCTGGCGAGTTGGATGGCTGGGCGTACCGGCGACTGAAACCTCTCGCCAATGATCATCCAACGCCGTCCGGATATTGAACGGTTCCTCGCTGGACCAGGGTCGGCCATCAGAGCCTGCCTGCTCTATGGTCGCGACCTCGGCGTCGTAGGCGAACGCGCCCGGGAACTTGCATCGGCCCTGACCGAAAATCCGGACGACCCATTCAACGTCGCGATACTTTCCGAGGCCGATCTAACCGGGGAAGAGGGCCGTCTAGAGCGCGAACTCATGGCTTTTTCCATGATCGGTGGCCGTCGTCTCGTGCGGTTGAGACTTCGCGGCGAGAAGGGCGGCGCCGATCGTCTCTCGGCCGACGCCCTTTCCGGCCATCTCGAAGGGAGTTTCAACCCCGACGCCTTCTTTATCATCGAGGCGGGGGCGCTTGGGCGGGACTCACCACTTCGCAAGCTCGGCGAAGCCGCGCCGACATGCGCGGTCATACCTTGCTACGATGACGA
The DNA here is from genome assembly GCA_038227865.1 of Caulobacterales bacterium. Lineage (GTDB taxonomy): Bacteria > Pseudomonadota > Alphaproteobacteria > Caulobacterales > Caulobacteraceae > Acaudatibacter. The sequence continues at coordinate 14,830 of JBBRPO010000005.1, forward strand.
ACCCGCCGATCTCGCTCGCCTGACGCGGGAGGCGTTGACCGTCGACCACGTCGCACTTAGCGCCGAAGCGTTGGACACTTTCGTCCAGCGCCTGCCGCGCGAGCGTGGCGTGGCGCGCAGGGAGATAGAGCGCCTGATACTTTTCCTGGGTCCTGGGTCGAACGTCCAGGCCACCCTGACTGACCTCGGCGGGTTTTTCGGGGTCGAACCAGAGACATCGCTCAGCGAAGCGGCGTTTGACGCATTTGGGGCGAGGCCCGCGGCGGCGCACGCGGGCTTACGTCGTGCGGCGCAAGAGGGCGAGAGCGGCGTTGGCGCGGTTCGCGCTCTTGGTCTGCACCTCGGGCGGCTGCGAAAGGTCGCCGTTCTTCAGCGGGGCGGCGTCGGCGCACAGGCGGCGACCAGAGCCTCCGGAATCTTCTGGAAGCAGGAGCGGGAGTTCCTGCGTCAGGCTCAGGTCTGGAGCCTAAGCGAACTTGACCGGGTTCAAGTCAACGTTGTCGTCGCGGACCGCGCGTGCAAACAGGGTGGAAGTCCCGACACCCTCCTCGCCGAACGGTTGGCTATCGCGATCGCGGGCCAGGCCCGCCGTTTGGGTCTATAGGCTCGCTAAGCGGGTCCGGCGCGACGCGACAGGCGCCGGCACAGATCATCAAGTTGCTCAAGCGTTTCGTATACAAGGCGTAGTTCGCCAGAGCCTCCCTGGTCGCGAATCTCGACCTTCAGCCCCAGTACGTCCTCCAGGTCCGCCTCCAGAGCTCGGGTGTCGGCATTGTCCTCGCGAGGCCGGTTGCGGCCGCGCGACGGTCGGGCCTGTGTCTTGGCGGCTCGCGCCAACACTTCGGTCTGCCTGACGTTCAGCCCCCGTTTGATCACCTGTTCCGCCAAGCCGGTGGCGTCACCGAGATCCAGTAGGGCTCGAGCATGTCCGGCGGTCAGACGGCCAGATTCCAGGTGATCCTGGATTGCCTGGGGCAGTTTCATAAGCCGCAGGGTGTTCGCGACGTGACTACGGCTCTTTCCCACAACCTTGGCAATCGCGTCTGGGCTACGCTCAAACCTTCGCGCCATCGCCTCATAGCCCCGAGCTTCCTCCAGCGCGTTGAGATCGGCACGCTGGATGTTCTCGATCAGCGCCACCTCGATGACTTCCTGATCCGCCAGGTCGCGAACCAGGGCGGGTATGACATGCAATCCCGCGCGCTGGGCGGCGCGCCAACGCCGCTCGCCCGCGACAATCTGATATTCGGCGCCCGCGCCTGGGAGCGGCCGGACGAGGATAGGTTGCAACACCCCCCTTTCGCGAATCGATGACGCCAGTTCATCGAGCTCGTCGGTGGCGAAGGCGCGTCGGGGTTGTTCCGGATTCGGCTGGATGGAAGCGATATCCATATCAAGGACACCCGCCGCGCGGCGGCCCTCCGCCGTCGAAGCCGTTTTGACCTCGTCAAGCAGAGCCGATAGTCCTCGGCCGAGGCCTCGCCGCCCTTCAGTCATCCAATATCTCCAAGTTGGAAGTCATCACGCCGGGATCGACGCCCGTTTGCGCTCACGATCTATGACTTCCCTGGCAAGCTTCAGATAGGCTTGGCTTCCGGTACAATGCAGATCGTAGATGATTGCGGGTTTACCGAAGGAGGGTGCTTCCGACACTCGCACATTCCGAGGAATAACAGTCTCATACACTCTGTCTCCAAGGTGATTGCGAACGTCTTTGGCCACCAACGCCGAGGAACTGTTTCGTTTGTCATACATGGTCAGAACCACCCCCTGAATCTCAAGTGTCGGGTTCAGCGCGCCTCGCACCTGCTCCACGGTTCGCAGAAGCTGAGTGAGGCCCTCCAGAGCGAAAAACTCACACTGCAAGGGCACCAGAACCGCATCCGCGGCGGTCATGGCATTGACCGTAAGCAGGTTCAGAGACGGGGGGCAGTCGATAAGGATATAGTCGAAGTCAGCCCCATCCCTCAGCGGTTCGAGGGCATCTCTCAGCCGGAACCCGCGGCGCGGCGTTTGACCCAGTTCCAGTTCCACTCCCGAAAGATCGGCTTCCGCGGCCGCGAGAAATAGGCCTGGAATGTCTGTCTTGACGATGACCGCCCTCATTGCGACGCCATCGATCAATACATCATAGAGGGTCTTGGCGCGCATGTGGGGCAACACGCCCAAACCCGTCGACGCATTTCCTTGGGGATCGCTATCGATCAACAAAACCCTGGCCCCGATGGCCGCCAGGGCCGTTCCCAGGTTGATCGCAGTCGTCGTCTTGCCGACCCCACCCTTCTGATTTGCCACGGCAAAGACCCGAAGCCCCCCGGAGATCTCAGGCATGCCGCAATTCCTCAATGAACAACAGGCGCCCCCGGGGATCGCTGAGACTGCCTGTCGCCTCGAAGGCGAACCCCCACGACTTTCTGGCTTGCGAAATCTCGCTATCTACGTCCGCGCCCTTAAGGAACAAGCCACGCGCGCCCCGTGCGAAATAGGGCTCCGCATACCCTAGAAGGCGCTCTAACGGCGCGCACGCGCGCGCGGTGACCATCTCGACGTTCAGTTTCAACGCCTCGGCGCGCCCATTGTGCACAACGGCGGGCAAATCCAGCGCCCGCACAACTTCACTCAAGAAACGACACCGCTTCGTCATGCTCTCGATCAAATGCACGGTCGAACCTGGGCGGCCTTTGAGCAGTATGGCTAAAATCAAACCAGGCAATCCCGCCCCACTGCCCAAGTCAGCCCAAACCGCGGTGTTGGGTGAAAACCACAACAACTGGGCGCTGTCGACAAAGTGTCGACTCCAGAACTCCTTCAAGGTGGAATCACCGACAAGGTTCATCTGTTGGTTGGCTCGGACAAGCAAGACTCGGAATGCCTCCACATCTCGCTGCCTCTCGTCGGTAAGTCCTACGACCTCCAAAAAAGTCGAGGGGAGCTCCAGCGCGTCAAGCCACACGACGGCGCACATGGGCGAGTAAGGCTACGATGGCGCCAGGGGTGACGCCTTCAATGCGAGCAGCCTGGCCGATCGTCGTAGGATTGATGGCCGCTAGCTTCTCACGAACCTCATTAGACAGAGCGGAAAGGGCGGAATAGTCTAGATCGTTTGGCAGGGGTAGATTTTCATCCCTGCGAAATAAGGCCACATCCGCGTCTTGCCGATCCATGTAGCCGTGATAGGCGGCATCGATTTCGATTTGCTCTCGTGCGAAATCTGGCCAAGCCTTGAGTTCAGTCCAAACCACCGCCAGGGCCTCGAAGCTTATTTCCGGGTGGGAGAGCAATTGCTTCAGCGAACGTGGCTGGCCATCCTGGGTAATTCTGAACCCTGCTTGAGCAGCCTGCCCTGTTGTAAGCGATAGAGATCCCGCCACCGACAAAATTTTGGCGAGGATGGCGGCCTTCGATGCATACGCCCGCTCGCGCGTCGAGCCCACACATCCCAGGTTGATACCCATTTTGGTCAGCCTTTGGTCGGCGTTATCGGCCCGCAGCCGCAGTCGATATTCGGCGCGGCTGGTGAACATTCGATAGGGCTCCGTCACGCCACGCGTGACCAGATCATCAATCATCACCCCGATATAGGCCTCGTCACGTCCAAAAACCGCAGGGTCGTATCCGCCGGCGGCGCGCGCGGCATTCAGGCCCGCCACCAAGCCCTGAGCCCCGGCTTCCTCGTATCCCGTCGTGCCATTGATCTGACCCGCCAAGTAGAGGCCTGAAAGACGTTTCAGCTCTAGAGCCGTGGTAAGCTCGCGGGGATCTACGTAATCATATTCTATGGCGTATCCATACCGAAGCACCTCAACCGACCGCAGCCCGGGAATAGTCTTCAAGAACAGGTCCTGCGTCAAAGCGCTGACCGATGTCGAGATGCCGTTGGGATAGACGGTGTGGTCATCGAGACCTTCCGGCTCCAGGAAAATCTGGTGACTATCCCGGTCCGCGAAGCGCACCACCTTGTCCTCGATCGAAGGACAATATCGCGGACCCTTACCCGAGATCCGCCCGCCATAGGCGGCTGACTCTCCTATGTGTTTCGCGATGATCGCGTGGGTCGCCGCGTTGGTGGCAGTCAAACCGCATTGCACTTGCCGCGTGACGATCGGCCCGCTCAGAAACGAAAATGGCGCCGGCTTTGAGTCGCCTGACTGCATCGCGAGACTGGCCCAGTCGATGGTTCGCCCGTCTAACCGAGGTGGCGTACCAGTTTTGAGGCGACCCAACGCCAGGCCATGATCGTAAAGACGCTTGGAAAGGCCAACAGATGCGGCGTCCCCAGCTCGCCCGGCCTCCACACGTTCATCACCCCGATGAATAACACCTCTGAGAAACGTGCCTGTGGTCAGCACCACCGACCGAGAGCGATAGCGTGTGCCGGTGGCGCCGACCACACCAACAACCCGATTACCCTCCACGATGAGATCTTCCACCGCCTCGGCGCAAAGGGTGAGATTGTCTTGGCCCTCCAGCGCGGCGCGCATGCCGATGCGATACAGACCCCTGTCGATTTGCGCGCGGGGACCGCGCACCGCTGGGCCACGCGATGCGTTCAGCATCCGAAACTGTATTCCAGAGCCGTCGGCAACGCGTCCCATGAGTCCGTCCAGGGCGTCGATCTCCCTGACCAAATGGCCTTTCCCAACGCCGCCTATCGCGGGATTGCAGGACATCTCACCGATGGTTTCCAGCCTATGGGTGAGCAACAGCGTCGCCGCACCACAACGCGCCGCCGCCGAGGCGGCCTCACATCCCGCGTGCCCACCGCCGATGACGACCACATCCCAGATCATTGTGTCGGGCGAAGTTTCCATTCCACCAGCTTAGCGGGCGCCAGGACGCCCGTCGAGACGACCAGGCAACAGGCGTCTGTCTGTTTCACGTGAAACAGCTATTTCCCGATGCAAAACGTCGCGAACACCCGATCCAATACGTCGTCGACGCCTATGGCTCCGGTTACCTGGGCCAGGGCTCTGATCGCGAGTCTGACATCCTCGGCCGCCAGTTCAGGTTGGGTAAGCGCCCTCAACGCTCGTCCCAGGTGTTCTCGCGCCCGCGTCAACTGCGCTGCATGCCGAACCCTGGTTGTGGCCGGGAAGTCCGATCCACGCAAATCATCGAGTATTCTCCCGGATAGCCAGGCTCGAAGGGGGTCCGATCCTCCTGGCAGATGATTTGTGTAAACCTTATCCAGACCCAACCGGACCGCCGCTTCAGTCGCGACGCGCTCCGCATCACCTTCGGGACGATCTGACTTATGCAGCACAAGCAAGTCACCCACCCGAATGAGATCGAGACCGGATCGCCATTCATCACCTAGGCTGGCGCGGTCAACCACCCAGACACGCAAGTCAGCCAACTCTGCCCAGGCCTTGGCGCGTCGCATCCCTTCGGCCTCGACAACATCCCCAGCATCGCCCACTCCTGCCATGTCACAGAGCAAGACCTTGTAACCCTCAAGGTCAAGGCTGGCCTCCAGGGTGTCACGCGTCGTTCCCGCCACAGGCGCGACAATCGCCGCGTCCCGATCCAGCAAGGCGTTGAAAAGCGTGCTTTTTCCCGCATTGGGCGCACCGACGAGGCCAACACGGTAGCCCTCGCGAACTTGGAGGCCCCGGACACCTTCCCTCTCGGCCGTTTCCAGGTCCCTGAGCAGCCCTTCGAGTGGAGCAGCAGAGCGGTTCATCACATCGGATGGCAATTCCTCATCTGGGAAATCCACGGTGGCCTCAAGGTCCGCCAGGACCGCGATCAATTGTCCGCGCCAGGCTTGATGCCGTCCGCCCAATGCTCCGTTCAATTGGCTGATAGCCTGTCGGGATTGAGCGCGGCTCTCCGCATCGATCAGGTCCCCGACCGCTTCCGCTTGTCCCAGGTCGAGCTTGCCATTCTGAACGGCCCGCCTTGTGAACTCACCGGGTTCAGCGAGTCTGAGTCCCAGCGCCCTCAGGGTATCACTGACGCCGTCGACGACACCCGCGCCGCCGTGAACATGCAGTTCGGCGCAATCCTCGCCTGTGTAGCTGGCGGGCCCAGGGAACCATATCGCCAGACCCCGGTCGAGCGCCTCGCCATCAGCATCAACGAAGGTACGTAGAGAGGCTCGTCTAGGCTCCAATCCAGCCGCGCCGAGACGTCTCAGAGCTTCCCGGACGTCGGGGCCAGACAATCGAAGCACCGCCACCGCCGCGCGTCCCGGCGCGGTGGCGAGAGCGAATATAGTGTTCGTCATCCGCCCGATTTAAGTGTCTGCGCTCCGGTTGCCGCCGCCGTCATCAGCTTGCGAAACTGCTCTGTCGCCTGACCGCCGAAGGACATCCAGCTACGCATAAGTTCATCTGGCGAAACAAGGGCCATATTGCTCTCCACACGCTTCTTCATTTCCAGAACCATGTGATCGTTGAGGCTGGTCACGTCCGGAAGTCCCAGGAAGGCGCGAGCTTCCTTTGGACTGCAGTCAACCTCTAAACGAACTTTCACAATGCACTCCCTAGTTCGGTTTCAGTATCACCGTTGCTCTATGTATTCATAGACTGGAAGAAATCGGCATTGTTTTTAGCGTTTCGTAGTTTATCCAGCAGGAACTCGATCGCGTCCTGCGGCCCCATGGGGTTTAGAATCCGACGCAGAACAAATGTTTTTTGGAGCTGATCCTTGGGTGTGATCAATTCTTCTTTTCGAGTTCCGGACTTCAGAACATCGATCGCAGGGTATATCCGTTTATCGGCGACCTTCCGATCGAGAATGATTTCGGAATTGCCTGTTCCCTTGAATTCTTCGAAAATGACCTCATCCATGCGGCTGCCCGTATCGATCAGAGCCGTGGCGATGATCGTCAACGACCCCCCCTCCTCGATATTTCGAGCGGCGCCGAAGAACCGCTTGGGTTTCTGAAGAGCGTTCGCGTCGACACCACCGGTGAGCACCTTACCGGAGGACGGCACGGTGGTGTTGTAGGCCCGCCCGAGCCTGGTCACGGAATCCAGCAGGATGACCACATCGCGCTTGTGTTCCACCAGCCGTTTGGCCTTTTCGATAACCATCTCTGCGACCTGCACGTGCCGGATGGCCGGTTCATCAAATGTCGACGAAATCACCTCACCGCGGACCGTGCGTTGCATGTCCGTCACTTCCTCTGGCCGTTCGTCGATCAGCAAGACGATCAGGTAAGAAGTCGGGTGATTGGCCGCAATCGATTTGGCTATGTTTTGCAGCATCACCGTCTTGCCGACCCGCGGTGGCGCGACAATCAGGCATCGCTGGCCCTTGCCCAACGGAGCAACGATATCGATCACGCGACCCGACCGATCCTTTAATGTCGGGTCGTCAATCTCCATGGTCATCCGCTCTTCGGGATAGAGAGGCGTCAGATTGTCGAAGTGCACTTTGTGCCTGACATTGTCGGGATTTTCGAAATTCACTTGATCAACCTTGACCAGCGCGAAGTATCGTTCTCCCTCCCTCGGCGCCCTGATGCCGCCATCCACCGTATCGCCCGTCCTGAGTCCAAACCGCCGGATCTGTGAGGGGCTCACATAGATGTCGTCGGGTCCTGGGAGATAATTGGCCTCAGGACTGCGGAGAAACCCGAATCCATCCTGGACCACCTCCAGGGTCCCGGAACCGAATATTTCCAGCCCCTCTTCAGCGGACGCCTTTAATATCGCGAACATCATATCCTGCTTACGCATCGCGTTAGCATTCTCGATGTCAAACTGCTCGGCAAAGGCCAGAAGTTCAGCTGGCGATTTCTCTTTTAATTCTTGCAGTGACATGCGTGTGAGGCCAAGTGCGGCTATAGCTCGCACTCCGCCGCTCTCGCCCGACTGAAGCGCCCCTGAGAACATCGCTTCATCAGCGCTCTCGGGCGATTCTAGATCCAAAACATCAGACATGGTGGATTAACTCTTTAGGTTGGTCGCCAGCCCAAACGCGGGGCTTCATGGCGGTTCCGACTGCGCCTGCCAGGGAATGGTCGGCGCAACGACGGTCGTTGGAGGGTAGGCACACTCAAACCCAGATTGGGCCGGATGCTCTCGTTGACAGGATGGGAGAACCAATATCGCGGGTTCGAAATCCGAGAACATCCGAAACACACCGCCGGCTGGCCGTCAAGAGGATCGCGGCAAGCCGATCACGCGCCGAACTTGGTGGTGACGGACAATACGATGACTATGGCGGCTATGAACGGTAATTCATTGGTCATCCGCCAGAACCGTTCGCTGTGCGGCCGCTCGCCCGACACCAGTTTCCGCCGGGCACCGGCAAGATAAATATGCCAGGACACCAGACTAATTACCCCAGCGAGTTTAACAATCATCCAAGGCTTCAAAAGGGTCGATACCCCGTCAAAATAAACCAGCGTCGCTCCCAAAATCAGAACCGCGACCATCGCTGGATTCATGATGATCTTCAGCAGTTTCTCCTCCATGACCTTAAAGGCTTCATCAAGCTCACCGCCTGGCGCGGACCGTGTGTGATAAGCGAACAGCCGAGGCAAATAAAGCAGGCCCGCCATCCAGGCGATTACGGCCAGGATATGTATCCCTTTGATTATATTGAAAATCATCCCATTTCCCCAGACTTAGGCGATCGGCCACACCGATTCAGACCCACCGGGCAGGCGCGCATCTGGGGACAGAAACCAGACTTTCCCAGAGAGTCCCCAATAGCCTCCGCCAACCCATCGATAAAGCTCGGTTCAACGCCAACAACCGGCGCTCGGAGATAGGCTTTCATGCCGAGTTCCCGCGCCATCTCCGCATATTCCCGATCGAGCTCAACCAGAGTTTCTATGTGCTCTGAAACGAAAGCGATCGGATCGATAAGAACCCCCACGCCGTCTCGGGCGGCGCTGGTGATGGCTTCAGGGGTCGAGGGTCCGATCCATTTCAGGGGACCGACTCGGCTCTGATAGCAGATCTGCCAGTCCCACAGCGGGCCAAGGCGCTTGGCCACAGCCGCGCAGGTTGCTTCGATCTGCCATTGATATGGATCCCCGCTCGTCGCGATCTGTTCCGGCAGACCATGGGCGGAAAACAACAATCGGACACGCGGCTTACCCGCAGCCTCCCAGGTCCTTAGAATTCTACTGACATGAGCCTCAATCAACCCGCCGTTCTCATACCAACAGCAAATACCATGTGTCCGCCCCGGTCCTTTATATGACTGGCGCCATGCCTTGAATGAAGATCCTGTCGTTGTAGTCGAATATTGAGGATATAATGGCGCTAGAACGATGTGATCAGGCTCGAATGCGGCGACTTCGGTGGCGGCTTCCTGTGTGAGTGGGTGCCAATAGCGCATGGCGATCACAACCTTTATTTCAACGTCTGGCAAACGTTCCCTGAGCGACGCCAGAAGGGCCTGAGCTTGAGTCTCAGTCTGGGGTAAGATCGGTGATCCACCCCCCATCAGCGCATAGTTGGCTATCGCGGATTTCTGTCGGAGTCGTGCAATCAGTATTGCGAGTGAACGGCGAATAAACCAAGGCGCGCCTATAATCGCCGGATCCGAAAACAGGTTTTCCAAAAAAGGGCGGACTGCCCGAGGGGAATCTGGTCCCCCCAGATTGAAAAGCACCACCGCGACGCGCTTCCGTGAAGGGATCACCGCGTAACTGAGCTCAAGAAATCCCCAAAACACGGATCATGCCACGCTACGAGCCGCCACGGAGCCAGCATCCGGTCAGGCGAGCCTGCGTTGTACGATGAATGAAAACGCTCGTTCATGACGGCTTTAGACAGGTTCCCACGCCTAGCCTCAAGAGCCCTCTTTCTCCATCCTTCTATCCATCTTTTTAAGAGAAAGACCTATGAGGAAATGGAAGTAGGCCCTCGCGAACGGTGGACATCTCAGACTTTGGAACTTTACCATCGGCGATACATACGAAAGCCACCTATGTGATGAACCTCGGCTCTCGTTCGCAGAGCCGTCGGGTAACCGTTAACTTATTGATTTATATAATCTAAAAATCCCGAAAATTGTGAATAACACGGGACAGCCGGCCGTTTGCCCCATGTCTGGGGATAGGGTCTAATATGGAATTTCCACCTCCCACTGGCTGGGGATAGGATAGGCTCCCGACCGGCGGTTGTCCCCAGCCGTGGGTCTGATCCGCGCTGGGCGCTTTGGGGCTCACATGGTTTCCACCGTGGGGTTGATTTGGTTAAGAGATAGCCAACCTACCGTCCACAGCATTAGGCCGAGGTTTACATCCCATGACGTCGAGCCAGCGCCTCGCTACCTACTTTCACGTTCACTTGGTTTCGGACTCGACGGGCGAGACTCTTAACGCCATGGCCAGGGCTGCCTGCGCGCGGTTCAACAATGTCCTGGAGATCGAGCATATCTATGCCCTCGTCCGCTCTCAGGCCCAGCTTGATCGGGCGTTGGCGGAGATCGCCAATGCTCCAGGCATCGTCCTGCACACCATTGTCGATGAATCATTGCGCGGTGCGTTGGAAGCCGGGTGTCAGAAACTCGACATGCCCTGCTTCGGAGCTCTGGACCCGCTTGTGTCGGCGATGTCGTGGTATCTCGGGGCGCCGCTTTCAACGCGGGTTGGCGCTCAATACGCGCTTGATAGCGATTATTTCAACCGCATGGATGCTCTCTCCTACGCCCTTGGCCATGATGACGGTCAAGGCGGCCAGGACCTAAGCCAGGCCGATGTCGTTCTGGTTGGCGTATCAAGAACCTCGAAGACCCCGACGTGCATCTACTTGGCTCATCGCGGCGTGAAGGCGGCTAATATTCCCCTGGTTCCTTCGTCGGGTGTGCCGGCAAGCTTGCTGGAGTTGAGGAACGTGCCGGTTGTCGGCCTGACTTTGTCACCGGACAGGCTGATCCAGATCCGGCGGAACCGATTGAGGAGTTTGAATGAAAGTCGCGAGAGCGCCTATGTCGACAATGACGCCGTCCGGGCCGAGGTCGTGGCGGCGCGGCGGTTGTTCGACCGGCTTGGTTGGCCCGTCATCGACGTTACAAGGCGCTCTGTAGAGGAAACGGCCGCGGCGGTTATCAACATTCTCTCGGGAGGCACCGCCCAGGTTGAGGTTATCGGGTGATACCTGTCGCTCAGACGTCCGTCGTCGCCACGCCGATATCGGGTCGGACCGTGGTCGCTGGTGTGGTCGGTGCGCCGGTTCGCCATAGCCTTAGTCCATTGATCCACAACGCATGGCTCGCCGCAACCGAACTGGACGCGGTCTACGTCGCTTTCGAGCCGAAACCGGCAGCCTTCATAAGCTTTGCCGACGGTCTGCGTGGTGGAATAGTCCGTGGCCTGAATGTCACCGCGCCGTTCAAGGAAATGGCGCTTTCACTCGCCGATGGCCGCTCTCCGCGCGCCGAGCGCGCCGGCGCCGCCAATCTCCTGGTGTTTGAATCCGACGGGTCGGTAGAAGCGGACAACACTGATGGCGAGGGTCTTCTTCATGCGTTTCGCGCCACGATCGATGGCTTTGACCCGGCCACCGGGCCTGTTCTTGTGCTGGGCGCGGGCGGCGCGGCGCGCGGCGCCGCGGCTGCTCTTCTGGACGCCGGCGCCCCGCAAATCCGCATTCTGAACCGTTCACTCGACCGCGCCGAGGACCTCGCGGGTTTGTTCGGCGATAGTGCTCGGGCCTTTCACCCACGCGAGGTGGAGGCGGCTCTGGCCAGCGTCAGGATTGTTGTCAACGCTACGCCGCTGGGCCTAGGCGCGGCAAGCGTCCAGACTCTTCCTTTCGAGCGCCTTGACGCCGAATGCGTGGTTATGGACATGGTCTATCGACCTCTTCGCACTTCGTTCCTGGAACAGGCCAGCCAACGGGGCCTTCGCACGGTTGATGGCCTCTGGATGCTCATCGGCCAGGCGATACCCAGTTTTCAGACGTTGTTCGGACGCCGGCCGCCCGACATCGACGTCCGCGCCTTGGCCCTGGCGAGCCTGGAGACCCATATTTGATCATCATTGGCCTGACCGGTTCCATCGGCATGGGGAAGTCGACCACCGCCGAACTGTTCGCGGGGCTTGGGGCGCCGGTCTATGACGCGGACGCCGAGGTTCGTCGTCTATACGCCAGGGGCGGAGCCGCCGTCGCCCCGGTCGAGGCCGAGTTCCCCGGCGTTGCGCCGGAGGGCGCGATTGATCGTGTCCGATTGGCCGATAGGGTGCTCGGCGACTCGGCTGCCCTGGCCAGGCTCAACGCCATCGTCTGGCCGTTGATGAGCGGCGCCCGCGAGGCGTTCTTCAATCGCGCCCGTTCACAGGGCGCGGCCGTCGTCGTTCTGGACATACCCTTGCTGCTCGAAACTGGCGGCGAGAAAAATGTCGATACGGTTGTCGTGGTGTCGGCGCCCCCCGACCTGCAGAGGCGCCGGGTGCTGGACCGTCCTGATATGACCCCGGCAAAGTTCGCATCCATCCTTGCCGCTCAGATGCCCGACGGCGAGAAACGCGCCAGGGCCGACTTCGTGGTCGATACCAGCCTAGGTCTGGAGGCGGCGCGCGAGCAGGTTGCCATCATCGTTAGAACGTTGCTGGATCGCTCGAAGCAGGCCAGTGAAAGCCGATGATCCGTGAAATCGTGCTCGATACGGAAACGACCGGTCTCGACCCGCGGAAAGGGCATCGGGTCGTCGAAATCGCCTGCGTAGAGCTGCTCGACCTTCTGCCCACGGGCCGTCATTTCCACCGCTACATCGATCCTGGGCGGGATATCGATCCGGACGCAGAGCGAATTCACGGCCTCTCGCGCGCTTTTCTCAGCGACAAGCCGACCTTTGAAGATATTGCTGGCGCATTGCTAGAGTTTCTGGGCGATGCCCCGATCATCGCCCACAACGCCGCCTTTGACCGCGGTTTCATAAACCACGAACTGAATCTGGCCGCCCTGCCTATCGTTCCCGAGCCTCGCTGGATCGACAGCTTGGCGATGGCGCAGAAACGCTTCCCTGGGATGTTCAATTCCCTGGACGCTCTCTGCAAACGGTTCAGGATTTCCCTGGCCGACCGGGAGAAACATGGCGCGCTGATCGACGCCCAGCTTCTCGGTGGGGTCTATCTCGAGCTGCGCGGCGGTCGCGAGGCCATGCTGGATCTTGACCAGACGCGGAAGATCGACGTCTCACAACCGATGGCCCGGCTTGACCATGGCCGGCGGCCACGCCCGTTGACGGAGCGTTTGACCGAGCTCGAACGCATGAACCACGCCAAATTCGTCCAGGAAGAGCTGGGATCGGACGCCGTTTGGCTGTCGCGTTCCCAGTGAGCTACGCGTTCCCGATCTGAACATTCTCCGCCTGGGCTTTTCGGGCCAGGTAGATCGCCGCGAAGTCCATCGGCTCAAGCATGAGTGGCGGAAAACCACCTTCGGCCGAGAGATCTGATATCAGCCGTCGCGCGAACGGAAACAGATAGCGCGGGCACTCGATCATCAGCACCTGCTCGAGATCTTCGGCTTCGACGCCGACGATTTGGAACAATCCCGCATAGACCAGCTCCAGCTGAAAAACCGCCTCGCCGTCGCGCCGCGCCGCGGCCGTCAGTTTCAGTTCCACCTCAAAAACGCCACCCTCGCGGCCCTGGGCGTTCAGTTCGACGCCCAGATCAATTTGCGGCGCAGCGGCGCCACCGCGCAACGCCTCGGGCGCCCTGGGGTTTTCGAACGACAGGTCGCGGATATATTGCGCCAGGATTCTGATCGCCGGCTGCATCGCCGCGTCCTGACCATCGCCGAACGGCGCCGGTGGCGGGCTGAAGGTGTCGGTCATATCAAGGCTTCCGTGTGTGATCCTGCCCAGGCTGGCGCCGGAGAGCGGGCTGGCTATCATGGCCTCCGCGCCCTCGCAACGCCGCCCTGCTGACGCGAGCCATGGCTTGCTCTATGCTGGTTTCCTTCTTCCGGTTGAAAGGCGCGTGCATCCCTTGCGGATTCTCGAACTCATCATTCTGGCGGCGTTGGCCGCGGTGGTTCTGTTCCAACTCTACGCTGTCCTCGGTCGGAGGGTGGGACGTGGATCCGAAGGGACACCCCAGCCTCGTACGCCGCCGCTCGAACCCCAGCGTATCCCGGCGGTCACGCCCGAGATGGCGGCGCCCGGCGGTGGCCTCGCCGCGATGCGCGCGCGCGATCCGGGTTTCGATGTCACCTCGTTTCTCCAGGGCGCGCGTCAGGCCTATCAGCTGATCGTCACCGCCTTTGCGACCGGTGACCGCGCCCTTCTGAAGCCACTTCTGTCGGACGAAGTGATGGGCGGGTTCGAGAACGCCATTGCTCGGCGCGAGGCCGAGGGGCGGAGCGAAACAGTTGATTTTCTCCAGGCGCCTCGCGCGGATTTCGAAGGGGTCGTTGTCACTGGCGACCTCGCCAAAGCCTCCGTCCGGTTCCTCGCCGAGTTTCGCAGCCGTTCAAAGGGTCCAGAAGGGGAGGCGGTCGATGATCGCAGGACCGCCGAAATCTGGACCTTTCAACGAAATCTTAAAAGCCGCGACCCTAATTGGACCCTGGTGCATGTGGATGCCGCGGAGGCGTAATGCGGGTCTGGGTTCTGGCCATCGTTCTTACGGTCGGTGGATTGGCGGGGTGCGCAACGAGGTCGCCGGGGCTGCGCCCGGCCATCGCCCCGGCACTGGCTGCCGTCACGCCGCCGAACGAGCGCCACGAGCCCTTGATCGGCCTTCCACCGGCCCCTGAGGTCGCGCCCACCTCGCCGGCGATCCAGGGCGCGGTGGATTTTTCCGACCTGGAAGGTTGGGCGCGGGACGATCACGCCGCCGACTTCGACGCCTTTGTATCGAGTTGCCCCCTGGCCCGGGATATTCCGACTGCCATCGTCTGCCAAAGAGCGATGGTCCTGGGCAGGCTTGATGAAGCCGGCGCCCGCAGGTTCCTTGAGACCAATTTTCGCCCGGAACGACTCCCTGACGCGGGTCTGCTCACCGCCTACTACACGCCGATCTATGAAGCGAGATCACGCCCGAGAGGGGAGTTCACTGCGCCCGTTCGCCCGAGACCCGCTGATCTGCCGCGCCGGCCCAACGATGCCGGGCTTGACCGAGCCTATGCCGATCGCTCGCAGATCGAGGCCCGCCCCGCGAGGGACGCCCTGGCCTGGATGCGTCCCGAGGATTTGTTCTTCCTGCAGATCCAGGGCTCTGGGGTTTTGGTCTTCGCCAATGGCCCCAGGCTTCGGGCCGTCTTTGACGGTGCCAACGGGGCGACTTTCGTGGGGATCGCCGCGCCGATGCGCCGCCAAGGCTTGCTGCTTGACCAGGACACTTCCTCGGAAAAGATACGCGGCTGGCTCTCGGCCCATCGGGGTCCCGACGCGGACGCGGTCATGCGCCTGAACCCCCGGTATGTTTTTTTTCGCTTGCAACCGGACGACGGTGCGGAACCCTCGGGTGCGGCTGGACTGCGCCTGCCGCCCGGCCGGGCCCTGGCCGTCGATCCGGCCAGGCATGCGATGGGCGAAGCCTTCTGGGTGGACGCCAGCTCGCCGTCGCTTGTGGGCGCGTTCCCCAGCTATCGGCGCATGGCCATAGCCCTCGACAGCGGCGGCGCGATCAGGGGCGATGTGCGGGCCGATCTCTATATGGGTGTGGGTCCCGAGGCTGGACTTGAGGCGGGGCGGGTTCGCCACGTGTTGCATCTGTTCCGGCTGACGCCCATGATCGAGGCGGTTCCGTGAAATCGCCGGATATCGACGCGGATGCCAGACTGTGGACGATCGTGACGGCGACGGTCCGCCCTCTCTCCGGGCGGCGAAAGGAACGGCCGTCGGCGGCGCCCCTCTCGGCGTCCGGATCCCCGCCGGTCTCGCGCGCCGGCGCCGCGCTTCCGGCCGCCCCCCTAGAGACCGGCCAACAGAAGACCGGCAAGCCACCGGTCCGCCAAATTCCCCCGCGAGTCCCCCACGGTCTTCAGGCCATCGAACCTGGCCGCCGCCGCCGGCTTGATCGAGGGCGCGACCAGCCTGCGGCCAGCGTCGATCTGCACGGGCTAAACCAGGATCAGGCCCGCGCGGCCTTGACCGGTTTCATTCTGAGAGGGCGGGCGGAGAATCGGCGCACGATCCTGGTGATCACCGGCAAGGGCGCCCTCGGAGATGGCGTTCTGCGGCGTCGTGTGCCCGAATGGCTTGCCGAGCCGCCGCTGCGAAAGATCGTCGCGGGTCTCTCCGAGGCTCACCGTCGGCACGGCGGCGATGGCGCGCTCTATGTCGCCCTCAAGCGCGCCGAACCGCGTTAGCGATTCCGGGAAGCTTTCTCAGCGACGCCCGACGCGCCTTCGCGGGCCTCAAGCGCCTCCGCCACTTCGTCCAGACTGACGCTCATCCCCTCCAGAACCACCAGCCAGTGGTAGATCAGATCGGCGCTCTCGGCGATCAGCGCGGCCTTGTCGCCTTGGACAGCAGCGATGGCGGTTTCCACCGCTTCCTCGGCCAATTTCTTGGCGGCCAGAGGCCGGTCGGCCAGTAACCTGGCGGACCAGGACGTCGCGGGATCGGCGGATCGGCGCGAGGCGATCACCTCCGCCAGGCGCGGCAGAACGGTCCCCAGCCTGCTCATGCGGCCACCGGGGCCCAGCTGGGGCGAACCGGAATGCCGGCCCCCGCCATGGCCGCCTTGGTCTGGCCGATGGTCACTTCGCCAAAGTGAAAAATCGATGCAGCGAGGACGGCGTCGGCGCGTCCGATCTTAACCGCGTCGATCATATGCTGCGCCGAACCCGCGCCGCCGCTGGCGATCACGGGCACCGAAGCGGCCGCGCTCACGGCAGCCAGAAGCTCAAGGTCATAGCCGGTTTTCGCTCCGTCCCGGTCCATCGACGTGAGCAAGATTTCGCCAGCGCCTCGGCGCACGGCCTGTTCGGCATAGGCCAGCACGTCGATGCCGGTGTCGCGGCGTCCGCCATAGGTGAACACCCGCCAGCCGCCGGCCTCGGCCCGTTTCGCGTCGATCGCGACCACCACCGCCTGGGACCCGAACGCATCCGCGCAGCCGCTGATCAGATCGGGGTTTTCCACGGCGGCGGTATTGATCGCGATCTTGTCGGCTCCGGCCCGGAGCAGCCGGCGCGCGCCTTCGATCGAGCGAACGCCACCGCCCACCGACAGCGGCATGAAACAGACCTCGGCCGTCCGCGCCACCACATCGAGGATCGCCGGTCGGCCCTCGTGGCTGGCGGTGATATCCAGGAACATCAGCTCGTCGGCGCCGGCCTCGTCATAGGCTCGCGCCTGTTCGACCGGGTCGCCGGCGTCCCGCAGCGACACGAACTGGACGCCCTTGACCACCCGGCCCTCCCTGACATCCAGGCAGGGGATGACCCTGATCTTGAGCATCAAGCCGCCGCCGCCAGGGCCTCGATGGGCATGATGGTTCCGGCGTAGAGCGCGCGGCCGAGCACGGCCCCGGCGATCGGGGTGCCCGACCGCGCCGTCAATCGGAAGATGTCGTCGACCGTCGCCAGGCCGCCGGCCGCTATCACCGGGATGTTCACTGAATCGGCGATGCCGCCGAACACGTCGATATCGAAACCCAAAAGCGCGCCGTCGCGATCGATGTCGGTGACGATCAGCGCCGAGACGCCTTCATCCTCGAACCGCCGGGCCACCGTGATGGCGTCGAGGCCGGAATTCTCGGTCCATCCCTGAACGGCCACCTCTCCCTTGCGGACGTCCACGCTTACGGCGATCTGCTCGGGCCAGCGTCGCGCCGCCGCCTTGACCAGGTCCGGATCTCGCACCGCCGCTGTCCCCAGGATCACCCGGCTTACGCCCGCCTCGATCCAGCCCGCCACATCGGCGAGCGTCCTGACGCCGCCGCCCAGCTGCACTGGAATGCTGACCGACTTCAGGATCGCCTCGATCGCCGCGCTGTTGATCGCCCGCCCGGCCACCGAACCGTTGAGGTCGATGACATGCAGCCAGTCGAAGCCCGCCGCGGCCCAGACCTTGGCTTGCGCGGCGGGATCGTTGTTGAACACCGTGGCGGTGGCCAGGTCGCCCCGGACGACGCGCACGCACTGTCCGTCCTTAAGATCGATCGCGGGATAGAGAATCATGGCCGCCAATTCAAAAAATTGCCGAGAAGCCTGGCGCCGGCGCCCTGCGACTTTTCCGGATGAAACTGCACGCCGGCCACATTGTCCCTGGCGACGGCCGCGACGAAGCGATCGCCGTGTTCGGACCAGGCGATGACATCGCGGTCAGTATCCGCGTGGATGGCGAAGGAATGGGTGAAATACATGTGAACCCCGGGACCCAGACCTTGAAAAAGCGGCGATGGCGAGGCGTACTCAAGGCTGTTCCAGCCCATGTGTGGTATTTTAAGAGTTGGTTGGCCCGCGCGTAGGGCGTGGACATCGCCTTCGATCCAGCCAAGGCCCGTGGTCAGTCCAAACTCCAGACCCCGCGTGGCCATCAATTGCATTCCCACGCACACCCCAAGAAACGGCGCGCCGCGCGTCATCGCGGCGTGGACCATCGCTTCGAGAACCCCCGGCCTCGCCTCAAGGGCGGCCATGCAGGCGGCGAAGGCGCCAACCCCCGGCAGCACCAGACGATCGGCCCGGGCTATGACCTCCGGATCGTCGGTCGTCACCACCGCCATCGGCGCCGTCATGTCGTTGGCGGCCCGGCGGAGCGCCTTTTCGGCCGAGGGCAGATTGCCCGAGCCATAGTCGATCAAGGCCAGCGTCTGCATGGGTCGCCTTTACAGGACGCCCTTGGTGGATGGCGCGCGGCCCAGGGTCTTGGCGTCCGCCTCCACGGCGTCGCGCAGCGCGCGCGCCAGGGCCTTGAAGCCACTCTCGGCGATGTGGTGGGCGTTCTCGCCGTAGAGGGTTTCCAGGTGGACGCACGCCCCGGCATGCATCGCGAACGCATGGTGAAACTCTTTGAACAGCTCCGTATCCATGGTCCCGACCTTGGGCTTCGAGAAATTGACCCGCCAGATCAGATAGGGCCGGTTGGATAGGTCCACAGCGCAGCGGGTCAGGGTTTCATCCATGGGAATATAGGCGTGGCCAAACCGCCGCACGCCCTTGAAACCGTCGAGCGCGGCGTGAAACGCTTGGCCCAGCACGATGCCCGTGTCCTCGACGGTGTGGTGCATGTCGATATGCAGATCGCCGGTCGTCTCGACCCGCAGGTCAAAGCCGCCGTGGCGGGCGAAGCTGTCGAGCATGTGATCGAAGAAACCTATGCCCGTGGAAACCTCCGCTTGCCCGGAGCCGTCCAGGTCGAGCCGGACCCGGATCTGGGTCTCCTTGGTGTCGCGTCGAATGTCGGCTGTTCTGGTCATGCCGCTATCAACCTCTTGGAGGTGGCGAGCGCACGCAGCGACGTCGCTGGTCTCGGGCCGTAATGGCCGATCACCTCCGCGGCGGCCAGGGACCCGAGCGCGCCACAGACCCCCAGCGGATGGCCGGCCGCTAGACCGAACAGAAAGCCGGCCGCGTACTGGTCGCCGGCTCCGGTGGTGTCGACGATCCGGTCGATGGGATCGGCGGCCAGCGTGTGTTCGGATCCCGCCGCCAGCACCACCGAGCCTTGCGCGCCCCGGGTCAGCGCCGCGATCTCGACCCGTTTGCGGATTTCCCGCAGGGCTTCGTCAAAGCTCGCGGTCTCGAACAGCGCGGTGATCTCGCTCTCGTTGGCCAGCAATATGTCGACCTGGCCTTCGATGAAGCCCAGCAGGGCCGCCCTGTGCCGCTCGACGACGAAGGAATCCGAAAGAGACAGCGCGATCTTCCGCCCCGAGGCCCGGGCCAGGCCCGCCGCCTTGGCAAAGGCCAGCCGGGCTTCGATGGGATCGAACAGATAGCCTTCCAGGAACACGATCTGGGCGCCTTCGATCAGTTCGGGCGACACGTCGGCGGCGGTAAGTTCGACGCAGGCGCCCAGATAGGTGCACATGGTTCGCTGGCCGTCCGGGGTGACGTTGATCAGGCACCGGGCGGTCGCCGGGCCGCCGACCAGCGGCTCGGTCTCGAACCGCGCGCCCGCCGCGCGGATGTCGTGCGCGTAGATCGCGCCGAGCTCGTCCTTCGCCACCTTGCCGATAAAGGCCGCGCGACCGCCCAGGTTGGCGACCCCCGCGACGGTATTGGCCGCGGAACCGCCGGACGCCTCGACCCCAGCCGCCATCCGGCCGTAGAGATCGGTCGCGCGGGCTTCGTCGATCAGGATCATGGCGCCTTTAGCCAGGCCCTCGTCGCCCAGGAACGTCTCCTCGGCCGGCGCGATCACATCGACGATGGCGTTGCCGATCGCGGTTACATCGAACAGGGCGTTCATAGGGGCTCCAGGTCGCCAAACAGGCGGGCGAGGTACATCAAGACGACGCCGCTGACGAGCCCCGGGGCCGAAGACTCGGTGCGCCAAACGTTTGACCCTAGCCCTCGAACAATTCCCGCGAGGGGCAGAGATCGGAAACCAGACAGGCGCCGCACTTGGGTTTGCGGGCGACGCAGGTATAGCGGCCGTGCAGGATCAGCCAGTGGTGAGCCCGGGTCAGGCCGGTTTTCGGCGTAATCCGCATCAGGTCCGCTTCGACCAGATCGGGCGTTTTCGCCACTGATAGGCCGAGGCGGTGGGCGACGCGGAAGACGTGGGTGTCGACGGCGATCGCCGGCTCGACGCCCAGTTCGTTGAGCACCACGCTGGCGGTCTTGCGCCCGACCCCGGGCAGGGCCTGCAGCGCCTGGCGATCGAGGGGGACCTCGCCGCCGTGCTGTTCGATCAGGATCCGGGACAGCGCCACCACGTTCCTGGCCTTGGCGTTGTAGAGACCGATCGACGAGATGAACCGCGCGACGGCGGCCTCTCCAAGCGCCAGCATGGCCTGGGGCGTGCCGGCGGCGGCGAAAAGGCCCGGCGTGGCCTTGTTGACCGAGACATCGGTGGCCTGGGCCGACAGCACCACCGCCACCAGCAGGGCGAACGGCGATTCATAGGTCAGCTCGGTTCGAGGGTCCGGCATAGCCGCCTCGAACCTTTCGAAGATTGAGCGCAGGCGTTGGCGTTCGCGGGGCGTTGGGGCTTTGGCTGGCATCGGCCGACCATGACGCGCGCGCCGCATCTCGCCAAGCCGGCTCGACCCGCATATTTTGCCTTCCGGATGGACGGACCTTTCTTCATGGACGCGGTGATCACTCCGCACCGATCGCTCTCGTCGCGGGGCTTCGTGATTCTGATCTGCGTCCTGACGGCGATCAACGCCGCTTCGGCCGGCTTTTTTCTGATGATCGGCGCTGGTCCGGTTCCGATTTTCCTAGGTCTCGATCTCCTGGCGGTGATCATCGCCTTCGCCGCCAGCAACCGCGCCGCGTCCAGGAACGAGCGGGTCCAGGTGACCGCCTCCGAGGTCCGGGTTCTGCTGCAGTCCCCGAAGGGGACCCGGATGGTCTGGACCTCGCCGACCGCCTTCACTCGCGTCGCCCTGGTCGGCCAGGCCGGTGAGGAGGACGACCTCAGGCTTCGCCTCTCGGACCGTGAACTTCGGGTCGCCAGGGATCTGAGCCGGCCCGAGCGGCTGGCCTTCGCCAAGGCCCTCGACCGCGCGATCTGGAAAGCCAGATCCGGCCAATTCCAGGCTTAAAGAATAAACCGCGACAGATCGGCGTTCCGCGCCAGGTCGCCGACCAGGCGGCGCACCGCTTCGGCGTCGATGGTCACCGTTTCGCCCGAGCGATCGGCCGCGGTGAAGCTGATTTCTTCCACCACCTTTTCCAGAACCGTTTGCAGGCGGCGCGCACCGATGTTCTCCACCGCCCCGTTGACCGCCTCGGCGGCGTCGGCCAGGGCGTCGAGCGCCTCGTCGGTGAAGTTCAGCGTCACGCCCTCGGTGGCCAGCAGCGCCTGATGCTGGCGGATCAGATTGGCTTCTGGCTCGGTCAGAATCCGACGTAGATCGTCCCGGGTCAGGGCCTTCAACTCCACGCGGATCGGCAGCCGGCCCTGGAGTTCGGGCAACAGATCCGACGGCTTAGCCACATGAAACGCGCCCGACGCAATGAACAGGATGTGGTCGGTCTTCACAGGCCCGTGCTTGGTGGAGACGGTGGTGCCCTCGATCAGCGGCAACAGGTCGCGCTGGACACCCTCGCGTGAGACGTCGGCGCCGGCCCTTTCGGCCCGTGACGCCACCTTGTCGATCTCATCGATGAACACGATCCCGGCATTCTGCGCCAAATCGAGCGCCTCGGCGGTCACAGCCTCGTCGTCCAGCAGCTTGTCGCTCTCCTCGGCGATCAAGGGCGCCCAGGCGCCGCTCACCGTGGTTTTGTGCGCCTTACGCTTGCCGCCAAAGGCCTTGCCCATCAGGTCGGACAGGTTGAGCATGCTCATCGAGGCGCCGGGCTGGCCGGGTATTTCGAAGCCCTGGGCCGACGGCGTGGTGTCCGGCAGATTGAGTTCCACCTCCTTGTCGTCGAGCTCGCCGGCCCGCAGCTTCTTGCGGAACGAGTCCCGGGTGGCGTCCTGAGCGTGAGCCCCGACCAGAGCGTCCAGCAGGCGATCTTCGGCGGCGGATTCGGCCTTCGCCTGCACCGCGCCGCGCCGCTTTTCGCGCACCATTGCCAGGGCGTTCTCCACCAGGTCGCGGATGATCTGGTCGACATCGCGGCCGACATAGCCGACCTCGGTGAACTTGGTGGCCTCGACCTTCAGGAAAGGCGACTGGGCCAGGCGTGCCAGGCGCCGGGCGATCTCGGTCTTGCCGACCCCGGTGGGGCCGATCATCAGGATGTTCTTGGGCGTCACCTCGTCGATCAGATCGGCGTCCAGCCGCCTCCGCCGCCAGCGGTTGCGCAGGGCCACAGCTACGGCCCGCTTGGCCTCGGCGTGGCCGACCACGAAGCGGTCAAGTTCGGAGACGATCTCTCGGGGGGTGAATTCGGTCATGTCAGATGGCTTCGACGGTCAGGGCGCCGTTCGTGTAGACGCAGATATCCGCCGCGATTCCCATCGCGCGGCGGGCGATGTCCTCAGCGGTCAGGTCGAAATCGATCAGCGCCCGCGCCGCGGCCAGGGCGAAAGCGCCGCCCGATCCGATGGCGGCGACGCCATATTCCGGCTCGAGCACATCCCCTACCCCCGACAGGGTGAAGATCGAGGTGGCGTCGGCGGCGATCAGCATCGCTTCCAGCCGGCGCAGATATCGGTCGGTGCGCCAGTCCTTGGCCAGATCGACACAGGCTCGCGCCAGCTGGTCGGGATATTGCTCCAGCTTGCTCTCCAGCCGCTCGATCAGCGTGAAGGCGTCGGCGGTCGCGCCGGCGAACCCCGCCACCACCTTGCCCCCCGCCAGCCTGCGGACCTTGCGCGCATTGCCTTTGACGATGGTCGCGCCCATCGAAACCTGACCGTCACCGGCGATCACGGTATGACCGGCCTTGCGCACGGCGAGAATTGTGGTTCCGTGCCATTCGGGAAATCCGCTTGTCTGCATTCAGCGGATGTGGCGGCGCGGCGGGGGCGGGTCAAGGCGGATGGCGTTTTCCGATGAGGAGGTCGATCGCTACGCGAGGCATCTGGTGCTGCGCGAGATCGGCGGCCCTGGCCAGCAGGCCCTCAAGCGCGCCCGGGTGCTGATCGTCGGGGCTGGCGGGCTGGGCGCCCCGGCCGCCCTCTATCTGGCCGCCGCCGGGGTGGGGCGCATCGGCCTGATCGATCCTGACATCGTCAGCCTCTCGAATCTGCAGCGTCAGGTTCTCTACGGCGTCGCCGACATCGACCAGGTCAAGGTGACGGTCGCCCAGTCTCATCTGATCGCACTCAATCCCAATGTCGTGATCGACCGCCATCCCGTGCGCCTGGGCCCTGCTAACGCCGAGGGACTGCTGGCCGGCTACGACATGGTGCTCGACGGCACGGATGATTTCACGACGCGCTATGCGGTCAACGCCGCCGCGGTGGCGCTCGGCAAGCCCCTGGTAAGCGGGGCGATCGGCCGTTGGACCGGCCAGGTCGGAGTTTTCCTGGGGCGTCCCTGCTATCGCTGCCTGGTCCCGGACCTGCCGCCCGACGCGGAGACCTGCGCGGCTGTTGGTGTCGTCGGCGCCCTGGCCGGGGTGATCGGCTCGATGATGGCGCTCGAGGCGGTGAAACTGATCGCCGGCGCGGGCGAAGCCCTGATCGGACGACTGCTGATCTACGACGCCCTCGCCGCGGAGATCCGCACCGTGCGTCTCCCGGCCGACCCCGAATGCCCGGTCTGTGGATCAGAGCATTGAAGGGATCACCCTGTCTGGTGGCTTGTGGCCATCCATCCAGGTGCGGATATTGATGATCACCTTCTCGCCCATGTCGATCCGACCTTCGATGGTGGCCGAACTCATGTGGGGCAGCAGCACCACATTGGGCAGTTTCAACAGCTTGGGATTAACCGTCGGTTCATGCTCATAGACGTCCAATCCGGCGCCCGCGATTTCACCGCGCTGAAGCATGCCTGCCAGGGCGGCTTCATCGATGATCTCCCCCCGGGCGGTGTTGACCACCAGGGCGTGGGGCTGCAGCAGTTTCAGCCGGCGCGCCGACAGCAGATGATAGGTCGCGGGCGTATGAGGGCAATTGACCGAAATCACGTCGGTACGGGCCAGCATCTGGTCGAGGCTCTCCCAATAGGTAGCCTCCAGCTCCTCGGCGATCCGGGAGCTGACGGGTTTGCGGTTGTGATAGTGGATCGCCAGGCCGAACGCCCGGGCGCGCTTGGCCAGGGCCTGGCCGATCCGGCCCATGCCGACGATACCCAGGCGCTTGCCGCGCAGCCGCCGGCCCAGCATCCAAGTCGGGGTCCAGCCGTGGAAATCCCCGGCCTGAACGATGTTGGCGCCCTCGACCACCCGCCGGGCGGAGGCCAGGATCAGGCCCATGGTCAGGTCGGCGGTGTCGTCGGTCAGAACGCCCGGCGTATTGGTCACCGTGATGCCCCGGGCGGTGGCCGCCTCGACATCGATATGATCGACCCCCACCCCGAAATTGGCGATCAGCTTCAGGCGATCCCCGGCCCGTTCGATCACGTCGGCGTCGAGGCGATCGGTGATCGTCGACGCCAGGACATCGGCGCGCGTCATCGCCGCGACCAGGGCCGCGGCGTCCATCGGGGTATCATCGAGATTGAGTTCGGTGTCGAACAGTTCACGCATGCGGGTTTCGATCGCATCGGGAAGCTTGCGCGTGACAACGACTTTCGGCTTGCGAGGGGCCATGGGTGGGTCTGAGAAACAATTGTGTGAGCGCGACAGCGGCGTCGCGATGTCTACCAAAACGGGTTTGCCCGGCCAAGCAAGCGGGAATTGGTTTCGCAGGCTCGCCCTGGCCGTCGGACTCTGCGGCCTGGGCCTGATTCTAGCGGCTTGCGGGGACCATGGCGGCGAGGGCAAAGACTGTTCCGCCGGGACTCAAGCCTCAACGATTTCCGGCTATTGCATCCCTCGCTACGTCAGCCTCAAGCGCGACACCGTCTCGGCGCGAGGCGGTCCCGGGACTGACTATCCCATTCTCTGGCAGTACAGGGCCAAGGGATTGCCGGTGCAGGTTGTCGCCGAGACCCTGGACTGGCGGCGCGTCTGCGATCCCTATGGCGGCGCGGTCTGGATTCACAAGATGATGATCGATGGTCGCCGCTCGGTACAGGCCGTCGGCGCCTCGCCTGTCCCCGTTTTGCAAGCCCCGCGCGCCGGCGCGCCCGTCAAAGGGTTAATGAAGTCCCGATCCTTGGCCGAGCTGGACCGTTGTAAGAGCGGCTGGTGCAAGCTTGGCCTTGGCGGCGTCGAGGGGTGGGTGGCCGCCGATCGGCTCTGGGGCGTCGCGCCCGCGCCGCAATGCCGTTGAGGCGCCCCACCCCGCCGTGCTAACGGCCTGTGATGGACACCATGACAAGGACGCGCTTCGAGCACGAGGATCTTCTGGCTTGCGCGCGCGGCGATATGTTCGGCCCGGGCAACGCCCAGCTTCCGGCCCCGCCGATGCTGATGTTCGACCGAATCACCTCGGTGTCGGCGTCGGGCGGGTCCCACGGCAAGGGTCAGATCACCGCCGAACTGGATATCCATAAGGATCTCTGGTTCTTTGGCTGTCACTTCATCGGCGATCCGGTCATGCCCGGTTGTCTGGGGCTGGACGCCATGTGGCAGCTGGTCGGCTTCTTTCTGGCGTGGAACGGCGCACCGGGGCGTGGCCGCGCGGTCGGTGTCGGAGAGGTAAAGTTCAGCGGTCAGGTTACGCCGGATGTCTCGAAATTGGTTTATCGAATCGATTTCAAGCGCGTGATCCTGAGGAAATTGATCATGGGCGTCGCCGACGGGGTGATGGAAGCCGACGGAAAACCTATCTACGAAGCCAAGGATCTGAGGGTCGGCCTTTTCAAAGCCACCGACCCGGTCTGACGGGAAGAGGAAACAGTCATGCGGCGAGTCGCCGTCACCGGTATGGGCGTGATCTCCTCGATCGGCGCCAACGCCGGAGAGGTCCGGTCCTCCCTGTGGGAGGCTCGGTCAGGTGTGTCGGCGGCGGCTAAATATGCCGAGATGGGTTTCCGCTGCCAGGTACACGCCGATCCAGCCCTGATCTGGGAGCCGCTGGTCGACCGCCGCGCGGCGCGTTTCCTCTCGGAGGGCACGGCCTATGCCCACCTCGCCATGGAACAGGCGATCGCCGACGCGAAGCTCGAACCGGGCGAAATCTCGAATGAACGCACCGGCCTGATCGTCGGATCGGGCGGCCCCTCGACCCGAACGATCGTCGAGTCGGCGGACACCGCGCGCGCCAAGGGTGTCAAGCGGATCGGGCCGTTCGCCGTGCCCAAGGCCATGAGTTCCGGACCCTCGGCCACCCTCTCGACCTGGTTCAAGATTCGCGGGATCAACTATTCGATCTCTTCGGCCTGCGCGACCTCCACCCACTGCATCGGCGCCGCCTATGAACAGATCAGGCTGGGCAACCAGGACGTGATGTTCGCCGGCGGCTGCGAGGAACTCGACTGGACCCTCTCGGACCTGTTCGACGCCATGGGCGCCATGTCCAGCGGCTTCAACGACACCCCGGCCCGCGCCAGCCGCCCCTATGACGTGGACCGCGACGGCTTCGTCATCGCGGGCGGCGCCGGCATGCTGGTCCTTGAGGACATGGACCGTGCTCTGGCCCGCGGCGCGAGGGTCCACGCCGAGATCGTCGGTTACGCCGCCAATTCCGACGGGCACGACATGGTCGCCCCCTCGGGTGAGGGCGCGGCGCGTTGCATGCGCCTGGCCATGAAGGGGGCGGGTAACCGCAGGATCGACTATCTGAACCCCCACGGCACCGGTACCCCGGTCGGCGACCTCAAGGAGATGGGAGCCGTTCGCGAGGTGTTCCGCGACGCCGCGCCGATGATCTCCTCCACCAAGGCTCTCACCGGCCACAGCCTGGGCGCCGCCGGGGCGCAGGAAGCGATCTATTGTCTGTTGATGATGCGTGACGGTTTTGTCGCCGAGAGCGCCAATATCGACACCCTCGATCCGGCCTTCGAGGGTCTGCCCATCGCCCGGAGCCGGGTGGAGCGGCCGCTTGAAACCGTGATGTCCAACAGCTTCGGCTTCGGCGGGACCAATGGCTGCCTGGTGATGAGCCGGGTCTGACGCCCGGCAAGCATCGTCGTGCTTTTCCGCTTCCCTAACCCAAACGGGTAATGGAAGCGGCGTGGCCCGTGTTCGATACTCGGTTGATGGATGAGCTGTCGCGACGTGTCTTGGCGCGGGAAATGGCGCTGGTGGAGATCGCCGCTCACATGAACCCCGTGCACATAAGGGCGGCGATGCTCGCGATCGAAGCCGGGATTGTTGACGGGATCACCGAAGAAGACCGGGCTATCCGCCTTCAGGCCCTCCAATATCTTGAGGACGCGCTTGAGAGGTAGAACCGCTTAGAGCTTGGCGCCTTCATCCTCTCGTGGGTCAGCCAGGGTCAGTCAGGCTCGAATGGCGCCAATGGGTGCACCGTGACACTGAACAGCAGGCCACGATCCTGGAAGTCGATGGGGCCGGTACGGTGTTCGGGGATTTTCAAGGGACCGTAGCTGAGCTCGACTGTTGACGATCGGGTGGGGTTCCAGGCGACCGCAACGCCTAAGCTGCCAATCGAAGAGGGTATTGGCTGAGCGCCCAGATGGTTGTGCATATAGGCGCCGTCGGCGAATACCGACAGTTTGACCGACTTCCAGTCCGTGGCGCGAGCGTCACAAAGGCCGTGACCGAACCCGATCGGACAATAGAGCTCCAATGTGCCCCTGACGCCCTCATCAGCCAGCAAGTCGTTCTGGCGATAGCCGCGCCCGGTGTCTCCCCCTGCGGAAAATTGCTCTGACACGTAGAGCGGCCCTCCGGAAAATTGCCCTGCGATGGCGGCCTTGAATTCCACGCCGCCCGAGAGCAGCCGTGGGAGACGCAGCAGATAGCTGGCCTGGCCGAGGACCGCGGTGAAATTGGCGTCTGGCCTGACAACGCCAGGCAAGTCGGAACCTGTTCCGCTGAGTCCAAGGCTGCCATCCGCCGAAACCGCCAGAACCGAGTTCTCGGTCCGCCTTACGAAACTCACCTCGCCGCGGATGACATCAAGATCGGTAACACCGTTCACCGATCCTGGGGAGAACGAGAACGGTGTTCCATCCAAGGTACTCTGCGAGTGCCGGGAGGTGAAGCGGAGCGCCACTTCGAGTCGCTGCGCCGCCTGCCAGCCCTTGCCGCCCGCTCGAGGTGTCAGTGGCACGTCGAGAAGACGCTGAATCAGGCTTGCTTCAAAGGTGGTGTCGCTGGAGCGGATGCCCAGGGCCAACACCGCCGGGTCAAGAACGGCCGCCTGGTCGATGCTGGCGCGGAGGTCAAGCCTGGTCGATGGCCGAAAGAGTGGAGTGGAGTAGTCCAGACTGCCATCGGCGAGGCCGCTCGTTTCGCCTCCGTCTATCGTCACTACATCGCCACTGAACAGCAGATTACGGATCGAAGCCCCTCCAGAATACCGTATTCCGCCGATCGACGGCGTCCGGCTGGAGGCTATCATGGCGTAGACGTCCAGCCTTGGCTGTGGCGCCACGGTGAGGGAGAGGCGCGCCTCGCCGGGCTGATCGCCAGGGCGCAGATCGGCGTTGACGGTCCGTAGCGCGTCGTCGTCCGACAGCCGCCGAAACTCGCGCTCGACGGCGATCATATTCAGCGGCGAGCGGGAGGCCGAGGTTATGCGGTCGCGCACGTAGCTGGCGGTAAGGCCCCCCGATCCCTTTGCATGACCCAGATCCTGGACGACGGTTAGAAGCCGAGCCGCGGGGTTGCGCCTTCGCCGGCTCGCGCCTTGGGCGTTCGCGGCGGATTCCGGAGATTGTTTCCAGTGCACCTCGATACGCGGAGAGCCCGGCCGGCGGGGCGTCGTCGAACCCAGAACCAGCCAGAGATCGAGCCTCCCATCCGTCCCGGGCCAGTCACGTTCGGCGAACCGCACACCGGTGTTGATGTAGCCGTTTTCAACGAAAGCCTCGTTGATCAGCAGCACCAGGGCCACCACACGATCGACTGAGCTTTGCCGGCCTACCAGACCATTAAGTATGAACTGCCGTCGGATCCAGGCGGTGTCCATGGAGTCCCGGGGTTGTCGATCTAGCCGAGGGGCGCCGGGGACGGCCGCTCGGGGCCGCCAATTGGTTTGAAATCCGGCCACCGTAGTCCTGACACCGGAAAGCTGATGATTGGTGATGCGTACGTCCGTGATCACGAAGGGTCGATTCGCGAGCGAAGGTGCGATCGTGGGTCCGGTCGGCGCTTTGAAAAGGGTGGGTGGCGGCGTCTTCGCGAAAGGTGGTGTCGGTGGCGGCCCCGCGTTTGGGCCCGTCCGGCCGGGAAGCTCGGCCGCAGCCTCGGCGGCGGTGGCGGCTAAGGGCGAGCCCGCACAACTGATAACGGCGAGCGCCACCGCGCCGATAGTGGAAGGAACCAGACTCTTCATGATGTTCCCCGCCACTCTCCAGCACCAGCGGCTATCGACCGCAGGCCGACGGCGTGGCGTCGGGCGTTGGCCCGCGGGCCACGGCGGCCCGTTCAAAAGAACCGCCGTAGGGGCCCTTGAGTTCGTTAATCAGCCGGCTGGTTTCACCCTGCGCCGCCTGGGAGGCGCATTGGCCTTTGAGAACCTTCTCGGAATCCACGAACGTCGGCGACTCGACTTTGCCGGCGCCGCTCAAATCCACGACGCCGGAATTCACGTACAGGCCCGACACGTCGATGGAATTGAACTTGTCCGTGGACGCCAGATCCGCGCCGGCGGACAGGAAAACCTGGGCGTTTGGCGACCCGCCCGTCGCCTGGATAAGGCTGCCGGTCTGGATCAAGGCGTATGGCGCGTAGACGTAGATTTTCCCACCGCTGCTGGCCTGGGATGTCCCGCTGGATTTGGTCGTAATCGTACCGATGTCGGTGGGCGGAGCCGGGCCGAGACTGGCGTTTCCGCCAAGCGATAGCACGCTGGTGGGGAACGTCAGGCCTGGCTTGAATAGAAGATAGATATCGCCGGCCACTCCGCTTGATGTATCGGTATCGATCTGTCCGCCGTTGATGATGTAGACTTGGTTGGCGACGGTCACGACGCGACCAGGTGACCCCATGTCTTTGCTGGCGCTGGAAATCTCCGAACCTTGGCCTTCAATGGTGATATTGTTGGTCGCAGCCAGAGTGTCGGCGAGGGAGCGGTAGTTTTCCTGCGATATTTCCAATCGGGACTGGATCGTCGATGAGTCGTTTGAGATCGTAACGGAGCCGGCGTTGCCTGAGCTGCTGGGTTCCGCGTTGGAGGTGATCTTACCGCCATTCGCGTCGATCAGTGTGTTGGTCACGAGCGTGACGTCGCCCGCATCACCCGTTCCGGCCGTCGCGGCCGTCGTGATCGTGCCGGTGTTGATGACCGACGCCGCCGAGATTTTCACCGTGCCGGCGCCCGCCGATCCCGAGGTAGTCGCGGAAATTGTCCCGGTGTTCGTCAGGCAACTGGTCGCCATCATTACGCAATTTGTCGGCGCCCCGCCTCCGTTCCGAGTCATGAGAACGATCTGGCCGCCGGTCGAAAGCACGCCATTATAGGCGTCGGTCGTAATCGCGCCGCCCTGCTGGGTTGTGACCACGCCGCCGCTTTCCGGGTCGATGGTTGGAGAACTCGGAACTTGAGCGATCGTTACGGCCCCGTTGAATATCGCCGCGGCGGTGATCGTGATCGATCCAGCCTCGCCGGCGCTCCCGACCTCGGCGTTGGAAGA
Source organism: Caulobacterales bacterium (assembly GCA_038227865.1). Taxonomy (GTDB): domain Bacteria; phylum Pseudomonadota; class Alphaproteobacteria; order Caulobacterales; family Caulobacteraceae; genus Acaudatibacter. The sequence goes on from JBBRPO010000005.1 coordinate 46,094, forward strand.
GATCACGCCCGGCGCGTAATTCATCAGGGTATCCGTGGTGATCTGGATATCGCCGGCTCCCCCGGTGCTGCCCGCTTGTGAGGTCGAACTGATCATCCCGGTGTTTGTCACGCAATTGGTCGCACAGCCGGCTGCGGTTCCCGTCGTGCCGATGATGACGTCCCCGGCGGCGCCACTGTCAAACGTGTCGGTGCTTATCGTTCCCGCGTTGTTGATGTTGGCGGCCTGGACGGTCACCTTACCCGCCGCGCCACTTGTGTTTGTGTCCGTCGCCGAGCCTGTATTGGAACTTATACCACCAAGGTTGATTATACTATTTGCGACAATATTGACATCACCGGCGGACCCATGACCAAAGGTATTCGATTGAATATCGCCATTATTATCAATGGCAATTCCATTCAGATTAACTGTCCCACCATCGTGAAATCCAAACGTCGAAGCGGAAATCAAACCACTATTTGCAATAGCGCCAATTCGACCTCCGGCGTCGCAATTTATGCAAATTTCTCCAGTGTGTCCGGTGACCCGCTTGGCGGCTTGGTAGTACGACACGGTCGTGATCATGCCGCTATTGTTCAGTTGCAAAGCATTGATGAAAATGTCTCCGGCGGCCCCGCTGCTATTTGTGAACGCGCTGGAGTTGATCGACCCGGGGTTCAACGTCGCATCGGCGCCAGGCAGATTGGTTAGCACGTCGGTGAAAATCGTAACCGAACCGGCGTCGCCGCTACTTCCGGGCTGGGCGGTCGAAACGATCTTTCCGGTATTTGTCACGCAGTTCGTCGCGCACCCCGCCGCATTCCCCGTCGTGATGATCGTAACGCCACCGGCAGGCCCCGCGCCGTAGGTGTTGGAGTTGATCGACCCATCGTTCCACAGGCCGGCCGCCTGGATACTCACCTGGCCCGCCGCGCCGGAACTGCCGGTGTCGGCAAGCGTCGTGATGGTGCCGGACTGTTGGTTCGTGACGAGGTTTGCCACGATACTGACCGTCCCCGCAGCGCCTTGAGCCTTCGTCTGGGACTGGATTGTTGCGCCTGAAAGGTTCTCGAGTGTATCGACCGTGATGTTGACGCCACCGGCGGCCGCGGAACCGGTTGTCGCGGCCCTGATCCGCCCACTGTTGGAAAGGTCACCACCGGAAATAACGATACTATTGGGAAGGCCGCTTGCTTGGCAGGCCGGTGCGCAGTTGCTATCGGTGTTTATACTAATGATCCCGGCATTGACGATTGATCTCGCCGCGATTGAAATTTGCCCCTGCGCGCCCCCTATCCCCCCCGTTGAGGCGGATTGGATTGTGCCGTGACGGGAATTCGTCAGGCTGCCGGATGTGACCGCGATCGAGCCGGCGTTGCCGGTCCCCCCGGCCAGGACGGTGGAGCTGATCGTACCGGTATTGGCCACACCGTCGGCGGCGGCGCCGGCTGGCGACGTGGTGATCGATACCTGCCCCGCGTTGCCGCTGGCGGAGGTGTCTGAAGTGATCGCGCCGAGGTTGTTCACGGTCGTCATGGCGATGGAGATATTCCCGGCGTTGGCCGATCCCAGGGCGGCGGAAGAGATCGTTCCGCTGTTCTCGAGAACCCCGGCGCCGTCGCCCTTCACATCGGTGATCGTCAACTGGCCGGGAACACGCTGGCCCATCGCCGGCGCGACGTTCGACCCATTGTAGCCCGAGGTCATGATCGAGCCGCCCTGAGCTGTCCCGTCGCCATTGGTGATCTGGTTCGCGGCGATGGTCACCGAACCCGCTACGCCGCTGCTGCCCGCCACCGCGCTTGAGGAGATCACCGCGGGACTCTGGCCGGAGTTGGCGCCGACTTCATTGGTCAACGAATCCGTGGAGATCAGTATTGAGCCGGCCGGCCCCGAGCTGCCGCTTTGGGCCGTTGAACTAATTGTGCCGGTGTTTGTCACGCAATTGGTCGCACAGCCCGCAGCGGCGCCTGTCGTGATGATGGCGATGTCGCCGGCGCGGCTTGTTCCGTTGGTGTCGGATTGGATGGTTCCGTCATTCTCGACTCGGGAAGCTTGCACACTGACTGTGCCAGCGGCGCCGGAGTTGGCGCTGTCCGAGCTGGTCGAGATATCGCCGCCTCTGTCGTTCATGAGATTGTTGGTCGTTATTATGATCACGCCGGCCGCGCCTCCGCCGCTAGTGGGGGAGTGGATAATACCTTGGGCGAGGTTTTCGACGGAACTGATCGTTGTGATGATGATTTCGCCACCATCGGCTTGGCTGTTTGTGCCAGCCTTGATGCCACCATTGTTGATCAATGCGTCGCCAACGATATTGATAGAGCCGCCGACACAACTCGTCAGGCAGCTACCCTGAGTATGAACTGTGATGTTACCGCTGTTCGTGATGGTCGTGGCATTTATATTGATTTGTCCCGCCTGGCCGGAACCGTTCGATTCGGCAGCGATAAAAGCGGGAGTGATGTTACTTTGTTGAGGATTGTAAAGGTTGGATAAGTTTCCCGTTGTTATGGTGATTGTTCCGGCGTTGCCCGAGACGGCGGCGTCAGCATTGATTCCTGCCCCAGGGAGATTCTCCACCGATGTCGTGGCTGTGATGGTGATGTCGCCGGCGTCGATCTGACGGCCGAGAGCGGAAATCAAGCCGCTGTTCTGGAGGTCGCCCGCGCCAATCAGCACATCCCCCCTGGTCGTCGCCGAGGGGGTCGCTATCACGTTTCCACCAGCGATCTTCAGCGTGCCGGAAGGCGCCGAACCCGCTGTGAGAATACCGCTGACCGGCAAGTCGAAGGCCTGCGAGCCCACGGCGAACAGGCCAACGTTGCCGGCGTGGATCGACGGGCTGGTCAGGGTAAGGTTTGCGGCCGAAAGCGACAGATTGCCGGCGCCGTTGTTGAGGCTCTGATTGGCGACGGTTAGGTCAGCGACCGACCCGAAGAATCCAAAGGACGCCGGATCCGCCATTGAGAACGTGGAGTGCGGATCGACGGCCGAAAAAACTACCTCGCCGGGGCCGAAGCGAAGCTCCTGGGCGGTCGAGAAGTAGGCGGCCCGTGGCACATTGACCTGCGCACCGGCCCCGAACACGATTCCGGCCGGATTGATGAAAAAGAAGTTGGCGTTGGGAAGTGCGGTGGCGTCGCCGGGGGTGGTGTTCAACACCAGGGAACCGCTGATGCTGGAGACATCGCCACCGGTGACGCGGCTGATGACGTTGGTGATGCCGGCGCCGCCGTTGGCGGGCGCTACACCCCGGGGATTGAGGTAGACCCATTGGGCCGTTTCGCCGGAAGCGAGGCTGAAGGCGGAAAAGCTGTGGAACAGATTCTTCCCAGCCACCGTGCCGCCGCTGATCTGCGTCAGCCGTGAACGTCCGGCCGGAGGTGTCACCACGGTCGCCGTCCAGCGGGCCGGGGAGGTTTGCGGATCGGCGACGATGTGGGTCGTTTGGGCGTGCGAGATTCCAGGTGCGATCAGGCCCAGCGCCACCGCCGCCAATGACACCGCGCGTTGCATGCGGGTGAGTTCCCGCCCAAACCCGTTCACCGCCAGCCTCCCACCAGGATCAGCGACGCCCATAGATTGGGGTCGTTCCTTTTACGGGACATCACATCTCGCTCCGCGAAACTTAATGCCTCCGCCTTCGACTTTCCCAGCCGATACTGGGTGTAGAAATCGACCATCAATTTTCGCGTGTAGAAGTCATTTATTTCCCACAGCGAAGCAATTGCGCCACGCGCGCCGGACTGCACCGCCGCGCCGGCCAGCCCGAGGCTGGCGTTGTCATCGCCTAACGCCGTCTCGCAAGCGCTCAGCACCAGCAGGTCCAACTGTCGGCCGCGAGCCTTGCTGTCCGAGATTAATTGGGAGAGTTCGCGCAGAGTGATAAACCCGCCGTTGGCGACCACGAAACTCTTGTCGCTACCGCCGCTGAACGACGCGTGGGTAGCCAGATGAAGTATGTCGACGCTCGAGCTGGTGAGTACATTCCGCAATTCATCGACGGTGAAATTGCTCAGATAGAGCCCGGGTTTCTGTTGGGTGACGCCCTGGGGCAGATCTTGTTTCGCCCGTTCATTCGCGCTGGCGGCTTTCCGGGACCAGTCCTGTCGCAGGCCGCTGTAGTTCTTGCTGTCCGTGTCGACATAGCCCGCCGCAAGTTTGGCCTCCAGGCCGGCGTTGGCGAGCTTGGGGAACGTCAGGCCAAAACCCAGGGACACCGCCTTGTCCAGCGAGCCGGCCACCACATAGGCTCGCTTGCCGGCATGATCCATGCCCGGCTGGGCGTAGGCGAGGCTTGGCGCGATCGCCAGTCTGGTCTTTTCGATCAGATATTTGTCATCGTCGGCGATCAGCGCGGCGAAGGGCAGTGCCGCAAGGGTCGCGTCCGGTATGATCACCAGGGTTCCGTCGCCCTTCAGCATTCCACGGTCATCAAGCGGCTTGATCAGAATACGATAAAGGCTTTTGGCCGGCGCTCGCCAGGTTTTCCGGATGCGGGGATCATTGGAGGTCAGCGCCTGACGGACGGCGCTGACGAGCGCCGCCACCGTCTCACGGTTGTTCGTCCTGGCGAGTTCGCCCAGCGGCAGCTGCTCGAACCGTCCGTCGCGGCCGCCCCGTTCATAGATCAGCTCCACCCGATCTGGCAGCAGCACCGGGTACAGGATGAGCTCGCCCTCTCGCAGTTGATCGGCCCGCACTCGCACCGGCGCCGTCACGCACTCGTTGCCAAGGGCGTCGCTGACCTCGGCCTGGCGAAAATTCTCCAGAATGTTCTGAGCCGTCGCCAGCCGAGCGGCTCCCCGCTCGGCGGACCCGCGTTTCCGTCCGGGCGCCAACGGCGCGTCGTCCGGCTCCCGGCGCAGCAACGCGCCGATCCGCGCCTCGAAAACACCGCGCTCGCGAATTTGGAAGATCGACTCTTCGGTCAGAGGATCGCGCAACGGCAGACTTGCTCGCACCGCCTCCAGGGCCGAATAGGCTGAAGCCACGTGCGCATCGGACCTTGCCGGGTCGGCCCTGGCCATCAACATATACCAGTCACCCATCCGGTCCGGAGTCGGCCGTCGGCTTTCCAGTTCCACCGCGCGCTCCAGGAAGGGAAGCGCTGAGGCGCACCCAGTCTGCGCCGCCCCGCTCGGCGTCGTCGCGGCGAGTGGGGTGTTGAGCAGCAATCCGCAATCCGCCAGGGCGACGATACGCCCATGCAAGGCCGCGGCAGCGGCGGCGGGGCCGGGATCGCCGCCGTCCAGCGGCGGCGCGACCTCCAGCCGCTGGATGTTTTGCAGCAGGCCGGGGGACAGGTCTTCGGCGGTGGTCGTGGCGTCCAGGACGGCTTCGGTAAGCCGGACGCTCAATTCAGGCATCGGGTCGGCGGCGGTCGAAACCAGCAGGCCGCCAGCGATATCGATCACCTTCTCGCGTAGCGGTGCGGCCAGCCGCTTGTCCGATGCCGCTTGCGCCAGCAAGAGACGCGCCAGCTTGAGGATCGCCTGGGCGGACTGGCGTGGGTCGCCGCGTAGGGCGGAGCACCGCAACGCGACCACCGGGTCGAGCGAATAGACCAACACGTTCTCGTCTGCCAGCCGCCCACATGAGTCCTGACCACCCGCGGCTTTAAGCATCAAGGACCCAGGCGATGGCGGCTCGATCGACCGGACGTCGGACGCCTCGGCTGCCCCGGGATTGTCGTCGTCCACGTCCGATACAGTCGTCACCAGATCGAGGCCGCCTCCGGCGCGCACGCCTCGTCCGCCGGAGCCGGCCGGCATAGCCGCGAAAGCCAGGCCAAGGCGAAAGGCGGCGCGGGCCGACCGCGACTTGTCGCCGGCCAGTTCGGCATAGCGGAACGCCACCCGAAGATAGCCGGGAGCGTCGAGCGGGTTGTCGAATGCGCCGCGCCGGACCAGTTCGCCGATCTCCAGGCAGTAGTCGGCGCGCGCGGTTGGCGAGGGCATGGCCGCGGAAGCCAAGGCCAGGTCGTCGGCCGAAACGCGGGGCGTGCCCTGCGGTGTCTCCTCGAGCACTCGCCTGGCCAACGCCGCCTTGCTCAACACATCCGTCTCAGTCGCCGGATCGCCGGTTCCCGCCGCCGGTGTGAAGGTTTCGCAAAGGATTTTCGCAGGCGTTTTCACCGCGCTGGCCGGCGCGTCCGCCAGCGCGGCATGGGCGAAAGCCGAGACGAAGAACAACGCCGCCACGCCCCTGGCCAGGCCGGGGCGGCGAAGTGTCATTCTGGGTTCGATCAGGGCCGTACGCACGCTGGCCGCCTAACGTCTAGTTTTTGATGTGTCCGTAGCTAGCTGAGTGCCGCCGCCGCCGCAATACCGCCACAGAGTTGAGCGGGCACGATTCGCTCAGTTCCCACGACGGCTCCCACATTGTCCCGGCCTTCGCCGACCTCACCCGATTCCGCTGGGTTTCTGAGGCGGCTACCAGGCGACGACCGGGCCATAGGCGGCGACCAGCGGATCGCGGGTGATCAGGGTCGCCTGTTCCATCAGAGCTTGCGCGGCGAGGAGGCGGTCGAAGGGATCGCCGTGCAGTCTTGGCAGGCGTCCGGCGGCTATCGCGTGGGTATGTCGGATCTCCAACCACTCGAAGCCTTGCAGGGCGACGATTTCGCCTAGATCCGCCGGCAGGGCCGAGAGCACCGGGTCGCGCGCACGTTTGAATTCGATTTCGTAAGCGCTGACCGCGCTCACCCAGACGGTGTTGTTCCGGTCACGAATCAGCGCCGCTGCCGTCGGGGACAGCAGTCGCGAGCGAGCGAGAGACCATATGAGGACATGGGTATCGAGCAGCAGCCTCATGCCGGCGGGTAGATCGACGCCGCCTCCCAGATCACCATCGCCTCCTCGATCTCCGGGTCGGGTCCGACAAAGAGATTCTCGGGAAGGTTCTCGCCCAGATGATCCCAGAGTCCGAGCCGCCGCTCCAGAGGCGCGCGCGGCGATAGCGTGACCACGGGCTTGCCGTCCCGAGCGATGATCACCTCCTCGCCGGATTCGGCGCGGGCGACCAATTCCGACAGTTTGGCTTTGGCCTCGGCGATGTTCATCTGGATGGTCATAGGTGGAGGCTAGATTATTAACCTGAGTTAGTCCAACACATTAGACCAGCCCCATACCTCAACGCGCCAATAACGCCCCTTTGGGACAGGCCCAAACCCCGCCGCCTTGTCATGGTGCAAAGTGACCGGGTTCGCGCATGGTCCAAGCGGACCACGGACTCAGCGGAGGAGATTGGCGCTTTTCTAGGTCGATTCCTGGCCCCGCCAACTCTCCAGCCGCAGGCCCTTCACCCGAGCGAACTCGCGGGTGTTGGCGGTGACGACGATCCAGTCGCGCCTCAGCCCCTGGCCGGCGATAAGCAGGTCGTAGGCCCCGATCATCTCGCCGCGCCTCGCCAGATCGGCGCGGATCCTGCCTGCGGCCTCGGCGTCGTCACCATCGAACGGGACCAGGACCGGGCCACCAACGATGAAGCGGCGCACCTTGGCCAATTCTTCGGTCGCGCGAGGACCCCGTTCCGCGCCATAGACCAGCTCAAATGCCGTGACCGCCGAAATGCGCGTCTCGCCGCCGGCCATCTCGCTGGCCAAGCGGCGGACCGTGCCGGACACGCCACGCAGGACATCGATACAGACGTCGGTGTCGAGCAGCTTGACGGTCATCCAATCAGTGGCGGTCTTGCGGCGCGGGCTGTTCCCGCCCTTCCGGCATGAAGTCGGGGATCGTCACCGTGTTGAGAAAGTCCAGCACGTCGGCCTCGGACGCGGGCGCGGGCTCCAGAATGACCGCCGCGCCTTCTCTGCGGATGCGCACGCGATCACCGGCGAACCGGAACGCCTTGGGCAGGCGTACGGCCTGGCTGCCCCCCACGCGGAATAGCTTCGCTTCCATGTCGCCGCCTCCAGTAGCTATACGATATAGCTACATGAACCAAGGTTCAACCCTGCGCAAGGGTGTCGATCACGGGCGCGGCCAGTGCTACCAAGCATCCACGAACCGCCGCCGCGGCGCATGCCGCTTCCGACACGTCTTCAACCCCTGGACGATCCACTTCCTCGTATCGGCTGGGTCGATCACCGCGTCGATCTCCAGGCTGGCGGCGACGTTGATCGCCTTGCCGCGCGAGTAGAGGCTGGCCAGCAGCTTGTCGAACAGGGCCTGTTTGGCCACCTCGTCGGTCTCGGCCTCCAGTTCGCGGCGATAGCCCAGGCGCACCGAGCCTTCGAGGCCCATGCCCCCGAACTCGCCGGTCGGCCAGGCGGCGCAGAAGGCCGGCGCCAGGGTCGAGCCGCCGGTCATCGCCTGGGCGCCCAGGCCATAGGCCTTGCGCAGAACGATGGCGAACATCGGCGTGCCCAGGCGCGCGGCGTTGATGAACAGGCGCGAGGTCTTGCGCACCGCCGCCGCCGCCTCGCTGTCCGGCCCCACCATGAACCCGGGGGTGTCGACGAGGGACAACACCGGCAGGTCGAAGGCGTCGCACAGCTGGAACAACCGCGAACCCTTATCGGCCCCGTCGCAATCCACCGCCCCGCCCAGGTGCTTGGGGTCATTGGCGATCAGGCCCATCGGCTTGCCCTCGATCCGCACGAAACCGGTGATCAGCCCGGGCGCGAACTCGGGCCGCAGCTCCAGGAACGAGCCCTGATCGACCAGGGTCTCGATCACCTGGCGCACGTCGTAGACCCGCAGGCGATTTTCCGGGATGGACCGGCGCAGCGCGCGCTGGTCGGCCGCGGCCCACGCCGTCACCGGGCCCTGGAAATACGACAGCGCCTGTTTGGCCAGCCGCGTGCCGTCGGCTTCGTCGTCGGCCAGGATATCGACCACCCCATTGGCGGTCTGGATGTCCATCGGTCCGATCTGCTCGGGGGTGAATACCCCCAGCCCGCCGCCCTCGATCATCGCCGGGCCGCCCATGCCCAGGTTGGCGCCCTTGGTGCAGATCAGGATCTCGCACACCCCCGCGAACGAGGCGTTGCCGGCGAAGCAGCGGCCCGACACCACGGCGATCTTAGGCACCTGGCCGGCCAACTGAGCGAAGGCCTTGAAGCTGGGGGTGGCCAGGCCCGATGCGCCGATGCCGTCGGTGTCTCCGGGCCGCCCGCCGCCGCCTTCGGCAAACCACACCACGGGCAGTTCCTCGGCTTCGACGATCTCCAGCAGGCGATCGGTCTTCATGTGGTTCATGTGGCCCTGGGTGCCGGCCAGCACGGTGAAGTCATAGGACAACGCCGCGCACCGGGCCTGTTCGGGCGCGAACAGGGCGCCGTTGACCGATCCCACCCCGCAGATCAGGCCGTCGGCGGGGCTGATCTTCAGCAGGTGCTCGGCCGAATGCCGCCGGCGCTGGGCGGCCACGGCGAAGGCGCCGTATTCGAGGAAGGTGCCGGGATCGACCAGATCGTCGATGTTCTCGCGGGCCGTGCGCTGGTTGCGGTTTCGCCGCCGGGCCACCGCTTCGGGGCGGGCCTCGTCCAGGGTCAGGCGCCAGCGTTCGTTGACCTCGGCCAGGTCCGGCCGGATGAAGTCCAGGTCGATGGCGTCTTCGGTGTCTTCGGCGACACCCTCCACATCCTCGGGGGTGACGAAGATCAGCGGCTGGTCTTTCAGAACCACGTCGCCCTTGGCGACGGCGACGCGCGCCACCCGCCCGCCGATCGCGGCGGCGACCACATGCTCCATCTTCATCGCCTCGAGGATGGCCAGGGTCTGGCCCGGCCGCACGAGGTCGCCGGCCGAAACCTCCAGCACCCCGACCGTGGCCTGCAGCGGCGCGCGGACCGCGTCGGCGCCGGCTTCGGTGTCTTCGCGGGCCTGGGACGCCATGGCGTCGGCCGCCCCGGCAAAGGTCCGTCCGGGCAGGGCTTCGGCGGCCGCGATCAGGGCGGCGGCGTTGTCCTCGACGAAATGGGTGGTCGCGCCGCCGTTCAGCGCCTCGGGCCGGGCCAGGATCGCGCGCAGCAGCCCGATGCTGGTCTCCACCCCCTCGATGCGGAATTCGGCCAGCGCCCGGTCGGTCCGGGCGGCCGCCTGGGCCATCGTCGCGCCCTGGACGATCACCTTGGCCAGCAGCGAGTCATAGTTGGGATTGGTCAGATAGCCGGCGTAGCCATAACCATCGACGCGCACCCCCGGGCCGGACGGGGGTTCATAGGCGGACAACCGCCCGCCCGTGGGCCGGGCGCCGCCGTCGGGGGCCAGGGTCTCCAGATTGACCCGGGCCTGGATCGCATAGCCCTGGCTGGTGGGCGTGGCGGTCAGGCCGATCTTGGTCAAGGTGTCGCCGGCCGCCAGGCGGATCTGCGCCTGGACCAGATCGACGCCGGTCACCGCCTCGGTGATGGTGTGCTCGACCTGCAGCCGAGCGTTGGCCTCGATGAAATAGAAGTCCTCGCCGCCGGCCTCCAGCAGGAACTCGATCGTGCCCAGGGTGCGGTAGCGGGCCGCCGCCGCCAGGGTCACCGCCGCGTCGAACAGCCGGGCCCGCAGCGCCTCGCCAAGGCCGGGCGCCGGGGCGATCTCCAGTATCTTCTGGTGGCGGCGCTGGATCGAACAGTCCCGCTCGCCGATGGCCAGCACCCCGGTGCGGTCGCCGGCCACCTGCACCTCGATATGGCGGGCGTTCTCGATCAGACGCTCGGCATAGACAGCGCCCTCGCCAAACGCGGCCTCGGCTTCTCGGGACGCGGCAGCGAAGGCCTCGGCGATTTCGGCGGGGTCGCGCACCACCCGCATGCCGCGGCCGCCGCCGGCTATGGCCTTGATCATCATCGCGCCGCCCTCGGGAAGCGCGTCGAAGAACGCCTGGACCCCCTCCAGGTCGGCGGCGCCCTCGGTCCCCGGCAAGACCGGCACGCGTGAGCGGATGGCCAGGGCGCGGGCCTTGGCCTTGTCGCCGAACATGTCCAACGCCTCGGGAGAAGGGCCGATGAAGGTCAGACCGCCCTGGGCGCAGGCGCGGGCGAAGGCGGCGCTTTCGGACAGGAAACCATAGCCGGGATGGATGGCGTCGCAGCCCGCCTTGCGCGCCGCGGCGACGATGGCGGGTATATCGAGATAGGCCTTGGCCCCGGCCGCCCCCAGGGCGACAGCCCGGTCGGCGGCCTTGACATGCAGCGACCGCTCATCGTCGGTGGAATAGATCGCCGTCGAAGCCGACCCCAGATCGGCCGCGGCCCGGGCGATGCGAATGGCGATCTCGCCGCGGTTGGCGATCAGGATATTGGTGACAGTCATGGGGGCCTTGGGTTTCCTCGGGCGGTCTCGAACGGCGCGTTGATCTCACCATAGAGTCCGAGAATTCATGCGGCCATGCCTGCGCGACCCCTGCTTGACTCCCCTGGACTCCAGACTAGAACAAAAACAGAACAAAAGGAGTCCTCTGATCCATGTCTCGCGTAGCGAGCTTCGATGCGGTGCGGGCGAAGGTCGCCGCCATGTCGGCTTGCCGTGGCGGGGCTGGCAAAGCGGCGTTGTCATTCGGCGACCACCGGCTGGACCAGGTGTTTCCGGCCGGCGGCCTGCCGCTGGGGTGCTGGCATGAGCTGGGGGGAGAGGGGCTGGAAATCGAGACGGCCGCCGCCGCCGGCGCCTTCGCCGCCGTCCTGGCCAAGCCGCTGGCGTCACGAGGCGCCGTGGTCTGGGTCTCGCGGCGGGACGATCTGTACGCTCCGGGCCTCGCCGGTCTCGGCTTTCCGGCCGAGCGCCTGATCCAGGTCCAGGCCCGGGACGAAGCCCAGGTGCTGGCGGCCCTGGAGGACGCTCTGGGCAGCGCCGGCGTCGCCGCCGCCATCGGCGAGGCGGAGGCGGTGGACCTGACGGCGGGGCGGCGGCTTCAGCTGGCCTGCGAACGGCGGGGCGCGACGGGGCTTCTCATTCGCCGCCGGATGTTCGGCGCTCCGGCCAGAAAGACGGCCCCCGGCGTATTGCTCGGAGCCGCCACGGGATCCGCGGCGGCCACGCGCTGGACGGTCGCCTCGGCGCCCAGCGAGCCGGCGCCCGGAATGCCGGGGCTTGGGGCCTCGCGCTGGCGCGTCGATCTGAAGCGGTGCCGGGGCGGCCGGCCGGGAAGCTGGATCCTTGAGATGAATATTGGGGACATGAACGATGGAGCGTATCCTCTGCGTGTGGTCACCCAATTGGGCGATCGCCAACTGGAAGCGGCGCAATCCCGAAACCTCGCTGACGGGGACGCCCCGCCCCGGCGCCGGGCCGGCTGAGGCCTTTGCCCTGGTCCAGGCCGAGCGCGGCGCGCGGCGGCTCTATGCGGTGAACGGGGCGGCGGCGGCCTTGGGGTTGTTCGTCGGCCAGAAGGCGACCGACGCCGACGCCCTGGTTCCCGAACTGGCCGTGGCCGACGCCGAGCCGGCCGCCGACGCCGCCGCCCTGACGGCGCTGGCCGATTGGTGCGCGCGGTTCTCTCCCGCCGTGGCCCTGGACCCCCCGGACGGCCTGTTCCTCGATATCAGCGGCGTCGCCCATCTGTGGGGCGGCGAGGCGGCCATGGCCCGCGACCTGATCATGCGCCTGGGGCGCAACGGCATCCCGGCCCGGGCCGCCGTCGCCGGCGGACCGGGCGCCGCCTGGGCGTTGGCCCGTTTCGCCCAGGCGGGGGCCATCCTGGCGTCGGGCGGAGAGGCGGCGCGTCTGGCGCCCCTGCCCGCGGCGGCCCTGCGCCTGGCGCCGGCCGAAGCGGCCCAGATCGCCCGGCTGGGCCTGTCCACTATCGGCGCCCTGGGCGTCTTGCCTCGCGACCAGATCACCCGGCGGTTCGGGCCGGGCGTGGTGCTCCGCCTCGATCAGGCCCTGGGCGAGGCGCGGGAAGCCCTGACCTATCGCCGGCCGCCCAATCCGTGGTTCACGCGTCTGGCCTTCGCCGAGCCGATCAGCGCCCCCGAGGATATGGCCCGGGTCACGGCCGATATCACCGCGCGGCTCTGCGCCCGCCTGGAGTCGGAAGGCCAGGGCGGGCGGCGGTTCGAGCTTTGTTTTCACCGTCTGGATGGCGTTACCCAGAGCCTCGTCATCGGCCTCGCCCTGCCGGGCCGGGAGACTGGGGCCATCGTCCGCCTGTTCGCGCCGAAGTTGGATACGGTGGATCCCGGTTTCGGGATCGAGGTGGTGACCCTGGCGGTCGAAGGCGTCCAGCCCCTGGGAGCTCGCCAGGAGCGCCTGGACGAGGATCGGGACGTCATGCCCGAGGAGGGCGTGGCGCCTCTGGTCGACCGCCTGACCAATCGCCTGGGCGAAGCCGCCGTCTGGCGCGCCGAAGCTTTCCCCAGCCACGACCCCGAGCGGGCGGTGGCGCGAAAGCCGCCCCTATCTCCGATGATTGGGTCTCCGGCGCTGGGGTCTCCGGTCCTGGGCGAGGGCTGGGACCCGGAGAGGCCACGTCCTCTGCGCTTGCTCCGACGACCTGAGCCCATTGAGGCCATGGCGCTCGTACCCGACGATCCGCCGGCGTCCTTCCGCTGGCGCGGCGTCCTCCACCGCGTCCGCCGCGCCGAGGGTCCCGAACGCCTGGCCGAGGAATGGTGGCGCCGGCCGTTCGAAGACGCGGAGCCGGGCCGGGCGCGCGATTATTACCGGGTGGAGGACGAGGCTGGAGGCCGGTTCTGGCTGTTCCGCGACGGTCTCTACCAGGCGGGAGCGGGGCCCAAGTGGTGGCTGCATGGCCTGTTCGGATGACCTACGCCGAGCTGCACACCACCACCAACTACAGCTTCCTGCGCGGGGCCTCGCATCCGGGCGAACTGGTGTTGACCGCCAAGGCCCTGGGCATGGGGGCGATCGGGATCACCGACCGCAACACCCTGGCCGGGGTGGTGCGGGCCTGGTCCAAGGGGTGGGCGCTGGGCATGCGGGTGCTGACCGGCTGCCGGCTGGATTTCGCCGACGAGACGCCCAGCCTGCTTTGCTACCCCACCGACCGGGAGGCCTGGGGGCGGTTGACCCGCCTGCTCACGGTTGGCCAGAGACGCTCGAAAAAGGGTGAATGCTGTCTGACGCGCGCCGATCTTGAGGCCCATGGCGCCGGTCAATTGATCCTGGTTGTGCCGCCCTTGCGCACGGATGTTCACTTTTTGGCGCGTCTCGAGCGCTTGGCCGACGATTTTCATGGACGCGTCTGGCTGGCCGCCGCCCGTCCCTACGGCCCCCGGGACCTGGTTCGCCTGGCGGCCCTGGACGACCTGGCGACCCGGACCGGCGCGCCGATGATCGCGGTCAACGACGTGCTCTATCACGGCCCCGAGCGCCGGCCGCTGCAGGACATCCTCACCTGCATCCGCGAAAAATGCTCGATCGACCAGGCCGGGCTACGCCTGGAGGCCAATGCCGAGCGCCACCTGAAAACGCCCGCCGAGATGGCTCGCCTGTTCCCCCGCTGGCCGGCGGCCGTGGCCCGCACGATGGAGGTGGCCGAGAGGATCACCTTCGATCTTTCGCAGCTGAAATACGAATATCCCGACGAGCCCGTCCCGCCCGGCAAGACGGCTATCGCCCACCTGACCGACCTGGCCTGGAGCGGAGCGGCATGGCGTTATCCGGGGGAAATCCCCGAGAAGGTGCGAAAGCTTTTGGATTCGGAACTCGCCTTGATCGAAGAGCTTGATTTTCCTAATTATTTTCTCACCGTCCACGATATCGTCGCCTGGGCGAAGGCGGAAGGCATCCTTTGCCAGGGCCGCGGCTCGGCGGCCAATTCGGTGGTCTGTTTCTGTCTGGGTATCACCGCCGTCGACCCCACCAAGCCCGACCACGACGTGCTGTTCGCCCGCTTCATCTCCAGGGAACGCAATGAGCCCCCCGACATCGACGTGGATTTCGAGCATGAGCGGCGCGAACTGGTCATGCAATATGTCTACGGGCGCTATGGCCGGGATCGGGCGGCGATCTGCGCCACCGTCATCCACTATCGCCCGCGCAGCGCCATCCGCGACGTGGGCAAGGCGCTGGGGCTGACCGAGGATGTCACCGCCGCCCTGGCCGGCACGATCTGGGGCAGTTGGGGCGATAGTCCGGCCGACGACCACATCCGCCAGTCGGGCCTGGATCCCGACAGTCCCGAGATCCGCCGCGCCACGGCCCTGGCCGGGGAAATCCTCAACTTTCCCCGCCACTTGTCGCAGCACGTCGGGGGTTTCGTGCTGACCAAGCGGCGTCTGGACGAGACCGTGCCGATCGGCAACGGGGCGATGAAGGACCGAACCTTTATCGAATGGGACAAGGACGACATCGACGACCTGGGCCTGATGAAGGTGGACGTCCTCGCATTGGGGATGCTGACCGCCATCAAATGGGCGATGGACGCGCTCGGCATCGCCGATATGGCCGACATTCCGGAGGAAGACCCGGCCGTCTACGACATGCTCTCCCACGCCGATTCCGTGGGCGTCTTCCAGGTCGAAAGCCGGGCGCAGATGTCGATGTTGCCGCGCCTGAAGCCGAAGAAATTCTACGACCTGGTGATCGAAGTGGCGATCGTGCGCCCAGGCCCGATCCAGGGCGACATGGTGCATCCCTATCTTCGCCGGCGGGATGGAATCGAGCCTGTGGACTTTCCCAAACCGTCGCCAGAACACGGTCCCGAGGATGAGCTGAGACTTGTACTCGGCAAGACCCTTGGCGTCCCGTTGTTCCAGGAGCAGGCCATGCGCCTGGCCATCGATGCGGCCAAGTTCACCGCCGAGGAAGCCAATGGGCTGCGCCGGTCCATGGCCACCTTCCGCAACCTTGGCGACATCCGCGACCATGAGGCCAAGTTCGTGGGTGGGATGGCGGGTCGCGGCTACGACCCTGCCTTCGCCCAGCGCTGCTTCGACCAGATCAAGGGTTTCGGCTCCTATGGCTTTCCCGAGAGCCACGCGGTGAGTTTCGCCATGCTGGTCTATGTCTCGGCCTGGATAAAACACCACCATCCGGACGTGTTCCTCGCCGCCATGCTCAACAGCCAGCCGATGGGGTTCTACCAACCCGCCCAACTGGTCCGTGACGCCAGGGAGCACGGCGTGGAGGTGCGGGCCGCGGATGTGATGTTGAGCGCGTGGGATTGCACATTGGAGACGGGAACGGTCCGTCTGGGCCTGCGGCAGATCGTTGGGCTAAGCGAGGACGAGGCTGATCGGCTGATCGAGGCGCGGACGGCGGGCGCGCGGACCTTGCCGCAACTGGCCGCGTCGCTTGCCTCCCCGCGTCGGAGCCTGGAGCTGCTGGCCGAGGCCGACGCCCTGCGCTCGTTGGGGATGGACCGGCGGGCCGGCCTTTGGGCGGTGAAGGGCCTGGCGCCGGAAGCCAAGGCCCAGGTCGACGCCCCGCTCCTGGCCCTGATGGGGCCACCGGCGGAAGGGCGGGTCCAGCTGCCGGCCATGCCGCTACCCGCCCACGTGGTCGAGGATTATCGCACCACCAGCCTGTCGCTGAAGGCCCATCCCGTAACCTTCTTCCGACCCCTGCTGAGCGAAATGGGCGCGGTCACCGCCGCAGGGCTGAAGACGATGAAGGACGGCGTCCGACTCTGTGTGGGAGGCCTGGTTCTGGTCCGCCAGCGGCCGGGCACCGCCAAGGGCGTGGTGTTCATCACCCTGGAGGACGAGACCGGATCGGCCAACGCCGTGGTCTGGAAGGCCGCCTTCGCCGCCAATCGCCGCGCGGTGATGGGCTCGCGTTTCCTGGTGGTTCATGGCCGGCTACAGCGCGCCGGCGAGGTGATCCATGTGGTGGCCGAGCGGTTCACGGACCTGACGGGAAGGCTGGCGGAGATGAGGCTGGAGGCGCCGGCGCCCCCGGACGCGCGACCGGCGCCGTCAACCCGGCTGGTTCGCAGCCGGGATTTTCACTGAGTCCGGGGTTTAGCGCGCCGTGACCAGGGCGGACGAGATCCAGCCGCGATTGCCGTTCTCGTCGTCGATTTCCATCCAGACGCCGTTGCGCTGGCCGGTCGGGAACACCGCAGCCCCCTGCTGCAGCGTGAAGACAACCTTCGCCGCCACCGCCGGTGTCACGTGAGCTCGCACCGCGGCGGTCGTCCGCTGAGAAGCGATCGGCGCCTCCGCGGCCGCCTGACCCGGTTGCTGGGTCTGCATATAGCGGACCAGGTCTGTAAAGGCGTTGAAATAGGCGGCCGTGATCACCTTGCCGATATCGGTGTCGGAATAGCCGCCGCCGGCCAGGGCGCCGAAGCCACCCCAGCCGCCGCCGCCGCCACCCGCGCCGAACGAGACGTCGGACTTCTGCGCGGCGCCTTCGGCGACATAGAGCTGTTCAGTGGTCCGGGCGTCGACAAGGGTCAGCAGGGTGTGAGCTTCGGATTTCTTGACCCGAAGGCTGCCGGCCAAGGCGCCGAAGCCGCCGGGAAGGAAGCTTCCAGCTAACGCGCCGATGTTGTTGCCGCCCGAGTTGCGGTTGGAATTGGCGATGTTCGGGATAAGGAAATAATCGGCGGCGGCCACTTGGCCACGGCCGACGTTCGAGCCCCGTTGCAGGTCACCCGAGGAATTCAGGCCTGATTCCTGGTTGCGCATGGCCAGGCCGCCGTTGCGATCGACAATCCGCAGGCACCCTGACCGCGACGCGAACAGCTTGATCAGGGCCTCGGGGTTGGAAAGGCCGAGGCCCTCCCACCAGCGGTTGTCGGGTTCCTGGATCGCGGCCCGGCCGAGCGGCTTGTCACAATGGGGCAATTCCGGCGTCAGCGTGTTCTTCGGGCCGGCCTTGTCCATCCCGTACTGGGCGAAGGCGGGCGTCGAAAGCCCAGAAAAGGCCAGGCCCAAGGCCAGAAAACCGGAAAGAACCCTACCCATCACACCCTCCGAGATTGCCACGAACCTGAGCCGGACCGCCGTCAACGTCAATGACCCCTTGAGAACCGAGAACGGGGTTCAACCCCGCGCGAAGCTCTTGCCCTCGGCCACCATTGTCTCAAGCAGGGTGGCGGGCTTGTAGAGATCCCCCATCTCGGCATGCATCTTCTTCATACCCGCCAGCACCTTGTCCAAGCCGACCTGGTCGCCCCACCACATCGGGCCACCGCGATAGACCGGCCAGCCGTAGCCGTTCTCCCAAATCACATCGATGTCAGAGGCCCGGATGGCCATGCCTTCCTCCAGGATCTTCGCGCCCTCATTGACCATCGGATAGAGGCAACGCTCCAGGATTTCCTCGTCGGTGATGGTCCGGGCGTTGACGCCACTCCTGGCCACGAAGTCCTGGATGATCTTCTCGGTGACCGGCGAGGGGTGGGCGACGCGGTTTTCGTCATAGTCGTAGTAGCCGGCGCCGGTCTTCTGACCGCGGCGGTCCAGTTCGCACAGCGCGTCGCGAATGGTTTCGCCCTTGGAGTTTTCCTTCACCCAGCCGATGTCCAGGCCGGCCAGATCGCTCATCGCGAACGGACCCATGGGGAAGCCGAAGTCATAGAGCACCCGGTCGATGTCCCAGGGCATGGCGCCCTCGAACATCAGCTTCTGCGCCTCGCGCTGGCGCTGGCCGAGGATGCGATTGCCGACGAAGCCGGGGCAGACACCGACCAGCGCCGCGATCTTGCCGATCTTTTTCGCCAGCTTCATGGACGTGGCGATCACCGACTTGGAGGTATGGTCGGCGCGGACCACCTCGAGCAGTTTCATCACATTGGCCGGAGAGAAGAAGTGCAAGCCGATCACCGCCTCGGGCCGCTTGGTCACCGAAGCGATCTCGTCGATGTTCAGGGCCGAGGTGTTGGTGGCCAGGATCGCGCCCGGTTTGCAGATGGCGTCGAGCTTGGTGAAGATGTCCTTCTTGATGTCCATCCGTTCGAACACCGCCTCGATCACCATATCGACCGACGCCAAGGCGTTCATGTCCAGCGAGCCGCTGATCAGGCCCATGCGCTTTTCGACGTCGGCGGCGGTAATGCCGCCGCGTGACGCGGTGCGCTCATAGTTCTTGCGGATCACGCCGAGGCCCCGGTCCAGGGCGTCCTGCTTGACCTCGACGATCATCACTGGAATGCCGGCGTTGGCGAAGTTCATGGCGATGCCGCCGCCCATGGTGCCGGCGCCGATGATGCCGACGCTGTTCACCGGGATCAGGGCGGTGTCGTCCGGCACGTCGGGGATCTTGTTGGCCTGGCGCTCGGCGAAGAAGGCGTAGCGCTGGGCGGCGCTCTGCTGGCCGGTCATCAGCTCCCCGAACAGCGTCCGTTCGGTCTTGAGGCCCTCTTCAAACGGCTGGTTCACAGCCGCCTCGATGCAGCGAATGTTCCATTCGGGAGCCATGAAGCCGCGGAATTTGCGGGCGTTGGCCTTGCGGAAATTGGCGAAGATTTCCGGATGGCCCCGCGCGGCCTCCATCTTGTCGTTCAGGTCGCGCACTTTCTTTAGCGGCCGGCCCTCGGCGACGATCTTGCGGGCGAAGGCCAGGGCGCCCTCGCGCAGCTTGCCTTCCTCGGCCAGTTCATCGACCAGGCCCATGGCCAGGCACTGGGGCGCGGGAACATGCGCGCCGGAGGTCATCATCTCCAACGCCTTCTCCACCCCGACGATGCGCGGCAGGCGCTGGGTGCCGCCGGCGCCCGGCAGCAGGCCGAGGGCCACCTCGGGCAGGCCGCAGCGCGCGGAGGGAACCGCAACGCGATAGTGGCAGGTCAGGGCCACTTCCAAACCGCCGCCCAGGGCGGTGCCGTGGATGGCGGCGATCACCGGCTTGGTGGCGTCCTCCATGCCGCGCATCACCTCCAACAGGTCTGCGCCCTTCCGCTGTCCGCCAAACTCGGAAATATCCGCGCCGGCGATGAAGGTGCGGCCTTCACAGATGATGACGATCGATTTGGCGGCGTCGTCGGCCCGCGCCTGGGCCACGCCCAACGCCAGCCCGTCGCGCACTCCGGCCGACAGGGCGTTCACGGGCGGTGAATTGAGAGTGATGACGCCGACCTCTCCATCCACGGAATAGTCGGTTACGGCGTTTATGGCGGTCATGGGCGTTTCCCTGAAGACTGTTCTGCCACCCCGCGACCGGGTCGCGCGGGTGTGTTCGAGGATGGTTATAGGCGGTTTGACCCAGGATCAATCATGCTTGGTCGTTACGATGCGAACCCGGGTGACGCTTTGGCGCCACGGTCGCGCGCTGCGTTACTTTTCGGCAACAAAAACGGCCGCGCGAGGTTGACGGCTCCGTTCTCATGGCTATGCATTAGATAGAGACCAAACCACAGGCGAAAAAGCAGGGTTGGTCCAACGGGAAACGCAACCGCCGGTCAAGCCGGCACGAGGGGAATATTAGTGACACAGACCACTCTCTTTATGACCTGCGCGGCCAGTGTTTTGGCCCTGAGCGGAGGTTACGCCCAGGCCGCTGCGGCGGCGGCTGGAGCCGCGGCGGCTGATAATTCGGGCGGCTTGACGATCGGCGAACTGGTGGTCACCGCCGAAAAACGCGAACAGAATCTTCAGACCGTGCCGATCGCCATTTCGGCCTACACCGCCGCCAAGCGGCAGCTGA
This sequence comes from Caulobacterales bacterium, assembly GCA_038227865.1. GTDB lineage: Bacteria > Pseudomonadota > Alphaproteobacteria > Caulobacterales > Caulobacteraceae > Acaudatibacter. Next base: position 66,577 of record JBBRPO010000005.1, read on the forward strand.
TCGGTATCGACAGCATCCAGGACATGACCAATTTCACTCCGGGCCTGGAGTATAACAGTTCCACCGACCGGATTTCCCTGCGCGGCGTCGGCCGCCAGACCAATGTGCTGTCCGCCGACGCCTCGGTGGCCAACTATAGCGACGGGATCTACGAGACCTTCGCGGTCGGAGCCGGCGCGTCCACACTGTTCCTGGATAGGGTAGAAATTCTCCGCGGACCCCAAGGCACCCTCTACGGCCGCAACGCCATCGGCGGCGCGATCAACATCATCTCCCGCCACCCCACGACATCGCCATATGCGGAAGTCCGTGGGACATACACCAACTATGACCACTACACCCTCGAGGCTGCGGTCTCCGGTCCTATTACCGACAATATCCAGGCCCGCCTTGCCGGCAACTTCGACAAGCAGTCCAAGGGCTGGATCCATAATGTGGTGCCGGGCGTCGCCGATGAAGGCGGCATAATTCAGGAATTCTACCTTGAGGGCCAAGTCCAGTGGAAGATCACGGACAAGCTGGATTTCTGGGCCAAGGTCGGATTCAACCAGTGGGAAAACGGGGCTGGCGGGCCGGGCTCGACGTCGGAAGGTTGGACGCCGTTCGACTATGAAGTGTCGGAATTCGGCAACGCCGCAACCCAGCTCAACCCCGGCTATGGCTGCAATTCCAACACAACCCATGTGGTCAACCTATCTCCGCTCGGCTGCGTCAATCCGGCTAAGAACAGTCCCTGGGTGGAGGCCCGGGCGATCCCCTACAAGGTCAGTCTGCCCTACGCCTACACCATCGCCTCGCACCTGACCTATCATCTGCCGTTCGCCGACCTGAAATACGTCACCGGCGGGGTCAATTACCACTACATCCTGACTGGCCCCAGTGGAGGCAATCTCAACCAGGGCTATATCGCGCCGATTACCCAGTACACACTGCCGGGCGGTGCAGTGATCAATCCGCAGGAGAACTTCCGCTATCAGGAGCTGAACGCCTTCTGGAGCCACGAACTTAACCTGATCTCGACCACGCCCGGACCGTTCCAGTGGGTGCTCGGCGGCTACTACTATCGCCAGCACTATCAACAACCGGTCTATACGGAGAACGCCTCCGAGCCGAAGTGGAACGGCCCCTTCGGCGCGCCAGGCTTCTTCTGCGCCAAGACCGGTGGCGTCTGTGCGCCTCAGACCGATTTCCGTCGCTTCGACAACCGGCCCAGCGTCACCAACGAGTCCTACGCTGTGTTTGGTCAGTTCGACTGGAAGCTACTGGACACCCTGAAGTTCACCGGCGGCCTGCGCTATTCGCACGACGAGAAATACGGTTCGGAATCTGTTCGGATCCTCTGCCTGCAGGTCAATGCCTGCTATGCAAAGCCTGAGTTCACCAACGCAATACCGGGCGGCGTCCCAGCTGTGGACCTGACCCAACTCGGCACCGTCGTGGATTCCGGTTTCGATGGTCCGGGCGGAACGCTGCAGCTTCCGGCCGGAGTCACCGGTCCGACCACCTACGATCCCGCCACCGGCTTCGCCACCCGCCGCTATGATGCCAGTTGGCAGGCGGTGACCGGCACGGCCGGGATCGAATGGACTCCTGACTCCGATACGTTGCTCTATGCCAAATACAGCCGCGGCTATAAGTCGGGTGGCTATAACATCGGCATTTTTACCGTCCTGAGCTTCTTCCCCAAGACAGACGCCGAACACGTCGATTCTTTCGAGGTCGGCTACAAGAAGACTTTCTTCCATACGCTGACCGCCGACGTCGCCGCCTTTTACTATAATTACAGCAATCTACAGATTCCGATCACCATCGTCGGCACCGCTGGCGGCCTGACGCAGGCGGCGACCGCTTTCTACAACGTTCCCAGCGCGGTTTCCCGGGGCGTTGAACTCGAAGCCAACTGGCAGGCGAGCCGAAACTTGGCCTTCCTGTTCAACTATTCGTACCTCGATGCCTACAGCGCGTCGGGAGCCATAGTGGACGTCGCCGATCCGGACGCGATCGCTCCCGGCGCCAAACCGTTGCCCAATCTGCCTGGCACCCCTTGGACCGCCGACGCCTTTACTGGTGGAACCGCAGCGAGCTGCGCCGCGCCGGGCTCGACTGGTGTTGGCTGCCAGAAGTTCCAGAGTATAGCCGGCAACCGCCTGCCGAACGCGCCGCGGAACAAGATCGCGATCAACGCCAATTACACCTTCCATTTTGAGGCCGGCACCCTCAACGCCTCCGCCAGCTATATCTGGCGCGACACCCAGCAAGGCGCGCTGTTTACCCGCGCCTACAACACCTCTCCGTCATGGGATCAATATGACGCCCGGATCACCTGGACCGCAGCGAGCGGCCGTTACAAGGTGATCTTCTTCGGCAAAAACATCTTCAACACGATCGGCTACGACGCCGGGGCTTATGGCACCCGGGTTATCGGCACCGTCAATAACAACCCGTTCCTGGGCCAGGCATCGACGACCCTGAACCAGGGCATCGGATCGACCTATTCGGTCACCCCGCCCCGCACCTACGGCGTGGAGGTGGATTACAAGTTCTTCTGATCGACCCCGCCGTCGGCGGATCGGACACAAGCTTGCAGGCGGCGGACCAGCCCGGTCCGCCGCCTCTTTTTTTGCCAACCTTCCCATCGTTCCCGGTTCGCGGATCGCCGACGACGCTGAGGCCTTGACAGCCCAGTCCCACTGAAGGTTGGGCAAGGGGTCCGATTCTCGGCGCCGAAAATCCAGGCGCGGGGGGCTGTTTTGCGGCTTCCGCGCCACACCCTCTCGATGAATTCCATTCCCGTACGAAGGCGTCGTTGACCTTGCGGTGCGGCATCGTCAGAGGACCCGGTCAATCTAGACGCGTTGCCTTGGGTGACGGTCGATAGCCAAAGACGGGCGGTGTCCGCCGTGGAGAAATGATGAACAGAAATATCTTGCTGATGTCTTGCGCGATCGGGGCGCTCACCTTTTCCGCCCAGACCGCCTGGTCGGCCGACGCTGCTGCAACGACGACCGCCTCCAGCGACGCCGGTAACGCGATCGGCGAACTGGTGGTGACCGCCGAGAAGCGCGAGCAGAACCTGCAAACCGTGCCGATCGCCATCTCGGCCTTCACCGGCGCCAAGCGCCAGCTGATCGGCATCGACTCGATCCAGGACATCACCAACTTCACGCCCGGTCTGGAATATAACAGCTCGACGGACCGGATCTCGCTCCGCGGCGTCGGCCGCCTGACCAATGTGCTCTCCGCTGACGCCTCGGTGGCCAACTACAGCGACGGCATTTACGAGACCTTCGCGGTCGGCGCCGGCGCCTCCACCCTATTTGTCGATCGCGTCGAGGTTCTGCGTGGACCTCAAGGCACCCTTTACGGTCGCAACTCGATCGGTGGCGCGATCAACATCATCTCCCGGCGGCCGACCAAGTCGGCTTACGCGGAGATCCGCGGCACCTACTCCAACTATGATCACTACAATATCGAAGCGGCGATCTCTGGTCCGATCACCGATAATATTCAGGCGCGCCTGGCTGGAAACTTCGAAAAGCAGTCGAAGGGCTGGATCCATAACAATTACCCGGGCGCGGGCGATGAGGGAAATATCATCGAGCAGGCCTTCCTCGAGGGGCAGGTTCAATGGCGGATCACCGACAATCTCGAGGCGTGGGTGAAGGTCGGATACAACCAGTGGAACAACAGCGGTGGTGGCGTCGGCGCCGCTTCCGGCGGTTGGACCCCATTCCCCTATGAGACCTCGGAATACGCGAACGCCGCGACCCAGCTCAACCCGGGCTATGGCTGCAGCGGCTCGCCACAGGTGACTAACGTCGTCAACAAGTCACCGACTGGTTGCGTCAACCCGGCAATCAACAGCCCTTGGCAGGAGTCGCGGCCCAACAACAATTTGGTCCGGCTGCCCTACGCCTATACGGTCTCTGGAACCCTGACCTATCACCTGCCCTTCGCCGATGTGAAATACATCACGGGTGGCGTGAACTATCACTACATTCTCAAGGGACCAAGCTCGGGCACCGATGGGGAGGGCGTCCAGGCTCCGGTGACCTCCTATACGATCCCAGGGGTACTGGGCGTGCCGCTGGTCATCAACCCGGCGGAAACTTCAGTTTACCAGGAACTTAATGCGTTCTGGAGCCACGAGATCAATATAATCTCGACCAGCCCAGGTCCGTTGCAGTGGGTTGTTGGCGGCTATTACTATCGCCAGCACTACCGACAGCCGGTCTATACGGAGGATCCGGCGCAGCCGCAGTGGAGTAGCACGCCGGTCAACTCGACGGTCCCCGGTAACGGCCACCGCTTCGACAACCGCCCCTCGGTGACCAACAAATCCTACGCGGTGTTCGGCCAGGCCGACTACAAGGTCACCGACACCCTGAAGTTCACCGGTGGCCTGCGCTATTCGCATGACCAGAAATACGGATCCGAATCGGTTCGCATCCTGTGCTTCGCGGTCGCCAACTGCACCGATCCGACCAACAGCACGGGTGTAAACCCCAACCTGCTTGGAGGATTCACGCCGGTTGTCGATCTGACCCATGTGCCGTCGGTGGTCTCCAACGGGCTTGACGCCAACGGCAACCTTCTCAGGGGCGTTTCCAAGGCGACGACCTACGACCCGAATACGGGCTTCGCCACCCGCCTCTATAATGCGAGTTGGCAAGCGGTGACCGGGACGGCCGGCGTCGAGTGGACACCGGATTCCAATACGTTGGTCTATGGCAAATACAGCCGCGGCTATAAGTCGGGCGGCTACAACATCGGGATTCTGACGGTTCTCAGCTTCCAGCCCTACACCGACGCGGAACATGTCGATTCCTACGAGGTCGGCTTCAAGAAGACCTTCTTCCACACCGTGACGACGGATATCGCGGCGTTCTACTACAACTATCAGAACCTGCAGGTGCCGATCACCGTGGTCGGAACCGCCGGCGGCCTCGTTCAGGCCTCGACGACGTTCTACAACGTGCCGACGTCCGTCTCGCGTGGTGTCGAACTAGAAACCACCTGGGCGCCCACTCGCGCCCTGACCTTCCTGTTCGACTATTCTTATCTTGACGCCTACGCGGCCAGCGGCTCGGTCGTGGATGTCACCGATCCCACAGCGACGCAGCCGGGAGCCACCCCCGACCCTGCCGCGCCCAAGACGACCGACATCTATACAAAAAATGGCAATGGCGTGCAGACCGCGCAGCTCTTGGCGGGCAATCGACTGCCGAACGCCCCTCGCAACAAGATCGCGCTGAACGCCAACTACAGCTTCGATTTTGCCGGCGGCAACGTCAACACATCGGTCAGCTATATCTGGCGCGACGCCCAGTACGGCACCTTGTTCACGCGCTACTACAACAAGGCGCCGGCGTGGGATCAATACGATGCTCGGGTTACTTGGAACTCACCGAACGGCCGTACCAAGGTGATCTTCTTCGGCAAGAACATCTTCAACACCATCGGCTATGACGCCGGCGCCTACAGCCGTCGCGCCGCCGGGGTGAATGTCCTGCCGGGTTTGAATGCGGCCGGAAAGCCTGGCTTCTATCAAGTGCCCGGTATCGAAGCGGTCGGAATCACCAGCACCTATTCGGTCACCCCGCCCCGGACCTATGGCGTCGAGGTCGACTTTAAGTTCTTCTGATAGCGGTGCAGCTCAAGCCTCGATTTAGGCGGCGGCCAACCTTCACCGGTTGGCCGCCGTTGTTGTTTTTGCCGACGCCGGCTTTCATAAACCGCCGCGCGGGCTATACATTGGCCGACTTATCGACGTTCAGGCCGCGAACCGGGGAGGATCACCGCATGCGCCATATCGCGATCGGCGGGCCTTTTCTCCACGCCAAGGCTTTTTGATGGATGCCCGAACCGCCGATCGGTTGGGAAAGCCCGCAGGTCCAGGGTTCCGTGCGGGTAGCGGGGGCGGGCCCGGACGCGGCGGCCGCGACCTGACCCAGGGGCCGATCACCCGGACTCTATTGCTATTTTCACTGCCCTTGATGGGCGGCAACATGCTGCAATCGCTGAGCGGCACGGTGAATCAAATCTGGGTCAGCCATCTGCTGGGCGTGACCGCCATCACGGCGCTCAGCAACGCCAATATCGTCATGATGCTGATGATGGGCGCGATCTTCGGCGTCGGCATGGCCGCCAACATCCTGGTCGCCCAGGCAATGGGCGCCCGGGACCCGGAATCGGTCAAGCGGGTGATGGGGACGGCAACGACCTTTTTCCTCGGGCTTTCGGTGACGATCGCCCTGCTTGGCGGGCTGCTTTCGCCATCGATCCTTGACCTGATGGGCACGCCGGCCGAGGCGCGGGCGGAGGCGATCATCTATCTGAGGATCATCTTCGCCTCCCTGCCATTCATGAACTTCTTCATGTTCATGCAGATGGCCCAGCGCGGGGCCGGGGATTCGGTCACGCCGTTCTGGTTCCTGGCCTTGATGCTGGCCATCGACGCCGTGCTGAATCCGCTGTTGATCATGGGCGTCGGACCTTTTCCCAAGATGGGCATCGCCGGATCGGCGACGGCCACGCTGGCCGGCAACAGTATTTCTCTGGCTGGTTTGATTATTTGGCTTTACAGCAAAAACAGCATCCTGATGCTCAGACGTGGTGAGCTTCATCTGTTCAGGCCCGGTCTGGAGATCATGCGCTCCCTGCTCGGTCGCGGCCTGCCGATGGGGCTGCAGATGATCGTGATGTCGGGCGCCCAGGTGGTGATGATCAGTTTTGTCAACCGGTTCGGGGCTCTGACCAGCGCCGCTTATGCGATTTCGATGATCATCACCGGTTATCTGCAAATGCCGACCATGGCCATCGGCGCCTCGGTGTCCTCGATGGCGGCCCAGAACATCGGCGCCCGGCGTTGGGATCGGGTGGCGATGATCGCGCGGTCGGGGGTGATTTCCGGCCTGGTCGTCACCGGGGGGATCGCGGTGCTGTTATATCTGTTCAACGATCAGGTACTGTCGATCCTGTTGCCCGCCAATTCTCCGGCTATTCCTTTGGCGCACCACATCAATACGCGGGTGCTCTGGGGCTTCGTGCTGTTCTCGATCACTTTCGCCTTGTCGGGCGTGGTGCGCTCCACCGGGGCGGTCTGGTGGCCGATGGCCATCCTGGTGGTTTCGATGGTGGGGGTGCGGATCCCGTTCGCGGCGCTGCTGATACCGAAGTTCGGCTCCGACGCCATCTGGTGGAGCTTCCCACTGGGGACAGCGACCTCGGCGGCGCTGACCAGCGCCTACTATCTCCACGGGGGCTGGCGTCGCGCCCGGATGCTGCGCGATGGACCACCGCCTTCTGAAACGGTGGTGGAAGCCGTCGTCACCGGAGCCGGCGGCGCCTCGTAAGCGTTTCAGGCCGTCCAGCGGGTCGCGAAATCGACCACCTGTCGGGCGACGGTCTCCACCTGCCAGGCATCCTTGGGGTCGACGAAAGCGCCCGCCTTGTCGAACAGGTCGGAGGCTCCCAGGGCGGCGCCGAATGGCGTCGGCCAACCCCTCAGGGCGTGGATAATCGAGCGCAGCGCCGCCAGGGTCGATCCCGCCGCCTGGGCGCCGCCGGCCGAGACGATACAGCCCACGGCGCGGCCGTCGAAATAGGGGCGGGGGTCGTCCCGCAGGCCCTCCAGACTGTCGAGGGCGTTCTTCACCACTCCGGAAATCGAGCCGTGATAGCCGGGCGTGGCCACGATCACCCCGTCGGCGGCGCTGATCGCGGCCAGGAAACGGGCCATCTCCGCGCCTTCGAAGGGGTCATGAGGATTGTAGATCGGCAGATCGGCCAGGAAGGCGCCGCCGAACAGTTCGGTGCGCGCGCCCGCCGCCGCCGCCGTTTCCAGCGCCTTGACCAGGGCCTTTTCGCTGCTGGAGCCAGGGCGAACCGTGCCGCCCAGGCCCACGATGAGAGGCCCCGTCTCTGAAGTCACGCCTTGGCCGACTCGGTCTTCCGGGCGGCGTAATGCTGTTTCAAGGCTTCGAGTTCTCCGGCGTATTTGTCCCGGGCCGCCTCTTGCAGCTTGGGGATGTGATAGGAGGGAAACAGGTCGTTGTCGGGCCTATAGTCTTTCAGCACCTGCTTGGCCACCGTCACCTTATGCACCTCGGTGGGCCCGTCGGCGATGCCCATCACGAACGCCCCGGTGACCATGCCCATGAACGGCATCTCGTTGGAGACCCCCAGGGCGCCGTGGATATGCAAGGCCGCGGCGGCGATGTCGTGATAGACTTTTGGCATCGCCACCTTGATGGCGGCGATGTCCTTGCGCACCAGCTTGTAGTCTTGGTGCTTGTCGATCAGCCAGGCCGTGCGCATCACCAGCAGGCGGAACTGCTCGAGCTGGATCCAGCTGTCGGCGATCTGCTGCTGCACCATCTGCAGGTCGGACAGCCGGCCGTCCCGGGTCTGGCGAGAGACGGCGCGCTGGCACATCAGGTCGAAGGCATGGCGGCAGGCGCCGACCGTGCGCATGGCGTGGTGCACCCGGCCGCCGCCCAGGCGGGTCTGGGCGATGACGAAGGCGCCGCCGCGCTCGCCCAGCAGGGCGTCCTTGGGAACCTTGACGTTGGTGTAGCGGATATAGCCGTGGCTGCCCTCGCCGGCGTGGCCGCCGACGCCCATGTTGCGCACCGTCTCGACGCCGGGCGTGTCCTTGGGCACCAGGAAGATCGAGGTGCGGCGATAGGGGTCCTTGGCCTCGGGGTCGGTGATCGCATAGACCACCAGCACTTTGGCGTAGCGCGAGCCGCTGGAGAACCACTTCTCGCCGTTGATCACCCACTCGTCGCCGATCAGTTCGGCCCGGGTCTTGAAGGTCAGGGGGTCGGAGCCACCGGTCGGCTCGCTCATCGAAAACGCCGAGCGGATCTCACCGTTCAGCAGCGGCTTCAGCCACTTTTCCTTCTGCTCGGGGGTGCCATAGTGGGCGATGATCTCGGCATTGCCGGTGTCGGGCGCCTGGCAGCCGAACACGGTGGGCGCCAGGCCGTTGCGGCCCAGTTTCTCATTCATCAGCGCCAGCTTAACCTGACCGTAGCCCTGGCCGCCCAGCTCGGGGCCCAGGTGGCAGGCCCAAAGACCCTGGTCGCGCACCTTCTGCTGCAGGGGCTTGATGAACCGCTCGCGGCCTTCGCCGCCCCAGACCGCCATGCCCAGATGCGAGATCGGCTCGACCTCGTCGGTCATGAATTCTTCGATCCAATCGAGTTTTTTCTGGAATTCAGGATCGGTCTCGAAATCCCACGCCATGGCGTCCTCCGTTATGATTTGAGCCATCATCGGTCCTGGTCGCCTAGTGTGCAACCAGTTCAAACGTCCGTTTGAAGATTTGCCTTCCATCGGACTGATCCGTCGACCACTCCGCCGGCGCCGTGATAGCCCGGCATTTGTGGAAATCTTCCCTGACCGCGAAAGCCTCGCCGAAGCCGCCGCCAAGGCCCTGGCGGACGCCCTTTCGGGGCTCGGCCCAAAAAGCCTTGTCGTTACCGGCGGAACCTCTCCCGGACCGGTTTATGACCGCCTGTCGGCCTTCGACCTCGACTGGGCCAACGTCACCGTGACTCTAAGCGATGAGCGTTGGGTGGACACCTGCTCGCCCGACAGCAACGAGCGGCTGGTGCGGGAAAGACTGCTGTGCGGACGGGCGGCGGTGGCGCGCTTTCTTCCGCTCAAGGGAGCCGGGGTCTCTCCAGAGGAAGACGCGCTGGCGGTGGAGCCCAAGCTACGTGTCCTGGCGCCCTGGTCGGCGGTTATGCTGGGGATGGGGGAGGACGGCCATATCGCCTCTCTGTTCCCTGGTGACGCCGAACTCGCCGCGCGCCTCGATCTGGGCAGGACAAGGTTCTGTGTCGGAGTCGGCATGTCGGCTCTGTCGCCCTATGTGGCCCGTATCACCCTGACCGTCAGCGCCCTGCTCGCCAGCCGCCAGGTGGTGCTGTTGATCACCGGCGAGGCCAAGCGCGCCGTCATCAAGCGCGTCTTGACCGACCAGACCTATGCGCCGCCGGTCGCCGCGATTCTCCGTCAGTGTCGGGTTCCGGTCCAGATTCTGTGGTCCGCGTGAAGATAGCCTAGCCACGCCGCACCGAGGCCCCGCCGTCCACGGCCAGGATCTGGCCGGTGATGAACCTGGCCTCGTCCGAGGCCAGGAACAGGGCGGCGTGGGCGGTGTCCCAGCCGTCGCCCATCCTGCCGCCCAGGGGCACGCGGGCATTGCGGGCGGCGCGGACGGTTTCCACGGTCTCGCCGCGCGAGGCCGAATAGCCCTGGACCGCCATCGGCGTATCCATCAGCCCGGGCATGATGGCGTTGCAGCGAATCATGTGCCGGGCGTTGAGGGCGGCGGTCGAGGTGGTCAGCTTGTTCACCCCGGCCTTGGAGACCTCGTAGGCGATGATATTGGCCGGGGCGATCGCCGCGACCGAGCTGATATTGACGATCGCGCCGCCGCCCTGGGCTTTCATCACCGGCAGGGCGTGCTTGATGGTCAGCCACATGCCGGTCAGGTTGACGCTGAGGATGCGCTCCCAATTTTCTCGCTCTAGGCGGGCGATCGAGCTGTCGCCGGCGCCGATGCCGACGTTGTTATGCAGGACATCCAGCCGCCCCAGCCGGGCGCCCGCCTCGGCGATCAGCGCCGCGCAGTCGGCCTCGCGGCTGATATCGGCCTCGAAGGCGTGGGCCTCGCCGCCCTCGGCCGCGATCATGGCGAGGGTGTCCTGGGCCGAACCCAGACGCCGGTCGACGCACAGCACCCGCGCGCCCTCCCGGGCGAACAGGATGGCGGTGGCCCGGCCGTTGCCGATGGTCTCGCCCGGCGTCTGGCCCGCGCCGACGACGACGGCGGTCTTGCCCGCGAGGCGGCCGGCCATGGTCAGACCTCGGCCTTGTCGAGGCCGGCGTCGGCCAGGAAGCCCAGTATGGCGGCGTTGAACGCCTCGGGCTGGTCGATATTGGCGGCGTGGCCGGCGTCCGGGATCACCGCCTTTTTCGCGCCGGGGATCTTGGCGGCCATATAGTCGCTGGCGGCCAGGAACGGCGTGTCGTTGGCCCCCACCACCACGATCGATGGGACGGCGATGGTCGGCAGGCTGGTGATCACCCCGGCGTCGCGCTGGGTCAGCATGCCGCGCGCCGCCTTGGCCAGACCCTCGGCGTCGCGGTGGTGGCTAGTGCGCATCTCGACGCTGCCGGAAGCCAGCCGGCCCAGGCCGTCTTTCTCATAGCGCTCGGCGGTTTTCAGCGAGGTGGCGTTCCAGCCGTCGCGCGCCTCGTCCTTGCGATAGCCGGGGCCGGTGTCGATGATCAGCAGCGCCCGCACGCGCTCGGGATGGGCGAGGTGGAACGCCAGGCTCATATAGCCGCCCAGCGACAGGCCGCCGACGATCGCCCGCTTGGCGCCCACCACGTCGAGCAGCGCTGCCATGTCGGCCACTGTCGCCGGTTCGCTGTAGGCGGCAGGGTCGGCCGGATAATCCGACTGGCCGTGGCCGCGCATGTCCCACAGGATCAGCTCGTGATGTTTCGACAGCGCCTCGATCTGGCCCCGCCACATCTGCGAGGTCGCCGAATAGCCGTGGGTCAGCAACAGCGCCGGCCCCTCGCCGTGGACCTCATAGTAGAGTTCAACCCCGTCACGGTTGAGTTTGGCCATGGTCTTGTCTCCGCCTTTGCCTCAGCTTCCCGTGAACACGCTCGGCCGGCGCTCGAACACCGACTTCACGCCTTCGGCGAAGTCGTTGGTGGCCCGCAGCCAGGTCTGTTCCTTCTGTTCGTGGTCGGTCTGGCTCCTCACCGCCTGGGCCAGGCTGGCGCGCAGAGTGGCGCGGGTGGAGACCACGGCCAGCGGCGCGGCCTCGGCCAGTTCCTGGGCCAGCGCCAGGGCGGCGGCCCGAAGTTCGCCCAGCGGAACCATCTGATCGGCGAGACCCCAGGCCAGGGCCTCCTCGCCCTTGACGCGCCGGCCGGTCAGGCACATCAGCTGGGCCTTCTGCAGGCCGACCACGCGGGGCAGGGTGTGGGTGATGCCGAACCCCGGATGAAAGCCGAGCTTGACGAAGTTGGCCGCGAACCGCGCCTCGGGCGCCACGACCCGGAAGTCCGCCACCAGCGCCAAACCAAGACCCGCGCCGATGGCCGCGCCCTGGATGGCCGCCACGATCGGCTTCTTGGCCGAGAACAGCCGCACGGCCTGGTCGTAGAGCGGGTTGATGCCCTGCATGCCCTGGCCGCCCACCCCGGTGGGGGAGGCGAGATCGGCGCCGGCGCAGAACACCTTGCCGGCCGAGGTCAGCACGCTGGCGCGCAGGGTGGTGTCGGCGTCGACGTCGTCCAACGCGTCGGCTAGGCTCCGCATCAACTCGACACTGACGAAATTGTTCGGTGGGCGGTCGATCTCGACCAGGGCCACATGGCCGTCGACGCGGGCGGAGACTTCCCCGTACTGAGTTTTCATCGTTTCGATCCCAAAAGGTTGCGGGCCACCACCCATTTGTGGACTTCGGTCGGCCCGTCATAGATGCGCATTGTGCGCAGTTTCGCGGCCATCAGCTGCAGCGGCATTTCCTTGGTCATGCCCATCGCGCCGAAGGTCTGCATGGCCCGGTCGACCACTTCCCAGGCCATTTCGGTGGCGTAGGCCTTGATCATCGAGATCTCCAGCCGGGTGTCGCGGCCATCGTCGATCTTCCAGGCGCAGTCGTAGGTCATCAGCCGGGCGGCGTGGATGCGGGTGGCGGCGTCGGCCACCCACCACTGGATCGCCTGGCGCTCCGACAGCGGCAGGCCGAAGGTTTTGCGCTGCGGCGCGTATTCGCAGATCATGTCCAGCGCCCGCTGGGCCATGCCGATCGACCAGGCGGCCATTTCCAGCCGCCGGGTGCCCAGGCGCAGCTGCATCGGCGCGAACCCCTGGCCCTCGACCCCCAGCAGCTTCCACGACGGCACCCGGCAATCCTCCAGCGCCACCTCATAGGTCATCGCACCGGCGATCATCGGGATGCGGCGCAACACGTTGAAGCCCGGCGTGCCCTTGTCGATCAGGAACGCCGACATGCCGCCGCGCGCGCCCTTTTCGCGGTCGGTGACCGCCATCAGGATGGTGAAATCGGCGTCGGCCGCCCGGCTGATCCAGATCTTGCGGCCGTTGATCACCCAGTCGTCGCCGTCCCTGACGGCCCGTGTCAGCATGCCGGCCGGGTCGCCGCCGGCCTGGGGCTCGGAGATGCCGATCGCCGAGATGGTCTGGCCGGCCACGTATGGGGCCAGATAGGCCTCGCGCTGGCGCTCGTTCACCGTCGCCGCCAGCATGCGCAGATTGGGGCTGTCGGGCGGCAGGGTATAGGGCGTGACGGTGCGGCCAAGCTCTTCGTTGACGCCGATCATCGCCACATTGGGCAGGTCGATGCCGCCGACGTCCTCGGGCGCGTCCAGCCCCCACAGGCCAAGGGTCTTGGAGACCTCGTCCAGGCGCTTGTGCTCCTCGGGGCCCAGGCCCAGGCCCTTGCCGTCGGCTTCCCGGGCCAGAACGCCGGCCTCGAGCGGCATCAGCTCGTCCTTGACGAACCGGGCCACCAGATCCTTGAGCATGCGATGCTCTTCGAGCAGTTCGAAATTCATCCGGCCCTTAGCTCCCTTGGCGTTTTCACGTCCTTGGGATCACTGTAGGGCGAGAAACTCAAGGCGTCATCGGCGCCCCAACGAAAAGGGAGCGAGGAAAGATGCCCAAGACCCGTGAGCTGGCCGCCGAGGCCACCGGCCCGCTGAAGGGCGTGCGCATCCTGGACATGACCAGCGTGGTGTTCGGCGCCTACGCCACCCAGATGCTGGGCGATCTGGGCGCCGACGTGATCAAGGTCGAGTTTCCGGGCGGTCGGCGCGGCGGCGGCGGCGACATCATGCGCTGGACCGGCCGCGGCCAGCCGGACGGACCCGACGACCTGGGGCCGATCTTCATGACCATCAACCGCAACAAACGCTCGATGATGCTCGATCTGCGCGAGGACGAGGCCAAGGCTTCGCTGCGCAAGCTGATCCTGTCCAGCGACGTGTTCGCCGTGTCGGTGCGCTATGACGGGCTCAAGCGCCTGGGTCTCGATTACGACAGCGTCAGGGCGATCAAGCCCGATATCGTCTATGTGCACGGCGCCGGCTATGGCGCCGCCGGTCCCTATGCGGGCGAGCCGGCCTATGACGACCTGATCCAGTCGGCGGCCGGCCTGGCCGATCTTTCCAGCCGCGTCGATGGCGACCCCACTCCGCGGCTGTTGCCGACCCTGGTGGCCGACAAGGTCAGCGGCCTGTTCATGGCCAACGCCATCACCGCGGCGCTGTTTCATCATCAACGCACCGGCGAGGGCCAGTTCGTCGAGGTGCCGATGATGGAGTGCCTGACCAGCTTCACCCTGGCTGAGCATTTCTTCGGCCACGTCTATGACCCGCCGACCGGCCCCTGGAGCTATCCGCGCGTCACCAACCCCAAGCGCAAGCCCTACGCCACGCTGGATGGCCACATCGGCCTGCTGCCCTATACCGACAACCAGTGGGACCAGTTCTTCGCCGCCGCCGGCTGGGGCGACACCTTCGCCAAGGACCCCCGGTTCGCCGACTTCCGCGTGCGCGCCCAGCACGGCCCCGAACTGTTCGCGCTGGTCGAGGAAGTGGTGCCCACCAAGACTACCGGGGAGTGGCTGGCCCTGCTCAAGCCGCTGCAGATTCCGGTGGTGAAGATGAACCGCCTGGAAGACCTGCCCGGCGACCCGCACCTCGACGCCGTGGGATTGTTCGAACGCTACGAACATCCGCAAGCGGGCGCCTATGTCGCTATGCGACCCCCGGTCCAATACGCCGCCACCCCCGCCAACATCCGGCGTCATCCGCCGAGGCTGGGAGAGCATACCGACGAGATCCTGGCCGAGCTCGAGGCGAAGGCGTGACGCCCCGCCGTCCCAGCCTGTGGTCCCGCGCCACCACCGCAGGCATTCACCCGCTGCTCGCCCTGCTGTGCCTCTCGGGCTTGGCCGTCTTCGGCCTTATCGTCGAGGAGATGCTGGAGGGCGACACCGCCACCTCCGACAACGCCATTCTGCTGGCCCTGCGAACGCCCGGCCATCTGGCCACGCCGATCGGGCCGCCCTGGCTGCTGCAGTCGGCGATCGATCTTTCGGCCCTGGGCGGGTTCACCTTCATCTGGCTGTTCACCATCGCCGTGGCGGGGTTCTTCGCCCTGACCCGGCGCTGGCGGTCGCTGATGGTGTTCATGGCGGCCATCGTCGGCGCCTCGGTGCTGGATGCGCTGCTTAAGCTGAGCTTCCATCGCGCCCGCCCGGAAATCGTGCCGCACCTGACCATGGTCGACAACGCCAGCTTTCCCAGCGGCCACGCCATGATCTCCGCCGCCACCTATCTGACCGTCGGCGCCATGCTGGCCCGCGCCCAGCGATCTGGCGGGGTCAGGGTCTATCTGCTGACGATCTTTATCGCCGTCACCATCCTGATCGGGCTCAGCCGGCTCTATCTGGGCGTCCACTGGCCGTCCGATGTGTTCGCCGGCTGGAGCGCCGGCGCCGCCTGGGCGCTGGCGTTCTGGATCATCGCCGACCGGACCGCCGAGCCGAAGGCGTAGCCGGCCGGTCGTCACCGTTACGTCTTGGCCGCCAGGCGTTGTTCGCGCAGCTGGCTGCGGCGGACCTTGCCGGCGTCGTCGCGGATGTTTTCCTCCACGAACTCATAGCCGCGGGGCTGCTTGTAGGTGACCAGCAGCACCGACACATGGTCGCGCAGCGCCTGCTCGGTCAGGCCGGGCCGGGGCTGGACGATGGCGTGGATGCGGTTGCCCAGGTCGTCGTCGGGCAGGCCGATCACCGCGCTGGACTGCACCAGCGGATGTTCGTCGAGCGCCGATTCGATCTCGGCCGGATAGACGTTGGAGCCGCCGACCAGGATCATGTCGGTGCGCCGGTCGGCCAGGTACAGATAGCCCTCGTCGTCGAACCAGCCGATGTCGCCCAGCGATTCCCATCCGTCATCGATCGCCCGCGCCTCGGCGCCGCGATAGGCGTAGGTCTTGGGCGCGCCGGGGGTCGGGCGCATGAAGATCTCGCCGATCTCGCCGGCCGGCAGGGTGTTCCCGGCCGCGTCCACGGCGCGCATCTCGCCCATCACCGGCCGGCCCACCGAACCGCGATGGCTGAGCCATTCGGCCCCGGAGATGATCGTCGCTGACTGGCCCTCGGTGCCGCCATACAGCTCCATCACCACCTCGGCCCCCAGCCATTCGATCCAGGCTTCCTTCAGCCAGGCCGGGCAGGGGGCGGCCAGGTGCCACATCATGCGCAGCGAGCTGACGTCATAGCTGGCGCGGGTCTCGGCCGGCAGCCGCCAGATCCGGCCCATCATCGTCGGCACCAGATAGATCCAGCTGCCGCGATGGCGGTCGATCGCCTTCAGCGTCTCCTCGGCGTCGAACCGCGGCATGATCACCAGATGCGCGCCCATGTTGATCGCCGAGACCGAGGTGACGAACGGGCCGTTATGATAGAGCGGCCCGGGCATGATCACGGTGTCGTCGCCAGTGATGCCCCAGGCGCCGATGCCGCCGGTTTCCGGTGGCGTATAGACGCCGGGCGCGCCGGACAGGATCAATTTGGGCCGGCCGGTGGACCCGCCGCTGGTCGGGGCCTTCCAGATCGGCGCGGTGGTGTCGGGCGGCGGCGGACCACCGGGGTCGAGCGCCAGCAAGTAAGGCACGTCGTGACGCGGCCGCTGGCTTTGCAGCGAGGGGCCGGCGATCAGGATCGGCGTCTCGGCCAGCGCCATCACCGCGTCGGCCTCGGCCTGGGGCAGGCGGTGCGAGATCGGCTGCGGCGTCGCGCCGATCTTCCACAGGCCCCAGCAGGCCTCGATGAAATCGACACTGTTGGTCAGGCCGATGGTGACCAGATCGCCGTGTTTCACCCCGGCCGCCAGCAACCCGCGCGCCACCGCGTCGGTGCGCGCGTCAAGCTGGGCCCAGGTGACCGTGCGGTCCTTGTCGGAAACGGCCGGCGCGTCCGGCTTGCTCGCGGCCAGCTGGCGCAACCGGGCGCCCAGAGACATGGGTTGGGGCGAAATCGGTTCGTTCATTGGAATGCTTCCTCCGGCCTTTGAGGCGCTTGACCCCATTCTTAGGGCGAAAGGCGGTCTGGAGGGAATTGGCAAACTAAGGCGGCGGCTTAGTCGTCCGGATCGTCGGGGTCGCCGTTCGGATTGAGCGGCTTTCGGCTGGGAGTGTTGAACACCGACCAGTGCGACCGCTTGGGCGGACCTGCATCGGCGACCCAGTCGGCTCCAACCCATCGGCTCCAATCGGGCGATAGGCCAAGATCTTCACACAGACGTTCGACTGTTTGGCGCAGGGGGCGGTCTTCGAGGTCGATATAGGCCTCGTCTTCGCCGAAGCGTTCCTCGAGCGCTTCCATCAGGCCGCAGAAGTCGGCCTCGTTCAGGGCCTCGCGGTCGATCACGGCCGAAACTCTGTTGTCGACAATGGCGCGCGCGGCGTCGCACCGTTCTCGCACGTCGGTTTTCTCGCGAGGCTTGCGCTCGGCCTTGCGGGCCTCGCGGGCCAGGAACTGGCCGGCGCGGAGAGCTTCGTCGGCCTTGGTCTCCAGGTGGATCGTCAGGCGCACCGTGCGGGAGAGCTTGGCGAAGGCCTCGGTGGGGTCGAAGCGCGGGGATTTCGAGGTTGCGTCCTTTGCGGAATCACCAACAGCACCGTCAATCACCGTATCCACGGTGGGCCCCACGCCCTCCGTCATGGCGCGGTCATGCAGGGCCTCGGTGATATCCATAGCGATCTGGGTCAGCCGTTCGAGGATGCGCAGACGGCGCTCGGCGCGAAGGATGGCGGGGCCATACAGGTCCGCGTTGTTGTTCACGGCCGCTTCGTCGTGGGACGATACGATGAACTGTGGCGGCACGAAATCGGTGGCGGCGTCGGGCATAAGAACAAAGATAGACTATCGCATATTGCAATTCAAGGCGGTCGACGAAAGGAAACTTCAACTTTATAAAAATCAGGATGCGAACCGCCCCTCCGGCGCAGCTTTCTCGACACCACGGAGCCAGGAAGAGAGCCATGAGCAAATTGGGTGAAGTTTCGCACCTTTCCTGGGATTCCGATCAAACGCCTTCTCGCGGTCGGTTCGGACTCAGGCGCCAGGCCCGCGAGAGCAGGTGGTAGATCGGCTCCGGCATCACCAGCCCTGACGCCCATCGGGCAAGAAGGGCGGCCAGCAGCAGGGGACCTACCAGCCCGGGTTCTCGCGTCATTTCCATGAGAATCACGGCGCTCGTCAGGGG
Source organism: Caulobacterales bacterium (assembly GCA_038227865.1). GTDB lineage: Bacteria > Pseudomonadota > Alphaproteobacteria > Caulobacterales > Caulobacteraceae > Acaudatibacter. The sequence continues at coordinate 84,919 of JBBRPO010000005.1, forward strand.
TGCCTGCACCACACCGGACAGGTAGCTGGTCATTCCCAAAACAACGGCGTCTCGACTGGCGACCCCCAAACCGAGGTGGGCGAAGGCCGCGCCGATGCCCGCGCCTGTGGCGAGTGAGGGCGCGAATATGCCGCCCGGTGCGCCCGATGCGGAGGCCGCCAGGGTGGCGAAGAATTTGGCCACGCCGAAGGTGATCCCTTGACCGGGATGACCCTGCAGCAGCGCTTTTGCTTCGTCGTAGCCAGCGCCAAAGGTCAGACCGCCGGAGACCAGGGCGATTACGGCCCCCACCGTGCCGCAGCCTACCGCAAACAGCACGGGATGGGCGCGCCGCCATCGGGCGACAGGATTGTCGCCAGGGCCGATCAGAGTGGCGAGCAGACGCGAGAACAAGCCCCCCAGCATCCCGCCGACGACACCGATCACCGGCGCGGCGATCCAGGCCGGCGTAAGGGAGGTGGTTCCGTGCAAGACCCCGAAATAGGCATAGTCGCCCTGCAGGGCGTAGGCCGCGAAGCCGGAGATGACTACGATCAGGATGACGGTCGTATTGGTGCGGCGTTCAAAGCTCTTGGCCAGCTCCTCCACCGCAAAGACAACGCCTGCGATCGGCGTGTTGAACGCCGCCGCCACCCCCGCCGCGCCGCCGGCGATAATGATCGCCCGCCGTCCTGGACCTCCCTTCAATCCACGGGTCAGGGTCCGCATTATACCCGCGACGACCTGCACCGTCGGCCCCTCGCGGCCGATTGACGCCCCACAGGCGAGCAGACAGGCGGACAAAACGACCTTCCAAGCCGCGGTCCGCAGTGTCACTCGCTGACCACCCCAGCGCCCATGCCAGCGCTGCTCAGCCGCCGCGATCACTTGAGGAATGCCGCTACCCGCCGCCTCGGGGACGAACCGCCTGGTCAGCCAGGTCGCCACGCCAAATCCGACCGGCAGAAGCAGCAGCGTGGGCCAGCGGACGGCGGCGAAGAGCCTGGCGTGGGCCACCATCGCCGCGTCGCAAAGTCGCGCGAACAGCGCCGCGGACAGGCCGCACAGCACGGCGACCGCGACGATCCATGTCGTGCGCCAGATGCGGCGCGCGTGGAGTCGCCCGGCCAGCCGCTCGCGATTCGTTCGGTTCCGCTGGTCGAAGAATGATAGCCCTGGCTTCATTCACTGGGTATGTCGGACGGGCATGGGGCAATCAATGCTGGGGAGAAAGCGCGGCGCACCGGCCTTGTCTACCCCGGCGCAACGTCGAACGCCGCCGTCAGCCGAATCCCGTCGCCGTGGAACGGGACCGTGCCGTGCCACATATAGGAGGGAAACAACACCAAAACGCCCGGCTCGGGCTTGATGTAGTGTTCGGCGGACAGAATCGGCTCGGTGGGAATGCCAGGCTGACCGAAGCTGAGCCACCCCTCCTGGCCATGGCTCGTTTCTTGCGGAACGACCAGGTGACAGGCGGACGATATCCAGCCCAGGGGGTGAACGTGGTTTGCGTGGTAACCGCCCGGACGCAGGCGGACGGACCAGGCGCCGTTGAAGCTGAAATTCTCGGAGTTGCGGGCGCGCAAGGGGTCGACCCCTGGCCCCAGTTCGGCGCTGTATCTGGCGATCGCTTTGCGCACGGTCGGAAAGAACGCGGCGATAGCGGGGTCCGGGTCCTGAGGGCTGAGCTCGCCCTGAGTGCCGCCTCGAAGCGACTGGCCGATGGGGTGGCCGCTGAAGCGATGGGTGCGTTCCAGCGCCCCGGCCAGATCGGAGATGTAGGCGGAAAGGCTGCGCCACCCATCCGGCGTTTCCAGCTGAAAGCAGCGCACGAACCGATCATAGTCGTAGACGTCCCGATATGTGGCGACTCCGAGAATGCGCCACGCCGTGGCCAGCAGGGCGATGCCGCGCTGGTTCAGCGGCCAGCGGCGGCGCAGGATCAGAGCGGTCTCGACTGCTGCGTCGGCGTCGCCCGCGGCGATCTGGGCCTGGCAAAGGGCGACGACGACATTGTTGTCGTCGGGCGCGCCAGCGAAGGCGCGATGGGCGTGGTCCAGGGCGGCAGCGGGGTCGAATGCCGCAGCTAAGTTGGCGGCCGCCGTCGCGACCAGCGGGTGGGCGCGGACACCGGGTGGCGCGGCCATAAGCGAAGCATAAGCGGCGCGTGGCCGCCCAGCGTATTCCAGCAGCGTGGCCTTCTTTGCGCGCAGACCTGGATCGTCTGGATGGCCGGCGATGGCATGGTTCAACGGGCGGCTTGATACGCCCAGATCCTCCGTACGCGTCCAGATCAGCTGCGCCAGTTCGCCATGGGCAGCGACGAAGTTCGGCCGGCGGAGAATCGCCTCGCCAAAGGCCGCTTCGGCCTCGCCCATGCGACCAAGTCCGCTAAGCGCCCGAGCGTGCACCAACCAGATCTCGGGAGTGTCGAGGCCTTTGGCGAAGGCGCGGCGGCTGGCGCTTTCGCTCTCCTCATGACGCTGTAGGTCGCTGTAGTGAGTGGCGAGGTTCTGTTCCGCCAGCGGGTTTGCGGGGGCGGCGTCGCGCGCTTGCAAATAGGCCACCGTGGCTTCGCCGGACCGGCGTAGAGACTTGAGGGCGCCCGCCTCGACCGTCAGGGGGTTCATTTCAGCATCAGGTCGTTCGACAAAAGGCGCGATCACCGCCCGCGCCTCCGCGGCCCGGCCCGTATCCACAAGCATCAAGCCGAGCCGCACCGCCGCAAATGTAAGCGTGGGATCGAGCCTGATCGCCTCGCGCAGGTACTTTTCCGCCTCATCCAATCGGCCGGCCGACAATAGCGCGACACCGCCCCCATAGTGCGCCAAGGCCAAGGCTGGGTTCGCGCGAACCAGGTCGGCCGCCAGCGTCGCGGCTCGCGCGAAATCCCGCGACGCCATCGCCTGGCTGATGCGCTGAAGACTGGACCGCTCGGAGACCGTCGGCTCGTTCACAAGTTGGTACGCCGCGACTTGGCACAGGACGATTTCATGGCTGCCGCGATCGCGGGGACTGTCGCTCTCCGCTCTTCAGACAAAGGCTTCACTCTCGTGTATATGGTCGAACTCCCAACCATGGCCTGATAGGCTCTGCCTCATTCGCGGGTGCATCAGCGTAAGGTGATGTGGATGCCCAGGCAATCTACGCAGCCATTGCTAATTCCTTGCCGACACTGTTGGCCACTATGAAGGCGCTTGGCATACGGCTGGCGGTAGCGCCCGCCCCGACGGTGGGCGCCTGAGATCCGACGAGCCGAGCGGCCCCTACCCCCTTCTAACCCCCACCGGGTGGCTCGAACTCAACCCCCCATCCACCACGATCGCCTGCCCATTCACGTAGCTGGAGTCATCGCTCGCCAAAAACAGCGCCGCACCCGCGATCTCTCGCGGCTCCCCACCCCGCCTCAACGGGTTCAGCTGCCCAATCTTGTCGTCCGTCCCCCGCTCCCGCGCGCTCTGATAGATCGGGGCGGTCATGCCGGTTTCGATCAGGCCGGGGCAGATGGCGTTGACCCGCACGCCGGTGCCGTAGAGCACGTTGGCGGTGGTCTGGACCAGGTTGATCACCCCGGCCTTGCTGGCGCTGTAGGGCACGCCGCCGGCGCCCGAGCGGATGCCGGCCACCGAGGCGGTGCAGATGATCGAGCCCTTGCCCGCCGCCCGCATGATCGGGCTGGCGTGCTTGATGGCCAGGAACGGGCCGATCAAATTGATCCGCAGCACCTCCATCCAGAACGCCGCGTCGATGTCCTGCATCGGCATGCCGCCACCGCTGATTCCGGCGTTGGCGTAGATGGCGTCGAGGCCGCCCCACAGGCCGGCGGCCTTATCGATCAGCGCCATCACCTCGGCTTCGTCGCCGGCGTCGCCCGTCACCGCCTGGGCCGTGCCGCCGGCCGCGACGATCAGCTCGGCGGTTTCATGCACGCTCTCGGCGCGGTCGAAGCACAACACCCGCGCGCCTTCTTCGGCGAACAGGCGCGAGGTGGCCCGGCCGATGCCGCTGCCGGCCCCGGTGACGATCGTCGAGCGGCCTTCCAGGCGGCCGGCCATCAGCTGGCCGCCGTGGCGGGCGCCGGCGCGGCGGTTGGGCTGGGCGGCAGAGCCAGGCGGGCCAGCGAATAGAACTTGTCCCGCATGTTGGGCAGGGCTTCGTTGAGAATGGTCTCGATGGTCCAGCCCTCGGCCTTGCTCTCGGTCTGGATCGGCCGGGGCTGGCTGTAGAGGATGATGTTCTCACCGCTGGAGCCGAAGATCTGGCCGGTCACATGTTTCGCCGCGTCGGCGAGAAGGGCGACGCTGAAGCGCGCTGGCTGGTCGGCGCGGATGCTCTCGGCCATCTGGGCGCGGCGGGCGGCGCCGGCCTCGTCGCGCACCGGCACGCTCTGAGTCATGCGGGTCCAGGCCACCGGCGCCAGGCAGTTGCAGCGGATGTTCTTGGCCGCGCCCTCCATGGCGATGATGCGCGACAGCCCGGCGATGCCCATCTTGGCGGCGCCATAGTTGGTCTGGCCGATGTTGCCGATGATGCCGCTGGTGGAGGTGTAGAGCACATAGGCGCCGTCCTCCTGGTTGCGGAAATGCTCGATGGTGGCGCGGCAGACGTTGAAGGTGCCGCGCAGGTGGACGTTCAGCACCGCGTCCCAGTTCTCCTCGGTCATCTTGTGGAACATGCCGTCGCGCAGGATGCCGGCCGGATTGATCACCGCGTGCAGGCCGCCGAAGCTGTCCATCGCCTGTTCGAGCATGCCCTCGACCGAGCGCAGGGAGGTGACGCTGTCGGTATTGAAGACGGCCTCGCCGCCGGCGGCGATGATCTCCTTGGCGACGCTCTCGGCCGGCCCGACTGAGCCCGGGTCGCCGCCGCTAAGGCTGGAGCCCAGGTCGTTGACCACCACCTTTGCCCCTTCGCGCGCCGCGATCAGCGCGCATTCGCGGCCGATGCCGTTGCCGCCGCCGGTGACTAGAACGACTTTACCCTCAAGAACGCCCATGGCGGTCGAAGCTCCCTGTGTGAATTTGCTTTTGTGAAGACGATTATTCGAGACGGTCGGCCTTGCGCAAGGCCGGAAAGGCCTTGGCCCAGACGCCGGTGACGATCAGAGCGCCCACCCCGCCGAACACCGCCGCGCCGACCGGACCCAGGAACCGGGCGACCAGACCGCTCTCGAACTCGCCCAGTTCGTTGGAGGCGCTGATGAACAGGGTCGAGACGGCGGCGACGCGGCCGCGCATGGCGTCCGGCGTCATCAGCTGAACCAGGGTCTGGCGCACGAACACACTGAGCTGGTCGGCGCCGCCCAGAAACGCCAGGGCGATCACCGACAGCCACAGCAGCTTGGAAAGCCCGAACACCACCGTCGCCGCGCCGAACACCGCCACCCCGGCGAACATGGTTATCCCGGCCCGGTTGCGGATCGGGTGAACCGCCAGATACAGCCCGACCAGGGCGCCGCCCAGCGCCGGCCCGGCCCGCAGCAGCCCGAACCCCTGGGCGCCCACATGCAGCACGTCGCGGGCGAAGGCCGGCAACAGGGCCGTGGCCCCACCCAGGATCACCGCCGCCAGGTCCAGCGAAATGGCCCCGAACACCACCTTGTGGGTCCAGACATAGACCAGCCCCTGCTTGACCAGCGCCAGGCGCGATCCGGGCTGGACCTGCGGCCTGGTCGGTTTGCGGATGCTCAGCAGGGCCAGGGTGGCGGCGGCATAGAGCCCCAGGGTGGTGGCGAAGGCCGCGCCGGGGGAGATGGCCACCAGCAGGCCGCCGATGGCCGGCCCGGCGATCGAGGCCGACTGCCAGGCCAGGGAGTTCCAGGCGATGGCCCTGGGCAACAGGGCGCGGGGCACCATCATCGGCCCCAGCGCCGTCATGGCGGGTGAGAAGAACGCCCGCGAAGACCCGAACGCCAGGGCGGTCCCCAGCAACAGCGGCACCGTCGCGCTATGGTGGAACGAGGCCCAGCTGAGCACCGCCACCGTGGCGATCTCACCGGCGTAGCAGAAGATCAGCACGCCGCGCCGGTCGTGGCGATCGGCGGTCTCTCCGGCCGGCAGGGCCAGAAAGAACAGCGGCGCGAAGGTGATCAGGCCGATCAGGCTGACGTTGAACGCCGAGGCCCCGACGCTGAGGGTCTGGCGCGAGATCGCATAGATCTGCCAGCCCATGGTCACGCTCTGGATCTGCGTGCCCAGGCCGCCAATGAACCGCGACGCCAGGAAGCGCAGATAGTCGCCCTCGCGCAGCAGAGCGCGGGCCGATGGCGAGGCGCTGGCGGGGTCGGACATCCCGCGGCCAATAGCTCGCGCCGAAACCTTTGGGCAATGGCGGCGTTGACCTGGGCTCACCAAGGCCTTAACCGCGCCGCTTCCATGACCAACGCCGCCCGCCTTCCCGCCGCGCTTCCCGTCGCGCCCTATCTCGGCCCCGAACGGCCCGGGGACGCCGCCCTTGTGGAGGGGCTGAGCGAGCGCGCCTTCGGGCCGGGCCGGTTCGCCAAGACCGCCGAGCGCCTGCGGGAAAATTCCACGCCGCTGCTCGACATGTCGTTCGTGGCCTGGAGCGAGGGCGAAGCTGTCGGCTGTGTGCGGCAATGGCCGGTGAAGATCGACGACACACCCGCCCTGCTGCTGGGCCCGTTCGCCGTGGAGGACGCCTGGCGCGGCCGGGGCCTGGGCGCGTCGCTGATCCTCCACGCCTGCGACGCGGCGCGGCGGGCCGGCCATGGCCTGATCATCCTGGTCGGCGACCAACCGTTCTTCGGCCCGCTGGGTTTCCTGGCCGGCCCGGCCCGCAACGTGCGTCTGCCGGGGCCGGTCGACCAGCGGCGGGTTCTGGTGCGGGAACTGAGAACCGGAGCCGCCGCCGACCTGTCGGGCTTGGTCCGCGCCATCACCGCTTGAGACTGACGGCTTGAGACTGACAGCTTGAGACTGGCGGCTCGCGGGCCTACCTCTGGTCCATGAGCCCGACGCAAACCCCAGGCGGATTGGAAGCGGTGGTCGCCGCGGCCCGGACTCAGGCTCCTGGGCGCGGCCTGCCGCCGGTGCATCTGTGGAACCCGGCCCACTGCGGCGACATCGACATCGTCATCAAGAAGTCGGGCCTGTGGTTCCACGAGGGCTCGCCGATCGGCCGCGAGGCGCTGGTGCGGCTGTTCTCCACAGTGTTGCGCAAGGACCCCGACGGCTTCCACCTGGTCACGCCGGTGGAGAAGATGAAGATCACGGTCGAGGACGCGCCGTTCATCGCCATCCGGGTCGATGCTTTGGCGGGCGAGGACGGCGAGCCCGTGCTGCGGTTCACGACCAATGTCGGCGATCAGGTCGACGCCGGTCCCGACAACCCGATCCGTGTCGAGGTCGACCCCGAAACCGGTGAACCTCGGCCCTATGTCCACGTCCGCCGGGGCCTGGAGGCGCTGATCGCCCGGCCGGTGTTCTATGAGCTTTCCGAGCTGGCCGAGGAGCGCCAGGAGGCCGGCGAGCCTATCCTCGGCGTGCGCTCGAACGGGGCCTGGTTTGCCATCTCGCCCCCCGGGACGAGTCTTTCGTGAAAGCGGGCCTCGAATGAGGGCTGATCTGTCGCCGGCCGGCCTGCGCGACTGGATCGCCGGGCGGCTGGACCCGCTGCACCTGGACGCCGATTCCAGCCACGGCGTGCGCTCCGATTTCGACCTCAACAACGACCCACCCGTCGAGGGCGGGGAGGCGCTGAAGCCGGCCGCCGTGCTGATCGGCCTGGTCGAACGCCCCGAGGGCCTGGGTGTGATCCTGACCCGCCGCGCCGACACCCTGCGCAGCCATACCGGCCAGGTGGCCCTGCCCGGCGGCCGCCAGGATCCGGGCGAGACGCCGTGGGCGACCGCGTTGCGCGAGGCCGAGGAAGAGATCGGCCTGCATCCGTCGCACGTCACCCTGGTCGGCCTGTCCACGCCCTACCGCACCGGCACCGGCTATCACGTCACCCCGGTGGTGGGGTTCATCAGGCCCGGATTCACCCTTGCGGCCAATCCCGACGAGGTGGCCGAAATCTTCGAGCCGCCGTTCGCGTTCCTGATGGACCCGGCCAACCATCATCGCCGCGAGGGCCGCACCCCGGCCGGCGACCAGCGCAAGTTCTACGCCATCACCTGGAACGACCAGCTGATCTGGGGGGCCACGGCGGGGATGCTGCGGGCGCTGCACGACCGGCTGTATGGGGCGGCCGTTGATTAAGATCCTGGTCATCCGGATGGCGGTGTTCACCCTGCCGTTCCTGGGCTGGCTGGTCTGGCGCCAGATCGCGCGCCGCCTGGGCCGCGGGCTGGGGCCGACGCCATGGGCCTGGCTGATCGGCGGCGGCGCCCTGCTCGCCGCGCTGTCTCTGGTGGTCACCGCGCTGTTCCCGTCGGGCCCGGACACGGGCACCTATGTCCCTGGGCAGGTGCGCGCCGACGGCGGGGTTACGGCCGGGCATTTCGTGCCCAAGCCGCCCGGTGGCGACGTTGGAAATCGGCCGTGACCGAGAGTCTTTCAACAGAGAGTCTGGCGGTCCAGCCGTGGTTGACCCATCCGGCCACCGTGGCGGTGATGGACGCGTTGGAGGCGGCCGGCGGCGCGGATTGCGCGCGGTTTGTCGGCGGCTGCGTGCGCAACGCCATTCTCGGGGTGCCGGTCCGCGACATCGACATCGCCACCACCCTGACGCCGCCGGCGGTGACCGAGGCGCTGAAGGCCGCCGGGCTGAAGGCGGTTCCGACCGGCGTCGATCACGGCACGGTCACCGCCATCGCCAAGGGCGCGCCGTTCGAGATCACCACCCTGCGCCGCGATGTCGAGACCGACGGCCGCCGCGCCGTGGTCGCCTTCGCCATCGATTGGAGCGAGGACGCGGCGCGCCGGGATTTCCGGCTCAACGCGCTTTACGCCGACCGATCGGGCCGGATTTTCGACCCCACCGGCCACGGCCTCGCCGACGCCAGGGCCGGGGCGATCGTGTTCGTCGGCGACGCCGCCACCCGGATCGCCGAGGACGCGCTGCGGATCGCCCGCTATTTCCGGTTCCTGGCCTGGTACGGGCGAGGCGAGCCCGACCCCGCCGCCCTGGCCGCCTGCCGGGAAGGCCGGGACCTGCTGGCCGGCTTGTCCGCCGAGCGGATCGGTCACGAGGTGCTGACCCTGCTGGCGGCCGATGATCCCCGGCCGGCGATGCGGCTGATGGCCCAGACCGGCGTGCTGGCCCTGCTGATCCCCGCCGCCAGGGGCCTGGAGCGGTTCGAAGCGGTGGTGCGGATCGAGACCGAGATGCTGTTCAGCAACGATCCGCTGTTGCGCCTCGCGGCGCTGTTGCCGAGCGACACGGAGGCGGCGCTGGCCACCGCCGCGCGCCTGCGGCTTGCCAATGCCCAGCGTGACCGTCTGGTCGCCGCCCTGGGGATTGAGCCGCCGCTGGTGTCCTGGATGAGTCCGCGCGAGCTGCGCCGGGTGATCTATCGGCTGGGACCCGACACCACCTGCGATCGGGTGATGCTGGCCTGGGCCGCCTCGCCGCGTCCCGCCACCACGGTGCAATGGCGCGCTCTGCTACCCATGGCGAGAGGCTGGACGGCGCCGCGCCTGCCGCTCACGGGCGATGAGGTGCTGGCCGCCGGCGTGCCGCCGGGCGCAATGGTCGGCGCCGTGCTGCGCGAGGTCGAAAGCTGGTGGATCGACAATGACTTCACCGACGACAAGCTGTCGGTGGTCGAACGCCTGAAGGCTGTCGCCCAAGGCATGGTCTACTAGGCTGTCACCACCCGGTCTCCGTCGATCCTGACCGGCCAGGGGGTCAGGGACTTGCCGCCGCAGGGGCCGCCGATGCAGAGGCCGGTGTCGGGCCGGAACAGGGCGCCGTGCGAGGCGCACAGGATGAATTTGCCGTCGCGGGTCAGATAGCGGTTCGGGACCACCGCCAGGGGCATGCCGGCGTGCGGGCAGTGATCGATCCAACCGGCCACCGTGTCGCCGGTCCGGGTGACGAAGCCCAGGAACAGCGCGTCGCCGTGGCGGAACATGAAGCCGCGCGCGCCGGGCTCGGGCAGGTCGGCCAGCGGGCAGAGCGTGGTTCCGGGCGCCGGCTGGGCCGGGTTGGTCATGGCGTCAGCTTTCCGCGCGCAGCGGCCGGGCCAGCAGGGTGGCGATGGCGGGATCGACCGCGATCTCGCCGGCCAGGATCGCGCTTACCGCATCGCAGATCGGCGTCTCCACGCCAAGCCTGGCGGCCAGCGCGCGCACCGCCGGGGCCGAGGCGACGCCCTCGGCCACCGAGCGCTTGTCGGCCAGGGCTTCGCCGAGGCTGAGCCCCTGGCCCAGCGCCAGGCCGACGCTCATGTTGCGCGACCTGGGGCTCGAACAGGTCAGCACCAGGTCGCCCAGGCCGCACAGCCCGGCCACGGTCTCGGCCTCGCCGCCCAGGGCCACCGCCAGCCGGGTCATTTCCGCGAACCCCCGGGTGATCAGGGCGGCGTGGGCGCTGCGGCCCAGGCCGCGGCCCTCGACGATGCCGCAGGCGATGGCCAGCACGTTCTTGACCGCGCCGCCGGCCTCGGCGCCGATCATGTCGTCGGCCACATAGGGCCGAAAGGTCGGGCTGGCGATCCGATGGGCCAGGGTCTCGGCCAGGCGGATGTCGCCGGCCGCCAGGGTGACGGCGGTGGGCAGGCCCCTGGCCACCTCGCCCGCGAAACTGGGGCCGGACAGCACCGCCGGACGGGCCTGTGGAACGGTCTCGGCCAGCACCTGGGTCATCAGCTTCAGCGAGCCGGCCTCGATGCCCTTGGCGCACAGCAGCACTGGAACGCCGCTCGTTGCGTGGGCCGCGAATGCCGTCAGGCCGGAGCGCAGGTGCTGGGCCGGGGTCACCGCCAGGATCAGGTCGGCGCCGGCCAGCTCGGCCATGTCGGTGGTGGCGCCGACGCCGGGATCGAGTTCGACGTCGGGCAGGAACAGCGGGTTGCGCCGTTGGCCGTTGATCGCCGCCACGACCTCGTTTTCCAGCGCCCACAGCGTCACCGCCAGACCGGCCCGCGCGCAGACCTGGGCCAGGGCGGTTCCCCAGGCCCCGCCGCCGATCACGCCGGCGCGCCTCATGAACCTTGCCTCACGCCTTGGCTCCCTTGCGCCCAGGGATATGGGTGGGGTTCAGCCGGGCCGCCGCCTCGTCCAGCGGCCAGCGGGGACGGGCGACCACGTCCAGCGAGTCGGTCAGGCCCAGCGCCAGCCGCTCGGCTCCGGCCAGGGCGATCATTGCGGCGTTGTCGGTGCAATAGGCCAGCGGCGGCGCGGCGAAGCTGAATCCCCGGCTGTCGGCCAGGGTCTCCAGCGCCCGGCGCACCGCGCCATTGGCCGCCACGCCGCCGGCCACCACCAGCCGCCGATCGCGCCCGCCGTGCGCCGCGTCATAAAGCGCGATGGCGCGTTCGGTGCGGTCGGTGAGCTGGCGGGCGATAGCGCCCTGAACCGCCGCCGCCAGATCTCGCCGGTCGAGATCACCGGCCGGACCCGCCGCCAGGCCGGCCGCCAGCCGCGTCGCCGCCGTCTTCAAGCCCGAAAACGAAAAGTCGCAGCCCGCTCGCCCCAGCAGCGCGCGGGGCAGGGGGAACCGGCCGGCGTCACCGCCCACGGCCAGCCGCTCCAGCGCCGGGCCGGCCGGGTAGGGCAGGCCTAATGAGCCGCCGATCTTGTCGAACGCCTCGCCGGCCGCGTCGTCGATGGTCGAGCCCAGGCGTTTGCAGGCCCCGATCCCGGCCACCTCCAGCAGCTGGCAATGGCCGCCCGACACCAGCAGCAGCAGAAACGGGTAGGGAATGTCGGCGGTCAGGCGGGCCGATACCGCGTGGCCCTCCAGGTGGTTGACCGCGATCAGCGGCCGATCCAGGGCCAGGGCCATGGCCTTGCCGAACGACAGCCCGACCATCACCCCGCCCACCAGCCCCGGCCCGGCCGTGGCGGCGATGCCGTCGAGTTGGCCGGGCGCCAAGCCGGCTTCGGCCAACGCCCGGCCGACGATCGTATCGATGCTCTCGACATGGGCGCGGGCGGCGATCTCCGGCACCACTCCGCCATAGGGCGCGTGATCGGCGATCTGGCTGAGCACCACCGAAGACAGCACCGCCACCGGGGCGCCGGGGGTCAGGCGAACCACGGCGGCGGCGGTCTCGTCGCAGCTGGTCTCGATGCCCAGGACGGTAAGAGGCGATGTGGAAGCGAAGGGCGGGGTCACGGGGCGGCCGAAAAGCCTTGAACGTTGCGGGGTCGGGCGTCGTGGGGTAGCTGCGGGCGCATGATCACGCAACAGCTACGCATCGGCACCCGCGCCTCAAAGCTTGCCCTCACCCAGTCCGGGCAGGTGCGCGATCGCATCGCCCTCGCCCTGCCAACCGGCGCGGTCAGCCTGGCCCATATCAGCACCGCCGGCGACCGGATTCAGGACCGGGTGCTGACCGAGATCGGCGGCAAGGGCCTGTTCACCCTGGAAATCGAACAGGCGCTTCTGGCCGGACGCATCGATTGCGCGGTGCATTCGCTGAAGGACATGCCGGCCGACAGCCCCGCCGGCCTGGTGATCGCCGCGATCCCCGAGCGCGAGGACCCGCGCGACGCGATCCTCAGCGCGTCTTACGCCTCCATCGACGCTCTGCCCCAGGGGGCGCGGCTCGGAACCGCCAGCCTGCGCCGCCAGACCCAGGCCCGCCATCGCCGGCCCGACCTTGAGATCATTCCCCTGCGCGGCAATGTCGACAGCCGCATCGCCAAGCTGGGGCGCGGCGAGGCCGACGCCATCCTGCTGGCGATGTCGGGGCTCAATCGCCTGGGTCTCGGCCATTTGCCCAGCGGCTTTATCGATCCCCTCGAATGTCCGCCCGCGCCGGGCCAGGGCGCCCTGGCGATCCAGACCCGCGAGGCCGACGCCGACGCGCCGTGGCTGGAGGCTCTGAAACACCGCCCCACCACCCTGGCCGTGGCCGCCGAGCGCGGAGCGCTGACCGCGCTGGAGGGATCCTGCCGCACCGCCATCGGCGCCTATGCCCGGGTCGACGGCGATCGCCTGACCCTGCTGGTCGAGGCGCTGACCCCCGACGGGGTCCGCCGCTTCCGGCGCGAGGGCGATGTCGATGTCGGGGGCCGCCACGGCGAGACCGCCGCCCGAGACCTGGGCCTGCGCCTGGGCGCCGAGATCTCGGCCGAGGGCGGCGAGGCCCTGCTGGGGTGAGCCACGCCCGTTCCGTGGGGGCGAGGGTCTGGGTCACGCGGGCGAGCCCGGCCGCGCAGGCCACCGCCGAACGCCTGCGCGCGCTGGGCTTCGAGCCGGTGGTCGCGCCGCTGCTGGAGGTGCGCGCCGTTCCTGGCGGCCCGATCGATCTGACGGGCGTCGCGGCCCTGGCCTTCACCAGCGCCAACGGCGTCGCCGCCTTCGCGGCTCGCTCTACCGAACGGGTTCTGCCGGTGTTCACGGTTGGCGCCGCGACCGCCGAGGCCGCCCGCTCGGCCGGGTTCGCATCGGTGGTCTCGGCCGATGGCGACGTGGACGCTCTCGCTCCGGTGATCGCCGCCCATGGCCCGTTCGCCGGCGCCGTGCTCCATCCCGGCCTCGTCGAGGCGGCGGGCGATCTGACTGGCGCCCTCATGGAGCTCGGTGTCCGAGCAACGCGCCTCGTCGTCTACGAAACCGTGATCAGGCTCCTGGACCCGGCGGAAGCGGCCCTGATCGCGGGCGTCGACGCCGTCCTGCTCCATTCCCCCAAGGCCGCCCGCGCCCTGGCCGACTTGATTGGCGCCGCCCCCGCCGGCCGCCTGACCGCCATCTGCCTGTCGGCCAATGTGGCGGCGCCGGTCGCCAGCATCGGGCTGGCGGCGGTGCTGACCGCGGCCGAACCGACCGAGGCGGCGCTGCTGGAAACGCTGGTGGAAACGCTGATCGGGGCCGATGAACCCAGACCCCTCGAATCCTGAACCCCGTCCGGTGCTCAGCCGCGCGTTCTGGGTGATGATGGTGCTGGCCGTGGCGTGCATGGCCGCCGCGGCGGTGGTGGCCATGTATGGCCCGCGCCTGTTCCCCGCCCACGCGGCCGCCCTTGGCGTCGACGCCAAGGCGCGTTAAGGAACCCCCGCCCGATCGTCTCGGGGCCGCCTTAGCTCAGCCGGTAGAGCATCGCATTCGTAATGCGGGGGTCGCGTGTTCGAGTCACGCAGGCGGCACCATTTTTTGCCAGATTGGCTGGGGCTATCCTCGTTCACTGGTTGGCCTTTCATGGCGCCCCGCGAAGACGGTTGCGCGAGATTGGCCGTTATCTGGACCAGAGTCTCACCGCTGCTATTCGCCATCCGGGTGCGCGACTAACTCTGGGTGCGCTGTATTTTCCCAGCACAACGGGCACAACCGTAAACTCAACTCTCCGAGGCCCGCATGAACAAATCGATCAGTGGTGTGTTGATATAATAGTTGTTGCGTCCCTGCTGGCGCTTCTCGACGAAGCCGGCCTCCGCGAGTTGATCGAGATACTTCGCCGCCGTCTGCCGGGTCACGCCAAGATCGGCCTGCACGAATTCAATGCGGGTGTAAGGGTGCCGGAAGAGGTTGTTGAGCAGGTCCTGGGAGTACCGCACCGAGGGGTGGTCTCGGAGGCCCCGCTTGTATTCGGCCATGAGGCCGCGCATGCCTTCGATCAGTTCCAGGGTCTGCCGGGCGGTCAGCGATATCGCGCGTAGCATGTAGAGAAGCCAGGGTTCCCACTCGCCGTCGTCGCGCACCGCCTGGAGCAGCCGATAGTAGTCGGCCTTGTGGGTGGTCACATAGCGGCTGAGATATAGGATCGGGATTTCGAGCAGGCCGACCCGCGTCAGATAGAGCACGTTGATGATCCGGCCGATCCGGCCATTGCCGTCCGTGAAAGGATGGATGCTTTCGAACTGGTGATGGATCAGCGCCATTTTTACCAGCGGGTCCAGATCGCTTGCGTCGTCGTCATTGATGAAGCGCTCCAGGGCGGTCATGTGCCCGATGATTTCCTCTCTGCTTTGGGGCGGTATGTAGACGAGGGCGCCCGTCGCCTCGTTCTTGAGGGCGGTTCCTGGCGTGGCGCGAAAGCCTTCGTCCGTGCGTTTCAAGACCCGGAACATCTCAATGATGGCGTTGTTGGTCAGCAGGCCATGGTTCTGGCTCAGGCTGTCGAACCCACATTTCAGGGCGTCCCGATAGCTGGCGACTTCTTTGGCGGCCGGTGACCCCGGTCCGTCCATGAACAGGCTCGCCTGGAACAATTCGTCCTGGGTGGTGACGATGTTCTCGACTTCGGAGCTGGCCTTGGCCTCTTGCAGCGCGAGCGAGTCGATCAAAATGGCCTGGTTTGGGATGCTCGCCGCGCGCCCCTTCAGTTCGGCCAGATGCCGGTGAGCCTCGGCAAGCGCGCGCAACACCGCCGGCGTCTCAAGATCGCCGCGGGGCGGTAGGACTGGGAGACGGTAGGTCGCCTTTAACACGTTACGGCTCACATGTTAGGAATTTTCAAACTTTTTAACATGAATGGTGTGATACGTTAAGTTTCCTACCACAGCCATCATGCGGGAACGCCAGCGCGCTGGCATTCCGGATGACGGGCCGAAATGGAGGCTCTTGGAGCGACGCCCAGATTGGTGGTCTAGGGCGTCAAGTTCACCCTCATTGGCGGACTTATTGGCAAATCCCGCCATGATGATCGGCGAGGCGTTGTTCACGGGATGAGCAATGACGTGTTCAGCATCACCTATTTTAAATTGTGACAATGCTTAAATGCTCTGAAAATTCAATCTGAAATACGTGGACACCGACTGGATAGAGCGCAACTTGCGCGAGATGATCTTTACTAGGCAAAATCTCGAAGACTTTGGTTTCGTCGGCTGGCTTCCGTTTGCCGACGTTCGGTCGAACCCATGCCCGATGACAGGGGGTGTCTATGTCGCGACCTATGGCGGCGGCAACCCAACGGAATTCGCCGACAAGAGCCGTGGCGGCTGGTTCAAAGGCCAGGACCCCTCCGTCCCGCTGGCCGCATTGGCCGCCAACTGGGTCGATGACGCTGAAGTCGTCTATATCGGCATGTCCGGCCAGCTGCGACGCGCCCTCAGGCTGTTCGCCGACTTCGGCGAGGGAAAGCCCATCGGTCATTGGGGGGGCCGCCTGATCTGGCAATTACCCCATGTGGCAAGGCTGTTGGTCGCCTGGAAGGAGACGCCTGGACAGACCCACAAAGAGGTCAAGGCGGAACTTCTCGGGCTCTTCCAGCAAACCTATCGCAAGCCGCCCTTCGCCAACGATCCTGACCTGCTTGGGCGCTGACCGGCCAAGGTTCGCTGCGCTATCCGAAGGCGGCGAACAGCTCGGCGACCGCCTTGGCCTGCCCGCCGCTGGTGGACGACGGGACGATGATCGGCGTGGATATGCCGGCGTCGAACCAGGCTTCGATGCCGTCGCGCACCTTGGTCGGTGAGCCGAACAGGGTGTTGTCGGACAGCCAGCGGTCGGTCATCAGGCCGGGCAGGCGGTCGAAGTCCTTGGCCTCGATAGCCGCCTCGATCGCCGTCATCTCTTCGAGGTAGCCGGCTTCCTTCCAATAGTTCCGATAGTTCGGCAGCCGGCAGTACATCGTCAGGGTCTTTTTCAGCACCGCCTTGGCCGCTATTTCGTCGGCGTCGATGACAGTGGGGGCCATGTCGCCGAGGAAGAAGCCGGCCTTGCGCTTGGCCTCGGGGATCAGCTTCAGCTGTGCGGCCATGTAGCTCCGGCTGCCGTTGGCCCAGACCGCGCCGTCGCCGATCTCTCCGGCCAGCCCCAGCATCTTGCTGCGCAGCGTCGCCAGCACGATCGGCGGCAACGGACCGGTGGTCGGCTCGGCGGCGCGCATCGCGGCGACATAGGCGCGCATGTCACCCAGCGGCTTGCCGACCGTTACGCCATGCGCGGCGTGGGCGGGGGCGTGGCTGACACCGATGCCCAGGCGGAAGCGCCCGCCGCTGATCTCGTGGATAAAGGCCGCGCCGCGGGCCATCTCGGCCGGCAACCGGTAATAGATCGGCTGGATCGTCGTCCCCATGGCGATGGTGTGGGTCGCCTGGGCGATCGCCTGGCACAGCCCCACGCAATCGCCGGCTCCGGCCGTCGCGCAATAGACGCCGGCGAAGCCCCGGGTCTCGGCCTCCTTGGCGAATTCGAGCACCTGCAGGCGGCGGCCGGGAGAGGCGGCGAGGTGGATGGCGGGCATGCGGGTCAAAGGCGATTTCCTCTTGGAGCGCGAAACTAAAGCTGTTCGACCTCGGCCCGCGGTTCGAGCACCACGACCGGGATTTCGCGGTCGGTACCGGCCTGATAGGTGTTGTAGATCGGGAACACGCCGGCCATCATCTTGAACAGCCGCTCCCGTTCGGCGCCCGTCGCGGTGCTGGCCTTACCGCGATATTTCTTGGCGCCGACTTGAAAGCCGACCTCCGGGTTGGCGTCCAGGTTCAGATACCAGGCCGGATGCTGAGGCGCCCCGCCCTTGGACGCGACGATCACATAATTGTCGCCATCCTCGCCATAGATCAGGGGGAGGAGCTTGGCCTCCCCACTTTTTCGGCCGGTCGTCTTCAGGATCAGACAGGGTGTCTCAGCCGAGGCGCCAACTTTGCTGAAATCCAGAATATGGCCTTCCGCACCGTCCGTGCGCTGATAGAGTTCCAGATGGGCCTGGGTCCAGTTCGGCGCGCCGATTTCGATCTGGGTGGACATGCTTTCTCTCCCGCGTCATTTGGCGACAGACAAACATGGCCCGAGGCCAAGCGCCAGACATTGAATCACGCGCCGCCGCCCAGCCGGAATCCCAGCCTGGCGGCCTCTGCCAAATCGTCCGGCGTGTCGATATCCAGGGCGAGGCCCTGACGGGCGACAACCGCCAACGCGGCCTGTTCCTGGTGGAGCGCTAAACTACCCGGGCCGAACCGGAATTCGATCGAAACCCCGGTGTCCAGCGCCAGGGCGTTGACCCCGGTTCCATGCCTGTCCGGGGCGATCGCCCCGCCGCCGCGCGCCTCGGCAAGCAGAGCCTCTACATCCTCCGGCGCCACCAGGGGCAGGTCGGCGTGGATGATCAGGCGGGGACCGCCGATCTCCAGGGCCTGGAGTTCGGCGTTGAGCCCACGGCCCCAATCCGGCAGCCAGTCGAGGTCGACCCGGGTAGGCCGCGTTTGAGACAAAATGTTGATCCCGCCCACCGCCGGACAGGCTTCCAGTACGCCGATCAGGCGATCGAACAGCGCCTGGGCCAGCCGGTCGCGCTCGGGCGGTGACAGAGCCGTGGCCAAACGGGTCTTACGCCGGCCCGCGGTCTTCAACGGGACGATCGCGGTCCAGGGGCTCAAGTCGCCCCAGTCGCCAGTGCGCCGGCGAGATCGAGAGCGGCCTGGGCGACGCGCGTCCGATCCTCCAGCGAGCGCATCAGGGTCGCGGTCCGCGCCACCGGAACGGCCACGCCCTCGGCGTCGTCGCCGGAATCGATCAGCAGGCCGTCGATCAGGCCCGCGTAGTGGGCGGCGATGCTGGCGTTGGTCAGCGGCAGGCCCAGCTCGGCCATCAGCTTGGCCGTGGGACCCTTGACGGCTTGCCCCCCGATCAGCGGTGAAACGGCCACGACCGGAACGGCGGCCGCCGCGATGGCTTCGCGCAGCCCAGGTACCGCCAAAATGGGATCGACGCTGAGCCAGGGGTTGGACGGCGCGATCAGGATCCGGTCGGCTCCGGCGATGGCGTCCAGCACGCCGGGGCCTGGCCGCGCGGTCTCGGCTCCGGTAAAATTCACGCCCCTCAGCGTCGGGGCGCATTGGCGGGCGACGAAATAGTCCTGAAAGCTCAGGCGCCCGACGTCGGTGTCGATCAGGGTGGCGACCGGATCGTCGCTCATCGGCAGGATGGTCGCGGCGAGGCCCCAGGCGCGCGCGAAGGCGGTTGTAACCTGTGAGAGGCTTTCGCCCCGCGCGAAGGCGGCGAGGCGCAGGACGTGCAGGGCGAGGTCGCCATCGCCGAGATTGAACCAGCCGGGTCCGCCCAGCTCGCGCAGCGCGGCCATGAACGACCAGGTCTCGCCACCCCGGCCCCAGCCCCGCTCCAGGTCGGACTTCCCCGCCAGCGTATAGAGCAGCGTGTCGATGTCCGGTGAGATCGGCAGCCCCAGATGCACGAAGTCATCGCCGGTGTTGACGATCGCGGTGATCTGGACGGCCGGCGTAAGGCGCGTGAGGCCCAGAACCAGCTTCGCCCCGCCGACGCCGCCGGTCAGTACGGTCACCTTCATCGGAACAGATCCTCGGCCTCGAGGCGGATCAGATCGGCGGCGGGCCGCTCGACGCCGCTCCAGGCGAGGCCCCTGACGATAACCGCGGGAACGCCCTCGTCGGCCTCTCCCATGATCAGTCCCGCCGCTGAGGCGGCCAGGTCGGCCAGGGCGATCTGGGTCACGGCCATCGGACGGCCGCCCCGGTCGGGCGCCCCGCGCTGGTCGACCAGGGCTGGAAAGCCCGCCGCGCCGATGGCTACGTTGGTGACGCCCACGCGCCAGGGCCGCCCAAAGCTGTCGGAGATGATCACGGCGGGGGCGCCGGGTCCTAGCGAGGCACGCAGGCCGGCGGCGGCGGCGTCCGGGTCCCTGGGCAGCAGCAACACCCGGCTGTCCCCGCCCGGTCCAAGGTTCGACTGGTCGATCCCGCTGTTGGCCATCACGCAGCCGCTGTGGTGGCGCGTGATCAGCACCCCGGGAACGGCGCGAACGACCGCGACCGACTCCCGCAGGATCAAGGCGACTAGGCGAGGATCTTTTCGCGTCTTCTCCGCCAGCGCCCTCGCCTCGTCGTCAGGTTCGACGTCGGCCAGATCGACGAATAGGTTCTCTGCCTTGGAGATAATCTTCTGGGTTACGACCAGGATGTCCCTTGGCTTCGGACCTCCGGGAAGACCGGTCATGGCCGTCGCCAGCAGGGCCGCCAGATTATCGCCGGGGAGGATCTCCGGAAGGCCCGCCAGGGGCAGAACCTCAATCACGCCGCGGGGTCCGGGGCGTCGGGCAAGTTGGTGATGCGCAGGCCCGCTCCGTCCGAGCGATAGGTCTTGTTGAGGAAGATCAGCACCGAGGTTAGGGCCTCGGCCGCCGCCGAATTGGCCAGGGCCCCGCCATGCAAGGCTCTCAGGCCCGCTGCCTCGGCGAGAGCCACGCCCACGGCCCGGTCGGCCAGGGTGTCACCGAACACCAGGCAGTCGCAATCAACGGCTCCAGGCTCCGTCAGCTTATGCGCGGCGACGTTGTGAAACCCCGAGATCACCCTCGCCGATTCCCCCAGCAGGGCCTGGGCGCGCTGAGCGGCGCTACCTTCCGGTGGAAGCTGCACCCGCATCACCCGGGGCGGGACCAGCGGGACGGTCGTATCGACCACGATCTTGCCGGCTACATGCGGAGCAATATCAGCCAAGATATCTGCCTGGGCGGCGAAGGGAACCGTGACCACGATGATATCCGCCGCCTCGGCCGCCTCGGCATAGGCGGTTCCCGATCTCGAGCCGACCACCACCTCCAGCCCAGCGGCGCGCCACCGCGAGGCCAGGGCGGCGCCCAGCTTCCCCGTGCCGCCGATTACGGCGATCGTCTTGTCTGTGAGCATGGCTGACCCGAACCGCTTTATTGGTTCGACCGCCTACGCCCCCGCTCCCGGTCCGCCAAGCCCTAGCGGTCGTAGCATCTCCGCCCCAGTCCTCCAGGGCATGCTCCTGGCCCTCGACGATCTGGATAGTGAACTGGGCGTAGCCGGCGTCGCGAAGCGCCTCGACGCGTTCCGCCACGCGCCAGCTCTCGGTGGACGAGGCGATGGTGATGCCAAAGTCCATGGTCTTAAACCTCCCTTTGCTTGCCGGCCGCCGGCGCCGACTATGGTGGCTTGTTGCGCACCCTATAACGGCCGGCGTCGGAATCCATCGGTCACTGTCGACGTGCGTTAAGCGGAAAAATTTTTGCCGGTCATATGAAAACGCCCGCCGGGACACTCACTGTTGTCCGCCCCCAATCGTCACAGCGAGTCCACCTGGTGCATGTGTCAGACCCTGAACCAAGCCGGCCTCGCGGCGGCCCTCAAGCAGCATCACGGCGCTGCGTGGACCTGGGCGATGGCGTGTTGCCGACAGGATCGCGACGCCGCGCACGATGTCTTGCACGAGGCTTATCTGAAGATACTTCAGCAGCGCGCCCGCTTTCTGGGACGTTCAACCTTCAAGACCTGGCTGTTCGGCGTGATCCGCGTCTCTTCCC
This sequence comes from Caulobacterales bacterium, assembly GCA_038227865.1. Lineage (GTDB taxonomy): Bacteria > Pseudomonadota > Alphaproteobacteria > Caulobacterales > Caulobacteraceae > Acaudatibacter. The sequence continues at coordinate 106,220 of JBBRPO010000005.1, forward strand.
AGGCTGCCCGGCGCAACCGGTTTCGGCTGGGATTGATCCTAGAGCCGATTTCGGACCACCCAAACCTCGCGGTCGCCGTTTGCGAGCCGAACGTTCTGGGGACGTCCCAGCGTTTACGGCGAGCGATGCTGGCGCTGCCGACGCGGCAACGGCAAGTGGTGACTCTGGTGTTCGAGCACGACCTCACCGTCGAGGAGGCGGGAGCGGTTCTGGGCATCTCGGTGGGCGCGTGCCGAAGGCACTACGCACGCGCCAAGGCCAAATTGCAGGCCTGTGTGCGGGATCGCGAGGCAGGCGATGAATGACGACCGACTGGCTGATTTGCTGCATGGACTGAAGGCCACGCAAGACGCCCCAGACAGCTTCGAGAGCGTCCTGACATCAAGGCGAACACGCTGGCGTCTTCGCCGCGCGCCCGTCGCTGTCTTGGCCGCCGGTATCGTCGCGGTCGCGGTCGCCCTGCTGCAGCCCAAACCAGAACACGCGAGGCGGCTCGCCTCGCTGGCGTTGCCGTCGACCACCGATTGGCTGCTCGAGACGCCGCGAGCAGACTGGCTGACGCAAGACTCAAAACGCCTCGAAACGGAGAATTCCCATGACGATTGACAGGCCGCTGCCCCGTGCCACCGCTTTGGCGCTATTGCTGTTGACCACTTCTTTTGCCGGTGCTTCGCCCGCTTACGCCCAGTTGGAACCAATCGCCGCGCATGGTGCGCCGACCGACCCGATCGAGCAGCGGGTGTTCCCGCCCGATCTGATCATGCGCCACGCCGAAGAGATCAGCCTGACCCGCGATCAGCGCGATCGAATCGTCGCCGACGTCACCACCTTGCAGCATCGGGCCGAGGCGATCGCGCCCCAAGTCGAGCGCGCGCGCGCGCAAATGGTCGCCGACCTCGACGCCGAGCCGGCCGATGAGGCGCGGGTGTTGGTGGCGCTTGACCAGGTTCTGGCGGCCGAGCGCGAGGTCAAGAGGCTGCACATCGCAACTCTGGTTCGAATCAGGAACCTCCTCACCTCCAATCAACGCCTACGCCTGGCTGGGCTCAGATAGGCCTAGCGCCCCGCGACGACCTTGCTGATAACGGGTAGGGGATCGAAGTTGCATGAGGGAGGGCAAGGCCATGGTTTCGATGAAGGCCATCTGGGTGTCGGTCATGCTGGCAGTCTGCCCGCTGGCCGCCCTCGCCCAGGTTCCGCCGGTGTTCGCCAAGCACTATGGCGACAATCCCGACGCCGGCCGGACCTTCACCCACGACGGCGTCAGCCTGTATTACGAGACCTACGGCGCCGGGCCGCCACTGCTGATCATTCACGGCAACGGCGCCAGCATTCGCTCCCTCAGCGCCCAGATCGACTATTTCCGCCAGAAATACGATGTCATCGTCATGGACAGCCGCGACCACGGCAAATCCTCCGACAGCCCGGCGCCCCTGACCTTCGAGGCGATGAGCGATGACCTCGCGGCCCTGCTGGACCATCTGAATACCGGTCCGACCTATGTTCTGGGCTGGAGCGACGGTGGCATCGAAGCGCTGCTGCTGGGCCTGCGCCATCCGGAAAAGGTGCGAATGATCGCGGCCATGGCAGCCAACCTCGATCCGGATGGCGTCTACCCGGAATTCATCGACCCGCCCGATCCGCCGGCCTCCGCCACGCCTGTCGCTCCGGTGGACAAGGCCGCGAGCGCCAAGGCCGCCCGGATCTTGCGGGTAAAACACCTGGATCGCGATGAGCCGCATATCAAACCCGAGGCGCTCGAGGCCATCACCGCTCCGACTCTGGTGCTGGCCAGCGACCATGACGTGATCCGCGACGAACACACCCTGTCGATCTATCACCACCTTCCCAATAGTCAGCTGGCGATCTTCCCGAACGCCACGCACATGATCCCCATCGACGACCCGGAGCGCTTCAACGCCACGGTCGACCGGTTTTTCGGCACGCCGTTCGTGAAAAAGGACCGCCTGCTCGACCTGATGAAAACCCTCCAGAGGATGTCGGCCGCCAAATAGCGAGGCCGCGCCGCGCGCGATTGAATTCCGCAAGGTCGCGTGGTTCCCTTCGGTTTGAGACTTCCGGGAATTTGGGGGCAAGGCCGATGGCGTTCACGACGGCGGATTTCGAGGCGATGAAGCCGGAGCCCTATTCCGACGCCCGCCACAAGCTGCGGACTGGCGACATCCTGCTGTTCTCTTCCACCGGGGTGTTTTCCCGGGTGATCGAGCATTTCACCGACAGCCTGTGGAGCCATTCCGCACTGGTCTGGCGGGTGGGGACCGAGCGGCTCGACCGGGTTCTGCTGCTGGAGAGCATCGAAAATATCGGCATCCGCGCGGTGTCGGCCAATTTCCGGATCAACGGCGCTGGGTCGGCGAAAGCCTATGACGGCAAACTGGCTTTGGTCCGCCATAAGCTGATGCCGCATCCCATGACCCACGAGAGCGTGTCGGCGATGACCCGGTTCGGCATCGATCACCTCGGCTATCCCTATAGTCCAGAGGAACTGATCAAGATCGCCGCCCGCATCACGCTCGGGCTCGCGGGCGTGACCCTTCACAGCCAGCTCCACCCGGTCAATTCCTATATCTGCTCGGAGTTCGTCGCCAAATGCTACGAAGCCGTGAACGTCAATCTCGCGCCTGATATCGAAGGCTTCATGGCTCCCAGCGATATCGCCGCCGACCCGAACATCTATCCGGTTGCGGCCATCTGCCCCGATTTGCCGGCCTGAACCGCTACAAGCTTGATGGCCCGAGCGCCGCGCGAAAAGTGGGAACCGGTTTGCTCTGGGTGCGGCGCGCGCTAAACCCTTCCGATGACCGGGACCTTGAACGCGGGCAGAGCCGCGATTTGCGCCCTGGCTTTCATCATCGGCGGCGTCGCTCTAGCGGCCGCGGTCCTGGCCCTGGGCGGTCAAGCCAATCCTTGGCTCGATCTCCTCACCCACTTCGCGCCGGCGTGGCTGGCGGGCGCGCTGGTCGCCATTGGGTGCGGCTTGTCGCTCGCGCACGGGATGGCGCGGCGCGGCTTGCTTATTCTTGGTGGCTTGGGCGCGCTGGCGGCCGGGGTGTTGATAGCGCCGGAACTGACCCGGACGATTCGCCCCCTGGTCAAGACGCAACCCGCCACTCAAATCCGCCTGATCCAGTTCAATGCCTGGGAAGAGAACGCCAATCCCGAGCGCGCGGCCGACTGGATCGTTCGCCAAAACCCGGATGTCGTCACGGTAGAGGAGCTGACCCCGGCCTTCCAGAATGCGCTGGTCGCGCGCGGCCTGGTGTTCAACAAGGGTGTCTCCACCACCGCGATCTTCAGTCGCGGCCTCCGCGATCGTCACCCCTTCGTCGTGCCGGCCGGTGACTGGAAGCTGCTGCCCGAGTTCGCCCGGGCCAGTTTTCCAGCCCCCGACGGTGGCGAGGATTTCAGCGTCGTGGCGGTGCATCTGACCTGGCCGAGCCTCTCCAGCCAATGGCGCCAACGCGAGGTTTTCGCCTCGTTGCTGGACCTCTATGCCAAGGATCGGCTGATCGTGGCGGGCGATTTCAATCTGACCCCCTGGTCCTTCGCCCTGCGACGGCTCGACGAGCGGTTTGGGCTGGAGCGTCGGGATCGCGCCATCGCCACCTGGCCGGCGATGCAATGGATACGCGGCCGGCTGGTCATGCTGCCGGCGATGCTGCCCATCGACCACATCTATGCGGGGCCGGCCTGGCGCACGGTACGTTTGGTCAGGGGGCCGCGCCTGGGGTCGGAGCACTACCCACTGATCATCGACCTGGCGCTGGAGCCCTAGCGAGCCGTCCAGGCTGGCTGGCCGAGGTCGGCCACCCGCGTCCAGCGGCCGTGAAGCGCCACCTCGCGGAACTGATAGAGCCACGCCGCGGTCGGAGGGTTCATCCAGCGGCCACTGATGCGCATCCGCGGGATCGGGGGGCCCCCGGTCGGATGAGGCTCCCAGTGAGGAGCCTCCGGGTGGTTGAGTTCGCTCAGCGGGTTCAGCCAGGCCTCGCCCACCTCCACCGGATCGGGCGTCAGAGTCAGGGGCGTATCCGACCACAGCACCACTGGGGTCACGCCAAAGCCGGTCAGGGTGACGAAGTCGTCGAGCGAGCCCAGAAACGCCGTGGGGTCCAGGGCGACACCCAGTTCCTCGGCGGTCTCCCGCAGGGCCGCCGCGACAGCGCCTTCGCCGGGGTCGCACGCGCCGCCGGGACGGGCGTAATTGCCTGGGCCCCGACGCAGCGTCGAGGCCCGGCGGGTGATCGCGAAACTGGGGTCGCCGTCCAGGGGCGAAATCAGGATCGCCACCGCCGCGCGGCGAAGGTCCGGACGCTCGATGGAAAGGCGGGGGAAGGCGGCCAGATTGGCGACGATCCGGTCTCTCAGAATTTGCATGTGGACACTCTCACACGGCCACTCTGGCGCAAACCATTGTTCCGCGAATCTTTTTATTGAGGCGGCCTCTCCGCGCGGTCGTCTTATAGTTAAGCGCCCTGGAACAGTATCCGCGTAACAGAGCCCGCCTAAGCCTTCGGCATGAAGCCGCTGGGTTAAAGGGGCGCCAGGCAGCGGTCGCCAGCCCCCCCGTCTGGCGACCGCGGCCGACCGCGGAATATTTGCGTTGACCTAAGGTTGTGCGGTCTAAGGCTGCGCGGGGAATTCCAGCTTCGCCGTGTCGTAGCCAAGCGCCTTCGCACGCGCCACGAGCCCTTTCAGAATGGTCGGATCGACGTGGGGATCGCGGGTATAGATCCACAGGTTCTCGAACGACGGGTCGCTGGAAATGAACCAGGTGTAGTTGTCGTCGTGGTCGAGAACCCAATAGTCGCGCGCCGCCGGTATGAAGCCCAGGAACTGATAGCTGACATGCAGCTTGGCGTTGGTTCCCGGATCGAGGATCGTACCGGGTCCGCCGATCGACTTCAGCTTGCCCCACGGCGTACCGGCGTGACAGGTGTCGTTGACCTTGATCTTCGTGGCGCTGATGGGTTTGTACTCCGTGGCGCCGGCCACGCAGCCGTCGGTGAGCTTCATCGGGTGTCTGCCGATCTCGATCCACACGCCGCTGTAGAAACGGGCCAGATCGACGTTCTTGCCGGGCGCGGGAGCCTTGGTTTCGGCCGCCGTCGCCCGCGCGACCCCGAACACCAGCGTCGCGGCCGCGGTCGCCATGGCGATGGCCTTTATCATCATTGTCCTGGTCCTCTCGTGGTTCGTGGCGCCTCTGACGGCGGTACTTGGCATAGTGTGAAACCTTACGCATCGCCCGCCGATACGGTTCATTGAATCCCATCTTGTGGCCATGCGATCGGCGCCACCTTGCGGATCACCACGCACCAGCCTAGCGCGCCGACGACGGCCATGCCGCCGGCGATGATGAAGGCCCAGAAGAACTGGCCGGTCTGGTCGATGACGAAACCGGTGATCAGCGGGCCGACAATGCCGGCGATGTTGCCCACGGCGTTCTGCAGGGCGATCCACTTGCCCGCGGCCCGGGGGCCGGCCAGGGTCTGGCCGATCGCATAGACCCCGGCCATATTCACGCCCATCGCCGCTCCCGCGGCGAACAGGCTGATCACCGATAGGTTGCGGTCGCCCAGGGCGCAGGTCACCAGGCTGGCCGCCAGAGACAGCTGGCAGATCCAGGCAGCGGTTTTTCGCGCCCGGTTGGCGCTGGCGCCGGCCTGCATCCAGCGGTCGGTGATCCAGCCGCAAAGGACGGTGCTGGCGGCGTAGACCACATAGATGGACCCCCCGATCTCTGCCATCTGGGGCACGCTGAACCCCCGGGACTTTACCAGGTAGAGCGGCAGCCACGAGATCACGAAATAGAAGGTGTAGTTGGCCGCGAAGTGACCGAGACAGGCGCCCCACGCCTCGCGATGTTTAAGGATCTCCGGAAAAGAGGGCGCCGGGGCGTCGGATGCCTGGGCGGCCAGGGCCGAGGCCCGCCGCGTGGTGATCAGCCAGGGTCCCAGCCACAACAGGGACGCCAGTCCGAACGCCAGGAACACATTGCGCCAGCCAATCTGGGCCATCAGCATCCCACCCGCGAAGGTACCGAAGGCCGGTCCGAGCGACAGTCCAAGAGACACCACGCCGTTGGCGAGACCGAGCTTCCGGGCCGGCAGATGCTGAGCCAGAAGCTTTGAGGCGCAGGGAAAGGCGGCGCTCTCGCCCAGACCGAGCAGAATTCTCAGACCGATCAGGGAGGCCAGCCCGCCGGCGAATCCCGAGGCTATGGTGGCCAACGACCACAGCGCCAGCCCCAGCGCCAGGGTTCTATAGGCGTTGATCCGTTCGATCAGCCACGCGGCGATGAACTGGCTGGGTGCGTAGCTCCAGAAGAACGCGGAAATCAGCAGCCCCATCTGGCTGGCCGACAGGGCCAGCTGGTCCTTGATCAGGGGCGCGGCGGTGGCGACTACCCCCCGATCGATATAGTTGATGAACACCGCCAGACCGAGCAGGACCACCACGCCCCAGCCGAATCCGCCCTTGGCGGCCGCCCCAGCCTGTCCGGTTACCCCAGCCTGTCCTGTAGCCATGAATTCCCCGATGGCGGCGGACACTGACTGACCCACCTCGTGTCCAGCTAAGCGCGGCGCGGGTCCGAGATCAACAAGATGGCGCGCGCGGGTGTTTCGACGCGGTCGATTGTCAGAATATACCGTCGATGGAATGGACTGGCCTAGGCTTTGTTCAGGGCCGCGTTCGCCGCCGCCACGCTGTCGAAGATGTGATCGGCGCCGACCAGATCCCTGAGGCCCAGCCGTTCAAACGCGGTCTGGGCGGTGACGGATTCCAGACGGGCCACGGCGAAGGTCACGCCCGCGTCGCGACAGGCCTGGACAACCTTTTGAACGGCGCGCGCCCCGGTATAGTCGATCTCCACCAGGCCGGCCGCTTCCAGAATCGCCAATCGCACCTTGCCTGGGCTTGCCCTCACCGCGCCCAGGAACTGGCGAGCAAACGCGTCGGCGTTGAGGAATGTCAGCGGCGCGGCGAATGCCAGAACGATGATGTTGGTTTCGGTGTCGCCGACATCAGGCGCGCCCGGGACGACAGGCCACCAGACCGTCGTGCCTGGCACCCGGCGCATCGGCTGGACCCGCGCCCGCGCGCCGGACCATAGGCCGTTGAGCAGGGACAAACCAACGCCCAGGGCGACCCCATCCTCGATCGGCAGGAGGACGATGCCGGTCGCGGTGGCCAGGACCAGGGCTGCCTCGGCGGGGCTGGTCCGCAGGATTTCAGCGATTTCCCTCAGGCGCACGATCCGCATGGCGACAAATAGCAGCACGCCGCTCAGGGCCGCCTGGGGCGCCAGGCGCAGGAAGCCCGTCGCAAAGGCCAGCAGGCCGGCCACCACGGCGGCGGCCACCAAGCCCACCAGGGGCGTGCGCCCACCACTTTCGACGACGATGGCCGTTCGGGGCGGGCTGGCGTTCACGGGGAAGGCCCCAAAAAGACCGGCGAGCATACCGCCGGCGCCCAGGCCGATAAAATCGCCGTCGGTATCCACCGCTTCATCGGCCCCCGGGAACGACCGCGCGGTGGCGGCGGTCTGGACCATCACCACCAGGGACACCAGTAGGGCCAGCGGCAGGAGCCGGCCGAAGTCGTCGACGCCAAGGGCGGGCCAGCCGATTGTCGGCGGAGCGCCGCTGACCGGCCCCAGCAACGCCACCCCTCGCCGATCAAGGTGAAGGGCGAAGGTCGCCCCGGTCGCCAGGACGACCGCGGCCAGGGCGCCAGGCAGGCGGGCGCTGACGCGATGCGCGGCCGCGATCAGAGCCAGGACCCCCATCGCGATGGCCAGGCAGGCCGGATTGGCGTTAGGCGCGGCCGCGGCGAGCGAAAGAACGCGGGCTGGCAAGGCGCCGCCCGGGTCGGCGACGCCCAGCACCGCCGGCGCCTGCGAGACCGCGATATGCACCGCGATCCCAGCGAGAAACCCGGTGGTCACCGGTATGGACAGCAGATTGCCGATCCAACCCATACGGAAAACACCGGCCAGGAAGACGATGGCGCCGGTCAGGAGGGCGAGACCCGCCGCGAGGGCGGCGAAGCGTGGTGATCCGCTGGCCGCCATCAGCGCCAGGGCTCCGGCGAAAATGGGGGTTATGGTGGAGTCGGCGCCCGACGATAGCCGCCGGCTCGACCCTAGAATCGTGAACGCCAGGGTTGCGGCGATGAAGGCGAAGAAGCCGGCTTGAGGCGGCAGATGCGCAAGTCGGGCCGTGGCCATCTGCTCGGGAATGACGATAGCCGCCAGGGTCAGACCGGCCAGCAGGTCCGGCGGGATGCAATCCCCACGGAAGCCGCCGAAGCCTCTAAACAGCGGCCAACGCCGAGGGCCAAGCACCTTGTTCATCGACGAGATATTAGTGGGTACAAGGACGTCTGTCGCCCAGAGCCTGACGCCTTTGGACGGAACAGATCCAAAGGCGGAATCATGCTCCTAGTCGGGTTTTCCGCCTCAGAAAGGCGCGACCACGCCCCGTCCCTCGGCCAGGGCCCGGCGATAGATATGCCAGCCGCTGAACAGGTCCTGGACCACGGCGCCGAGCGATTTGTAGACGGTCACATCCGCCTGTTCGGCGCGGCCGACCTTGGCGCCGCTGAACACCTCGCCGATCTCACCCAGCACGTGGCTCTCGTCGATCAGGCCCGCCTTGATGGCGTGGATGACCTCTCCCCCCTGGGCCAGCACGCCCTCGCGATGATCGGCGAAGACGCGGGCGCGGATCACCAAGGCGTCGTCCGCCTCGCGCGCCGCCGCGACGCTGGACCCGACCAGATTGACGTGCGCGCCAGGCGCGATCCAGCCGCCCTCCAGGATCGGCTCGCGCGCAGCGGTGACGGCGCAGATGATATCGGCTTCGGCCACCGCCTCGCGGACACTGTCCGCTGTCCGCACGGGCAGCGAAAGCTCGGCTTCCAGGGCACGCGTTACGACGGAGACCTTGTCGGGTGACCGGCCCCATAGAATGATCTCGCTCAGCGGCCGGACCAGGGCCATGGCGCGGGCGTGGGTCAGGGCCTGTTCGCCATAGCCGAGGATCGCCAGACGCCGGGCGTCCGGGCGGGCCAGGGCCTGGGTCGCCGCGGCGCTGGCCGCGGCCGTGCGGATGGCGGTGATCTCTCCGGCGTGCAGCATCGCGACGATACCGCCGGTCGCCGGATCGAACAGCGCCACGAAGCCCTGGTGGGATTGCAGGCCCTTGGCGAAATTGCCCGGAAAGACGCTGATCAGCTTGGCGCCGAAGGTGTCCGCCGACACGCCCGGCATCACCCCGAACGCCGCGCCGTCCTCCAGCCCGATGATCTGGCGCAGCACCTGGCGCGTTTGACCTGTGCTCAAGGCGATCATCGCCTCGCGCATCAGTGCGATACAGTCGGCCATCGGCAGCAGATCGTGGACAGTCTCGCGATCGATGATCAGCAGGCTCATGACGCGGTCTTTCTCCCCATGACGGATCATTTCCCATGGAGCCCGCCGGCCCCGTAGTCCAGGGCCGGGCGCCCTCGTTCCTCTGGTTGAATCATGCTTTAAGGCGACGTCCGGTCGGAGGATTTGAGACAAGGTGCGAATCGTCCGCCTTTTGCTGCTGTGTTTCACTCTGGCCGTCCCGGCTACGCCGTGGGCCGACTCGCTGCCCGTCAATCCCACGGCCGTGATCGCCCAGGCCCGAAGCGATCTGCGGACAGCCTTGGCCGGTCTCAACACCAGGGTTCTGGCCGATCCGGATATCCAGGCGCGGCTGGCGCTGATCCCGCCGATTGAAGCCAAATTGACCAGCGTGCTGACCGTCCTGACGCCCCGCCTGCAGGATCTGCTGGCGCGTCAGGCGCAGCTGGGGGCGCCATCGGCGGTCGCGGCGCCGGAAGACCCTCTGACCGTGGACACCCGTCAAAAGCTGGCTCGTTCGCTGGCCAATGTCACCGCCGAGGTCAAGGAAGCGCGGCTTCTGTCGCTGACGGCCCGTCAGATTACCGCGACCCTGTCCGATCGTCTGAGAGAGAACTTCACCGCCCGGCTATGGACGCAAAGCCGCTCGATCGCCGATCCGGGGCTGTGGCGGGATTTTGCCCGCGAGCTACCGGGCGATCTGAACCGCGTCGGCGTCGCCATCGACGACGAAGCCGATCAAGCCAGGATGGTCGAGGCCTCGGCGCGGAACATCGCTCTCATCGTAGGCGCGTTGACGTTCAGTCTGTTCCTGATGGGTCCCGGGCGAGTGATCCTCGGGCGTCTCGGCTATCGCCGGGCCGGGCGCGGCGGCGGCGGCGAGCCGCGCGTGCGGCGGATCGCCCTGGCGCTCTGGCTGGTCCTGGTCGCCGCCGGAACGCCCCTGCTCGCCGGCTTGGCGCTGAAGGCCGCCCTCAATCAGATCGGCGCCCTCACGACGGATATCGACGGCTTGTTGCTGCTGCTGATCCGGGCCGCGGTGTTCGCCTCGTTGCTCGAGAGTCTTGGACGGGCGCTGCTGTCGCCCAGGCGTCCCGAGTGGCGCCTGGCGCCGGCGCCCGAGGCCATGGTGGGACGCCTCGCCGCCTTTCCGGGATTGATCGGCGCGGCGGCGGCCCTGTCGATGTTCGTGGTCGGTCTCAACAGCCTCCTGGGGATCAGCCTTGCCACCCGGGTCGCCAGCGACTGCCTGTCGGTACTGCTCGAGCTGGTCGTCGTGGGGGCCGCCCTGGCGGCGATTGGCCGTGCCCGCGTGGCGAACCGGGCCAAGGGACCCTCGGGACCTTCGCCGGCGGAGTCGGATTCTCGGCTGCCGTGGCTGCTGGCGACGTTCGGCGCGTGGTTCGCGGTGGCCGGCGCCGCGATCGCCTTGCTGGTCGGCTATCTGGCGCTGGCTAATTTCCTGATGCGCGAGACGCTCTGGATCGCGGCGATCCTCGGCCTTCTGTTCCTCCTTATGCGCCTCACAGACGACCTCTTTCCCAGCCTGATGGCGCCCAAGGCCCCCCTGGGCGGCGCTCTTGAAACCGCCCTCGGCCTGTCGTCGGGGACCATGGACCAGGTCGGCGTTCTGCTGTCCGGCTTGACGCGCCTACTACTGTTGCTGCTGGCGTCCGTGGCGGTTTTCGCGCCGGTGGGAGCCAGTTTCGAAGACATACTGCAGCGCTTCACCACCACCGATTTCGTGGTGCGCCTGGGTCTGGTGTCGATCTCTCCCGGCGCGGTCCTGGGTGGGATCGCCCTGTTTCTGGCGGGGCTCGCCATAACCCGCGCCGTCCGGCGATGGCTGGAGATGCGCTACCTGCCCAAGACCAACATGGATCTGGGTCTGCGCACCTCCCTGGCGGCGGGGGTGACCTACCTGGGCGCCCTGATCGCGGTGCTGGTGGCGTTCGCCTATCTTGGCCTCAGCGTGGCGCAGATCGCCCTGTTCGCCAGCGCCCTGTCGGTGGGCATCGGCTTTGGCCTGCAGGCCATCATCGGCAACTTCGTCTCCGGCCTGATCTTGCTGGCCGAGCGGCCGGTTCGGGTGGGCGACTGGATCGCTATCGGCGACCTCGAGGGCGATGTCCGCAAGATCAACATCCGCGCCACCGAGATCGAGATGATGGATCACTCGCGCCTGATCGTGCCCAATTCCGATCTGGTCTCGAAGACCGTCCGCAACATCACCCATTCCGGCGCTTTGGGCCGGGTCAGGATCGTCCTGAGGGTCGAAGCCGCCGCCGATCCAGCCAAGGTCCGCGACTTGTTGCTTACCCGATTGGCGACCCACCCAAAGGTTCTGAAAGAGCCCGCGCCGGCGGTCTATCTGACCGATGTGAGGGAGGCGGCCATGGAATTCACGGCGTTCGCCTATTTGACCTCGCCAAGGCTGGTCTATGGCGTGAAAAGCGATCTGCTACTGGCTATCGTGCCGGATCTGCGCGCCGCGGGTGTGGCCCTGGCCAGCGCGACAACCGTGGTCAATGTGGAGTTGGCGGATCGATCACGGGAATCGCCCCCGCCCGACCCGCTGGACCCCTGACGCTCCCGACTCACCCCGACCCGCAGGACCATGGGCTGATCATCGGCGGAGTTCATGCTACAGGGGCAAAATAGGGCTGGGGGTTAAAGTTATGCGCGTGGCCATCGGAGGCGCTGTTCTGATCGGCGTGATTTTCATGGGCGTGGCGGGCCACGCCGAAACCCTGCATTTTCACGCCAGGCTAAGCGGCGCGGCCGAGGCGCCGCCTAGTCAGGGCCATGGCGCGGGTCTGGCCGAGTTGACGCTCGACACCGATAGCAAGCTGCTGAATTGGCGAGTGACCTATTCTGGACTCAGCGGGCCAGTCACCGGCGCGCACTTCAAGGGGCCCCCGGAGCCTGGAGCCACGGTGATGTCCACCATGGATTTCCAACAGTCTCTGATCAGCCCGATCATCTCCTCGGCCCGCCTCAACGACATAGAAATCGGCGATCTTCGGGCCGGTCTCTGGTCGGTAAACCTGCTCACCGCCAAAAATCCCAAAGGCGAGATCCGGGGCGACCTGGAGCAGGGGCCTTAGCGGCTGGCTATAGCGGCGGGCGACGACGATTTAGGGAGTGCCGCGCAGCCGCTTGCAGGCCTGGACGGTGCGTGGATCGTCAGGTTCACCGTGGTTGCACAAATAATCGTCCGAGTCCCCATAGCGGTTTCGCGGGCCCGACTGGGTCGTGGCCAGCGGCTGGATGGCCGCCGGGGGGTTGGCGGGCCGGGATGGTTCGTTGACGGTGGCCAAATAGCCCCCGACACCACCGCGTGAGGAGGCCAGGGCCGAGGTAGCGGCGTTGGGGGCGGGCTTCACGGTGATTGAGGCGGGCTGCGATAACGCGGCGATCTTGGCCCTCGCGGCGCGAACGAACATCCCGGAAGGATACTGATCAAGATAGGCGTTCAGCTGGGCGACATCGTGGCTGGCCTCGACGCTGTTCCAGAACGCCAGTTCCAGCGAGCGGGGATCAAGCTTCGGCGGCGGCCTGAGGTTTCGGTCCGTGCCCGCCGCCCCGCCTGGGGCCGGGCGCTCCAGCGTGGCGATCTTGGCCTTGGCGAGTTCAGCGAAACTGCCGTTCGGATAGTGGCTGAGGTAGGCGCGCAACTGGCTGACGTCGTTGCCAGAGGAGGCCGACTGCCAGAACATCATCTCCATCGACCTCGCGTCGTCCGTCGGGGCGCCGGCTGTCATGGCGGCGGCGGCCTGGGACACCGGACCGGCCGCGGCGCCCGGCACCAGCATGAACGGCTCTCCAGTGATGCTGGCGCTGATGAACGGACGCTGCTGCGAGCCCGTCGCGCGCAGGACGTCGTCGCGCACGAGGCCGCCCAGCAGCTGGATCGGCAGGCCGGGCTGGGGCAAGCGCTTGGCCAGGGCCTCGGCGAAGGGGCTGTTGGCGCCGCGACCGTCGGAGGCGGTTTGTCCCGGCCCTGCGGAATAGATCACCAGCACGTCATCGACGTCGATCGGCGCCAGCCCCTGGCCGACCGCACGATGGGTGCTTCGCCAGCTATGGCCGAAGGGGTTGTTGCGACAGGCGTCGAGGACCACCACGCGCATGTCAGCGCCCTCGGTTGCGCTGAGCACCAGATCCAGATCAATGGCTTCGTAGTCGAGATCGGAATCCTGCTGCAGGGTGGCGTCGGTGGGGATCAGCCAGTTCTTGCCCCGCGCTTCGATGCCGTGGCCGGCGTAGTAGATCAGGGCGACCCGGGCGCCCGCCGCGCTGGCATGGAACCGTCGCAGGGCGCCGCGGAACGGTCCGATTCCCAGATTGGGATCGGCGTCGATAATCTGAAAGCCAGCGCTCTTGAGAGAGCCGGCGACAAGCGCCCCATCGTTCACCGGGTTCTTCAAGGACCCGGCATGAGCATAGGCGCCATTGGCGACGATCAGGGCCACCCGGCGTGGGGCGTCGGCGCTGGCCGGGCCAAATCCAATCAATGCGACAATCGCCCCCGCCACAAGTATGGCCGCCAAACGCATCGCGCCGGGGGTCATGGACCTGTTCCGCGCAACCTCTGGCAAGCCTGGATCGTGCGGGGGTCTTCCGGAGCGCCATGGTTGCACATGAAATCATCGGAGTCGCCATAGCGGCTTGTGGGACGGCCGGCCCGCGCCGCAACCGATCCACGCAGCCGGATGCAGGCCTGGTCGCCGCGCGGATCGCCGGGCGGGCTATTGTTGCACAGGAAGTCATCAGAATCGCCATAGCGCGAATATGAGGGACCCTGATCGGAGGGCGCCGCCATCGAAGTCTGGTTCATCGGCGGCGAGGTCGTGGGCGCGGGCTGGGGCGGTGGCATGGCCACCGGCGGCGGACTGTCCTGGCTGTCCAGCGGACCGGGCGGCAGGGTCGAGCACCCGGCAAGCAACAGCCCAACGGAGATTCCGGTCAGAATCCTAAGCGCAAAAAGGTTTTCTCGTCGCATGGGCGGGCCTCATCCAAGCTCAGTTTAGTCGTCCCTGCTCGCCTGGCAAAATGATATCGACGTTATTGCGGTTAGCCGGGGTCGCGGACCAGGGACACGATGTGGACCAGCATGGCGACCATGCCGGTAAAAGCCATCAGCATCAGGAACCGCCAGGGAACCAGCCGAGGCGCGGTCAGGGGCCGCGAAGCGCGCGCGCCGAGCCAGCCGCAAAGCACGGTGAGGACCAGAAAGAGGCCGGCCAGGACGGCGGTGACGGGCAGGGTCATGCCCGGGCGGGTAACCCAGGCTCGCCCGCCCGGCAATCAGTCATCCCGCAACGAGGCCCAGCCCACGGCGTGGACGCGGCCGGCGCCCAGAACGGCGGCAAGGGGACGGGGGCGAAGCAGGCGCCTGAAGGCGGTGTCGCGGATGTTGAGGCCGCCGGCCAAGGCGCCGAAGGCGGGCAGGATCAATCGCTCGCCGTCGGTGACGAAACAGCGCCGCCGAACGCTGGCGCCCCGGGCCTTCACCCTGGCGCACGGGTGCAGGTGGCCGGCGACCTCGCCGGGGGGCGCGCCGTCCGCGGGTTCGTGGACCAGGCGCAGGGCGCCTAAGGCCAGGGTTTCGGAGGCCTCGCCCGGCAGGCCGCATGGTCCGGCCGGGTCGTGGTTGCCGGTGATCCAGATCAACCGGCGGCCCTGGGCCACAAAGCGGAGGGACTCGATGTCACCGCCCACCAGACGCGCCTCGCCATCGCGGTCATGGAAGCTGTCCCCGAGAAAGATCAGTTGATCGGGTTCGAGGGCGGCGACCTCACCGGCCAGTCGCCGCAGGGTGTCCGCCGTATCGTAGGGCGGCAGCATCTGGCCCCGGCTCGCATAGAATGAGCCTTTTTCCAGATGCAGGTCGGCGACGACCAAGGCATGATGCGCCGGAATCCAAAGGGCGCCGGACGCCCGGCAGACCACTGTTTCGCTGACGAGATCGAGGGCGAGGCCACCCCGTGGATGCTGGGTCACGGCGTCGAATTGCATCGCAGCGGTCACGCGACGGCCTCGGCGATCAAGGTCTCGGCGGCGTCCAGCAGGATCATCTCTCCCGCGCCATCGCCCGGCGCCTTCTGGCGGCCGATCTCCAGGATCACCGACACCGAGAACGGCGACAGGTGGTCGAGCCGCGCGTGGCGGATACGTCCGCGGATCCGCGCCAGCAGAACGCCCAACCGCGCCACGTCGATCAGGCCCTGGGCGGCGTCGGCCCGGGCGCAGCGCAACAGCAGATGATCGTTCTGGTGCCGGCGCAGCACATCGAAGATCAGATCGGTGGAAAAGCTGACCTGGCGGGCGCTCTTGTTGTCGCGGGTGTTGCGACGCTCGATCAGGCCCGAGATCAGCGCGCAGGCCTTGAAGGCGCCCTTCATCATCGGGCTTTCCGCCATCCATGCCTCAAGGTCATCGCCCAGCATGTCCTCGTCAAACAGGGCGGCGAAGTCGAGATCTTCCATGGTTTTCAGCGACCAGACCGCCAGCGCATAGTCGTTGCAGACGAAACCCACCGGTCCGACGCCGGCCCGTTCGAGCCGACGGGTCAACAACATGGCCAGGGTGGTGTGAGCCAGCCGGCCCTCGAACGGATAGCAGACCAGAAAATGCCGCTGGCCGCGCGGAAAGGTTTCCAGCAGCATCTCATCTGGACCCGGGATGATCGAGCGGTCGCGCTGGATCTCCAGCCACTCGCGCACATCGCCGGGCAGGGCCCGCCAATGATCGGGGTCCGACATCATCGCCCGCACCCGCTGGGCGAGAAAGGTCGACAGCGGAAATTTCGACCCGCCCCAGGAGGGCATCTTCGCCTCTTCGCCCGGCGCCGGCGTCACCAGCACATCCATCTGGGTGACGCCCATCAGCCGCCAGGTCGATCCTGCAAAGACGAAGGTGTCGCCCACGTCCAGCACCTCGAGGTAGCCCTCCTCGACCTCGCCGATCTTGCGCCCCGGCGTGGCGCGCTTGCCCGACGAGATCCGCACCGACAGCATCGCGGCCGAGACGATGGCGCCAACGTTCAGCCGGTGGCGCAGGATCATCTCGGCGGTGCGGGCGCGCCAGAGACCATCCTGGCCGCGCACGATCCTGGCGAAGCGGTCATAGACGCGAAGCGCGTAGCCGCCGGTGGCGACGAAATCGACCACCGCCTCGAAGTCTTCCCAGGTCAGGTTTCGATAGGGTCCGGCGCCGCGGATTTCGTCATGCAACGCCACCAGGTCGAACGGTTCGGAGCAGGCGCAGCCCATGATGTGCTGGGCCAGCACGTCCAGCGCCCCGGTCCGGGGAAGCTCGGTGTCGAAGGCGTTCTCGGCGATCGCCTCGCGCGCAGCCTGGCACTCCAGCATCTCGAAGCGGTTGGCCGGTACAAACAGCGCGCGGCTGGCCTCATCCAGCCGGTGGTTGGCCCGCCCGATCCGCTGGACCATCCGCGAGGCGCCTTTCGGTGATGCGAGCTGGATCACCAGGTCGACGTCGCCCCAGTCGACGCCCAGATCCAGGGTTGAGGTGCAAACCACGGCGCGCAGTTCGCCGCGAGTCATGGCCGCCTCGACCTTGCGGCGCTGTTCGGCCGCAAGGGAGCCGTGATGAAGGGCAATGGGGAGACTATCCTCATTCAGGCGCCACAGCTCCTGGAAAGCGAACTCGGCCTGAAACCGCGTGTTGACGAACACCAGAGCGGTGTGGGCGCCGCGGATGGCGTCATAGACTTCCGGCATCGCATGGCGGGCGGTGTGGCCGGCCCAGGGAACGCGGTCTTCGGACAGCAGCACCTCCACCAGCGGTGGCGCGCCTGGCGCGCCTCGCACCAGATCCACGGCGTCCATTCCCGCCGGTGAAAGCCAGTCCCGGATCAGGTTGGGATCGTCGACGGTGGCCGAGAGGCCGATCCGGCGGCAATCGGGGGCAAAAACCTGGAGGCGGGCCATGGCTAGCGACAGCAGGTCACCGCGTTTTGACGGCCAGATGGCGTGGATCTCATCGATGATCAGGCATTTCAGATCCTCGAAATACCGCCGCGCGCCCTCCCAGGCGCAGAACAGCGCCAGCTGCTCAGGGGTGGTGAGCAATATGTCCGGCGGCTTGACCCTCTGGCGTTGACGGCGGGCGATGCCAGTGTCGCCCGTGCGGGATTCGGCTTTGATGGCCAGCCCCATCTGGGCGATCGGCGTCATCAGATTGCGCTCAACGTCCACCGCCAGGGCCTTGAGCGGGGAGATATAGAGAGTGTGTATTCCGGGCGCGGCATTGCGCGGCGGCCGCTCGGCCAGGTCGATCAGGCTCGGCAGAAATCCCGCCAGGGTTTTGCCTCCGCCGGTGGGTGCGATCAGCAAGGCGTGTCGGCCCTGGCGGCCCTTGTCGATCATCTCAAGCTGGTGAACCCGGGGCGCCCAACCGCGCGCGGCGAACCAGCCGGCGAAGGGTTCGGGCAGGGGGTTTTCGCGGTCCGGCATCCCATCCGCCGATAGCATCGGGACCGGCGATCACCAAGCGATGTTCCGGTTCTGTTTCACCGAGAGCTCCGCCTCGGCGAGCAATCTCCATGGAACTGTCGCTAGGAAGGCATGTGTGGGCGCGCTTGCAATGTATCTTCAGCGGCGACCATCGGAACGTAGCGGATCCACCAGAACTGCACCGTCTCGTGACAGCTCTCAACGCGACGCTCGGCCAAAAGGTCCTTCACTATGCGTAGCGACAGGGGATATTTCATATAGATCCTCCTTATGGGGTGGATCACCATCGGCGATGAGTCGAAATCGCGACATTGGTCGGGCATCGGGCAATCGTGGGTCGCGCGCCCAACGGACCGCCAAATTTGTGCTAGATCAATCACTCGAGCAATTCACTCAGATCGTGCTGGCTGGGGCGGTGCTGCGGTCCCGGGTCGTGCGCTATAGACCGCGCAAAGATGGTTCGCCGCCCGCACCTGGAAGGGTCCTCCCCAGGCCGGGGAGAGGCGCCCCCGCAACTTGGGTGGCGTTTGGTCCGCTGACGGCGGTGGCCACTTGGCGCGCTACATAGGGCACGAAACAGCCCGCCAACGACACCATCACCGGCCACATGCTCGCGACGTTGGGGAACGTCTTCCCGCTCAGCGCGGCTAAGGTCACCAAGTCGGCGCATCTTACGATCAGGCACAGGGTCACGACCGTGCCGAACAACGCGATCAGCCGGCTCGAACTGGCCACCATTCTCACGACCGTCTGTCCGCCCTTTGCGCCATCGACTGAGATCATCTGCGGCTCGGAAAGGGCGTCGGCGAGCGACCATCGTCCTAGGCCGAGGAGCCCCGCGACAATGGCGAAAAATATCATAACCACAATATTGAAGGACAGCACCCAGTTCACTGCGACTGCCGATTGAGCGTCCGTCGACTTCGATGGCGGTTGAACCTGGGGCCCGGGCGTGATGCTAGACGCTGCCGAATGCGACTGCGCTTGGATCGGAGAGCCCCGAGGTCCCAATGGCGTTGATTTGTAAGTGGCTGCGACGGCGTTGATGGGCTGGGCGAATATGGCGAGGCAGGTGGCGAGAATTGTCGCCTTCAAATGTCGGTTCATCTCAGCCTCCCGCTAAGCTCGTCGAAAAGCTGGTCGTCGATGCGCCGCGCCCTGTTGTATTGAGCCGTACCCAGGCTGTGGATGCCGATCATATAGCGCCGGTCATCACGCCTGACGATGATAGGCGAGCCACTCATGCCGTTGTAGGTGTCTAATCGGTGATAGAGGTAATACTGATCGTAAGAGGAAAGCCTTCCGCCGTCGTAGTATTGGCCGAAGGGAGTCTCATTGGTGGGATAACCTGAGATGTTAACCAGCAGACTAGGAAGACTGGAGTCGGGTGGAGCCGCCAGACCAAACCAACCGACTGTATCTCCGACGCCTAAATCGGAAAGGTACCCTAGCGCATAGTCGAAGCGGGAATCTGGCGCGCCAGCCTCGACACTCGTTCTCCACTCCGGTGGAACGAACACCGATGTAACGGCATGGCTCTGGAACGGTTCGGCCTCACCGCTATAGCCGGGCACGACAGAGACCGATGTAACGGCAACCTTTTGTTCCGCGTCGAAAAAGCAGTGGCCCGCGGTGATCACCGTGTTGGCGGCTGCGAACCACCCCGTCGCAAACCCAGTCTGGCCGTTCTCGAAGGTGAGAGCCAAATAGGCGACACTGCGCCATGGTACAGCCGTAGTGTCGGCGACTAGCGCGATGGGGTCGCCATCACCCAAAAACGTCTCGAACTGACCGGCAGGCTTGATGCGGCGTGCGCGCGGTGGGACCTGGGTGGCATAGGGCAGCCCGCCCAGCCTGGCCCGCGCCTTGGCAAAGCCTGGCACATCCTCAAGCATGCCACCGCCATGGGTGTCGCTCATGTTGGGCTGACGGATCCGCACCTCGCTGCTGTGTCGGTCGAAGAACACGCCCCGCGCGGGTTGGACGTTGGCGGTGGGTGGTGTGAGTTTCCATTCGTCTGTAGACGGATGTTGAACTGAGGTCGGCATCGTATCACCCTTTCGCTCAGCCCTTGGGGCTCGGGTTGGCGCCCGAGCCGTTCTTGGGTGGCTTTTGCTTGCCTAGATCCGGCTGAATGACGACCTTCCCACCCTCCTGCGGCAATGGTTCGTGGGGCGGCTGGCTGCTACTCTGGAGGATGACCGTGAACAACACGACGCCTTTGTCGAAGTCCGATTCCGTCTGCGGGACCAACTGCGACTCATTTTGAGCGGCGGGCGGTTTTTGTGGGGTGTTTACCGTTGGGGTTGCTTTGGCGGTCGCAATGTCGGTCTTGGCCTTATGGAAGTTCGTGACGTCAGTTGCGCCTTTGACCACTCCGCCGACGAACGCGCCGATCACACTGCCGGGCAAGGCGGTGATCGCGGGCAATTCGGCGCCTTTCTGGAAGGTGAAATTGGTCGGCAGGCCATTTTCGAGCTTCACTTCGGTGGTCGCCTTGGTGAAGGCTACCCGCCGCAAGGGGATTGGAACCGGCGCGGATCCATTGGGCAACCGCGTTTCCCAGACATCCGTTGTCCGGCCGCCGGTCAGGCTGAACTCGGCCAGGCTTTCGTTTCGAGTGCAGATGCCTACCTCACAATCGCCGCCTCCAGCACCGCCGTGATAGGGTGTGTAGTCAATTTCGAGTTGGACCACTGGCGTGGCGACACCAGGTTTCAATGAGCCATCAGCCGTACAATAGAGAGTGCGGGAAGAAGTCGTCATAAACGGGCTGTCTTTGTCGCCGCACCCCTCAATTTCGACCGTTTTCCGCAGCATATCGTTAAGGCGTTGGTTGAAATCTGTCAGTCCGTCTTTAGCTTCGGCAACGCTCATATTTGAGCGGGGCCAGTATTTGAACTGGGCCTTTTGATACAAGTGGAGGCTCGTTTGCCCTTCGCTTTCCATGACAGAAAACACCCGGCCAGCCGACTCCGCGAGGTTGTTGACCGCATCGGCAGCCTTGCTGTCGGCGTCAGCCTTGGCTGAGGTCAACAATCCCGTTTTCGAATCCACCATAATGTCGAACATATCGGCCGAAGCGCTGTCGGGATTGTAGCGCAGCACATATGCGGCGCTGTCGTCCCCCTCGTAGCGCGCGTCATAAATCGCGACGAATAGGCCTGCCGCGGAAGAGCCGACGGTGGCGGTCATCGTCTTCATTGGCAGCTTATATGTCGGTCCTGAAGCCGCGCGGGCGCGAGGGGAATTTGCATCGACGCTGCCACCCACCGAAGCGCAACCTGTGAGCAGAAGGCCTCCGAGCAGCAGAGATGACGCGGCGGCGGACCCGATTCCGAGGCCCCGCCAATTGAGCCGACAATTTCTCCGATAGTATAACATCATGCGTCTCCTACTGGGTTGTCGAAGATACCGACCGCACGCCACCGCCGACAAAGAGTTGCATGGTGGAATGGTGGGCTGCGCGAAAGGCGCATAGGAGGGTGTGTCGCAATCATGGAGAGTCTCGTCGGTTAGTTTTAATACACTGGCTTGGTTAGGTTTCTCACATTCAGCTGTGTCACGCCGTGCAAAACTGAAGACGGGCCGGTGTACAATTTGACGAATTCGGATGAGATCAAAGTTGCGCGCGGCCCAGAGCCTATTCGTTGGATGGGACCGGCAAAACGCCGAACAGTTGCCAGTTATGATCGAGCAACGGTTTGGCGAAATGGTCGATTGGCCGGATGAAAAGGAAAAACTGCCCTCGCCTCCCGCCGACCCAGATTTCGATCGCTCGCAGTTCCAGGCCCGCGTGCTGTCAGGTTAGGGAACCGTGGC
Source organism: Caulobacterales bacterium (assembly GCA_038227865.1). Lineage (GTDB taxonomy): Bacteria > Pseudomonadota > Alphaproteobacteria > Caulobacterales > Caulobacteraceae > Acaudatibacter. The sequence goes on from JBBRPO010000005.1 coordinate 127,943, forward strand.
AATCGATCGTTGGCCTGCCCATGAGGAGATGGCGTTGCGGATTGGCGCCCACCGTGAGGCGTTCACCCGGGAAATCGGCCATGTTTGTGCTTACGGCATCATCCAGCAGGATGGGGCGGCGGTTGACTGTCCTGGATATGCCCGGCTTGGTCAAATTGGTGCGCTTGGTGGCGGGCCATCGCGAGTGCCAGTAGATCGCTGCGCCTGGAGGGTCAGATGGGGTGAATCTCGTCGATGATCAGGCACCTCAGATCCTCGAAATACCACCGCGCGCCCTCCCAGGCGCAGAACAGCGCCAGCTGTTCGGGGGTGGTCAGTAGAATGGCCGGCGGCTTGACCCTCTGGCGCTGACGCCGGGCGATTCCGATGTCGCCGGTTCGGGATTCAGCCTTGATGGCCAGCCCCATCTGGGCGATCGGCGCAGGGCTCTGGCAAGGGGTTTTCGCGGTCCGGCATCCCATCCGCCGATAGCATCGGGACCGGCGATCACCAAGCGATGTTCCGGTTCTGTTTCACCGAGAGCTCCGCCTCGGCGAGCAATCTCCCATGGCCGATCTTTCATTGAACGTGCGAAAACGCACAAAGCAGGCTAAGGCCGGTTCCGGAGGGTGCCATCACCCATCCGGAGACTGCATGAAAATCAACACCCTGGCCGTGGCGCTGGCCGCCTGCCTCGCCTCGACGCCGTTGTTTGCGTGGGCTCCGACCGCCGCAACCCAGAAGGCCCTGGTCAGCGGCCGGGCCTGGGCCGAGGTTCTGCCTGACACCGAAGGCGCGGCCCTGATTCGCGCCGCGGTGGATATCGCCGCACCGCCGAGCACGGTCTGGGCGGTGATGACCGATTGCCGCCTGGCCGGGCGCTTCATCGCCGATCTGGCCAGTTGCACCGTGTTGCAGGGCGACCAGCGCCGAGGCTGGGACGTGCGCGACCAATATTCGCACGGCAACCTGTTCCTGCCGGACATCCACAATGTCGTCCGCTCGGAATACCAGCCCTACAGCCTTATCCGTTTCAAGAAGGCCGGTGGCGATTTGCAGATCGAGGACGGCGAATGGCGCCTGGAGTCGCTGAACGGCGGGGCCGCAACGCGGGTGATATATATCAACAGGGTCAAGGCTAATCTGCTGGTTCCGGCCCCCCTGGTGCGCGCCGGCCTCCGCGGCAGCACGCCCAAGGTGCTGATGAACCTCAAGCGGGAGAGCTTGGCCGCGGCCGGACGGGTTGGCTGAGCGAAGCCGTCAGGCTTCCTCGAAAACATACGGCTCCAGGGTCGCCTGGGCTTCCGCCCGCAGCTTGTGCCAGCGATTGCCACCGTAGTAGGCGAGGCTGCCGGGCTCCGCTTCGCCGTGGCCGTTGTAGTAGGAGATGCAATCGCGCAACGGCGCCGTGGCGATATCCGCCGTCCGGCAGTGTTCGGCATAGGCGCTCTCCGGCTCGGTCCGGATATCGACAACATGGGCGCCGCGATCCCGCATGGTTTGCAGCAACCAGACGACATATTCGCCGTGCGCCTCGATCGCGTCGGTGAAATTGAAGCTACCGCCGCCGCCCTGGGGGCCGGCGACGATCAACAGGTTCGGGAACCCCTGGCTGTGTAGGCCCAGGAACGTCCTGGTTCCCTCCGATTGCCACTTCCGCGTCAGGGTGCGGCCGTCGCGGCCGGTGATCATGTTGAAGGTCGAGGTCGCCATCCATTGGAAGCCGGTGGCGTAGATCAGCACATCCAGCGGATATTCGACGCCGTCATGGACCACACCCTTTTCGTTGATCAGGGCCACGCCGCCTGGCGCGGTGTCCACGAGGTGGACGTGGGGCAGATTGAAGGCCGGCAGATATTCGTCGTGAAACGTCGGGCGCTTGCAGCCGAACGGGTAGTAGGGCTTCAGGGCGGCGGCGGTTTTCGGGTCCTTGACGATGGTGTCCACCCGGGCCCGGATCTGCTCCATGATCCTGAAGTTGGCGTCGAGCTGCTTTTCGATCAATTCCTCGGCGCTGAGCATGCGCTCGTACTGCTTGCGCTCCTTGAAGTCGGCGACCTTGCCGGATAGATAGTCGTCGTTGGCCTGCATGGCGGTCCGGCCCGCCGAGATCCTGGCGAACCGCGCCCTCCTGGCCCGGGCCCAGCCGGGTTCCTGGGCCCATGAGGCCTTCTCTTCGTCGGTCGTTGCGCGCTGATCACGCACATCGATGGACGAGGGCGTGCGTTGAAAAACGTAGAGTTCGCCCACCGTCTTGGCCAACTCGGGGATCGCCTGCACCGCCGTGGCGCCGGTGCCGATGATTCCGATTCGCTTGCCCTTCAGGTCGACATTGTAATTCCAGCGAGAGGTGTGAAAGGCCTCGCCCTTGAAGGTTTCCATTCCAGAAATCCGCGCCAGTTTCGGCGTGGTCAGAATGCCGTTGGCCAGGATCACGAACCGCGCCCGCATCCGGTCGCCACGATCCGTGGTCACGGTCCAGCGGCCGGCTTCCTCGTCCCAGGCGGTCTCCTCAACCGTGGTGTGGAACAGGCAGTGGTCATAGAAGCCGAACTTGTCGGCTAACCTCTGGCAATGTTCGAGAATCTCGAAGCCCGACGCGAACTTCATCGTCGGCACATAGCCGCTCTCCTCGAGCAACGGCAGATAACTGTAGGCCTCCACGTCGCAGGCGATCCCCGGGTAGCGATTCCAGTACCAGGTGCCGCCGACATCGCCGCCCTTCTCGCAGAAGCGCACGTCGTGGAACCCCGCCTCGCGAAGCTTGTGCCAAAGCAACAGCCCCGCGAAGCCTGCGCCGACGACCAGAATTTCGCATTCGTCGTTCAGCGCCTCACGCTGGACCGGATCGGTCGAATAGACATCGGCCAGGTATTTGGCGAAGTCGCCTTCCATCGTCATGTAGTCGGCGGCGCCGCGGCGCGCCTCCTTGAACGCGCGGTATTTGGCCTGCTCCTCGGCGTTGAAGGTCGCGCCCGGCGGCAGCTCCGGCAGGGTCTTGAGCGCCTCGTCGGCGACGATCGAATAGCCCTTCCCAGCGATCCTGTCCGTGGCCATGGCCGCCCGCGTGGCGAAGATCTTCAAGCCGGTGTCGGGATCAATTCGGATCGGGGCGGTCATGATTTCGTGCCTCTTTGGTCTGGGCTGAGCGTTTCTTTGTGCCGACTGTAGAGGCGATGCGGGATCGATCGCAACGTCTGGTGAGCATCCTCCGGTTCGGAGGCCAGTGTTCCCGTTACGTTTCTCGTAGCCCTGCGCTACAGTAGCCATCGTGAACGCTTTGGCCCCTTCTCTGGATCTCGCTCCCGCCCTGGTGGTTCTTCCGGGTGGTCGGTCGGGGATCTCCGATGGCGCGAACGTCCGGCCGGCCCGACCGCCCGAGGCGAGAGAGCTATTTGAGCAGGGGCCGGTGCTTGTCGCCCACGCCGCCATGACCGCCCGCCGGCTGGATCTTCCCTCTCCGCCGCGGTCGCCGCGGCTGTTCGACGTGCTGGAACTGTTCGCCTTCGCGCGACCGGCGCGGTTCTGCGCGCCGTCGGCGGTTGGCCTATGCATCGCCCTGGGTCTGCCGGAACCTCGGGACGCGCCGATCCAGGCGGCCGCGTTGCGCGGCGTTGCCCAGGCGCTGTTGGCCGAACTGGCGGCTTCGCCAACCCCCAGCCGTGAGGAGGCGCTGGCCCAGGCCGAGATGCTTGGCCGGGCCGGCTGGCCGTGGGCGGCGCCCGTGATCGCCGCGCTTAGATCCGCGCCGTTGGGTCGGCCCTGGCGCGGAGATGGGCTGGATGTGTGGGGGCGAGTGGCGGAGTGGGAGGACCAGGCCCCACCCGGCGAGACGGGAACCCGGCCTATCGATCCAGCGGCGGCGGCCGACCGCCTGGCGCTGCTTCTGGAACGCTCCGGCCTCGACGAGGCGCGGCCGATGCAGGCGGTGTTCGCCGCCGAGACCGCCTACGCCTTCCAGCCGCGCCTGCGCGAGGGCGAGCCGATGATGATGCTGGCCGAGGCGGGCACGGGGATCGGCAAGACCCTGGGCTATCTGGCGCCGGCGTCCCTGTGGGCCGAGGCCAACGGACCTGGCGTCTGGGTCTCGACCTACACCCGCGCCCTACAGCGCCAGATCGAGCGCGAGAGCCGGTCGATCTTCCCCGACCCCGCCGTGCGGGCGGTGAAGGCGGTGGTGCGCAAAGGGCGTGAGAATTATCTCTGCCTGCTGAATTTCCAGGACATGGCCAACGCCGCGCGCCTCGGCGGGGCTGATCTGGTGGGGCTGGCCCTGGCGGCCCGCTGGGTCCGCGCCACCCGCGATGGCGATATGACCGGCGGCGATTTCCCCGCCTGGCTGCCAACCCTGTTCGCGATTCCCGCCAATGCTCAGGCCGGAGCGGCCAATCTGGTCGATCGCCGGGGTGAGTGCATGCATGCCGGTTGTTCGCACTATCGGACCTGCTTCATCGAAAAGGCGGTACGGGCCTCCAAGCGCGCCGACATCGTCATCGCCAACCACGCCCTGGTTCTCACCCAGGCGGCCTTCGACGGGGCCCGGGCGGCGCGGGGCCAGAAGGACGATGTCGAGACCGCCCGCCCGCGCCGGATCGTATTCGACGAGGGTCACCATCTGTTCGACGCCGCCGATAGCGCCTTCGCCGCCGCCCTGTCGGGGGCCGAAGCTGCCGAGATGCGTCGCTGGATCCGCGGGCCGGAGGGACGCGGCCGGCGGGGCCGGGGGCTGGAGGCGCGACTGTCCGAGGTGCTGGCCGATCGGGATGACGCCCATGGCGCGCTGCGGGAAGCGGTCCGAGCCGCCGCCGCCCTGCCCGGCGAGGGCTGGTCGGGCCGCATCGCCCCCGGCGCGGGCGAAGTCAGCCCGATGGGGCCGATCGAGGCTTTCCTGGTCGCGGTGCTGGAACAACTGCGAGCGCGGGCCGCCCCGTCGGATGTGGGGATGGAATGCGGAGCCCGCCCGGCCATCGATCTGGTGCGGGCCTCGGCGCGGACGGCGGCCGAGGCGCTCGCCCGGGTGGAGGCGCCGCTTCTGGCCTTGTCGCGCCTGCTGGAGGCCACCCTGGATGAGGAGGCGGACACCCTGAACACCGCCGAGCGGGCAAGGATCGAGGGCGCCCTTCGAGGCCTGGACCGCCGGGCGCGGATGATCCTGCCGGCCTGGCGCTCGATGCTGGTGGCCATCGACGAGAACGCCGAGGACGATCCCGATTTCGTCGACTGGTTCGAGGCGACGTTTCTCTATGGACGAGTGGTCGACGCCGCGTGCCGCCGCCACTGGGTCGATCCGACCGAGCCCCTGACCGCGGCGGTGATCGCCCCGGCCCATGGGGTGCTGGTGACCAGCGCCACCCTGACCGACAACGCCCTGATCGACCCCTTCGCTCTGGCCGAGATGCGCACCGGCGCGGCCCGCCTGCCCGAGCGGCCCAAGACCCTGCGCCTGGCCTCGCCCTTCGACTACGCCAGTAACGCCCTGGCCCTGGTGGTGACCGATGTCGCAAAGGACGACGCGCGGCAGGTCGGGGCGGCCATGCGCGAACTGTTCCTGGCGGCAGGCGGCGGAGGCCTGGGTCTGTTCACCGCCATCCGGCGCCTCAGGGCGGTGCACGAGCGGATCGCCGGACCGCTGGCCGACAAGGGACTGGCCCTCTACGCCCAGCATGTGGATCCGCTTGAGGTCGGAGCCCTGGTGGACATCTTTCGCGCCGAACAGGACGCCTGCCTCCTGGGCACCGATGCCGTGCGCGACGGGGTCGATGTGCCCGGTCGTTCGTTGCGCCTGCTGGTCTTCGACCGCGTACCGTGGCCCCGGCCCGACATATTGCACAAGGCCCGTCGAAGCCGGTTCGGCGGCAAGGGCTATGACGACGCCCAGGCCCGGGGCCGCATCTCCCAGGCCTTTGGGCGGTTGATTCGCCGCGCCGATGACAAGGGCGTGTTTGTGATGCTCGACGCCGCGGCGCCGACCCGGTTGTTTACCGGTCTGCCCGATGGGGTGCGGCTGGAGCGGGTCTCTCTGGTCGAGGCCCTGGAAGCCACGAGCGCCCACTTGGGACAAAAACCGGGCGTACCTTGACTTTTCTGGATGACAGGAAACAATTGTTAAAGATTCAAATTAGGCGATGTTTCGATCGAAAAGGGGGTTGAATATGGGCTCAAGGATCGTTGTGGGTCTTTCCGCTCTAGTGGTGGTCATGGCTGCGGGTGTCGCTCAGGCCACTGTCCTGTTTCCAGGTGGAGGGTGGTCGGCGTTCAATTTTGACGGCGTCGGCGTTCCCTTCGCCGATAGCTTCACCTTCACCCTAACCGCGCCGGCGACGTTCAATATCACCGACGCCTTTGTCGATGGTGATCAGTTCGATATAGTCATCAACAGCGTGGATAGGGGCGCGACATCGACGCCCGTCAACGATGGAACCAGCGTCGTCGCCGACTACAACGCCGCCTTCGCCTCCCCGAAATTCAGTCATGGTTCCTATGCGTTGGGACCTGGCGCCTACACGGTGACCGGATCGCCCCTGCTGTCGCCGTTCGGCTCCGGTGGCGGCGCGGTCGAACTGGTCGCGGTTGCCAGTGGCGCTCCCGAGCCGGCCGTCTGGGCGATGATGCTCATTGGTCTTGGCGGCGTCGGCGCGGCGATCCGCGCGCGACGTGGGGCGGTCCTCGCCGCCGTCTGATCACGGCTCACAGGTTTGTGCGGTGCGTCGAAACTTGATGCCGCTGGGCTGCGTTTCGTGATCCAGGGCGGTCCGCCAGACGTTAAAAGTACAGCCTGTGCGGAGCGCCCTTCCCGTGAAGTCCCTTTTGCTGTTCGCCGCGGCGTTGACCTGCCTGGCGTCGCCGCGCCTGGCCCGTGCGTGGTCGCCACCTTCGACAGCCGCCCGCGCCTTGGCCTCGGGCCAAGCCTATTCCGAGGTGGCCCCGGCCGGCGACGGCGCGGGCCTGATCCACGCCGCGATAGATATCCCGGTCCCGCCCAAGACGGTTTGGACGGTGATGAACGACTGCCGGTACATCAAGAAATTGATCACCAGCGCCCTGACATGCCGTGTTCTCCAGGGTGATGCCGAACGGAATGGCTGGGACATCAAGGAGACCGTGACCAAGGGCGGTTTCTTCATCCCCAGCATCCACAATGTCTATCGGTCGGACTACCAGCCCTACAGCCTGATCCGCTTCAAAAAAGCCGGCGGCAACCTGAAGGTCGAGGACGGTCAATGGCGCCTGGAGGCGCTGAACAATGGCGCCGGCACGCGGGTGATCTACGAAAACCTGGTGGCGGCCGACATCATGGCCCCGGCGTCCCTGGTGCGCGAGGGCATGCGCAGGGACACCGCCAAGGTGCTGTCTAATCTGCGCGGCGTAAGTCTCTCGGCCGGCCGATAGCGGCGGCTCGCCAGGCCTTCAGACCCTTCAGCCAGGACTCGATCGCCGCCGCCGTGAGGAAATAGCGATCGCCATGGGTTTGACCCAGCGAGGCCCGCGTCACCGCCTCTCGCCAGTCTTCAGCCGTCGCCATGCCCCGATCCACGATCTGGGATTGATCGCAAAGGTGCTCGAGCCACATCGGCGAGCGTCTCAGTCCTTCCACGAAGCTCCACGTTCCGACCGTCTTGTACGCGCGCCGACGCACGATCTCCGGCAGGACGCCCTTTAGCGCGCGCCGCTGCAGGTAGCGGTCGCACCGGGGATGCAGCTTCTCCTCCCAGGGAACGCCGCACATGAACTCGACCAGCGGCCTGTGCAGCAGCGGATGGCGGGTTTCATATCCCGGGTCGCGCGCCTGCCCCCGGTTCAGGGAAAGCGCGACGCACCAGAGCGTGTCGGCGACAACCTGATGACCCGGCGTATCGCAGCGCGCGGCCAGGCGATGGCTTCGCCTTACCGATCGCCACATGGCTTCGCCAAAATCTCGCGACACCCAGGGCGGTGGCGCCAGCGGCGGCTGGGCGCGGATCGGTCGTCCCAGCAGATGCTGGACGGTCGGCCGTATCAGGGTATGGCGCATCCAGTAGGCCCATGGACGTGGCTCCTCCGCGAGCCTTCGCCAGCGGTTCATCGCCGTCAGACTGTCGCCCGGTCGACCCTTGAACACCCCGTCGGCCAGGTGTGTGGGGCTCGCGCCCGGTGATGTGGCCAGAATGGCGTCGCCGCCATCCCCCGTCAGCAGATGGGTGACACCGTGGGTTCTCAGGGTTTCGGCCCGGGCGCGGCGTAGCGCGCCATGGAACTGAAACGGACTGGGTTCGCCGACGAATTCCTCAGGCAGTACCGCGAACGGCAGCGCGGTCTTGGCGTCGACCGTCTGCCAGGGGATCGCGCAGTGCTCGGTGGTGGCTCTCATCCATCGGCTTTCGTCGGCCGGTTGATAGTCGGGATAGACCAGGGAATAGCCGGCCAGTCCACGCACCCCCGCCCGCGCCGCGGCGCAGGCGACCGTCGCGGAATCCAGGCCACCGGAAAGGGCGACCCAGGTGTTTCCGGACGCCGAAGTGGTGGAAGCGATCGCGCCCGACAATAGTACATTGAAAGCGTCCTGATAGTCTCGCGGCCGCGCATGGCGCACCGGCGAGGCGTCGGCCACGCACCAGCCCCGCACGGTGCGAACGCCGTTGGGCGACCAGGACAGGCTGGCCCCCGGTAGAAGCCGTTTGATCGAACGAAACGGCGTCGACTCTGAACAGACATAGCCGTTGGCCATGTAGTCGGTGAAATAGCGATCATCGAGTTCGCCGGTGTTTTCCAAAGTCAACAGGTCGATCAGATTGGTCGCGAAGGCGAATCCGCTCCCGTCGATCCGATAGAAGGCCGCGCCGACGCCCAGGGCGTCGTGGGTCAGAAGGGCGGTCCCGGCGATAGGATCGAAACACAGGGCCGCATAGGCCCCGGATACGTGAATCTGCAGCGCTTCGCCCCAGGCGCGATAGGCCGCGGCAATCAGCTGAAGATCGTCCAAGGCGAAGTCTAAGCCAAGCTTCGCCATCAGCGCCAGCCGATCGGAAACATAGCCTTTGAACAGGACCCGCACGGCGGAGGCCGGGCCGGTCGTCCTCGTCTCCACGGCGCCAAAGGTCGACAGCCGGCCGTCCGGGGACAGTTCACCGGAGAAATCCATGCGCGGCCCCTATCCCCGTGGCGCCATGACGGCGATGGGCGAGGTGGAAAGTCCGCGGCGATCGAGGAGAGCTTCGCCGCCGCACTCAACCCAGGCGTGGGCGCGAAAGGGTATTCGGCTGACGCCGATCACATGCCGACACTCTATGCCGCACTCGCAGAGAAATCGGTACAGGGCGAGCGAGCGCCCTAGGCAATCGTCGGGCGCCCGGCGCGCCCAGTACAGATTTTCGGCGCGGATGAAGGCGGCGACGGCCCTGTCCAGGGGCGATGGACCCGCCCTCATGGGGAGTTGCGCGCAGAGTGCATAAACCTTGGCGAACCCTCGAGGCCGTGACAGCATCCGGTTTGTCCAGATCAATTCACCGAGAGCGCGCGGCCAACTCGGCCGGTGTGAGGCTTTAGGCGATGCGGGGGAACCCTGATCTGCGACAGGATGAGTGGGCGGCCCATCGGTGGCCAGCAATCCCTCCGCCAGACAGGTCTCGGTGAAATTGTTCAGATCGCCGACAATCCTCTCGGGCGGAGTATCATAGTTCAGAGACAGCGCCGTCACCGCCGAAGCTTCCTGCGACGCCCCCGTGAAGACATGCCACATAACCGAGGCGATCGGATCAAGGACACGATACTGGCCGGTCCGCAGATCGAGAATGATGCGGCAGCCTTCAACCTCGACGTGGCGGACGGTTTCCGCGACCGCGAGCATCAGGCCTTCCCAGGCCCTAAACCCAATGTGGAAGCGCCCGGTCCCCCCGCGGCCCGGCCGTCCTCGCTATGCGTCTAGATCGTCCACGTTCAGAAGGTGGTCGGCCCTGGGGCCGCCGGGTCCCGTGGGATCGTTGGCGGAATCTTGATAGCCATCATCGGGGTTGTGGCCATTGTCGGAAACCGGCGTCGCGGTCCCCTTGGTCAACGCCACGACATCGCCCATCAGGGTTATGCTGGGTGAGCGATAGGCGACCGCGCTATTTTTTTTCGTCATGATCTCATCTCCGGGGCTGAATCAAGCGGAAGAAAGCGAAAACGATGACCGGACGCTAATACGCAAAGCGCCAAGGCACAATGGAGCGGCGCCTCAATCCCGAATTTCGGCATTCCGCAGTTCGCTCGCCCTTGTCTTCTGGCTCTGCGACTTCAACTGCCCGCAGGCGGCCAGGATGTCGCGTCCGCGCGGCGTGCGGATGGGCGAGGCGTAGCCGGCGGCGTTGACGATGTCGGCGAAGGCGTGGATGCGATTGCCGCTGGAGCATTCATAGGGGCTGCCCGGCCAGGGGTTGAACGGGATCAGATTGATCTTGGCCGGAATGCCGGCTAGCAGCTTGACAAGCGCCCGAGCCTCGGCCGGGCTGTCATTGACCCCCTTCAGCATCACATATTCGAATGTCACCCGCCTGGCGTTGGAAAGGCCCGGATAGGCGCGGATAGCCGCCAGCAATTCAGCGATCGGATAGGCCTTGTTGATCGGCACCAGCACGTTGCGCAACTCGTCGGTGACCGCGTGCAGCGAGATGGCCAGCATCGCGCCGGTGCGCGTCCCCAGCTCGTTCAGCTTGGGGACCACGCCCGAGGTGGATACCGTGACCCGGCGGCGCGAGATGGCGATGCCCTGGTCGTCGGAAAAGATGTCCAGCGCCGTGGCCACGCCATCGAGGTTATAAAGCGGTTCGCCCATGCCCATGAACACGATGTTGGTCAGCCGCCGCTCGCCCGGTCCGGCGCGCCATTCGCCCAGGTCGTCGCGGGCCACCTGCACCTGGGCGACGATTTCGGCGGCGGTCAGGTTGCGCACCAGGGCCTGGGTGCCGGTGTGGCAGAAGGTGCAGTTCAGCGTGCAGCCCACCTGGCTGGAGACGCACAGGGCGCCATTGCCACCGCCCACGTCGGGAATGAACACCGTCTCGGCCTCGACGCCTGGAGCGAAGCGGATCAGCCACTTGATCGTGCCGTCGACGCTGTGCTGACGCTCGGTGATCTGGGGACGTGTGAGGGTGAATCTCTCCGCCAGGGCCCCACGAGTTTCCTTAGCGATATTGCTCATGCCGTCGAAGGAGGTCAGGCCATGATGCTGCACCCAGCCCCAGATCTGACCGGCCCGCATCTTCGCCTGAGCCTGGGTGGCGACGCCGTTCTCCACCAGAGCCTCTGAAATCTGGGCGCGCGTCAGTCCGCCGAGATTCGGCGGCGGCGAGATGGCGGGTTTGGCACGGGCGAGGTCGAGGGTGATAGTCAAGGATCAGGTCTTCGGTGAGCTGGCGTTCACCGGGCCTATAGCACCAAACGTTTGATTCTAGGTGTGCAGCGCGTCTTCCGTCGCCTCGATCTCGTCGCGTATCCAGTCGTGGCCGTTTTTGACCAACACGCCGTCGATGGCCTCAAGGTGCGCGGCCAGACGGTCGCGGATCTCGGGGTCGACGTCCGAGCGGGTGGCCATCCATTTGGCGACCAGATGCAGGCCGAACGCACTGTGTAACGCCAGCCGCTCAAGCTGATTGGAACTGAGCGCCATGATACCGCCTCCTCCTGGCTTGTTCGCCATGCGCGAAGGAGGTGGCCTGAGTATCGGTCCTGTCAAGTCAACTCGGGCTTACCACAGGGCTCCGAACTCGGGTTAACGCGCTTTCGGGATTGATCGAAGGCTGATTCTCTTGGGCGCCCTGATTCGGAGGCGCCTGATATGTCCATCGCCCTGTTGGAAGGCTTCGAGAAGTCGCGCCTGAAGTCCTTGCTGGA
>JBBRPO010000006.1:0-137098 GCA_038227865.1 Caulobacterales bacterium
CCACCCAATCATTGATTCAGAAGTCTCGACCCAGCACCACGAAATTCCGACCAAACCGAAAACCACAGCGCCGCCTATGGCAAATCGGACTCACCCCAAGACCGACAATGACCCACACCTCAGGGGTGCTTGGGAGTTACCGCGAATCTTAGTGGCCGATGGACGCGAACCTCGCGGCCGGTTCAGGTCGCCAGCAGTTCCCCGACGGCCCTGTGGGCCTGATCGATGGCGCAATCAGTGTAGGCGGCGGCGCCGGCGTCGGAATTGGCGATGGCGATTCGGCCGAATCTGGCCCTGCCGATCACGTTCGGTTGCTGTTCCACCGGCAACGGTTCGTCCCAGAGCGGATTCCACTCTGGAGCATAGCCATGCGGCCAACGGTTGACGGTAATGGCGGTGATGTCCCGGGCCGGATCGAAGCCGCCGGCGCCGAGCGTTCGGCCGAGCTGGACGCGAATCTCGCGCTCGAAGGTCTCGAACGGCGTGGCCAGCAGTTCGGCCCGGCCGGCCCGGTTCTGATCGAATTCGGACAACCCCGGATGGCAGGGTGTACGGGTCATCCAGACGAGGATCGGCTTATCCGGCAACCGCTCGGCCTGATACCCGCCGATATCCACCGGCATGTTCAGCCGCAGAGAGGTGTGATATCCGCCCGGCGCCGTGACCGACGAAACTCCCAGCTTCTGAAACGCGGTCCAGTCGCGAAGGGCGACGCTGGTGTAGACCAGGGGCGTCTTCACGACCTTGTGCAGGGCCGCCTTCTGAGTTTCAGGTAGCTCGGGGCAGAGATACGGAATCATCATGTTCCACGACGCCAGCACGCAGGCCTTGCCGGTGACGCGGAACACCTTGCCGCCACGGGCATAGGCGACCTCGACGCCGCGCGAGGCGGCCGGATCGCCCAGATTGCGGGCCCGCACGCACAGGCTGGAAAGCCGGATGCGCACCGCGTTCTCCGCCCGGTCCAGCGCGGCGTAGTCGGCGCGGGCCGTCACCACGTCCTCACAGTCCTGGCCGGGCACGGCGCCGGGAACCAGGGAACGCACCAGCAGGCGAGCGATGGTCGCGTTGCCGTCCGGAAAGTGAAATACATACGACCCACCCTGAACATAACCGGCTGGTGTAAAGCTCATGCGCGGCGCGGGATGGGGATCGAGCTTCAGGCCCGCGAACCCCGGCATGGCGAAACCCCAGCAGTCCAGGGCCGAGACCGCGTCGATCCCCACGCCCCATTCGCCCTGGGTATGGCTCTGATAGAACGTCGCCACGATCGGCTCGACCTTGGCGACATCCAGCAGATAAGCCCGATAGCTGATCCGCGACAGCCGGTCCTTCTTTTCCGCCGAGGTCAGGCCGGGCAGGTAGTCGACCCGCCCGGTCTCGATGCGCAGGATGTCGGCGCGGGCCGTCTTGGTGAGCGGCGTCTTGGCCAGGAAATCGGGCCATGAGCCGTCGAGGCCGTCATAGGGCGATGGCGCGCCGGCCGCCAGCCGATCCTCGCCGAAGGTTTCCTTGTCGAAGAACACGCCGTGCGTCAGCCCCAGCGAGCGATAGACCTCTCGGTGGTTGCAGGCGGCCGCCAGCTTGACCGGCTCTATACCCAGGGTTCTCAGCAGACCGTCGGCCACCGGGCTGTAGGGCCTGGGGCTGTCGATCTCCAGGGTGCCTCCGTTCATCAGATGCAGCTTGCCGTCCAGATGATATTCGTTGCGCTTGGCGTGGCCGCCGAAATCATCGTGGTTGTCGAGAATCAGGATGCGCGCGTCCGGCCGGGCGGCGCGGTGGAAATGCGCGGCGGCGAGGCCGCTGATCCCGCCACCGACGATGACCAGGTCATAGGTCTCGCCAGTCTCGACCACGCGCGAGGCGGCGGACCAGACTTCACCGTCGCGCAGGTTGTGCGCGGCCTCGAACGAGCCTGGGTGACTGCCGCGCAATCCGGTCAACACGGGTGGATAGTAACCGGCCGCGTCCTGCGGCCAGGCCGCCGCTTCGGCTTCGGCGCGGCCCGACATCCCCAGGCCAAGGGCGCCGATCGCGACTGCCACGCCATTGAGAAAATCCCGGCGATCGATAGGCCGGTCCATGCCCAGGGCGCGATCATCGCGACTGGTTGATTTTGGCATTGGCGGTCTCCTTCATAGACGGTCTCTGAGAGCATACCAGAGCATGCCCAGTACGTGCAGCGGACCCCGCAGTGTCACGCCGCCCGGAAACGGTGGCGGCTCAAGGTCGGCGAACAGATCGAATCGGTCGGTTTGCCCTCGCAAGGCTTCAGCCAGCAGCTTGCCCGCCAGGGTCGACAGGATGACGCCCAGCCCGGAATAGCCGTGGGCGAACAACACGTCGCCCTGGCGGCCGACATGCGGCAGGCGGGTCTGGGTGACCGACACCAGGCCACCCCAGGCATGGGTTATCGGCACGCCGCGAACCTGAGGAAACACCGCCTCCATATGGCCGCGCACGAAAGCGGCGATGTTCCGAGGCGGGTCGGGCGTATACCGCTCGCCGCCGCCGAAGATCAGCCGGCCGTCGGCGCTGAGCCGGTAATAGTTGACCACGAAGCGGCTGTCGGAAACCGCCACATCATGCGCGATCAGCGTCGCCGGGTCCTTCAGCGGCTCGGTGGCGGCCACATAGTTGGCGACCGGCATGATGCGGTTGTTGACCCGGGAGCAGAGACCCTGGAGCAGAGCGTCGCCCGCCAGAATGGCATGATCCGCCCTGACGGCGCCATGGTCCGTCCGGACACGGACACCGCCCTGGGTTTCCAATCCCATGACGATCGAGTGCTCGTAAATCACCACCCCCGCCGCCCGCGCCGCCGCCGCCAGGCCCAGAGTGTAGTTCAGCGGATGCAGATGGCCGCCACGCCGATCGAGAAGCCCCCCAGCATAGGGCGTATCCACCTGATCGCGGGCCTGGGCGGCCGAAAGCAGGTCCATATAGGGATAGCGCATGACCGTGGTCAGGCATTCGGCCTCGGCCTCCATCCAGACCATATCCCGCGCCTTGGCGGCCCCCAGCAGATGGCCGGTGGTCTTCAGATCGCAGGCGATGCCGTAGTCATCGATCAGCCCAGTCACCAGGTCCCGGGCCTCGAAGGCCAAGTCTAGCAGGGCTTTGGCACGCTCCACGCCGATGGCCTTGACCAGCTCGGCGGCGCCTTTGCGAAGGCCGGGGATGATCTGGCCGCCGTTGCGTCCGGAGGCGCCCCAGCCGATCTTGCCGCCCTCCAGAAGCACCACCGACAACCCCTGACGCGCGGCGTGCAGGGCCACCGACAGACCTGTGCAGCCACCGCCCACCACCACCAGATCCGCCCGATGGTCACCGATCAGCGGCGCGCATTCCGTCCACGGATTGGCGGTTGCCACATAGTAGGACGACGGCATCGCCAGGGTGTTGTTGAACCCCACGATCAGACCTTCAGCAACAGATGATCGCGCTCCCACGAACTGATCACCCCGCGATAAGCTTCCAGTTCGGCTTCCTTGATGGCGGCGAAGGATCGGAAGAACGGCTCGCCCAGCAGCGCGCGCACCGGCGCGCAGGCGCTGAACCGCTCCATGGCCTCCTCCAGGGTCTTGGGCAGGGTGCGGGCATGGCGATAGGCGTTGCCGCCCTCGGCCGCCGCCGGCTCGATTCCCTCCTCGATCCCCAGGAAACCGCTGATCAGCGCGGCCGCCATCGCCAGATAGGGGTTGGCGTCGGCGCCCGGCAGCCGGTTTTCGATCCGTCGGTTTTCCGGGTCCGACAGCGGCACGCGCAGACCACAGGATCGGTTATCCCGTCCCCACTGGACATTGACCGGGGCGCTATGGCTTGGCCGCATCCGGCGGAAGGAGTTCACATTGGGCGCGAACAGCGGCGCCACCCGGGGCAGGTAGGTCTGCAGGCCGCCGATGAACCGGCGGAACATCACGCTGTCCTCCCCGGAGCCCTCGGCGAACAGATTGGCGCCGGTGGTTTCGTCCACCACCGAGATATGCAGGTGCATCGCGCTGCCGGGCTGATGCTCCATCGGCTTGGCCATGAACGTGCCGTAGACCCCGTGGTTCAGCGCCACTTGCCGGACGATGCGTTTGAACACCAGCACCTGATCGGCCAAGGTGATCGCATCGCCGTGGATGAAATTCACCTCCAGCTGCGCGGCGCCCGATTCATGGATCAGGGTGTCGACGTCCAGGCCGGCGATCTCGGAATATTCATAGATGTCGTCGATCAGATCCTCGTATTCGGTGATCGCTTCCAGGCCATAGGGCTGCGGCGAGCTCTCGGCCCGGCCGGATCGGCCGGTCGGCGAGGTCAGCGGCAGATCGGGATCCGGATTGAGGGCGGTCAGATAGAACTCAAGCTCCGGCGCCACCACCGGCCGCCAGCCCCTGGCGCGATAGAGGCTCAGCACCGACCCCAGAACGTGCCGGGGAGACGACGCCCAGGGCCGTCCGTCCGGGTGGTCGGCGTCGGCGAACACAAAGGCGGTCGGGGTCTTCATGCCAGGGGCGATCCGGGCCGTGGCGACATCGGGCCGCAGCACCATGTCAGGGTCGGAGAACGCCTCGTCGTCGCCCTCCACGTCGGCGTATTCGCCGGTAACGGTGACCGCGAACACGCTGCTGGGCAGACGCAGGGCCCCGTCGCGCGAGGATTGCAGGAACTTGGCCGCCGGCAGCACCTTGCCACGCAGGACCCCGTTGATATCCGGGATCAGGCACTCGACCTCGGCGATGCCGTTGTCCTTGACCCAGCGCGTTAGTTCGTCCATCGCGGCTCCTGCGATCACAGTTTGAAAGCGCACGATCACGCGGACCGCCCCCCGCCGTCAATGGGCCAAGTGAGTGAGATGGGGTGGCGACGGACGGGAAGCGCCCGTCAGGAGAGAAGGCAATGACGGAAAGCGAGGGCTCGGCGGGTTCAGCGGCTCCGGATGAAGAGCCGCCGATGCACGCCAGCGTCTACGAAGAGCTGCGGCGGCGGCTGATCACCGGCAAGGTTGTCCCGGGCGTCGGGCTTTCGACCCGCGGCCTGGCGCTGGAACTGGGCGTCAGCCAGATGCCGGTCCGCGACGCCCTCAGCCGCCTGTCCGCCGAAGGCGCCGTGGTGATCCGCTCGAAGCGCAAGATCGAGGTTCCGCCGATGACCCGAGACCGGTTCGCCGATCTGCTGGATTGTCGCCTGCTGCTTGAGCCGGCCGCCGCCGTGGCCGCCCTGCCCCATATCGACGCCGAAACCCTTGCCCGGCTGCGCCGTATCGACGCCGACCTCGACCGGGCCATCGAGACCGGTGACGTGATCGCCTATATGGAGTGCAATTCCGCCTTCCACTTCGGCCTGTATCGCGCCAGCGGCCGCACAACGCTGAACCGCTTGATCGAGACCCTGTGGCTGCAGTTCGGGCCGTTCATGCGCACGGTCTACAGCGACTACGGCGCCGCCAATCTGATCGACCAGCACAGGCTCGCCCTGGACGCCATCGAGGCGGGCGACGCCGACGGCCTGCGACAGGCTATCGCCTCGGACATCGCCGACGGCATGGGGTTGATCGGACATCGTGGACTTGAGAGCGACGTGATCGCCTGACCTTCCGACTACTCGGGCGCGGCGGCGGCGCGGCTGAAACGGATGGTCACGCGCATCCCCTGACCCGGACTCGATTCGACTTGCAGGTCGGCCTTGGCGTTGGCGCGCAGAGACTGCACGATCAAACCGCTCAGTTTGCCGGGGCTCGGCCAATCGGTGTCCGCCGGCAGGCCGACACCGTCGTCACTGACCATCACCCGACACCCTTCCCCATCGGTCTGGCTGTGAACCGTTATGGTGCCGCCATCACGTCCGACGAAGGCGTATTTTAGGGCGTTGGTCAGCAGTTCATTGACGACCAAGCCCGTGGGCATCGCCACATTCACCGACACCGGATAGATGTCCACCTTCAGATCAAGGCTGATCCCCTCGACACCGTGAGAGCGCAAGACAGATGACGCGATCTGGCTGAGGTAGACGCCCAGATCAACCTCGTCGCTCAGCCCGTCGTCGGAAAGAGTCCGATACAGAAGCTGGATCGCGTCGATCCGTCCAGCCAGACGATCGAACGGCGCGGTGTCGATCCGGCCCCTGGCGTTGCGCGCCTCGATGCGCATCAGGGCGGCGATCAGTTGCAGATTGTTTTTGACCCGATGCTGAATCTCCCGCAGCAGCATGTCCTTGTCGCGGATCTGAAGCTCGAAGGCTTCCCGTTGACTACTCTCGTGCTGCCCGACATCAACCAAAGCGGCTAGGCGATAAGTCGGGGTTCCGTCATCATCCTCGATGACGTTCGAATAGACGTCGACCAGCACGCGTTCGCGACCCGCATGTTCGATCGCGAAGGTGCCGACGAAATCCCGACCCTCGACCAGGGCATCGCCCAGACCGCGTTCCGCCTCGCCACCACCAACGTAGGTTCCGGCCAAATCGGTCCAAGAGCCGCTTAGCACGTCGGCCAGAGCGTAGCCCGACACCTTCTCGAACTCTGGATTGGCGTAGACGATACGCTCGCGTCCCTTGAGCGCCGATACGATTATGGCGATAGGAACCTGGTCAAGAAACTTCAGAAAAGCTTCGCTGTCGAGCGCGCTGGCCAAGTCAGGCGTGGCCAGAAGCGCTTCGACCTGCTCGGTTTTTTCATCGTCGGCGCTCATGAACGCAATCCCAAGTGGTCCCGCCACGGCGGCGAAAACCCACGTCACAAACCGAGCCACCTATACCGGTTCTCATACGCCGCCAAACGGCGCCGAGCCTCTCATCCCGTTTCGGTCGCGCCTAGCCGAACTGGCTTCGCAAAACTGGGCCAGCTTCGTCGAGCGACTTGCTGATGATCCCCAGCATCTGGTCGATCTGATCCCTTGAGAGGATCAACGGCGGGCTCATCACCACCGTGTCGCGCACCGCTCGCACCATCAGCCCGTTCTGGATGCACAGATCCCGCACGATCGGGCCGGCCTTGCCGGGAGCGCCGCTGAAGCGGTGATTGGTTCCCTTCTCCGAAACGATCTCCACCGCGCCAATCAGGCCCAGGGACCGTGTCTCGCCGACCAGCGGGTGACCGGCCAACGCGGCCAGACCCTTGGCCAGATAAGGCCCCGTGTCGGTTTTTACCCGTCCGACCAGATCTTCCCGCTCCATGATTTCCAGGTTCTTCAGCGCCACCGCGGCCGAGGTCGGGTGGCCGGAGTAGGTATAGCCGTGAACAAAGTCGCCGCCCTTCTCGCGCAGGGTCTCGACGATGTGATCAGCCACGCCTACCGCCGAGATCGGCAGGTAGCCTGACGAAATACCCTTGGCCATGCTGACCATGTCAGGCTTCACGCCGTAGTGCTGGAAGCCGAACCAGGAACCCAGCCGCCCGTAGCCGCAGATCACTTCGTCGCAAATCAGGAGGATCCCGTATTTGCGGCAGACCGCCTCCACCGCCGGCCAATAGCCGTCGGGCGGGATGATCACGCCGCCGGCGCCCTGCACGGGCTCGCCGATGAAGGCCGCGACATTCTCCGGGCCGACCTCCAGAATGCGTTGTTCGATGGCGTCCACCGCCCGGTCGCGAAAGACCGCGTCATCCTCGCCAAAGCCCTCCTGGAACGCGTAGGGCTGCATCACATGCTCGATGCCCGGCACCCAGGGTCCGCCCTGGTCATGCATCGCCTTCATCCCCCCCAAGCTGGCGCCGGCGATGGTCGAGCCGTGATAGCCGTTGACGCGGGAGATGATGATATTGCGGTTCGGCTCGCCCTTCACCTGCCAGTAGTAGCGAGCCAGGCGGATGATGGTGTCGATCGCCTCGGAACCGGAATTGTTGAAAAAAATATGTTGCAGATTGCCGCCCAAAAGCGAAGCGACCTTGACCGCCAGCTGGATCGTGGTCGGCGCGGCGGTCTTGAAGAAGGTATTATAGTAAGGCAGCTCCAGCATCTGCTCATAGGCGGCCTCGGCCAGTTCCTTTCGACCATAGCCGACCTGTACGCACCAGAGACCGGCCATGCCGTCCAGGATCGCGTTCCCGTCGCCGTCGAAGATGGTGCAGCCATCGGCCCGGGTGATGATCCGGCTGCCCCCAGCGTCGCGTTGCAGCTTGTAGTCGGTCTGGGCCGGCAGATGGTGCGCCACGTCAAGACGGCGAAGTTCGGCGATATCATAGTTTCGGGGGGTCACTGGAAAGGCTCCTTGGCGTTCAGGCGTTGGCCAGTTCGCCCCTCAGGGCCTGGCCGAGAATATGGAAAAAGGCTTGCGAGTCCGGATTGTCCGCGGTTCGCCATTCGGGGTGCCATTGGACGGCCAGCACCGGCGCCCCGTTGACACGGGCCGAGACGGCTTCGACCACCCCGTCGGGGGCGAGGGCCTCAACCGTCAGGCCCTCGCCCAGGCGACCGGCGCCCTGGAAATGCACCGAATTGACGCGCAGTTGATCTCGTCCGAGCGCGCGCGCCAGAACGCCGCCGGGTGTCAGGGCGACGTCATGCTGGTGGGCGAACATGTCGCCGAAACTCGCCTCCGATGGCGCGTGATGAGCAAGAATGTTCGGATTTTGGCCGGTGTCGCGCCGCAATGCACCACCGAAAGCGACATTGATCTCCTGGAATCCTCGGCAGACCCCGAGCACCGGTCGGCCCAGATCAAGCATCGCCGCGATCAGATCGAACGTCATCGAATCCCGGGCCGGATCGAACGGACCCTCCGCGTCCACCGCCCCGGCTTCGCCATAGCGGCGGGGCTCAATGTTGGACGGACTGCCGGTCAGCAGCAGGCCATCCAGTCGTGGGGCCACCTCGCGGGCGGTCATCAGATCGGGCAACGCCGGAACCAGCAGCGCTGCCACGTCGCCCCATCGCATCGCGGCGGTGACATAGCGGTTGATAACCGCCTGACCGAACTCCGTCCCCATGCGGCGGGTGCAGCAGGTAACACCCAGAACTGGCCGGGCGGCGCTCATGCTAGCAACACCGCCGGTGAGCAGGCGTGCCAGGCCAGCCAGACAGGCTCGTCCCAGGTGAAATCCTCCTGATCGCGGCGGGTCAGATTCGAGCGCAGGGCTTTCACCGATCGTCCTCCCTCGACGGCCACCTCATAGACCGACTCGCTCCCCAGATAAGCGATCTGGCGGATCACGCCAGGAACGAGGTTGCAGCCCTCCGGGGTGTCTTCCAGCACCGGCGGAGCCCGGCCTTCGCCGCGCTTGTGAAGCTCGATCTTTTCCGGCCGCAGCGCCACCCAGACCGTGCTCTCATGCGCGCCGGTGACACCATGATCCAGAAAAACCCGGGTCGGCAGGTCCGGTGAGACCACCTCCGCGTGGTCGGGTTCGTCCACTTCCAGCCGGCCCTCGAACATGTTCACCGAGCCGATGAAATCGGCCACGAAGCGGGAATTGGGGAACTCATAGAGATCGCTGGGCGTGGCCACCTGCTGCAGCAACCCGCGGTTCATCACCGCGCAGCGCGTGGCCATGGCCAGAGCCTCGTCCTGGTCGTGCGTGACGAACAGAAAGGTGATCCCGACCTTTTCCTGCAGCTGCGCCAACTCCGAGCGCATCGCCTCGCGCAGCTTTGCGTCCAGGGCCGAAAGGGGTTCGTCCAGCAGCAGCACGCGAGGCCGTTTTACCAAAGCCCGGGCAAGGGCGACGCGCTGTCGCTGTCCCCCCGATAGCTGATCGGGCTTGCGGGCGCCGTAGCCGTCGAGCTTGACCAGACCCAACGCCTCCTCGACCCGCCGAGCCCGCTCGGGAGCCGCCACGCCGTCGACCTTGAGGCCGTAGGCGACATTGTCGGCCACGCTCATGTGCGGGAACACCGCATAGGTCTGGAAGACCATGTTCACCGGCCGCTTGTTTGGCGGCGTGCGGCTGATGTCCTGGCCGTCGATCAGTATCCGGCCTTCCGAAGGGGTCTCGAACCCGGCCAGCATGCGCAGCAGGGTGGTCTTGCCACAGCCCGAGGGACCGAGCAGGGCAAAGAACTCCCCCTCCTCGATTGAGAGTGACACACCGTCCACGGCCAGCACCTTGCCATATCGCTTGGTGACGTTCTCAAAGCGGATAATGGTGTTTCCGGTGGTCATCTACAGCCCCTCCCCGGCCTCGATCGTCGCCACCGACCCGCCAGAGACGCGCAGGGCGACGGCCGTCAGCGCCACGGTCAGCACGATCAATATGGTGGAGGCGGCGTTGACCTCCGGCGTCACCGAGAACCGGACCATGGAATAGACCTTGACCGGAAATGTGGTGGTGTCCGGGCCGGAGGTGAAAAAGGTGATCACGAAGTCGTCCAGACTGAGCGTGAACGCCAACAACGCGCCGGCCAACAGGCCTGGGCGCATGTGCGGCACGATCACGTCCCAGAATATCCTCCACTCTCCCGCGCCCAGGTCCTTGGCCGCCTCTTCCAGCTCGCGGTTGAAGCTGGCCAGACGGCCGCGGATGACGATGGCCACGAAGCTGAACGAAAACGAGATGTGCGAGATGATGATCGCGCCCAGATTCAGCGGCCAGATCAGATCGGTCGGCCAGGGCATGACCTGGGTGAAGAACACCAACATGGCCACGCCCATGCAGATCTCCGGCACCACGATCGGTAGGCCGAGCGCTCCCTCCAGGGCCGGCTTGGCCGGAAACCGGAACCGCCACAGCAGCATGGCCGTCAGCGCTCCCAGAACCACGCTGACCAGGGTCGAGACCAGGGCGATGGTCAGGGAATTGCCAAAGGCGGCGATCAGGTCGGTGTCCTGAAACGCGACCTTGTACCAATCGAGCGTAAAGCCCCTCCAGACGATATTGCGCTTGGAGGTGTTGAAGCTGAAGACCGTCAGGGTGACCAGCGGCGCGTAGAGAAAGATCACAACCGCCGCCAGCCAGGCCCGAATCGGCCAGCGGCCCAGATATTCAAGCGGACCGGGCCGGGCCTTCGGGAGGGCGCCGCTCATCGCTCCCGCCCCTTGCGGTTTCGCGACACGATCGCCTGCACGGCGATGGCCAGGAAGGTCATATACATCAACAGAAATGACAGCGCGGCGCCGAACGGCCAGTCGTTGGCGGTCTTGAACTGGCGCTCGATGACATTGGCGATCATCTGGCTGGACGGCCCACCCAGCAGATCGGGAGTCAGGTACGCGCCAACGGAAGGAATCAGAGTGACCAGAACGCCAGAAACGATGCCCGGAACCGCCAACGGGATCACTATTCGCCGAAATGTGGTCAGGTGGCCGGCCCCCAGGTCCAGGCTGGCCTCCAGCAACGAACGGTCGAGCCGGTCCAGGGCTGCGTAGAGCGGAAGGACCATGAAGGGCAGCTGCACATACACCAGGCCGAACACCACCGCGAAATTGTTGTGCAGCAGTTGCAGCGGCTGGAACGGTTGCAGCGGATGGCCGAACAACGCGGTCAGGTGGCTGAAAGCGTTCCAGAAGAACGCCAGGGTGAAGTTGATATAGCCCTCGGTACGCAGCACGGCCATCAGGGCGTAGGTGCGGATCAGCAGGTTGGTCCAGAACGGCAGCATGATCAGCAGCAGCAGCCAGGCCTTGGATTTCTCCGTCGCGAAGGTGATGGCGATGGCCACCGGAAACCCCACGATCAGGCAGAGCACCGTGGTGACGGCCGCGAACCAGAACGACTTGAAGATGATGCCCAGATAGAGCGGTTTGATCGCGTGCGCGTAGTTGCTGAAGGTGCCGTTGACGGCGATTTCCGTCAGGCTTTTGTTCTCTCCGAAACTGTAGCCCCAGATGATGGCGAGAGGCACGAGGAAGAAGGCCAGCAGCCAGAAGATCGGCGGCGTGGCCAGCGACGCGAACACCGCCTTGGCCTTGGTCCAGCTCTCATCCATGGGGTCTGTCCGGGATGGTCACGCGGCGAAGATTCGCGTCACGGTTTCGTCGAACAGGTGGGCGCGGTCCAGGCTCTCGAAATCGGCGTATTCGCACTTCGCCATGACAGCGGCCGGCGGAAAGATCACGCGGTTGTCGCGATAGTCGGCCGGCATCAGGGCCAGGGCCGCCGCGTTGGGGGTCGGGTATTTGATGGTGTTGTAGACGCCGGCTCCGACCTTGCCGTCCAGCAGGAAGTTGATGAACTTGTGGGCGTTATCCGGCCGCGGCGCGCCTTTAGGGATGCAGAGGGAGTCGGAGTTGATGATGCTGCCCTCTCGCGGCACCACGAAATCCAGATCCGGGTCTTCTGTCATCACCTGCGCGATATCGCCGTTGTATTCCATCACGATATCGATCTCGCCCGACAGCAGCAGATCCTGGCCCTCGTCATGGTGGAAGATCTTGATGCTGGGTTTCTGGCGAATCCACATCTCGGCGACCTGGTCGATGACACTCACCGGAATGTTACGCACCGAATGGCCGAGATATTTGGCCCCGAGTTCAATCATGTCGTCAGCTTCGGAAAACACCCCGATCCGGCCCGAATAGCGGGATGAATCCATCACCCACTTCCAGCTGTCGGGAACGCCGTCGATCTTGGATTTGCGATAGCCGATCCCCAGCACCAGCCAGGTGTAGGGCATGGAATAACGTCGCCCCGGATCGAAGGGCGGATCACGGAACGCCGGCAGCAGGTTGGCCCGGTTGGGAATCTTGGCCAGGTCCAGGGGCGCCAGCAGGTCGGCGATGCGAAACCGGGTGACGTATTCATTCGACGGCACGATGACGTCGAAACCCGGATTACCGGCCTTGAGCTTGGCGAACAGCTCATCATTGGTGGCGAACAGGCTCATCTTCACCTCGATACCGGTGGCCGCCTTGAAGTCCGCCAGAGTGGTTTTGCCGGTATAGGTGTCCCAGTTGTACAAATTGAGTTTCAGTTCCTCGCCGTTCGGTCCGATGCGGCCCTTGGGCGCGCAGCCTTCCAGCCCCGAGAAACTCAAGCCCGCGGCGGCGGCGCCCAGACCCGCCAGCAAGGAGCGGCGGGACGACTTGGGAGGGCGATTAACGAGACGCATGATTGAGAATCTGGCTCACGCGTTCTTCAGATACCAGTCATAGTCCAAGGCCGAGACCACTTCGTTGAAGCGGTCCTGTTCGGTGCGCTTGACCTTGCCGAACATGGTCACGAACCGATCACCCAGATAGTCCCGCATCACCGCGGAGCCCTCGAAGTGATCGACCGCCGCGAACCAGTTCGCGGGCAGGCGCAGGTTGCTCTTGGCGGCGGCGGCATAGCCGTCGCCCTCGACCGGTGGGCCAGGATCGATCGCGCGGGTCAGGCCGTGGTGCACGGCCGCCAGCAAGGTGGCCAAGGCCAGATAGGGGTTGGCGTCGGCGCCGGCCACGCGGTGTTCGATATGGCGGCCCTTTGGTGGTCCGGCCGGCACCCGCAAAGATACGGTGCGGTTGTTGACACCCCAGGTCGGCGCCACCGGTGCATAGCTGTTGGCGCGGAACCGGCGATAGGAATTGGCATTCGGCGCGAAGATGGCCATGCCGTCGGCGAGAGTGGCTTTCATGCCCCCCAACGCGTGCCGCAACGCCGGCGTCCCGGCCGGATCCTCGCTGGCGAACACATTGTCGCCAGCCGCGTCGTTAACGCTGACGTGCAGATGTAAACCACTACCGGCCCGATCCGAAAACGGCTTGGCCATGAAACTGGCCTCGGCCCCGTGACGGACGGCCACCCCCTTGGCGATGCGTTTGTACATCAATGCTTCGTCGGCGGCGCGCAGGGCGTCGGGGCCATGCTTCAGTGTAAGTTCAAGTTGACCGGGCGCATATTCGGAGATCGCTCCCTCCAGCGGCACACCCTGAATATCGGCCGCCGCCCACAATTCACGCAAAAAACCCGAGAAGTCCTCGATCTCACGCAGGCCATAAACCCCGTGCAGGCTGGGCCGCTCTCCAGTCCCGGGAGCCGCCGCCAGCTGTATGCCACCGCCGGCGGTCCGGATCGGATCGATCAGGTAGTATTCCAACTCGCAGGCCACTACCGGCGTCAGCCCATCGGCGGCGAAGCGCTCCAGCACCCCGCGAAGCACATGGCGGGGATCGAGATCGTTCGGCCGCCCGTCCAGCTCGTACATCGAGGTGATGACCTGCGCCACGTCGTCGCCCAGCCATGGCGCCTTGACCAGGGTTCCTGGCGCCGGCTTGGCGAGGCGGTCGGCGTCGCCGTCCTCCCATACGAGGCCGGTGTCTTCGCAGTCCTGCCCCGTGACGTCGCACACCAGCACCGATCCCGGAAGAAAGCGGCCATAGTCGTAGATCGCCATCAACTCGTGGCGCCGAAGCCGCTTGCCGCGCGGCACGCCCGAAAGCGCCGTAAACAGGATTTCGAAGAACTGGACTTCCGGATGGGCGTCCAGAAACCGGCGCGCCTCATCGGGGTCGGCGACAGGATTGAGGAGGATTGTCATCTGTGATCACTCTTCCCGGCGGGGTTGGGGGTGTCAAGGTTCGCGAACGAACGCAGCCGCCTACTCCCGCGTGAAATCCCGAGGCACCTGAGGATTTACGCCCGCCCGGGTCCACAGCACGATCTCATTGCCCCAGGGATCGCGGAACGCGGCATTATAGCCGTTGAACTCCGACCAGTAGTGATCGCGCCACAATACCTTGGCTCCGCGCCGCAAGGCCTTGTCGAGGATGTCGGCCTCCGACTGACCCTCGCCCACCAGAATCCAGATTCGGGGCTTGCGGCCCTCGGTGGCGGCGAAGCGCGGCGCCACGCCGCCTGGCGCGGGATGGGGCCGGGCATTGGTCGGATCATAGATGCCTATGTGCAGATTGCCGACCTGACTGTCGGAGCCGTCCTTGTTGGGAAAGAATCCGCCCGGCATCATGCGATGAAAGATTCCGACGGAGCGCGGGTCGTCTTCCCAGCCTAATACCTCGGCATAGAACCGCGCCGCCGCCGCCGGGTCGCTCGACGGCATATCGACGAATATCAGCGCGTTTGGACCGGCCATCGACGTCCCTCCATCAGTCTCTTATCGAATGAACGCTAGCCATACCCGAGAGTTCTGACCAGCCGAGGCGCCCATTAAGGCTTTGGTAGACTGTAGACCGGGAACGGTGGTCGCCGCGGCGTTGTCGGCGGCGCCTTGGCGAGAGCGTCCATGGCCAGGGCCACGGCCTTCTCCAACTGCGGATCGTGACCGGCCATGACCGCGCCTGGGTCCTGCTCCACCGCATAGTCCGGTTCGACGCCGTGGTTTTCCACGTCCCATTCCCCGGCCGGAGAAAAGAAACCCACACTGGGAGACGTCACCGAACCCCCATCCATGAGCACCGGGATATCCCCGATACCAACAAGGCCGCCCCAGGTTCGCTTACCCACCAACGGCCCCAGCTTGTTGTAGCGGAACAACCAGGGCATTGCGTCGCCGCCCGAGCCGCTGACCTCATTGGCGATCATCACCTTGGGTCCATAGATGGCGGCGGCCGGAGAGTGTTCGACCGCCCCATAACGTGGTTGCCAATAGCTCTCGATCTTCCGGGCCAAAACTTCAATGATATAGTCGGCCACTTGGCCGCCGGCGTTGAAACGCTCGTCGATGATCGCGCCTTGCTTGTCGGTCTGGGCGAAGTAGTAGCGGTTGAAATTGGTGAAGCCGCCCTCGGCTGTGTCGGGCAGATAGACATAGGCCAGCTTGCCGCCGGACAACTCCGCCACTTTGCGCCGGTTGCCCTCGATCCAGTCCAGGTTGCGCAGTCGCGCCTCGCTGGCGATCGGAACCACGGTGATATCGCGCGCCGAGCCACCCGCGGCCGGGGCGAGGGTCAGGCTCAGCGCGTGACCGGCCGTTCCCTCCAGCGGGTGCTGGATATCCATGTCGGCCGATACACCATCGCCATTGATCGCCACGATGCAATCGCCATCGGCTACGTTCAGGCTAGGCTGGGCCAGAGGCGCCTTGGCGTCCGGCGACCAAGACCCGCCGGTATAAATCTTGGCCAAGCACCAGCGGCCGTTCCTGATCACATAGTCGGCGCCCAGCAGGCCGCCGGGCACCTTGCGCGCCGCGGGAATGGCGCCGCCAAAGCCGCGGAGATGGCCAACCGAGAAGCCGGTCAGCATCTCCTGGAATACATAGTTCAGGTCCGAGCGCGCCCGAACCGCCGCCGCGTAGGGCTGCAGACGGCGCTCCTCGGCGACGGTGTCCACGCCGTGGAAATTGGGGTCATAGAAATAGGCCCGCTCGATGCGCCAGACCTCATGGTACATCTGCGCCCACTCCGCGGCCGGATCGACCCGCACCTCAAGGCCGTCAAGCGCTAGATTTCCCGCCGCGTCCTCCGGCTTGATCGGCTTGTCGGCCGGGACAATGCTGTAGCTGGGCTTGGCGGGCGGGCCTCCCGACGATGTGGCTTCGGCATGGGGCGCGGCCAGGGCCAGAAGCATTTTCTGACCATCCGCCGTCAACTGGTAGCTCTGCACATGACTGGCCAGTACCTCGGCCTTTCGGTCCTCAAGGCTCCAACGACTCAGCGTCCCAGAAGGCGTCCCTTGGCCCAAGGCGCCCTGCCCCGGATCCGCTGTCAGGAAATACAGCGTTCCGGCCTTACCGGTCTGCAGATTGCCATAGCCCTTCGGCGGAAGCGGCAGAGGCGTAATGCGGGTAGCGATCGCTTCGACCGACAAGCCGGCAAGGTCGATCGCGGTGGGTGGCGTAACCGCGGGCGCTGGCGTGGCTTTCGGGTGGGCCTTGGACTCGGCCTTGGCTTCGCCGGCCTGGCCCGCCGGGGTGGCGTCGGCCGCTTCCTTGGCCTTAGCCAGGGCCTCCGCCGGGGTCTTTTCGTCGTCGGCCTCTGGTGCGGTGGGCGCCGTCGTGGCTCGGGACAGCGCCAGGGCGTAGATCGAGCTTGTCGGCTGATAGAGGTCGGCGGTCATGTCGAGACCGTAGAGGGTGGCTCCGGCGTTGTTGCTGGTCTGGAAATAAAGATACTTGCCGTTGCGGTCGAAAGCGGGGTCCTGGGACTCGGCCATGGCGTCCGTCAGCTGCGTCGTGGCCCCGGTGGCCAGCTGATAAAGCACAAGCACATGCATGTGGTTGGCCGTTGCGTGCGGATAGACCAGCCACCGAGAGTCCGGCGACCAGGCGATGGCGTGGGCCTCCTGGGCGAAACCACCGAATACATCGGTCGGTCCCACCGTGGTCAGCACGCCGGTCGCCAAGTCCAAAACATAGACGTGCAGGCGATTGTCATGGAAGGCGATCTTCTTGGAATCCGGCGACCAGACCGGCTCAAAATAATAGGCGGCCTCGGGCGCCAGCTTGTATTTCCGCACCGCCGCGTGCCCGCCGCCGGGACCGGTCTGGGCTGCAACGTGCAGGGCGTAGAGACCCGATTCATCGGAGAAATAGGCCACGGACTGGCCGTCGGGGCTCCAGGCCGGCTCACGCTCCATCACACCCGGGGTGGCCGTCAGGTTGTGGATCGCGCCGCTCGCGTCGTGCCGCGCGGGAACGGTCAGAATATCGCCGTGCGCCTCCACGGCGGCGCGCAGGCCGGTCGGCGAAACCGCCACATGCTCAATCTCGTCGGCGACATTCAGGATGCGAGCCCGCACGTCGGGCATATCGCCGGCCACATCCACCGACACCCGCGTCGGGGCGGCGCCCGGAGCGGCGGGGTCAAGTATATAGAGTTCGCCCAGCCGATCGAAGATCAGGGTCTGACCGTCCGTGGCCAAGGTGCGGATATCGGCGCCGGTGTTGTGATAGATTTCGGTCACGACCCTGGTGGCGGGATCATAGCCGAAGACCCCAATCCGACCGCGCCGTCCCGAGAGAAAATAGACCTTGTCGCCCAGAAACACTGGCGAGAAATCCGCCGCGGCCTCATGCGGAATCTCCGCCGAAACCAGCCCCGGCAGGGTGGTCAGCCACACCGTTCCGGCCCGGCCCCCACGATAGTTGCCCCAGGCCACATAACTGGTGAAATCAAACGAGAAGGCCGGGGCCAGCGGCGTATAGACAATCGCCCCGCCATCCGATGAGAGCTTTCCCGAAAACGCCATGGGCAACGGCAGCAGCGTGGCGACGCCGCCCTCGGCCGCTACGGAAAACAGCTGGGTATAGCGGCTGGCGGAGGCGCGATTTGACCGGAAGATCAGGCGCCTGCCATCAGGGGCCCAGGCTACTGCGCTGTCGCCCGCCGGGTGATAGGTGACACGATGCGGTATACCGCCGCTCACCGGCACGGTGAAGACATCGACATTGCCGTCATAGTCGCCGGTGAAAGCCAGGGTCTGGCCATCGGGAGAAAAGATCGGTGCGCTTTCGATACCCACGCCGGTGGTCAGGCGCGTCGCCCTGCCTCCGCTCCTTGGCACGGTCCAGATGTCACCGGCGTAGGAAAAGGCGATCAGATCACGGCTGAGGGCCGGCTGCTGCAACAGGGTCGGGGCGGACGCCGGCTGGGCGAGCGCCGAGGCGGCGGTCAAAGCGGAGATAGCGACCCCAAGGGCCAGGACAGTGCGCAAGGGTGTTTAACTCCGGTGTTCGGTTACGATGGTGGCGCGGAACGTTTCACGCCGCGCCACAAGCCGCAAGGCTCAGCCCCAAATCCGGGGCCGGCGGTTCTTCCACGGCTGCTCTGTCTCCAACTGCCCCGCCAACCGATACAGCGTGGCCTCGTCGGCGAAACGGCCGGTGAACATCATGCCGATCGGCAGGCCGCTTCGCGACTGCCACAAGGGGAGCGATACGGATGGCTGGCCGGTAAAATTGAAGGGCGGGGTCGTGGCGTAGGTGTCGGCCTGGCGCCGGTCGAAGTCCTTCAGGGTTACGGTCAGCGGGTTCAGCCAGTCGAGGCGCGGCGAGGGTCGGGACATGGTCGGGGTTAGATAGACATCAAACCCTTCGAAGACCGTCAGAATCTGGCGGTTGACCAACCGCAGTTGCTGCCAGCCCCAGAGGGCCTGCTGACCGGTCACGCGCTGACCGGCTTCATAGGCGCGCCGCGCGAGTGGACCCAGTTCACCGTCCGCCGGCTCACGCCCCAGCATTTCGACCCAACGCTTGATGTTGGCCGAGAAATTCGACGCGCTGACCAGACCCTGAGCCCGATAGAGGCCGCGATAGTCGATCCCCAGACCCCGTTCGAACACCTCATGCCCGAGGGCCTTCAGCAGTTCGACGGTCTCAAGCAGCTTCGCGCTCATCTCGTCGTCGATCGGCCGCCCACTGGGCGTCTCGCCCGACCAGGCGATACGCAGCTTGCCGGGACTCTTGGAAACCTCGTCCAGATAGGGTCCGGATTTGGCGGGCGCCTGAAACGGATCGCCGATCTGGGCGTAGCCGGTGGCGTCCAGCATGGCGGCGCTGTCACGCACGGACCGGCTGACAACGTGGTGGACGCTGAACCCCAGGGCCCCGTCGGAGACCTCGCAGATCGGGGTGCGGTCCCGGGTGACCTTCATACCCACTAGGCCGCAGTTGGCGGCTGGAATGCGGATCGAGCCGAGACCGTCGCTGGCGTGGGCCATCGGCACCATTCCCGACGCCACCGCGGCGGCCGCTCCGCCAGACGAGCCGCCGGAGATATGCGCGGGGTTCCAGGGATTACCGCTGGGACCCAGCCGCTCGGAATTGGTAACCCCAGGTATGCCGAACTCGGGAGTGTTGGTTTTGCCCAACAACACCACGCCGCTGGCGCGATAGCGCCGTATAAGCTCGCTGTCGCCGTCGTCGGCCGCCACCTGAGCGTAGTTGGATCCTGAAGTTCGCGGCCAGCCCTTTACCTGGGCGCCCAGGTCCTTGATTAGAAATGGCACGCCGCTGAATGGCCCCTCTGGCGCCGGGCCGCCGGCCACCGCCCTCGCCTCGTCATAAGCTTTGTGAACCACCGCGTTCAGCGCCGGGTTGTGCCGCTCGATCCGCTCGATGGCGGCTTCGACGAGTTCAACGGCGGTGGTCTCGCCTTTGCGGATCAATTCGGCGAGGCCGAGGGCGTCGTGATCGGAATAGTTCGAGAGAGGCATGGTGCGTTCCTCGCGCGTTGTCTCGACCGGCGCATGGGCGGGTCGTCCCGGCGGCCAGTATTCACCAAAAGCCGCTAAGGACGCCACTCCCATCCGACCGATCCGCCAGATCGCGGCGATCAGCGGAGGCGTCTCGCGGCCGACCCATTGACAGCGATCCCCTCTTCTACATTCAAAATCGAGATGTCGCGAATGATGGCGGCGCGCGGCGTCTAGGAAATTCGGCTGGAGGCTCTATGTTCGCCAATAACCGGCGTTACGTCGATCAGATTCGCGCCGCGCACAAGGTTGAGAACGAAAGGCGTTTGGTGTCGCGGACGAGTATCCCCGTCTACCGTGACTGGGTGGGCCACGCCGGACCCAGAGGAATGAACTTCAGCAAAGCGGACTTGGACTCTGTCTAAGATAAAAGAAGATCAGGCGGGCCGGAATTTTCGGCTTCTACCCCCCGCATCCATCGACGCTCGTCGACGACGGCTCTGGATCGAGTGGTTCGCCACGGCGCTCCTCTCAACCGCTCTTCTTATTTTGCTCATCGCCACCAAAATAACAGCGCCGCTAGACAACGGCCTGTATGATTTTGGCGTTCAGCTAAAACATCAGCCGCACCGCCAGGATATCGTAATCGTCGCGGTCGATCAGACAAGCATCAAGCGGCTCGGCCAATGGCCTTGGACCCGACACGCCGAGGCGACCTTGATTGCCGATATCGCCCGGGACTCGCCGCGCGCCCTCGCCTGCTACTTTCTGTTTCTATTTCCTTCAACCCTAGCGGACGATCAGGCGGTCCACGACGCGATGAAAGGCGCCCAGACTTATTTGGGGTCACCCCCGACAGTGGCTGCGCCAAAGGGGGGCGGTGTGCTGCGCCAGAACACTCTGATCGCCGCTGGCGCCAAGGGACTGGGAACGGTTGACGCCGTGCCTGACCAGGACGGAGTTGTCAGACGCACATTCCTCTTCGATAGCCCTGAGGATCGCGTGATGGCCCCAAGACTGGTGCTTCAGATGGCGCGGTTGACGGGGCACGGCCCCGACCCGTCAAAGCCGCACGGAACAGGTGAGATGCTGATTCCCTATGCCGGCCGGCCGGGCACCTTCAAAACCATTCCGGCAATAGACGTGCTGCACGGCAAGACGCCGCCCGGCTTCTTCCGAAGCAAATATGTGCTGCTTGGCGCCACGGCGCCCGGTCTGCTCGATAACTACGCCACGCCTGTATCAGCCGCCGTCGGCATGCCAAATGTTGAGGTTGACGCCAACATACTCAATAGTCTGCTCAGCGGCGGCGCGATCATACCAGCCCCACCTTGGGTGACCGTCGCATTCTCGCTCGGCCCTCTTTGGCTGCTCCTAGTCTCCCTCATCAGGCTGAGGCCGCGCGACAATCTGCTGCTCGCGGCGGCGTTGAGTGGCGTGCCCCTAGGAGGCGCGCTTCTCGGCGTGGTGGCGTTAGGCGTCTGGATTCCACCGGCGTCGTATTTGGTCACCCTGGCGATCATCCTGCCCTATTGGGGTTGGCGTCGCCTCAACGCGGCGAGCGCCTATTTCGCAACGGAGTTGCGTTCGCTCGAGCGTAGCGCGGGAGGGGCCGTGGTGGCCCAGTCGCGCCTGTCGACGGCGGGGGGAGACATCGTGCTTCAGCAGATGGCCCTGCTCGAAGAGACAAAGAAGCGAATCTCCGATCTGCGGCGGTTCGTGGCGGACATCCTCGCCAATTTCCCCGATCCGATCCTCGTGGTCGACCGAGCCGGCCGCATCCTGACGATCAACCAGGCCGCCAGTGATTTTGCTGGCCGTATCGGTGTCTCCGCGGCGCCGAATGACCCGATCGAACCCATACTCTCTTCGATAGCGGCGTACGGGCGAGACACTCGTCCTTTCTGGCCGCCGCCCGAGCGCTCGGACGTTATTGGCTCCGTGGGGTCCGCCCGGCCACTCACGGGCGTCGGGCCGGCGGGGCGCGCCTATGAGCTACGGTTCACCCCGACCTTGAGCGCCGACGACCAACCGACCGGATGGATTATTCAGTTGGCCGATATCACGCCACTCGTGTCGGCGATGCGTCAGAGGGAAGACGCGCTTCAACTGCTTTCCCACGACATGCGTTCACCACTGTCGGCAATCCTTGCCGTTCTGCACCATCCGGACTTCGGGGACGCGCCCCCCGTGATGCGTCAACGCATCGAATTTCAGGCTGGCCGCACCCTGGATCTCGCCGACGCCTTCGTTCGCTTGGCCAAGGCCGAGTCGGCCGAATATGTATTGGAGCCGATAGATCTTAGCCACACGCTCCTGGACGCCAAGGACGCCATCTGGCCGCTCGCCCAGGCTGGCGGCGTTACGGTCGAGTTCGAGCCCGACGAGACCGAATATGTCGTCCTGGTCGATCGCGGACTTCTGACCCGTGCGCTGATCAACCTGCTCGACAACGCCGTGAAGTTCAGTCGGCACGGAATGATCGTGACATGCCGTCTCGCGCCCGGCGCGCTGAATGGCCGGCCCGCCGTAAACTGCGAGATCATGGACACCGCGGGTGGCATGGCGCCGACGCGGGTCGCCACGCTGTTTCGCAAGTTCGCCAGCGCCGACGGCGCTTTGAACGGTTCGGAGGGTGTCGGTCTCGGCTTGGCTCTCGTCCACACGGTCGTCAAGCGGCACGACGGCGCGATTGTGTGCGACAGCATCGACGGAAAAGGGACGGTATTCACCATCACCCTCCCGCTTTTTGACGAGTCTCAGTCGGATACGGTCTCAATAGCCTTGGCATCCTGACCACCTTGCGATGTCGACCTGACTTTCAAATCTTTGCGGTCATTGGCCTGCGGCGGCCCCTTGCGGCATTTTGACCACATTAACATTAGAACGAAAAAGTCTTCATGCGTCACTTATGTGGTGTGAACCTGCTGATGTGTAGTGTGGACCCGTTGGCGCGACGGCTTTCGGCGAGCCTAAAACGGCGCATCGGAAATTTGATAAAAAAAGTTACGCGACTGTTGACAGGACAGTTTAAGCATGAAATTATATAGCTTATCAGTGGTATGTCAAACATTTTAAGCAGTGCGCCCCTAGCAACATGGTGTGAACTATGGCCTTATCCGCGTGTTTTGATAGAATTGACCGACCAGCACTAACAACGTTTCTATTTTAGGACAAGGAAATTCGGAGAAAAAAATCCGAACTAAATACGCACTCAGCAACCTTGAAATACCTCTACGTCACTTTCACAACCCAAATTTAACCCAATGGAGAAAAACATGTCCACTCAATACAACACCACCGAAGCCCTCCTGACCAAAATCACGACGCCCGCCGACCAGCAATTGGACCTCGGAATAAACGTCATCGACGACACAAGCCTGCGGACGCCGTACGGCTCGGTCCGGATGAATCTGCTCGGGACCCGGATGCCCTATGGCTCCGTTCGGATGAATGCTCTCGGCACCCGGATGCCCTACGGCTCCCTCAGGATGAACGTTCTCGGCACCCGGATGCCTTATGGCTCCCTCAGGATGAACCTGCTGGCGACGAAGAGTGTGTCAGAGCGGGCCTGACGCGCCGTCGCGTCCGCTCCGAAATTGCGGATAAAGCGGTCGGGCGCCATCGTCGTCCTTATGGAAAACGACCAGTTCGTCTTCCATAACTTTCTGGCCCAGCAAACCTTCTCGGCCAATCCGACAGCCCTTGAGATCATCCGGCGCCTGTACGTCTGGACCGATCCCGAGGCGCTGCTGGAATTTCTGCCTGGCTATTCGCGTCAATCGGTCTTCGCCTCGATAGATCAGCTCAAAGAACTCGGAGCGATCATCGTTGAGGACTCGGAAGCCGCCGACCTCGAGGAGGATTTCAGCAGCCGATGGCTCTGGGGTCCCCTTGCGGCGGCTTATCACTTTGGCGCCAGGGACGGAGATTTCCTCGCCGCCGAGGACGCCGACAACCTGCTTGCCGAGCAGGTAAAGTTTTTCCCGTCTCCCGCGCTTTTCACAACCAATTCAAACCCGGCATCCGATGTTGTGCTGCCGCTCCGGGATGATTTTCCGGAGCCCTTCCAGACGATGGCCAAGCGCCGGTCGAACAGGATGCTTCTGGACGAGCCGATAGCTTTGGAGCATCTCGCCGACTGCTTCCTGTTCTCGATGGCGATCACCGCCATGATTGAGGATCCCGAGATCGTCGATCTGCCTTTGAAGATGACGCCATCGGGCGGCGGTCGGAACCCCTATGAAGCCTATGTTTGCGCGCGCAACATCGAGGGGCTTGCTCCCGGAACTTATCACTATTCGGCTTTGGAGGGCACGCTGGGGGTCGTGCAGGCAACGGCCCCAGCGCCGTTTCCGGCCATGCTCGCTGGCCAGGAATGGACTCGATCCGCCGCGGCGGTGATTTTCCTGGTTGCGAACTTCGAAAGGCCGATGTGGAAATATCATCATTCGGCCGCCTACCGCGTCACGATCATAGAAGCCGGTCACATCGCCCAGAACATCATGCTGGTCGCCACAAAGTATGGGCTCGTCGCCAATCCAAGCTGCGCCATCTCGCTGGACATGGTCGAGCGCGCGCTCGGCGTCAAGAGCATGACTCAATCGGTCATATACGCGCTCGTACTGGGTGTGCCCGACAAGCGGTCGCACGAATCGGGGTCATGACAGCGCCAGAAAATCACGCCTGAGGCTGTCAACTTCCCGCTCAACCAGCAGTCCCGGAAGCAAAGCGTGCTCGCTCGCCCAAAGCGGCGTCGCGGCCGATAGCAGGGCCTGTCCCCCTGGCGTAAGGGTCATCAAGCGTCCGCGCCGGTCTCTCGGGTCCACGCTGACCTGAACCAGACCCTGCCGCTCCAGAGGCTTGATCGCGGCGGTCAGGGTGGTGCGGTCCAGGCCCAGAAGCGACGCTACCGCGCCCATGCCAGCCGGCTGCGGACGATTGAGCGAATTCAAAAGCGAAAATTGCCCGCTGGTCAGCCCGACGGGCCGTAGCGCATTATCAAAACGCCGCGATAGCTTGCGCGCCGCCCGCTGGGCGTGAAGGCACAGGCAGGTGTCGCGAACCCGTTCGGTCGTCTCAAACGCAGTCTCATCGGTCTTTGACATCGCCAATTCATGTTGATATCAATCTAAAAAGTCAAGTTGCCGAGCCTCAGCAATCCAGGAGCCATAATGTTGCAAACGCTCACCAAACCTCGTCCCATCGTATCACGGGAACAATGGTTGGACGCACGCAAAGCGCTTTTGCTCAAAGAGAAGCAAGCCACCCGGCTACGCGACAGCATCAACACCGAGCGTCTGGCGCTGCCTTGTGTGAAGGTCGACAAAACCTACGCCTTCCACACACCCCATGGCGAGAAGACCCTGGTGGAGCTGTTCTCGGGACGCAGCCAGCTGGTCGTCTACCACTTCATGTTCGGTCCCGAGTGGGAGGCGGGGTGCCCCGGTTGTTCGTTCCTTTCGGACCATCTGGACGGCGCCCTGCCCCACCTGGAACACCACGATGTCTCCCTGGTGGCGGTCTCCAGCGCGCCTCTGGCCAAGATCGAGGCTTACAAGCGCCGCATGGGTTGGCGTTTTCCCTGGGTGTCGGCGGCGGGAAGCGATTTCAACCACGACTACCACGTGTCATTCTCGCCAGATGAGTTGGCGGGCGGCGAGGTTTTCTACAACTTCACCCAAATCGCCGCCGCTGACGCAAACGACGAACTTCCTGGTCTCAGCGCCTTTTCGAAAGACGAGTCCGGCGAGGTTTTCCACACCTATTCCAGCTACGCCCGCGGTCACGAGGAGCTGGTGGGCGCCCTGATGATTCTCGACTGCGCGCCGCTGGGTCGCAACGAGAACCGGAAAATGGAGTGGATGCGCCGGCACGATGAATATGAAGAGACGCCGCCTGCCGCCGCCTGCCACGGCGCCGTCTAAACGGAGTCGCCCAGCCGTTGGTAGGAGACCGCCCGTAAGCGCTCGTCCTTCCAGGCATTAACAATCTCGTCCGTCGTGGCGAGGATCGCGCAGTTGAGTTCAAGGCTTTTCAGGGCCGCCGTATGCAGGTCGTCCTGGTAGGCGGCGCAGGCGTCTTTGGCCAGAAAGACGTGGTAGTCGAGATGAAAGGCGTCGCGGACCGTGCTGTCCACGCAGCTCTCAGTGGTCAAACCACATGCGACCAGCGTGTCGACGCCCATAGCCTTCAAAACGAAATCCAGGTCGGTCTGGAAGAAGGCGCTGTATCGCGTCTTGGCGATTACCATGTCTCCTGGCTCCGGCAGAGGGCCGATGAAGGCCGCGCCAGGGGCTTCTCGACGACAGAGGGCCATGGCCAGGTCCGGATCACCACCCCGGCGGCGGATGCGCTCGCGCCACGCGGGCGAGTCGGTTTCGGCCTGAGTTCGCAGGGCGGCAAATAGGATTGGGACATTGGCGTCCCGGGCCGCTGGCGCCAGGCGTCCAGCGGCGGCCAGCGCGTTCGGGACGCCTGAGAGGTCAAGGCCAGCGCGACCGAGCACTCCGTCCGGCGCCGCGAAATCTACCTGCATGTCGATGATCAGCAATGCGGTACGCGCCGGCGCGATCCAATCGGCCAAATCGGCCCCATCCACGCCGGTCATCCGAAAGCCTTACGCAGGTCCGGCAGCACCTCGGATCCGAACCGCTTCAACCCGGCATCATAGTCGTCGAAGATCAGCATCAGCCCGTCGAGCTCACAATAATTCACCAGGGCCTCGATCTCGGCGGAGCATGTCGCCGGCGCTCCGGCCACGGTCTGGGTCATGAAGGCGCCCTGGCTGGCCGCCAGGCTGTCGAGGCGCTCGGCCGGCGCGCCCCAGCTGCGCAGCATCTCGATCACCGCCGCCATGTCGACTCCATCGCGGTAGCGGGTCACAAGAGCTTCGGCCGCCGCGTCGGTGTCGGCCTGAATCACTGTGCACATCATGTAGGTTCTGGTGGTCAGCCCATGATCGGCGGCCATCCGCCGGGCTCGACGGCTGGCGTCGCGCCGCTCTTCAGCGGTGCGGCCGCCGATAAAGCAGGCATCGGCCGCCCGCACGGCGAACCGCAGGCCGCGCTCGGACATGCCGGCGCAGATCAGATCCGGCCGGGGTTTGGACAGCGGCTTGGGATCGGAGACGCAACCCTTCATCGCGAAATAGCGACCCTCGAAATCCACGCTGGGCTCACTCCACAATCGCTTGACGACCGTGGTCCACTCCTCGGCCAGCTGATAGCGCTCATCGTGATCGAGGCTCTCGTCCCAGGCCCCCATCTGGTCGAACTCGGCCTTATACGCCCCCGCGACGATGTTGAGGCCCGCCCGCCCGCCGCTGATGTGATCCAGGGTAGTGATCATCTTGGCTGTGACGGCTGGATTGTGCAGCAGGGTGTGGACCGTCGCCCAGATCTTGATCCGCGAGGTCGCCTGGGCGATGGCGGCCATCATGGTCAGGGATTCCAGGCTGGTCCCCCAATGGTCGGTGTCGCCGCCGAACCCACGCCATTTGCCCATCGACATCACGAAATCCAGGCCCGCAGCCTCGGCGGCCTGAGCGGCCGCCAGGTTCTGCGGCCATAGACCATCAAGCTTGGGGGTGGCTCTGGAGATGATCCAGCCGCCATTGGCCACCGGAAGGAATACGCCGAAGGTCTTCACGCCGCCGCCGCGGAGATCAGCCATGGACGCCCCGGGCCGTCAGCGCCAGAGCTTCAAGCGGACTATTGACCGCGCGATTGGCGTCGTCGGCAAAGGCCCCCAGCGTGCGAAGCACGGCCGTTCGGGCGCCCTCGGCGTCGTGCGCGGCGATACGGTCGATGACTTCCAGATGCTGAGCGATCTCCTCCAGCCGCCGGGTCTCGGTGTCGGCCCCCATCGAATAGACCCAGAAACGCGCGGCCTTATGCTGAAGAGGGATGAGGATGCGCGCCAGGGTCACATTGCGGCTGGCGCGAGCTATGGCTTCGTGGAACCGCTGGTCCATGCCCACCAGGGCCACGGCGTCATTGGCCCGGACGGCCGCCTCCGCGCCGTCGAAAGTGGCGCGCAGCCGCTCGATATCTTCGGGGCCGGCGTTTGAGGCCGCCAGAGCGGCGCAGTGCGGTTCGATCAACCGACGCGCCTCGACCGCCTGACGCACTTCGAGCAGATCCAGCGGCGCGACACTGGTGCCCGCTCGGGCCCGTCGCACCACCAAGCCTTCAAGGGCCAAGCGGCCAAGGGCCTCCCTGACGCCAGCCAGCCCTGCATCATAGCGGTTGGCCAGAACAAGCTCATCGAGACGACCGCCCGGTGGCAGTTCGCCCAGTATGATATCCAGCAGAATCCGCTCGTAGACGCGCGCCTTAAGCA
Source organism: Caulobacterales bacterium (assembly GCA_038227865.1). Taxonomy (GTDB): domain Bacteria; phylum Pseudomonadota; class Alphaproteobacteria; order Caulobacterales; family Caulobacteraceae; genus Acaudatibacter. The sequence continues at coordinate 28,277 of JBBRPO010000006.1, forward strand.
GATCGGGCGACCATTCCGGAAACACCGTCCACTCGGTCGTGGCGACGCGGCGTTGGGTTTTGGCTTCGGCGCTCATCCTGACCCGCTCGTAACTGTCCCCGACCGCTCCCCGCCCCATTGAAGGTCGATCCAACCCAAGGTTAGGGCGAAGTCGCGAGAATCGCCAGAGAAGGCTTAATCCGCGCGCGCCGGCGAGGCGTCGCGGGCGTCAATCAGGGATTGATAGAGGTCGAAAAGCGCGGCGAAGTGGGCCTCGGCGCTGCCGGGCGAGTCGAGGATCACCCGCCGCCCTGGCGCTTCGACCGCTTTCAACAGGTCCAGAATCGCCGAGGCGCAGATATCTGCATCCCCCGTGGCGTAGACCCGTGACAGACCCCACCGGGCCAGATCGGCGGCGCCGCCGGTATCTGGGGAGACCACCGCCAAGCCTGACGAAATCGCCTCGGCCACCACCAACCCATAGGTCTCGGCGCCTGAGCCATGCACCAGAATATCGGCGCTGGCCAACAGGCTAGCCAGGCGCTGACGATCGGAAACCGCGCCCATCACATAGGCATTTCCCGCCGCGCGCGCCCAGGCCTCCACGGAAGCGCGAATCGGGCCGTCGCCGATGATCACCAAGCCCAGGTCCGGCCGCGCCACCCGCGCGCGCGCGAAACCGTCTATGATCGTCCGGTGACGTTTCTCAGGATGATGCCGACCGACCGCCAGCAACAGACGGCCGGTGGGCGGGATACCGCATTGGGCAAGGAGGGATTGACGCAGGGCTTCGTCCCGCTTGTCGGGAGAGAAGACCCCGGTCTCTATGCCGAAGGGGACCGAGACGGGATTGTGCAGATGAAATTGCCCGAGTCGCCGGGCTAACCAGTCCCCACCGGTGACGGTAACGTCGAAACAATCGCTCAGTCGCCGCGCATAGCGCCAGTAGGCCCCGAACAACCGGTCGATCGCGGGGCGGGACATGAACCCACCAAGCAGCGTGTAGGGATAACCAGCGATAAAATCCTGATGGAAAACCAGCGACTTGACCGCCTTGCCCGGCCAGTGCCCCGCAAGCCAGCCGCCGCGCCATGGGGATGAGCCCTCAACGACGTCGGGCGCCTCCCGATCAAGCACTCGCCAGACCTCCTCGCCGCCGAAGAACATATGATAGTTGGCGTCGAATGGCATGCTGGGGCTCTTCACCCAGACGATCTTGCCGCCAGGGCGCTGTTCGGTCCTGCCTTCGGATCCCGGGGCGACAACGACGATCTCATGCCCCCAACGTGCGGCATGATCGAGCTTCTGGCGCACATAGCTGGCCACGCCGCCGCCCGTTTCGGAATAGAAGCCGGAAACGTCCGCGACCTTCATGCCCCAGCCAGGGCCTCGTAGCGGGCCAGCAGACCGCCCATCGCCGCATCCCATGAGTAGGTCAGACTACGTTCCCGCCCCGCCGCGCCCATGCGCCGCCGAAGGGCCGGGTCGGTGGCAAGCTTGGCCACGGCCTCATAAAGCATCCCGTCGTCGCCGACCTCGGCCAGAAATCCGGTCACGCCCGGCTCGACCAACGATCGGCTGCCGGTGGCGTTGGCGCAGACGGCCGGCAGTCCCGAAGCCATGGCCTCGAGCGTCACATTGCCGAAGGTCTCGGTGTCACTGGGGAATAGGAAAACATCGGAACTGGCGTAGGCCACCGCCAGGGCGTCACCGTTCAGATAACCCTCGAAGATCGCCCCAGGGGCATGCTGTTCGAGAAATCCCCGTTCAGGCCCGTCGCCGACGAACAGGGCCCGATGGGCGACGCCGGAGGCCTCTAGCCGCGCCAGCACCGCCGCCACCTCCGCGACGCGTTTTTCCTTCACCAGCCGGGAGACGAAGGCGATCAGCACCTCATCCGGGCCGACGCCGCGCTCGGCGCGCCAAGCCTCGGAGCGCTTGTCCGGGTGGAACCGGACCGTATCAACCCCGCGCGGCCAGAGGCGAAGTTCGCCTTTGACCCCATCGGCGCGCAGCACATCGATCATCGAGGGCGACGGCACATAAATCTCAAGGCAGGCGTCATAAAAGTCTCGAACGATTCCGGTCAGCAGCGGCGTGAGGCCATCCAGGCCATAGTATTTCAGATAGGTCTCGAAGCGCGTGTGATAGGACGCAACGATCGGCCAGCCCATTTTCCGGCCAAGCTTCTGGGCCGCGTGCCCGAGCAGATCCGGGGTGGCGATATGCAGGATGTCGGGCTTGAACGCCACAAGCCGATCGCGCGCGGGTTGCGACAGCCCCAGGGCGGCGCGATATTCGCCCCGCCCTGGGGCGGCGATCGAAAAAACTGGAACCACCTCGCCGTTGTGCGCGAAGGCGGGGACCTTGCCCACCGGCGCGAACACCAGAACCTCGACCCCCCGGGATTCCAGAAATCCCACCATGCGATTGAGCGTCAGGGCGACGCCATCCGCTATGTAGTTGTAGGACCCCGTGACCAGGGCGACCTTCAGCGGTCGACGATCAACCGAACGCACCGGTTGATCCGCTGTAGGCGACGTGAGTGTGGATTGCCCGGGGAGATCCGTTGGACTCAGCTGAGGTGCTTGGCCAAGTGTTTGTTCATTTCGAACATATCCACGGCATCCTTGCCGTCGAAAATCGGGCGTAGTTTGGCGTCCGAAACGATCTCCCGCTTGTTCGCCGGGTTCTGCAGCTTGTGTTCCTTGATGTAGGCCCACATTTTCGAAACCACTTCCCCGCGCGACAGCGGTGTCGAACCCACGACACCGGCCAGGGCGGCGGAGGGTTTCAGAACCTTTTGCAGGCCATTGGGCTTCTTGGCGGCGGCTTCCGTCATTTTTGTTTATAACCTCCCTTGGTGGATTGCGCGCCGATCCGGCGATCCGCCCGACCGACAATGGCGCCTTATCCACCAAAGCCAAGATGCGATATAGGCAAAAAACGTCTCTATGCCGCCTAATCACCGATCAGTAACGAAGCCGCCGCATCGAGGATGGCCTCGGCGTCCAGTCGATAGGCCCGGTAGAGATCCTGAATCCCGCCGGATTGACCAAATCGCTCCAAGCCGAGCGCCGCGACGCGATGGCCGAGCACGCCGCCCAGCCATGAAAGCGTTGCCGGCGGACCGTCAATGACAGTGACCAGTCCGGCGTCACGACTCATGCCGGCCAGAAGACGGGCCGCGTGAGAGGGCCCGCCGGCGCCGCTGGCTCTCGACCAGCCTTGGTGCAGGCGATCCGGGCTGGGGACCGCCAAAAGACCGGCGGCGGGATCATCCTCGCTGATCAGGTCAAACGCCTCCCGCGCCTCCGGAGCCACCGCGCCAGTATAGACCACGGCGAGACGCGCGCCCAGCTTCGGCTCGACCTGCCAGTAAGCGCCCTCCATGACGTCACTGATCCAGCGGTCGTCGACGAGACGATCGGGCTGATCCAGCGCGCGGGTCGAGAGGCGAAGATAGACTGATCCGCCATCTGGTTCCTGGAGGTGGTCAAACGACCAGCGCATGATCTCGCGCAACTCGTCCACGAACGCCGGTTCGAAATAGCTGAGCCTGGGCTGGGCCATGCCGATCAGAGGCGTATGGATCGACTGATGCGCGCCGCCCTCGGGCGCGAGCGTCAAACCGGACGGCGTGGCCACCAGCAGGAAACGGGCGTCCTGGTAACAAGCATAGTTCAGGGCGTCGAGGCCGCGATTGATAAACGGATCGTACAGCGTGCCGATCGGGATGACCCGCTGCCCGTGAAGATCGCCGCTCAGGCCGAGCGCTCCCAGCATCAGGAAAAGATTGTTCTCGGCGATGCCCAGCTCGATGTGCTGCCCGCCTGGCCCCATGCCCCATCGCTGGGGCGAGGCGATGCTGGAGTCCCGGAACTGGTCGCCCCTTGGGTTCCGGGCGAACAGGCCACGCTGATTGACCCACCCGCCAAGATTGGTGGAGACGGTGACGTCGGGCGACGTGGTGACGATGGCGTCAGCCAGGTCGCCGCCCATCCGAGCCAGGTCGTTGAGGATCTTGCCAAACGCCACCTGGGTCGACTGGCGCCCCCGCGGGGAGGGAAACGCGGCCCGGTCGGGAACGGCGACTCTGGCGGCGGGCGCCGGCGGTTGGCGGGCGGCGAAGGGCGTGGCGTTCAGAAAGGCCCGATAGTCCTCTGCCGGGCGGGGCAACCCACTCCATGGCGACCACTCCTCACCGACCGGCACCCCCATACGGCCTTGGAAGGTTTCCATTTGGCTTGGGGTCATCAAGCCGGAATGGTTGTCCTTGTGGCCCTGGAAAGGCAGGCCAAAACCCTTGATGGTGTAGATGATGAAGAATTTGGGCGTGGCGTCGCGAACGGCATGGAAAGCATCCAACAGCAGGCCCAGATCGTGGCCCGCCAGATTGGTCATCAAGTCGGCCAGCGCCTTGTCGTCATACAGCCCAAGCAGCGCCCCGACTTCGAGCGCGCCGCCGAGGTCGGCCAGGATCCGGGTCCTCCAGGCGCCGCCACCCTGGAAACTCAAGGCCGCGTAGAGGTCGTTAGGGCAGTCGTCGAACCATCTCTTGAGCGCGTCGCCGCCAAGCTGGGCGAACGCCGCCTCCAGCTTGCGGCCGTATTTCAGCACGATCACGTCCCAGCCGACAGCGCTGAATATCTCGGTGAAGCGCAGGAACATCCGCTCGGAAGTCGTCGCGTCAAGGCTCTGGCGATTATAGTCGACCACCCACCAGCAGTTGCGTAGGTCGTGCTTGGCGCCTTCGATCACGCACTCATAGATGTTGCCCTCGTCCAACTCGGCATCGCCGAGTAGCGAGATCATCCGCCCCGTCCCCTCGGGCGCCAGCCGCCCATGGGCCAGCAGATAGTCCTGGGCGATCGAGGCGAAGGCGGTCATGGCCACACCCAGCCCCACCGAACCGGTGGAGAAATCGACATCGTCCTTGTCCTTGGTGCGCGAGGGATAGGACTGGGCGCCGCCGAAGGCCCGGAACGCCTGGAGTTGCTCCAAGCTCTGGCGCCCATGAAGATATTGGATCGCGTGAAAGACGGGGCTGGCGTGAGGCTTCACCGCCACCTTGTCTTCAGGCTTCAGCACCGAGAAGTAGAGGGCGGACATGATCGTCGCCAGGGAAGCCGACGACGCCTGGTGACCACCGACCTTCAACCCATCGCGGCTCGGGCGCAGGTGATTGGCGTTGTGAATCGTCCAGGCCGACAACCAGTGCACCTTGCGATCCAGATCGGCGATGACATCGAGGGTGTCATTGGCCCCAGGCCGGGGCGATCGGGAAACCATGGCGCGGGCGGCCTTCCGGAAGGTCAAAACGAGCGGTGTGACTGGGCGGGACGGCTCGATCTGTCAACAGGATCGGGGGACAATGGCGACGATCGACCAGCCTTCGCGGACCCGGATCGATGTCTTAGAGGCCGTGCTCAGGTCTGGGCCAACTTGCGAGCCCGCAGAGCCTCGGCGATTTGGGCGTGTCGCTTGGCGTCGATGCGATACAGAAACAGGGTGGCGGTGGCCACAAGGGAAACCACCGCGGCGGTCGGACCGGCCGCCCAGGCCAGATTGCTGATGATCGCCGGCGTCAGGTGGGTTCCCACCGCCGCTCCGGCGGCGCCCTTGGGAAAATGAACGACATCCAGCGCAACGCCGGCCAACAGCGCGCCCAGCCCTGTGGCCGCCTTGGCGGCGAAGCTCAGCCCGGCGAAATACAACCCCTCGCGGCGAGCATTGAACAGGAATTCATGCTCGTCCGCCGCGTCCGCCATCATCGAGCCGATCGCGATACCGGTGACCGCGAGGCCCACGCCCGCCAGGAAACCGTTGATGCTCAAGGGAACTATGGTGGCGTCGCCCGTCATCGAAATCAGGCCCAGGGCGCGTAGACCGGATAGACCGCCTTGAGCCACGCACAGCATGGCCAGTCCGCCCATGACCAGTGTCTTCTTCTCCAGCCGCCTGGCCACGATCGGCGCCAGAGGCACGCCGACGAACAGCCCAGCGAACAGGGCAAGGGTGATCAATAGAATCTGCGCCGAGCTGATCCGCCAGACGAACAGATGCATGTATTGGCTGAGGCTCGTGGCCATCCCCTGGGCCGCCCAGAACAGCACCGAGAGGACGAACAGCACCAGGAATGACGGGTTCCTGAAGACTTCCCCCAGTTCCAGGAACAGCCTGCGGTGCAGCGCCGTGCGATCCTTGGGCGCCACGGCGAGGCCGCCGGCGAAGCGGCGCACACCCAGAACCGCCACCACGCCGCCGACCAGAATGACCGCCGCACTGGTCCAGCCCAAAGGCGCGTAGCCCTGGGCGTGACGCAGACCAACCGGGCCACCCAGGAAAACGCCATAGCCCAAAACCAGCATCAGCATCGGGCCCACGATCGAGAACATCGTGCGATAGGCCACCACGCTGGAGCGTTCCAGATAGTCCTGGGACAGCTCCGCGCCCAGGGCCAGGAACGGCACGTGAAAGACCGAGACCGCGAACCTCATCAGCAGCGACATACTGACCAGCCAGGCGAACAGACCCGGGGTCGAAAGCCCCGACGGCGGCGAGAACAACAGGCCCAGTCCAAGGGCCACCAGCGGTGCGCCGACGATCATATACGGCGCCCGCCGCCCCCAGCGCGATCGCGTATTGTCCGAGAGCGACCCCAGCAGCGGATCGACCAAGGCGTCGATCACCAGGCTGATCGCGGTCGCCGCGCCGACCAGAGACCCCGGAAGCCCCAAGAGCGCGGTGTAATAGAAGAACAGGAAGGTGCCGAACACCGTGCTGCTGACGCTCTCCACCAATTGACCCGCGCCGGCGGTGGCCTTGATCCGCGCCGTCAAACGAGCATGGGGAAGGCCGACTGTCGCCTTGTCGGGCACAAGAGTAACGATCGCGACGGCCTCGGTCATTGAGCTTCCTGGATCATTGGAAGGTTGCGGGAGGTAGATCAAGAACGACGCAGCCATAGGGCGGCAGGGTGATCTGCCCCGCGTCGATCTTGATGTCGTCGATCAACCGGCCCAGGACTTCGGCGCCAGGCTCGATCTCGACCGCAGCCGACCGTCCTGCCAATTCGAAGAGACACAGCAGGCGTTCGTCCTCGGCATGGCGTTCGAAGCCCAGAACGCCGGGAGCCATGCTCCGTGGGGCCGCGTCCCCCTCTCGCAGGGCCTTGTGATCGCGTCGCAGGGCGATCATCAGGCGGACGAAGGCCAAGGTGGAGGCGGGGTCACTTTCCTGGCGATCCACGGCCAGAGGGCGATGGGCGGGATCCACTGGCAACCATGTGTCAGCCGACGCCGAAAACCCGGCGGATGGGCCGTCGGCGGTCCAGGGCATTGGGGTACGCGCGCCGTCCCGCCCCGCGCCACCGGTATAGGCCGCGATGGCGAACGGATCCCTCAGCCGCTCAAAAGGGACGTGCGCCTGGGGCAGGCCCAGCTCCTCGCCTTGATACAGAAAGATCGTGCCCCGGAGGCACAGCAGCACCGCCATCAAGACGTTCACTTGCCGGGGATCCCCCGACCGCGCGAGTCGGGTGGCGAAGCGCTCAACATCATGATTGCCCAATGACCAGGATGGCCAGCCGGCGGCCTGGGTCCACGAGTTCAAAGCCTCCTCGAACAGCGCGGGCGTCGCCTCGGGGGCCTGAAGCAGAAAGAAGCTGTAGGCCGTGTGCAGGCGGTCAGGCGGCGTGGTGTAGTCCTGTTGCCGTTCGAGCGCCGCCTCGTCGAACACCTCACCGACCATCATCCGCGCGTCATAGCCGTCCACGACCGCGCGCAGGCGGCCAAGAAACGGCAAGGCCTCCGGCCGCGACTTGTCCCAAAGGTGACGCTGGAATTGGGTGGTGGTGGCCGGCGTCTCGGCGGGGCCGAAGGGCGGATTGTCCCTTAGTTCCCGGTCGTGAAAGACGTGGTTGATCACATCCAGGCGGAACCCGTCGACACCACGGTCAAGCCAGAATCTCGCTACTTCCAAGATGGCGTCCTGGACCGCGGGGTTCCAATAGTTGAGGTCCGGCTGCTCGCTCAGAAAGTCGTGCAGATAGTACTGGCGCCGGCGTGGGTTCCAGGTCCACGACGGCCCGCCAAAGGTGGCCTGCCAATTGTTGGGCGGCGTTCCATCGGGTTTGGCGTCGGCCCAGACGTACCAGTCAGCCTTCGGGTTGTCGCGAGACGCCGCGCTTTCGACGAACCAAGGATGGAGATTGGAGGTATGCGACCACACTTGGTCGATAATGAGTTTGAGACCAAGCGCGTGAGCGGCGGCCAGAACCGCATCGAAATCCGCCAGGGAGCCGAACAGCGGATCAACATCGCGATAGTCGCTGACGTCGTAGCCGAAATCCTTCATCGGCGAACGGAAGAACGGCGAAATCCAGACGCCGTCGACCCCAACGCTGGCCACATAGTCCAGCTTTTCCAGCACCCCGCGAAGATCACCGATACCGTCGCCGTTGGTGTCGAGGAAGCTGCGCGGATAGATCTGATAGATCACCGCGCCGCGCCACCAGTCAGACGCCATCACCCTGGCCTCATTCGTCGTCCCTCACCCGCGGCCGGTTTGAGATCCGACGCTTAGCGAGACCCTAACAGCAAGCACGTCGTAACCGGAAGGGGCGCCCTCTTGCCTTTCCCTCCGGAATGGGTTCGAGACTTCCTCAAAACAACCTTCCCGAGGAAGCCCGCGTTCATGGATAGAGCCCTGCCCCAACCGACGCCGGAGACCCAACATTTCTGGGACGGCTGCAAGGTCGGCGAACTGCGCCTGCAACGCTGCTCCGCTTGCGCCCAGACCTACTTCCCGCCGCGGCCCTTCTGCCCGGCCTGCGGCTCGCGGTCGGTCGAGATCTACGCCGCCAGCGGCAAGGGCGTCTTGTGGAGCTACGTGATCAATCACCGCCCAAGACCCGACGTGGGAACCGAGCCCCACTCCATCGCCGTCGTGAAGCTGGAAGAAGGCCCGACGATGATGACCAACATCATCGGCTGCCCCCAGACTCCCGAGGCCCTCCAGCTCGACATGCCAGTGGAGGTGACCTTCGAGACCTTCGGCGCCATGGCCCTTCCCTTGTTCAAGCCGGCGGGAGCCTGACGCCCATGAAGCCTCGTTCAATCGCCGTGGTCGGCGCGGCCGAGACCACTCGCCTGGGCAAGATCCCCGACATGTCGGTGATCGGCCTGCATGCCGACGCCGCCCTCAACGCCATGGCCGATTGCGGCCTTACCGCCAAGGATATCGACGGCGTGGCCACCGCCGGCGAGAGTCCCACCAACATCGCCCACTATCTTGGCATCACTCCGACCTGGGCCGACGGGACGCAGGTCGGGGGTTGTTCGTTCATGCTGCATGTCCGCCACGCGGCGGCGGCGATCAACGAGGGTCTTTGCAAGACGGTGCTGATCACCCACGGTGAAAGCGGGCGCTCGCGGGTCGGTGGCGGGGGCGGCTTCGGACGCGCGCCCGCCAGTCTGATGGGCCAGTTCGAAATGCCCTTCGGCGTCACCTCGCCACCGACGATGTTCACCATCCCGGTGATGCGCTACCTCAAGGCCCGCGGATATACCGAAACCGACTTGGCCATGGTGGCGGTGATTCAGCGCGAGTGGGCGGCCATGAACCCGCGCGCCAGCTTCAGGACCCCGATCACGGTCGACGATGTCCTGAATTCGCCAATGATCGCCTGGCCGTTCCGGATGCTGATGTGCTGCCTGGTCACCGACGGCGGCGGCGCCCTGATCCCGACCAGCGCCGAGCGAGCCAAGGATTTTCCCACCAAGCCGGTCTACATCCTCGGCACGGGCGAGAGTGTCGAGACCCCCCTGGTCAGCCAGATGGAGGACTTCACCAGCTCCAAGGCCTTCCGCGTCTCGGGCAAGAAGGCCTTCGACGAGGCTGGAATCAGCCACGCCGATGTCGATCACCTGATGATCTACGACGCCTTCGCCCATCTGCCGCTCTATGGCCTGGAGGATCTGGGTTTCTGCAAGCCGGGCGAAGCGGCGGGCTTCATCACCAATCGCAATACCGCCCCGGGAGGCAAGCTGCCGCTGAACACCAACGGCGGCGGCCTCTCCTACATGCACTCGGGCATGTACGGCATGTACGCTCTGCAGGAGAGCGTGCGTCAGATGCGCGGCGTCGCGCCTGCCCAGGTTCCGGGTGCGAAGGTCGCCGTCAGCCACGGGGTCGGGGGCATGTTCGCCGCCTCGGGCACCATCATCTTCAGCAATGAAGCCTGAGCAGGGACATCCCGTCATGGTTACGATCTATGAGCATCCGCTTTCTCCCTATGCCCAGAAAGTGAAGATCGCTCTGCGCGAAAAGGGCGTGGCCTTTGACCTGACCATGCCCGGTGGACTTGGGGCGGGCGGCGCGGGCGGCGATTTCATCCGCGCCAATCCCCGAGCCGAGGTGCCAGTGTTGATCGACGGCGATGTCGAGATATTCGATTCCACCATCATCCTTGAATACATTGAGGACAAGTGGCCGACGCCCTCGCTTCTGCCGGCCGCACCCGGCGATCGGGCTAAGGTGCGGATGATCGAAGAGGTGATGGACACCCACTTCGAAGCCATCAACTGGGGCCTGGGCGAGATCGGCTGGTTCCAACGTGCCACCGGCGACCTCGCCAACACCCTACTGGCTAACGCCGCTCGCCAGACCCAGGGCTACTACACTTGGCTCGAAGGCAAACTCGGCGACGCGCCATGGTTCAACGGCGAAGCCTTTGGGTGGGGCGATTTGTCGGTGGCGCCCTACGTCGGCGCTTCGATCAGCATGGGTAACCGCCCGGCCGAAGGCTCAAAACTATCGGCATGGTTTACGCGGACCATGGAACGCCCGGCTGTCGCCAAGACGCTGGGCGAGGCGCTTGCCTTCGAACAGGGCTCGTCCAACGTGCCGGAATTGGTCGCCCAAGGCCTGTTCAAACGCGAATATCGCGATCACCGCCTGGAATGGATGATCAAATCCGGGGGACTTGAGGTAGTGCTCAAAGGCCTTGAAGCCGGAAATATCAGGTTCACGGAGACTTTCGGGTAGATTGTCCGGAGGGACAGAACGTGGCGACGGTCACACAAACGGTTGGAGTCATTGCGCTCTTGGCAGTCTTCGCGGCGTTGCCCGCGGTGGCGGCCAATCCGTGTCGTCTTCAGCAGTTTGGTGAATTGGACGTCACTGATGACCACGGCGCCTTGACAGTACCGGCTGTGGTTAATGGCCATCCCATCCGACTGTTCCTTGACACCGGCTCCACGGCGACGCTGCTGTTCCGCGGATCGGCTGAAGACCTTGGACTCAAGTGGTCATCGAACGGCGAGGATACGGTATATGGCGTCGGTGGTTCGACCCCGCTTGGCATGGCAAGAATTAAGCAATTTGAGATAGCGGGTATTACCATCCATGATTTCAATCTAATGGTGGCTGGACGACTAAGTGTTCCAGAGGCGCAGGGCTTAATTGGAGCCGCATTCTTGCTGCAAGCCGATATGGAATTCGATGTACGAGGCAAAAAAGTCCGCTTCTTCAAACCGAAGGACTGCGTCGCTGAACAGGTCGTCTATTGGGGCGGCTCCTATTCGGTCGCCCCGCTTGTGACATCCGCGTCGGAGAAGAAGATTGACGTGAGGGTCGCCGTGAACGGTAAGCCCGTTCTTGCGGAAATGGACTCGGGCGCCGGCACGTCAACCCTCACGGCTAACGCCGCCCGGAGGGTCGGGTCGGCACTATCGACGGTGGGGCAAGGGCAGATATCAAGCACTCGGGGCGTGGCGGGTGAGAGTCTGAGAACGCAGACGAAAGTGTTCTCGACCTTCAGCTTCGGCGACGAAACCATTAAGAACGCCAGGATCGAGATTGCCGACATGTTCACCGCCGACGAGGAGGTTCACATCGGTTCGATGGTCCCGAAAGCGGTCGCCGACTTTCCAGAAATGTTGCTTGGCGCGGATTTCTTTCGCTCTCATCGCATCTACGTCGCGATGAGCCAGAAGAAAGTCTATGTTTCCTACGTCGGCGGGCCAGTCTTCCAGACGCACGAAGCGTCGAACACATCGCCAACGGACAAATAGCACCGCAACACGAAATCAAGGAAAACGCGGCGCGTCGTCATGCGGGCCGCGCCGGAATGTCGACTAGCTCTCAACCCGAAGGTTGGTCGCCGAGGTCTTGCCGGTGCGGCGATCCGATTCGAGGTCGTAGGACACCGCCTGGCCGTCCGCGAGGCGGGAGAGGCCGGCCTTTTCGACGTCGGAGATGTGCACGAAAACATCAGCGCCGCCGTCACTGGGCTGGATGAAGCCGAAACCCTTGGTGGTGTTGAACCATTTCACCACGCCCGACCCAGCGCCGGCGGGATCACGTGAACCGCCGCCACCGCCGCCGCCGCCAGGGCTAGGGCGACGTTGGAACGAATCCCGGTCGCCGCCACCGCCGCCACCGCCGAAGCTGCGCGGCGCGCCACCACCGGCGCCACCAGCCCGGGGCGCGCGGGGTGCGGGGCCTGACGAGCCCGTGACCTGAAGATCGACCGCGGCCAGCTTACCGGAACGGCGATCCTGTTCGAGTTCGAAGTTGACCTGATCGCCTTCATTCAGGCTGCCGAGGCCCGATCGCTCCAGCGCCGAGATGTGTACGAAGACGTCGTTACCGCCGTCGTCCGGCGCGATAAAGCCGAAGCCTTTGGCGCCGTTAAAGAATTTGACTGTGCCACGCGGCATGAGACCGTTCCGAACCTGTTGATAAAAGCGGATTTAGCTGGCGTTTTCGCGTCTGACCAGCGGTTAAGCTGAAATAGGGCGAGCTTTGTCGATTTTCCGCCCATCAAACGCCCTTTGCGGGGCTCGGAAGGATCGTCGAACAAAATCGCGGCGTGGCCCACGCGCCTAGAGAACAACGGCCAAGACACCCCTCCAACCCCATCGACCAACGCGAATTATCACTATAACGCGTTGTTTCATGCTCGACCAGTTCGACGATCGTGTCGACCCCATCTTCGCGCCGATCGACCCTGCCCGGCTGATTGCGGCGCTGCGCCCCTTGATGGACGCCGACGGCCTGGTGACCAAAGTCGAAGGCATGCGGGTCTATGAGACCGACGGCCTGGCCGCCTATCGCGGCATGCCGGCGGTGGTGGCGCTGCCCCGCGACGCCGAGCAGGTTCGGGCAGTGCTGATGGCCTGCGCCGATCTCGGCGTTGCGGTGGTCGCCAGAGGTGCAGGCACCGGCCTGTCGGGCGGCGCCTTACCCTCGCCCGGCTGTGTGCTGCTCAGTCTATCCCGGATGAGCCGTATCCTTTCGATCGACCCCGAGGCGCGGACCGCCCGCGTTCAGCCCGGCGTCCGCAACCTGGCAATCTCCGACGCGGTCGCGCAATTCGGACTGTTTTACGCCCCCGACCCGTCATCCCAACTGGCCTGCAGCATCGGCGGCAATGTGGCGGAGAACGCCGGTGGCGTTCACTGTTTGAAATACGGCCTGACCGTCCACAACATCCAGAAACTCGACATCGTAACCATCAATGGCGAGATGCTGACCCTGGGCGGCGACGCACTCGACACGCCGGGCTTCGATCTCACCGCGCTTATGACCGGGTCCGAGGGCCTACTGGCGGTGGTGACAGAGATCACCGTGCGCCTACTGCCCACGCCGACCCACGCCCAGGTCATACTGGCCGCCTTCGCCGATGTCCGGCACGCGGGCGAGGCGGTGGCCGCGATCATCGCCGCGGGGATCATTCCGGCCGGGCTGGAGATGATGGACCGCCTAGCGCTGGGCGCGGCCGAGGCGCACACCCATGCCGGCTACCCCACCGACGCCGCGGCGATCCTGTTGTGCGAGTTGGACGGGGCCGACGGCGACGTCGGCGCCGAACTGGCCAGGGTGGCGGCGGTCTGCGAAACGTCGGGCGCGACGCAGGTCAGACTAGCGCGGGACGAGGATGAACGAAAATTGTTCTGGGCCGGCCGCAAGGGCGCTTTTCCGGCCATGGGCCGCCTCGCGCCCGACTATTATTGTATCGACGGCACCATTCCGCGCCGTCGCCTGCCGGACGTGCTCGAAGCCATCGAGCGGCTTTCCGGCGAGCACGGCCTGGCGGTGGCCAATGTGTTTCACGCCGGTGACGGCAATCTGCACCCGTTGATTCTTTACGACGCCAATCGGGACGGCGAGATCGAGCGCGCCGAAGCTTTGGGGGGCGCCATCCTCGAGCTCTGCGTGGCCATGGGCGGCACGATCACCGGCGAGCATGGCGTAGGCCGGGAAAAGATCAATCAGATGTGCGTGCAGTTCTCGTCGGCGGAGATCGAGACCTTCTTCGCCATCAAGGCCGCCTTCGATCCGATCGGGTTGCTCAACCCCGGCAAGGCCATTCCGACCCTGGCGCGCTGCGCGGAATATGGGTCGATGCATGTTCACGCGGGAAAGGCGGCGTTTGCTCACCTCGACCGCTTCTAGATCAACCGACCGTACCGAAGCCCTGACCAAGGCGGTGCGCGCCGCGGCGGCCGAGGCGCGGCCGCTGTGCATCGTCGGCGGCGACACCAAGGCCTTCCATGGCCGCGCCGCTGTTGGCGAGCGCCTGGAAATGGCCGGCCACCAGGGCGTGGTCGACTATGAACCCAGTGAACTGGTGATCACCGCCCGAGCCGGGACGCCGCTTCTGCAGATCGAGGCGCTGCTGGCCCGTAACACCCAGATGCTTGCGTTCGAGCCGCCGATCCTCGGACCCACAAGCACACTCGGCGGTGTCGTCGCCTCGGGCTTTTCCGGATCGCGCCGGCCCTTTGCCGGAGCGGTGCGGGATAGCGTGCTCGGCGTAACGGTGCTGAACGGAAAAGGTGAGGCGCTGCGGCTGGGCGGCACGGTGTTCAAGAACGTCGCCGGATTCGACGGCTTTCGTCCGATGGCCGGCTCTCTTGGCTGTCTGGGCGTGCTGCTGGAGATCTCGATCAGGGTCGCGCCCAGCCCCGCCGCGGAAACCAGCCGAAGCTTCGAACTCGACTGGCCTAGGGCGCAGGCCATGATCACTGCCCTGATGCGCCGGCCGGTTCCGCTAAGCGGCGCGGCCCATGACGGACATCGCTTACACCTACGCCTTTCGGGAGCGGTGGGCGCCGTTGAGGCCATGGCGGCGGAAATTGGCGGCGAGGCGACACCGGAGGGCTTCTGGTCCGATCTTCGCCATCGGCGGCTCGGCCCCCTGGCTCAACCGCGCCTGTGGCGTTTGTCGGTCCCACGCACAGCAACCCTACCGGAGTTGCCCGGATTGTGGCTGCGCGACTGGGCGGGCGGAGAAATCTGGCTCGACAGCGAGGCGCCGTCGGAGCGAATCCGCACCATCGCCTCCGACGTCGGGGGTCACGCCACACTTTATCGGGGCGCCCGGACGGGCGAGTCGGTTTTCACTCCACTTCCAGACGGCTTATTCGCTTTGCACCGACGTCTGAAGACGGCGTTCGATCCCGCAGGCATTTTCAATCCCGGCCGGATGTACGAGGGGCTTTAGAGATGCGCACCAGGATCGCCGGCCCGCTGGCCGAAACCGCCGCCGGCGCCATCGCCGGGGAGGTCCTGCGCGCCTGCGTCCACTGCGGCATGTGCAACGCCACCTGCCCAACCTATCACCTTACCGGCGATGAACTCGATGGCCCACGCGGCCGTATCTATCTGATCAAACAGGCCCTGGAAGGCGAACCCGTCGGCCGCCTGACCCAGACCCACCTCGACCGCTGCCTGTCCTGTCGGGCTTGCGAGACCACCTGTCCTTCAGGGGTTGAATATCACCGGCTGCTTGATGTCGGCCGGGAGGTGGTGGCGCATCAGGCGCCCCGCCCCTGGAGTGAGCGTGTCTTTCGGGGCGCTATTCGAGCGCTGTGTATCGAGCCCTGGCGACTGGCGACATTGATAGCCTTGGGACGCCCGTTGCGCTTCGCCCTGCCGGCCGTTCTCAAGGGCAAGCTCCCAGCCAGAGTCGAGATCGGCCCGCGACCCAGTCGTGAACATAAACGCCGGATGAGTCTCCTCAAGGGCTGTGTTCAATCGGCGACGGCGCCCCACATCAACGCCGCCAACCAGCGTGTCTTCGACAAGCTAGGTATCAGATTGACCGAGACGCCGAGCGTAGGCTGTTGCGGCGCTCTAAGCTTCCATCTCGACGCGCCAGATGAAGGGCGCACCCTGGCCCGGCGCAATATCGACGTCTGGATCGCTGAACTCGACGCCGGAGCTGAAGCGGTGATCGTCAACGCCAGCGGCTGCGCGGCGTTCATTCGCGACTATCCCGACATATTGGCGGAAGACCCTGCCTACGCCGCCAAGGCCCGGCGCGTGGTCGATCACTTGCGCGATCCCATAGAGGTGCTGGAGAAGACGCCGGCGATTACCCATCGCACCCCGGCCCAGCCCCGGATCGCGGTCCATCAATCCTGCACCCTGCGCAACGGGCCCGGGCTCGGCGACGCCCCCGCCCGTCTTCTGGCCAGCCTGGGCTATGATCCGCAACCGGTAGCCGACGCCCATCTGTGCTGCGGTTCGGCCGGCGCCTATTCGCTGCTACAGCCGACCATGGCCGGCAAGCTGCGCACCGACAAGATCGCGGCCCTGACCGCCGGGGCGCCCCAAGCGATCTACACTGCCAATATCGGTTGCTGGATGCATCTAGGCGAGAAGTCCCCCGTGCCGGTGCGGCACTGGATTGAGGCGGTCGATGATCTGCTGGAAGCCTGAACGACACACCGGCTCTAGTTCCAGCCGCTCAAAGCCTCGCTGAACCAGCCGTCTTCTCCGCCCTCGGCGCCGATGGGCATTCCCGGCGGCGGCGTGGCCCCGCGCTTAAGGTCCGCGTCCGCCAGAGCGGCCAGATCGTCGCGCGAGCGATTGAGGATCAGCCCACTCAAATAGCGAGCCTGGGCGAGGTCGGCGGGATCGCCGGTTTTCAACGCCTCCAGCTGATGGCCCAACGCCTCCAGGGCCGTCTTGACCTCGGCGGTCACCGTGGGCGGAACCGACGCGTCGGCCATGACCTGCGCCAGCTTCACCACCAGCCGCTGGCGCACGACCCGGCGCAGCCGAGCCTCGCGCGGGCTGATCGACTTTTCCGCGGCGACCACCTCTGTCGTGCGCTTCAGCAGTTCGTTCAGGTCCAGGGCCCCGGAAATTCTCGCGCCCTGATCGGCGACCCGCGCCAATCGTGAGGGCTCGAGCAGATTGTCCAGGGTTATGTCGGTGATCGCCTGAGCGGCCGTGGCTATGTCGAACACCGGCGTCTGGGTGTCGCCGAACAGTTCGGTGTCGTATTGCCGATCCGCCGAACCGTCGCGACCGGTAGAGAGTTGGTCGATCAGGCTGTCGGGCAGGTCAAGCACGGCGGGGTCGAGCGTCCCAAGTAGAGCCGCCAAGGCCCGCCGTTGGGTTGGGCCGTCCATGGCTCGCGGCGCCGGCGCGCCATCGCCGCGAAGGGCGTAGTTGAAATCGACACCTCCGATCGACTTCGCCACCGCGCCAACCTCATAGCGGTGAAACAGATAGATCGGCACGATAACCCGCCGCAGGTCCGAGAGCGGCGCGCCGGCCGGCAGGCTGGCCGGGCCAAACTTGGCCAGGGCGATCCCGCGCACCGCCATCACATGCGCCAGCGCCTCCACCGAATTCGGGCCATCGTCCCAAAGAGCGCCATACGGATTGGCCGAGCCGGTCGGTCGAGAATCTTCATCCCGGACATAGCGCAGGCCGTGGGCGTAGCCATCCCTGACGATAGCCTCCAGGGTAGCCGCCCCGGCCGCGCCGGCGGGGACCTCGCTGTATAGCCAGCGGATCGCGAAACGATCCCAATCACCAAGCCCGACCTTGTAGGCGTCGCTGAAATTCAGCCTGCCGTCGACGATCGCGATGCGCGGCGGCGGATAGTCCATCACCGACGCCCGGTCGCCATAGGTGCTGCCCGCCATGTTGTGAGCGAGGCCCAGGGCGTGGCCAGTTTCATGCACCGCCAGCTGGCGAAGCCTTGCCAGCGAAGCGACGAGCGGATCATCCGGGCCGCCCGAACCGGTCTTGTCGGCGCCGGCTAGCCCCTCGAAGATCATCAGATCCTGGCGCACGCGAAGCGAGCCCAGGGTCACCGCCCCCTTGACGATCTCGCCGGTGCGCGGATCGGCGATCGGATCGCCATAGGACCAGCCGCGGGTCTGACGATGCACCCAGCTGATCACATTGTAGCGGGCATCCAGGGGGTTCACGCCCTCGGGCAGAACCTCCACCCGGAAGGCGTCGATGAACCCGGCGGCGTCAAAGGCCCCCGACCACCACCGCGCGCCCTCGATCAGGGCGGTTCGAATGGGTTCGGGAGCGGCGCGATCGACATAAAATACGATCGATTTTTTCACCGGCGAGCGGGCGGCGGAGGGATCGGTCTTTTCCAGACGAAAGCGCGTCGCCAAGCGATAGATGACCGGCGAACCCAACGGCGCGGCGTAGTTGGCGACCCGACCATCGAACGCGCCGGTTCGCGGATCGGCCAGCCTCGGGGTGAAACCGGGCGCCGGTAGTTTGATCAGCGACTGATGCTCTACCAGGGTGACGGCGTGAGAGTCTGGCGCGATCCCTTTGACCTCCGCCCCCGCCGGCATGGCGCTGACAAAGGTCTCGTGCGCCTCGAACTCAAGGTTGTCCGGCAGGACAAGAGCTTGATCCAGATCGACATAGCCGCGGTCGGTCGCCAGAACGAAGTCGCCCTGCTTGGTCGCCTTGAGAGCGTCGATCACCCCGAACGCATCCCGCGTCAGAAAGCTGGTTATGTCGACCAGAACGCCGCCGGCCTGGTCCTCGGCCGCGACATCGCCGGCCCAGACGATCGACGGCGGAAACGACTCCCGCACCGCCTGCCGTTCATCGGCGGACCCGCCGTCGGCCCGGAACCCGAAGTTCTCAAGCTCGGCCACAACCTTCGAACCGACGCGGCGGAAATCGAGAATCCGGGTCTCGCCCGGGTTCGACCGATCGATCCCCACCGGCGTCGAACCCAGGCCTGAGCGCATAGCCGTCCGATAGAGATACTCGCCGCAGTCGCCCTTGGCGTCGGCAGTCAGCAGCAGCAGTATCCGCCCCGCCTTCGCATCCAGATAGACTGGCAAGAGGCCGGCGCGCGCCTCTAGCCCGGCCGTGGCCTCGGCGAAAGTCCTGGCCGGAGCCTTGTCGGCCAGAGCAGGGCTCCCGGGCGTCAGAAATAGCGACGCCACCACGGCCGCTCGGGCGACCAGGCGTTTGTTGAACATCGTCTCGCCCCCCGCCGCGGCCGAAAACTATTGCAGTCCCAAAGCCTCGGCAACGGCGGGATAGACGATGCGGCCCGCCTTGATATTCAGCCCTTCGCCGAAGCCCGGATCATCGGCCAGCGCCTTCTCGGCGCCCTTGCCGGCCAAGGCAGAGATGTAGGGTGCGGTGGCCGCGCTCAGCGCATAGGTCGAAGTCAGGGGCGCGGCGCCTGGCATATTGGCCACGCAGTAGTGGATCACCTCGTCGACCACAAAGGTGGGATCGGCGTGCGTGGTGGGATGGCTGGTCTCGAAACAGCCGCCCTGGTCGATGGCGACGTCGACCAGCACCGTTCCAGGCCGCATCTTCTTCAGGTCGGCCCTGGTGACCAGCTTGGGCGCCGCGGCGCCGGGGATAAGCACGCAACCGATGATCAGATCGGCGGTGGGCAGGGCTTCGGCCACCAGATCGTGGGTCGAATAACAGGTCTTCAGGCGACCGCCGAACTGGTCGTCCAGCTGCTCCAGACGCGTGGCGGAGATGTCGTAGAGGGTCACATCGGCGCCGTGTCCTATGGCCATTTCCGCCGCGTGCTTGCCGGCCACGCCACCACCCAAGATCAGCACCCGGGCCGGCAGGACACCGGGCGCGCCGCCCAGCAGCAGGCCCCGCCCACCCGCCGGTTTCAGCAGATGATAGGCCCCGACATCCACCGACATCCGTCCGGCCACCTGGCTCATCGGCGCCAGTAGGGGCAGGCGCCCGAAGCGATCGGTTATGGTTTCATAGGCGATGGCGGTGCAGCCCGAGGCCATCAGGCCGCGGGTCTGGTCCGGATCGGCGGCGAGATGAAGATATGTGAACAGAATGTGATGCGGCTTGAGCCGTGCGATTTCCACCGCTTGTGGTTCCTTGACCTTGACGATCATCTCGGCCGCTTCGAACACCGCGTCGGCGTGCGGCAGGATCTCCGCGCCGACATCGACGAAGGCCTGGTCCGCCAAGCCGATACCCGCCCCCGCGCCGGCTTCGACGAACACCTGGTGGCCTTCGCGGCAAAGACGCTGCACCACGCCAGGTGTCGCGCCGATGCGAAACTCGAGGGTCTTGATCTCTTTGGGAATACCGATCCGCATGATGCTCACCCTCTGGCCGAAATCTGTGATCTTAGATTTCTAGCATGGCCCGCGGCGTCTAGGCGACCCCACGGAAGCGAGGCTCCTCAACCAGCGTCAGCAGCACCACCAGCGAGATCGCGAGCAAGCCAACGGAAACCCCGAAAAGCGCCTCATAACCGAGGGTCGTGGCGATGACGCCCCCCGCCAGAGGTCCGATGGTGTTCATTGCGCCCTGGGCCGTGGTAGTCAGGGCCAGGCGCATGGGAATGTCGTCCCGCGAGCCGAACTCCAGCACCATGGTCTGTGAGCTCATTTGGAAACCCGATTGCGCCGCCCCCAATCCGAAGAACGCCATGAAGATAAAGGCCTGAACACCCAGAACAATGCCGCCGTGTGGCCCGCCGCCAGACCCGGGCAGATGCACGGCCACCAGACTGGGGGCCGCCATCAACAGCGCCGTGCCGGCGATCCACACGCCCAGAGACAGGGCGAAGGTGAACTTGAAGCCGAATTTGTCGCCCGCCAGACCCCAACCCAGATTGGTCACCGTGTCGGCGCCCAGGAAAGCCAGGGAGACCAGCCCCAGGTTCTTGCCGTTCAGTTGCATCGAATGGCCGGCGTAGAGAATATAGAACGGCGCCGCGACGCGTCCGGCCGTGGCCAGGGTCTGGGCGACCATGAAGAACATGAACCCACGATCCTGGGTGAACATGGCCGGAAAATCACGGATCCGGTCCATGATCTTGCCCTTGGCCCGAATGGTCGGCGGCTCAGGCTCCCGCATCAGCAATTGCAGCGCGGTGAGGCCCAGGCTGGTGAGCACGAACGCCAGCATGAACGTCACGCCATAGCCGTTGCCGAACACATTCTGCTGGATGAGATAACGCCCCGCGAACCAGGCCAGACCGGCGGCGATCGCGCCGCCGGTCACATTGCGAAATGCCTGCAGCCGCCCCCGGCGAGAAATCGGGATGACCTTGGCCAGCAGCAGCTGGAAGGCCACCGACTGCGGCCCGGAGAACAGGCCCAGCAGAAAAAGGAACGTCAATATGGCGATCAGCAACGGATAACCGTGTAGCAGGAAGCCGGACACCGCCACGCCGAGAATCTGGATGCGCATCAAGGTGCCCATCAGGATCGCGACGGGCAGCACCTTCTTGCGATGTTCGATCTGGGTGGCGCCGATCACCGGCGAAATCACCCCGCCCAATTGCTGCAGCGACTGACCCAGACCGACGATGAAGTCGGAACCCGACAGCAGATGCAGATAGGCCGGCAGGAAGGTCGGGGCGTTGAACAGGCGAAAGCCGGTCATGCCCAGCATGCCGTGGATGAAGTGCCCAGCGAAATTACGCGGAAGATTGGCCCAGACGAAACGTTCGTAAGCCGCCTCGGCCTCTTCCGGGGTCTCCGGCGCCGCGGTCCCGCTCGTCTCGGCAGTCTCGGACAACAGCGCTCTCCCTTCGCGGGAGGGTCCTAGCAGGATTCCAGCATGGGGGAAGCGCGGCCTGTGCAACCCTATCAAGCCTCCAGGGAAAGGCCCGCCTCTCGCCAGGCCTTCATGCCGCCGTCCAAGGCGCTGGCGCGCATGAAGCCCAGGGCGCGCAGGGTCGCTGCGGCCAGGGTGGATATCTTGCCGAACTCGCAGCAGGTGACGATGCGCAGGGTCGGGTCGGGGATCGCCTCGTTGATGCGCAGCTCCAGCTGGCCCCTCGGCAGATGCATCGCGCCTGGAATATGACCGGCCTTGAAGGCGCCCTCCTCGCGCACATCCAGCACCAGCAGATCGTTGGGCCGGCCGGCCAGGCGCCGGTCCAACTCTTCCATGCCGATGAACGGCACTTCGGCGGCGGCTTCGGCCAGCATCTGGCCCACCGTCTTGCCCCCGGTCATATTGGTGCGCAGGGCCTCGGTGAGATGCGTGGGTGCGCCGAGGTTCAGCTCGCGCATCATGCGGGTGAACTCATCCCGGTCACGCTTCTGAAGGCGTGGATTGGTCTCGATTTCGGTCCCGATGGTGGAATTGGAGCGCCCCTTGTAGTCGTGCGCGGGAAAGACCAGCAGGGCTGGATCGAGCTTGAGCAGCTTACCGAACAGGCTCTCATACAGTTGGTCGGGATCGCCTGTGGGCAGATCGGTTCGCCCGGTGCCGCCAATCAGCAGGGTGTCGCCGGTGAACACCCGATCCCCGACCACCAGACACATCGAGTCGCGGGTGTGGCCCGGGGTGTGCAGCGCACGGATGCGCAGGTTGCCGACCAGCAACCTGTCATCGTCGTCCAAACGCAGGGTGGCGTGGGGCGTCGGGCTGGAATGATGCATCACCAGGGTCGCCCCCAGTAGAGCCGTGAGCTGCTTGGCCGCCGAGAAATGGTCGGCGTGGGTGTGAGTGTCGATCACATAACGAATATGCAGACCGACATGGGCGGCCAGCGCCCGATAGCGATCGATCTGGCTGATCTCGGGGTCAATCAGCACGCCGCTCAAGGTGTCAGGGCAACCCAGCATGTAGGATTGGCAACCGCCGGTGGCGACCTGGTCAAAAATCATCGAGTGCCCTTCCCTTTTTGTCGTTTAGCCGTCGTAGAAAAACGCCGGGTGTAGGCCGATGACACGGCGCTCGCGATCGGTGATCGCCCGGGCGACGGCTTCGGCTGAAAGCTGGTTGCTGTCGGAGGTGGTCAACAGCCGCTGCGCGATGTCGCGCCTGCCATAGTGAATCTGCAGGAAGAAGCGGCCGTGGTCGCCCTCCGTCGCCGGCATCCGCCGGTGCCAGACGTCCGACACGAACAACCCCGCGTCCCCGGCTCGGGTGATCAGGGGGATCACCCCTCGGCCCTCGTAGTCCAGACCGTCGTCCAGGCCCCGCGCTCCGGGCGGCGGGCGGCCGGAAAGATGGCTGGCCGGAAGCACGCCGGTCGGTCCGTCCTCCAGCACACAGTCCCGGAGATAGACATGTACGCCAATGGCGAACACCGGATGGGGTATCTCGGCCGGCCAGCGCACCCCTTCAGGCAGGGGCACGTGCGGCCCCGAGTCGATATGCCAATGCTGACCCTCGCGCGATCCGGGGTGGCCGGCGGGATTGCGCCAGGCGGTGTTGGCAATCACATGGCAGTCCTCGCCGATCAGCGGCTCGATCACCGCCAGCAGCTTCGGATTGGCCACGGCCTTCTGGGCGGCGGGGCTTCGGTTGAGCATGGCGTAGCGGAACATGGCCATGTCTTCCGGCCCCCGATTGCCGCGCATGTCCGGCGGGTCGCGTTCGTAGATGGCCGTGATCTCGCCGTGAAGTTCGGCGACCTCATCCTCGCTCAGCAGGCCCCGGACGATAGTGTAGCCTTCACGTTCCAGCTGCTCGGTTTCCGCACTTGCCGGCTCGGCGCGGGCTTCCAGATAGGCGCGGCCGCGTCGGATCATGGCGTTTCCATTCCTAAGGCTCTAAGGCCGCCCGATCACCTTCCGCGACGAGGCCGCCATGGGTGACCGACACATAGATTCCACAGTTCATATGCCCATAATGCTCGTACAGCGCCGCCACCAGTTCAAAATCCCGCTCGCCGGTGACCGGATCGACATGGGTCGCCGCGCAGCGGACGATAGGCGAAAACACCCTCGCCGACACCTCGCCGATCGTCACCTCTGCCGCCCCCGCCTCGTTCTCGATCCAGGCCGGCCAGCCCTCCACATAGAGATTGGCGCGGAACCTCAACGGATCGACCGGCCGGCCCGTCCGGGCCTCCAGGTCCCGGACGCTGGCCAGATTGACGATCGAGACATGGCCGTCGAGGTGGTCGGTGAAGCGGTGGCCGGGGGCCTGAACCACATTCAAAGGCCCTCGCGCCTCCTCACCCAGGAACAGGGCCAGCCAGACGGCGAAGGCTGCGCGACCCCTTGGGTCGGTCAGCGCGCCATGGAACGACTCATGGCCTTCCGCCGACGCGCTCAGCACTCCGGTCGTCACGTCATAGGCGGTGCGAGCCTTGGCCACCTGGGCGATCTTGGCCAGAACCGTGAACTTCTGCTTGGTGATCCAGGCCGGGTTTTGCGGATCGAAGCCAGAGGGCCCATCCTCGACGGCGTAGAGCCGGTCGCAGGGAAAATAACCGCCCGCCTCGAGGCGTGCGCTCGCAAGACGCTCCGGCGTGAAGCCCTTGACGGGATGGCGCCAGAGGGAGGCGATGCGGCCGGTCATGCTGGTATTCCGTAATTTCCAGGGACGATTCACCCTGATTATCCCAGCGACGCTAAATTAGCCGCCCGCAATCGTCGCGTCGCCTCTGGCCTCGCCAGTTTGACCATGTAAATTGGAGCGAAATCGGCGGGCGAATGCTCGCGGCTAAGAGGGTTGGACGACATGGCCTTGGATACGGCGGACACCGAGATCGATTTCGACCCCGACGCGCTGCGCGACAAATACCGCCAGGAGCGCGACCGGCGGCTGCGCCCCGACGCCAACGACCAGTATGTCGAGGTCAAGGGCGACTTCAGCCACTATATCGACGACCCCTATGTCGAGCCGGGCTTCGCCCGCCCGCCGCGGACCGATCAGGTCGAGGTGGCGATCATCGGCGGCGGTTTCGGCGGTCTGATGGCTGGCGCCCATCTGCGCAAGGCCGGCGTCGATAGCATCCGCATCATCGAAAAGGGCGGCGACTTCGGCGGCACCTGGTACTGGAACCGCTATCCGGGCGCCCAGTGCGATATCGAGGCCTATATCTACCTGCCACTGCTGGAAGAGACAGGCTATCTGCCCAAGGAGAAATACAGCTACGCGCCTGAGATCCTCGCCCACGCGCGACGGATCGGCGAGCATTTCGATCTCTATCGCGATGCCTGCTTCCAGACCCAGATAGCCGGGTTGACCTGGCAAGAGGACGAGAAGCTGTGGCTGGTCACCACCAACCGCGGTGATGCAATCAAGGCCCGCTATGTGGTGATGTCCAGCGGGCCGCTGAACCGGCCCAAGCTGCCGGGCATACCCGGCATCGACAGCTTCAAGGGCCACAGCTTCCACACCAGCCGCTGGGACTATGGATATACCGGCGGCGACACCAACGGCAATCTGCACAAGCTGACCGACAAGCGCGTGGCGGTCATCGGCACTGGCGCCACAGCCATTCAATGCGTCTCGCACCTGGGCCGCTACGCCAAACACCTGACCGTGTTCCAGCGCACCCCCTCGTCGGTCGATGTGCGCGGCAACAAGCCGACCGATCCCAACTGGGCGGCCAGCCTGGCGCCCGGCTGGCAGAAGCAGCGGATGGACAATTTCAACATGCTGGTCAGTGGCATGCCGCTGACCGAGGACCTGGTCAGCGACGGTTGGACCGATATCATCCGTAAGCTCTCGGCCCTGGTTCCGGCCCGGGTCGCAGAGGGTTCGGCGATGACGATGGAGGAACTCAACCGCCAGGTCGAGCTGGCCGATTTCGAGAAGATGAACCAGGTTCGCGCCCGGGTGGACGCGACGGTGAAGGACCCCGAGACGGCGGAGGCGCTGAAGCCCTGGTATCGTCAGTTCTGCAAACGCCCCACCTTCAACGACGACTACCTGCCCACCTTCAACCGGCCTAACGTCACCCTGGTCGACACCCTGGGCCGCGGCGTCGACGCCATCACCGAAAAGGGCCTGGTGTTCGACGGCGTCGAACACGAGGTGGACTGCATCATCTTCGCCACCGGCTTTGAGGTCGGCACCGCCTATACCCGCCGCGCCGGTTTCGAGGTTCATGGCCGTAACGGCGTCACCTTGAGCGACTATTGGTCGGATGGGCTGAAGACTTTGCACGGCTTCTACAGCTACGGATTTCCCAACTGCTTCCATCTGGGCGTGACCCAAAACGCTCTGACCGCCAACTTCCCCCACATGCTCGATGAGCAGGTGCGGCATGTGGCCGAACTGATTCAACAGGCCAACGACCGCCAGGCACGGGTGATCGAACCCACGCCCGAAGGCGAAGCCGGTTGGGTCCAGACGGTCCGCGAGTGCCCGCAGGTTGCGCTGGAATTCCGCAAGGACTGCACCCCCGGCTATTACAACGGCGAGGGTCGGGTCGGCGAAGGCAAAGGCATCTTCGAAAGCCTCTATGGCGCGGGCCCGGTGGTGTTCTACGATCTGGTCCGCGACTGGCGCGCCAAGGGTTCGTTCGAGGGGCTTACCTTCGTCTGAAACACATTACCGGCGGGTGTTTGACGCCGCCGCGTCGACCTCGCCCAAATAGAATTGGCCCCGTCAGAAGGGCCGCAAGCGAAAGAGGAAACGCCATGGCCGTGAAGACCTTCCCCGTCGAAGCGTCCCACATCCTGATGTTCGCCCGCTCGGTGGGCGACGACAACGCCATCTACGCCGACGCCGACTACGCGGCCAAGAGCGAGGCCGGGTCGGTGATCGCCCCGCCTACCTTCGCCCAGGCCAGCGCACAGTTCGACCCCGACTATGTGTTGCGGCCCAAGCCCGGAAAGCCGTGGTTCGGTTCGGGCAAGAACCCTAGCGGTATCGTTCGGGGCGAAGGCGGCGGCGGTGGCGGCAACGGCGGTGGTCTGCACGCCGAACAGCATTTCGAGTATCACCGCCACCTGAAACCCGGCGACGTGCTGATGGCCACGTCCCTGCCCGGCAAGACCTGGGAAAAGGAAGGCCGGCGGTCGGGCAAGCTGATCTTCTCAGAGTCGGTCACCGAATATCGCGACCAGAACGGCGAACTGGTGATCACCGCCAGGGGCGTCGGCGTGCGCACCGAACGTCCAGTTGATCAGAAACAGGAGGCCTGAGTGGCTTTGAAGGCGAGCGACCTGAAGGTCGGCGACACCCACACCGCGCGTCTGGTCGAGGACCTCAAGCGCACCCAGATCGTGCAATATGCGGGCTCGTCGGGCGACTACAACCCGCTGCATACCGATGAGATCTTCACCACCCAGGTGGCTGGCTATCCGTCCGTTTTCGCCCACGGCATGCTGACCATGGGCATGACCGGCAAGATGCTTACCGACTATGTCGGCGACGCCCGTCTGACCAAATATGGCGTGCGCTTCACCAGCCAGGTCTGGCCGGGCGACACCCTGGACTCCACCGCGACGGTCAAGGCGGTGGGCGAGAAGGATGGGGTCAAGCTGGTGGAACTGGACGTGAAGACGGTCAACCAGAACGGCGTCGAGGTGCTGAGCGGCTACGCCGAGGCGCGGGTAGATCCGTAGGGGTAAGAGCGCTCCAACATCGCCGTGGACCCCGCACGACCGTAGATGACCGTTAGTTACGGTGGCCGGACGGGGGTCCGAGGAGCTCGGCTGCGTTCGGCTGACAAAGGTCGGGGTGGAGGAAAACCCCTTCTTCGTAAGCGAGCCTGGGTGATTGACGAGAGGCATTGGTATAAGCGGGTTGCCGCTGTCTGGGATTCGGTGCTTCCTGTCAGGCGCGGTCCCACCCTATCGAGCCGCAGTCGTCAGGGAGGCGAACATGGCGAGGTCAGTTGGCGCTGGGCGCTTGCCTAGGCCGCTCCACCCGTTTTTCATTGGGCTAGGCGGGGCGTTGCTGATGGCCGCCCTGTTCACCGACTACATGTATTGCAGCAACTCGCTGATGCAGTGGGCCAACTTCTCTGCTTGGATGATCACAGGCGGCCTCGTGTTGGCGCTCATCGCCGTGATCTTCCTGCTAATTGACTTCATGCTTGGCAGGGCAGGCTCGATCCGTTGGTTTGACTTTGCTTTGGTGGGCGCCGCTGCAATTCTCTCGCTGATCAACATCCTCGTTCATACGCGCGATGGATGGACGTCTGTTGTCCCGACCGGCATCACCTTATCAATCATCGTCACGATCCTGCTCCTTGTCGCCGGTCTTCGGGGCTGGTGCGTGACAACCATCGGGACTGCTGAACGCGGAGAAAGCGAATGATCGCCGACCCAGTTCGTGCGACTTCTGGGCTGATGATCCTGGCTTTGGTCGCTGCCTGCAGCGGCAAAGGCGGCGATCCATCAAAACAATATGGGCCTAATCCATACCTTCCAGAACCCCACCAATACCTGATACCGCCAATGAGCGTGCCGCAGGTGGTAGGCTGGAAGGCCGGGGAAACGCCCACGGTTCCCGTCGGCATGCGCATCCAGGCGATGGCGACCGGACTGATGCATCCCCGCATCGTTTACACATTGCCCAACGGCGACATCCTCGTGGTCGAAAGTAACGGCCCCGGCAGCAAGTCTTTCCGGCCCAAGGATTATATTCAAAGCAAAGTGAAAGCGCGCGGTGGTGCATCCGCCAAGGGCGGTAATCGTATTACGTTGCTACGTGACGCCGATGGCGACGGGGTCCCGGAACTGAGGACGGTGCTGGTTGACAATCTGCACTCGCCATACGGCGTCGTGTGGGTGGCGGGTACTTTGTATGTCGCCAACACCGATGCGATCATCGCCTTCCCCTTCACGCCAGGGCAGACGAAGATTACGATACCAGGAATAGAACTCACCGATCTACCCGCGGGCCCGATCGACCACCATTGGACGAAATCGATGGTCGCCAGTCCGGATGGGTCAAAGCTCTATGTCGGCGTCGGCTCCAACAGCAACATCACCGAGAATGGAATGGACGTCGAAGCAGGGCGCGCGGCGATCTACGAAATCGATCGGTTGACCGGCGCCAAACGCATTTACGCGACCGGGACGCGCAATCCCACCAACCTAGCCATCCAGCCCGGAACGGGGCAGCTGTTCGCCGTCGTCAACGAACGGGACGAGATAGGGCCGGACCTGGTCCCGGACTATCTATCTTCCATCAAGGACGGCGGCTTCTACGGCTGGCCCTACAGCTATTGGGGGCGGCACGTCGACGTGCGCGTGCATCCGCAGGATCCTGCGATGGTGGCAAAGGCAATCAAGCCGGACTACGGGCTCAGCTCCCATGTCGCGGCGCTCGGTCTCGCATTCAGCTTAGGAGAAACGCTGTCGCCGCAATTCGGTAACGGCGTCTTCGTGGGTGAACATGGGAGCTGGGACCGAAGCCCGCTAAACGGCTACCAGGTGGTTTTCGTCCCCTTCGTAAGTGGACGGCCGAGCGGAATGCCGATCCCTGTTATAACCGATTTCCTCGCGCCAGATCAAAAGACCGTCCGTGGGCGGCCGGTCGGCGTGGCGCTTGATCGGACCGGCTCTCTGGTCGTCGCGGACGATGTCGGCAACGTGGTCTGGAGAGTGAGCAGAGCGACCAGTCGCTAGCGCACACTGAGCCCGCCGCGCCGAGCTCGGCGGAGGCCTGCGCCGAGGCAGCCGAAGCCCGCGAGCATCAGCGCCCAGGTCGTGGGTTCTGGAATGGCGCCAGGCAGCGCGCCGAGTGTTGTAAAGCGCCTTGGCGGCGGGAGAGCTTTAGCCACCACATCGGCGGAAAAATTGCCGGTCGTGCTCGTGCTGAAGCTGGCCAGGGTGTCGCCTGGGGAATTGATGTGCAGTCCGGGGGTGATGCCGTTGAACGCCAGGGAAATCGCCTCGTCGCCGCAGCACGGGTTTTGAAACAGCAGGAAGTCGGAGGTGAAGTTGATCGGCCCGGTCGTGTTGTTCTCGGCCTGCAAGCCCGCCACACCGCCGCCGACGATACCGGTAATAAAGGCGTTGGTGAACGTCCCGGACAACAGGTTGGCGCCGTGATTGAACATGACGCCGCCTATCTTCTTGCTCGGTCCATCATAGGTGAAGTGGAAACCGCCCGTGATACCCGGTTGAGCCAGAAGAACCCCGAACGCAACAACCGTTGGGGAAGTGCTGGTCGACGTGAAATCGAAGTCGGCGGACAAGTTGGCGGGCAAGCCAAAGGCCTTGAAGCTGAAGGCGACATCCGTCACCCCCGCCTCCAGAGCGTTGTCACTGGCGATGTTGGTAAGTGAGCCGGTTGAAAACCCCGTGTTGGTCCACGACATGGTGTTTCCCGCAACGCTGGGGCGGAAGGAGGCGAAGGTCAAGGCCTCGGCCGGCGTAGCGAGGCCGGCCAGCGTCCCGAGGGCGAAGATGGCCGTGGCGATCCTGGAAATCCCTCTGACTGGACTTTCCACCCGCCCCCCGGCCGCGGGATCGGTGAATTGGGTGCTCCTGCGACGACGCAGGGCTGCGCCGACGCCGGCAAAGCCCGCCATCAGCATCGCCCAGGTTGTAGGTTCAGGGACTCCGCCCTGGGGGGTTTTGGCCACCACGTCGGCAGAGAAATCGCCCGCGGCGTTGGTGTCGAAGCTGGCCAGGGTGTCGCCGACGGAATTGATGTGCAGCGCGGGTGTGACGTCGCTGAACGCTAGGGACATCGCCTCGTCGCCGCAGCACGGGTTTTGAAACAGCAGGAAGTCGGAGGTGAAGTTGATCGGCCCGGTCGTGTTGTTCTCGGCCTGCAAGCTTGCCACACCGCCGCCGACGATGCCGGTAATAAAGGCGTTGGTGAACGTCCCGGACAACAGGTTGGCGCCGTGATTGAACATGACGCCGCCTATCTTTTTGCTCGGTCCATCATAGGTGAAGTGGAAACCGCCCGTGATCCCCGGCTGAGCCAGAAGAACCCCGAACGCCGTGACGGCAGGAGAGGTGCTGGTCGACGTGAGATCGAAGTCGGCGGCCAGATTGGTGGGTAGACCGAATGCCGAGAAGCTGAAGGTCACATCCTTCACGCCGCCCTCGCCGTCACTGTCGCCGGAGAGTTGGGTAAGGGAGCCGCTGGAGAAGCCGGTGTTGGTCCAGGAGATGTTGCTGGACGAGTCCGCCGCTTCGAAGCTGGCGAATGTCACCTGAGCCTGCGCTGGCGCAGCCATGCAGGCCATAAACCCGAAGAAAAGCACCGCCGCCGCAATCCCACCAGTGTGCATCGTCCGCCCTCCCTTTAAGTGGCTCGCCACCTTATCGTTAATTAGTTCTATCACGATGGGCACGGGAAGTCTAACTGACAAGCTTGAGCGGTGAACCCGCGGCGCGGCGGACCGCGACCGTATCTTCGTCGAGAAAGCCTCAGGCGCACAACATGATCGACACGAGCTCAAGGCGGCTCTGGCCTCGCGTGGGATGACGCCGGCGATGTTATTGTGGTTTGGAAGTTGAACTGTCTCGCCCGCTCCCTTAGCCAACTCATCGACACATCCGCTCAGGAGACGTTTTCCGCCGGTAAAGAAAATGTTATCCACCGCCCTTGCGCCGCTCGCGAATCCAGTGGCCGCACACGAGGTAATAAACATCGCCGCCGCGCGCTCTACCAGCGACGCCAGTCGTTGATCTATCGGCCCCAAAGCGTCTTCCGGCCCCCCATCCGGCGACTCCAGATAGCGTGACCCGCGTAAGCTACGGACGCAGCAGGTCCACAGATGCAGCAATCGTAAAAAAAATCGCGGCGTCTTGGGTGCGTGAATCGCGACAACCAAACCGCCCTTGGCGGGCCGCTGAATTCGTCTATGGAGACTTCAACGCAGTCACGAACGTTTGCCGCCCCAGGGTCGGCGGCGCCGTCTTTTGGGACACTGAATGGACCTCGATTGGCAGAGGGAGACGCTGAACGCGGCGATCGCCCGCGTTGGCCAAGGGGAGGCCGGCGCGATGGAAATTGTCTATCGCCAGACCTCCGCGAAGCTTTTTGGCATCTGCCTGCGTATATTGGGCGACGCCAGCGAGGCAGAGGACGTGTTGCACGAAGTGTATCTGACAGTCTGGCGCAATGCGGGCGCCTTCGAGGCCAGCCGGGCAAGCCCGATCACCTGGTTGGCGACGATCGCGCGCAATCGCGCCATAGACATGTTACGCAAGCGGCGTCCCGGCCGGCACGGTTCCGTCGACGAAGCGTTGACGGTGGTCGATCCAGCGCCTACCGCCCTGGCGATTATCGAGGATGGCGAAACGGTCGGACGCCTGGGCAGATGTTTGGGCGAGTTAGACGATCGCCAACAAGCCGCCGTTCGGCGCGCCTTTCTCGATGGGCGAACCTATGAGAACCTCGCCACCGAAGCCAGCGTGCCGCTCGGCACCATGAAGAGCTGGATCCGCCGGGCGCTGTTGAAGCTTAGAGTGTGCCTCGAACTATGAGCGACGATAACATTCCCCCGGTCGGCGAGGACGCGCATGGCGATGTGACCGCCGCGGAGTATGTACTCGGGCTGCTGGAAGGCGAGGCGCGGGCCGTGGCTTTGCGCCGCCTGGCCTCAAACCCGGGCTTCCGCCTGGAAGTCTCGGCCTGGGAACAACGCCTCGCGCCCCTACTGGACGAGGTGGCCGAGGCAACCCCGCCCGCCAGGGCCTGGGATCGCATCGCCGCCAGCCTGACGCAGGCGGACCCGGTGGTTCCCTTTCGCCCGCGCATCAGCCCGTGGAATGATTTGCGGGTGTGGCGAGCGGCCACCGGCGCCTCCCTTGCCGCCGCCGCGGCCGCCCTGTTCGTTATTATCTTAAGGCTAGCCCCTTCTACGCCTCTTTCGGCGGCCGCCCCCAAGGCGGCGCCAGCGGTTATGCTTGCCCGCCTCAACGCGCCGAGCGGTGAGACGCTGTTCGTTGTCAGCGTCGATCGCCTGCGCAGCGGCTTTACTCTGATGCCGGTGAAGGCCGTCGCGGCCGAAGGTCATGTCCCCGAACTGTGGATCAGACCCGCCGGCGGACAACCACACGCCGTCGCCGTGTTTGACGACGCCCAGCCTAGAACAGCCGCGGCGCCACTGAGCCTGGTCGATCTCGCGTCGCCAAAGGCTGTGCTCGCCATCTCTCTCGAGCCACCGGGCGGCTCGACCACGGGTCTGCCCACGGGTCCGGTTATTGCTTCGGGATCCCTGACCTCAGTCTAGGTCCATTGAAGTCTGGCCGCCTCGGCGGCCGACCGATGGGTGTCGGGCGGCGGAATTCGTTTTTTGATTGCTTGCGCATCGCAGGGTGCGCCAAACTCCGGGAAAGAGCGGCAGGCCAAGACCGCGAGGCCGCCCCATCCGATAAGGGAGAAACCGCGATGCACGTGGGTATGGCTCTGATTTTCCAAGGCCGCCGCGACGGGGTCGACGACCGCGCCGTCTGGGCCAACGAACTGCGCCTCGGCGATCTGGCCGAACCGCTCGGCTTCGAGTCGATCTGGGGCGTCGAGCACCATTTCACCGACTACACCATGTGCCCGGATGTGTTGCAGTACCTGAGTTATTTCGCCGGGCGGACCAAGACGGTGAAACTGGGCTCGATGGTGGTGGTGCTGCCCTGGCATGATCCGATGCGGGTGGCCGAACAGGTCTCCATGCTCGACCATATGTCGGGCGGCCGCTTTATTCTCGGCCTGGGGCGCGGCCTTGGCCGGGTGGAGTTCGAAGGCTTCGGGCGCAACCAGGAAGACAGCCGCGAATATTTCACGGAGGCGGCCCAGATGTTGTTGGCGGGACTGGAAAGCGGAACCTGCGAGTTCGATGGCCGGCTGGTCAAGCAGGCCCGGCGAGACATCCGACCCCGCCCGTTCAAGAGCTTCCGGGGCCGCACCTACGCCGCCGCTGTCTCGCCGGAGAGTTCGGCGATCATGGCCAAGCTGGGCATCGGCTTGCTGATCATTCCGCAAAAGCCGTGGGAAGCCGTGGAGAACGAACTGGCCGACTATCGGCGGGTCTATCGCGAGGTGAACGGCGCCGAGGCGCCCGCCCCGATCAACGCCGGCTGGGTGATCTGCGACGAAGACGAGGGCCGCGCCCGCGAGATGGCGGTCAAGCACATCGGTGGCTATTGGCGCACGGTGATCGAACACTATGAGCTGCGCGGCGAACACCTGCAGTCGATGAAGGGTTACGAGAGCTACCGCGCCATCCAGGCGGCGGTGAACGCGCCGGGCGGCGACGCGGCCATGGTGGAGTTCTTCCTGTCGCTGCAGATCTGGGGCACGCCCGAGCAGTGCTACGAAAAGATCATCGACTGCACGGATCGCTGCGGCGGCGACACCTTCAACGGCGTCTTCAGTTTCGCCGAGATGGACTATGCCTATGCGGAGAAAAATATCCGCACCTTCGCGAGCCAGGTGATGCCGGAATTGAAGGCCTACCGGCGCAAGGTGGCCCTCGCGGCGGAGTAGGCCACGCGGATGGGTAGACTTGCGGCTCTAGTCGCCTGCGCGGCGGTCGGGTTTCTGCTGTTCTACGCCAACGCCCGCACGCCGGAGCCGTCACCTGCCTCGGCGCCCGCCAGCCAGTTCGCCGCCGGGCGCGCTCTGCCGGACATCGCCGTCATGGCCCGGGTTCCCCACCCGATGGGTTAGCCCGCCAACGCCCAGGTGCGCGACTATCTGATCGGGCGGATGACTGGCCTGGGGCTGTCGCCGCGCATCCAGCGCGGCCAGGGCGATTTCCAGCGCGCCTTCGGCGAAAGGACGCTGATCGCCGGCGGCAATGTCGAGAATGTCATCGGCGTGCTGCCGGGGCGTGACCCGCGCCTGCCCGCCCTGACCCTGATGGCCCACTACGACAGCGTGCCGGGCTCGCCCGGCGCGGCGGACGACATCACCGGCGTCGCCTCGGTGCTGGAGGTCGTGCGCGCCATCAAGGCGGCCGGTGTTCCGGCGCGCGATGTGATGGTGGTGTTCACCGATGGCGAGGAAGCGGGGCTGCTGGGCGCCACGGTGTTCTTCCGCGACGATCCGATGGCGCGCCATGTCGGTTTCATCATGAACCTCGAGGCGCGAGGCGGCGGCGGGCGGGCGATGATGTTCGAGGCCGGCCAGGACAACGGCGGCGCCATCGACCTCTATCGCCGCACCGCAATGCGGCCGGCGGCCAATTCCCTGACGGTGTTTCTCTATAAACACCTGCCCAACGACACCGATTACACCGTGGCGAAGGCCAAGGGCATCGCGGGCCTGAACTACGCCTTCATCGGTCGGCAGTTCGACTACCATTCGCCCAGCTCCACCGTGGCCGCCCTCGACCAGGGTTCGGTGCAGCATATCGGCGAACAGGTACTGGGCACGGCGCGGGCCCTGGCCTTCGCGGCGACCCTGCCGGCCCGGACGCCGGACGTGGTCTATGGCCAGGTCGTCGGCGACCTGACCGTGGCCTATCCGGCGTGGGGCGGGTGGATCCTGCTCGCGGGGATCGCCCTGCTGATCGCCGTCGCGGCGTGGCGGAACAGGGAGAGTAGACGCCCATCGTGGTGGGACGTGGCGGGCGGGGCCGGCGGGGGTTTGCTGCTGTTGGCCGGCGGCGCGGCGGCGCTGCATCTGACGCGGCACGCCACCGGCTACGGTTTCGGCTGGATGGCCGGCCGGCCTTTGCTGGCGCGCTTCCCCACCTATGAAGTGGCCATGGCCCTGGCGGGATTGGGCGTCCTGACGCTGATCGCGGCCGGCCTCGCCCGAGGCCGCCTCAGACTGGCCGGGGCATTGCTGGCCCTCGCCGTCGGCCTGGCGTCGTCAGCCTTTGGCGGCTTTGACACCACGGGCCTGGTGGAAGGCGCGCTGGCCGGTGCGCTGGCTCTGGTACTGCTGGGCCGTCCGGTGAGTTTGTTCGGCGGCTGGATGGGCCTGTTGACGGTCGGCTTTCTCGCGACCCTGGGTTTGCAGATCTGGGCGCCGACGATCGCCTTCACCATCGGCTGGCCTCTCGCGGCCGGCGCCGCCTGTGCGGCGCTGATCGCATCGGGCGAGAAACGGCGCCCGGTGGAATGGGGTTTGGCCCTGGTCCTGATCACCCTGACATTGGCGTGGCTCGGGGGTCTGTTCCACGGCTTTCTGCAGGGACTGGATGTTCCGGAGTTGCCGGCCCTGATCGTCTGGCTGGCGGCGTTCTGCCTCTGGCCGCTGGCCTGGGGTCGCCCGGATCGCGCGGCGTTCGCGGCTTTCGCTCCGGGCGCGGCGATCCTGGTGGTGGGCCTGAGCGTCCTTCGGTTGAACTTCACCGATCCCTATTCGCCACGCCATCCCCAGGCGGTCATGCCGCTCTATGTGGTCGATCGCCAAGGCGGTCGCTCCTGGCGGGTGAGCCCCTTCAAGCCCGATCCCTGGACCCGCGACGTACTGGGCGCCGATGGCGGCGCCACCGCGGAACGGGCGATACCGGGCTTCGAGGACAAGGTTTGGGCGGCCCCGGCCGCGAACGTGGCCGCCGTCGCGCCGGATGTCTCCGCCGGCCGTAACGCCGACGGCACGGTCAGTGTGCGCGCCCGCGCGTCCGCCGTCACCAGCCTCGATCTAGAGCTGAAGATCGACGCGCCGACCGCGTGGGTCCGACTGAATGGCCGTCCGCTGACACTCGCTACGGGACCGGGCGCGCCGATCTTCATCCGGTGGTCGGCCGCGCCGGACGGTGTTCTCTTGACGTTCAAACCTACCCGGCCGGGCACGTTGTCGATGAGCTATGCGGCCTATCGGCGTGGGTGGCCCGCCCCGTCCAAACCCTTGCCGCCCCTACCCGCCAACCTGATGGCCTGGGACATGTTCGGCTCGACCGTGGCGGTGGGAACGACAAACGCCCGCTGGTGACCTTCTCAGAACTACGCGTGCAGGCGACCTATTTCACATTGGGGTCGAATGACCGCCGGCTTTACGCCGACGGTCATTGTTAACTGATGCGATCCGGAACACCGGTTACTTGGAAGCCTTGTGAACCGCGTCCTTGACTTTGCCGACCGCTTCCTTTGCCGAGCCAGCCACCTTGTCGGCGATGCCTTCAGCCTGGAGCTTGTCGTTGTGCAGTGCCTTGCCCAAACCTTCCTTGACAGCGCCGACGCCCTTTTGGGTCGCGCCTTCGATACCTTCTTTACTCATCGTGGACTCCTTGGTCGACAGTGGGTTCAACCTGGAAACTGGTCGCCGAACGCTTCGGCGGCGTGGTCACCCAGGACCGAGGACGGTGGCCGATAGCCAGACCGATAGCGTCTCGGTCCGTGGTCAACGCATGTCGCCGCCACTCCGTTCCCGCCAAAATCGCCGTCTTCACCGTCACGGGACTGTCGTCGACTCCAGGCTATGACGCCGCCAATACATCACTCCCGCGGGGCGACACCGATGACTCACCGGCTGGCCAAGAGCCTCCCGATCCAAAGGGAAATCTACGACGTCACCTTCGAAGACGGTATCCGCGCGAAGTTCTAAGGAAAGCAGGTCCGACCATGATGCACGCGAAACTTTCCCGCCGCGAACTCCTGACCGCGCTGCCCGTGGGCGCTCTAGTCGCCACGACTCCGGTGGCCCGGGCCGAGCCAAGCCAGGCGGGGCTGTCCTTTCTGGCCGTCGGCGACTGGGGCCGCAATGGCGCATACCACCAGACCGAGGTGGCACGGCAAATGGGCAGCGCCGCTGCCAGCATAAACGCTGGCTTCGTCATCTCGGTGGGGGACAACTTCTATGAAGACGGCGTCCAGTCCGCCCAGGACCCGCAATGGAAAACCTCGTTCGAGGATGTCTATGTGGAGCCTTCGCTTCAAGCGCCGTGGTACGCGGTGCTCGGCAACCACGATTATCGCGGCGTGCCGCAGGCCCAAATCGACTACGCCAAGACCAGCCAACGCTGGAAAATGCCCAACCGCTATTACAAGGTTTCAGGTGACGAGATCGGCTGGCCGCTGATCGACATGTTCGTCATCGATAGTTCACCGCTGGTCAACGAGTACCGCGAAAAGGTTCACAGCAAGATCGCCGACAACGTCCGCACGCAGGACACAGCCGCGCAACTGGCCTGGCTGGACGCAGAGTTGGGGCGATCGACGGCGGCCTGGAAAATCGTGTTTGGCCATCATACGATCTATTCCGGGGGCTCCGAGCATGGCAATACCTCCGAGCTTTTGGCGCAGATCAAGCCGATCCTCGAACGTCATGGCGTTCAGGCCTATTTGAACGGCCACGAGCACGACCTCCAGCATATCCGCGTGGGCCAGATCGACTACATCTGCTCGGGCGCGGGGTCGGAAGTGCGTCCGACAGGACCGATTCCCGGCACCCGGTTCTGCCTGGCGCGGTCGGGATTCGCCAAGTTCAAGATGATTCGGGACAGCCTCGAACTATCGTTCGTCGACTATATGGGGGCCAGCGTCTACCACACCGTGATCGCCCGCGAGCGGGCCTAGATAGCTCGACGGTACGGCGCCTCAGGCGGATCGGAACTGTTGTCTGGCGGCGACGTTGGCATAGCTGGAGTTCGCCGGGCTAGACGGGCTCGAGCGTCCGGCCAGCGCTATATCTGACCTGAGTTGAGTTTTCGACCGGAACCGCCAAATGAAGGCGCTCGTCTATTCAGGTGTCAACCTGAAGGCTTTGGAAGACCGTCCGAAGCCCGCGATCACCCAACCCACCGACGCCATCGTGCGGATCACCAAAACGACGATCTGCGGCACCGACCTGCACATCCTCAAGGGTGACGTGCCGACCTGCGCGCCGGGCCGCATCCTGGGCCACGAAGGCGTGGGCGTGGTTGATCAGGTCGGCTCCGCGGTGACCAACTTCAAAGTCGGCGATCACGTGCTGATCTCCTGCGTCACCGCCTGCGGCGGCTGCGTCTATTGCCGCAGGCAGATGTATTCGCACTGCACGACGGGCGGCTGGATCCTCGGTAACACCATCGACGGAACCCAGGGCGAATATGTGCGCATTCCGCACGCCAACAACAGCCTCTACCCGATTCCGGCCGGCGCCGATGAAGAAGCCCTGGTGATGCTTAGCGACATCCTGCCGACTGGCTTCGAATGCGGCGTGCTGAACGGCCGGATCCAGCCCGGCGACTGCGTGGCCATCGTCGGCTCCGGCCCGATCGGCCTGGCGGCGCTGTTGACCGCCCGGTTCTATTCCCCGGCCGAGGTCATCATGGTCGATCTCGACGACAAGCGGCTGGCGGTAGCGACCCGGTTCGGGGCCACCGCCATCGTCAACAGCGCCGACGGCAAGGCCGCCGAGGCCATCATGAGGATGACGCACGGACGGGGGGTCGATACCGCCATCGAGGCGGTGGGGATTCCCGCCACCTTTGAACTCTGCGAACAGATCATCGCGCCCGGCGGCGTGATCGCCAACGTCGGCGTGCATGGGACGCCGGTCTCCCTTCATCTGGAAACGCTCTGGGACCGGAACATCACCATCACCACGCGGCTGGTGGATACCGCCAGTACGCCGATGCTGCTGAAGAGCGTGAAGGCGGGTATGATCGACCCGACGCGGCTGATCACTCACCATTTCAAGCTGGATCAGATCCTCGACGCCTACGAAGCCTTCAGCCACGCCAGCGTTACGGGCGCTCTGAAAGTGATCATCGAAGCCTGAGTCTAGGCCACCGCCCGGCTGATCCAGATCTGATGGCCGCAGGCCATCAGTTCGCCGCAGGCGGAAAACAGGGCTGTGCCAGCTATGCTCTTGCGGCCGGTTTGTTCGATCGGCCAAGCCATCACGACACAGGCTTCGGCTACCGCGGGACGTCGACGAATCTCGCAGGTCATGGTGCCCAGGAGGCCGCCCGATCCGCCTTTTTCAACCCAGGCCACGCTGCCCGGGCAGTCCAGAGCCCCCCACACCGCCTCATGGCTGATCAGCCCATCGGCGCCGACGAAGTTGGCGTGCGGCGTCCATGCGCCGGCGACCACGCCTTCGGCCGCGCCGGCCAACTGGCCGACGAAAACCCGCAGGCCATATCCCTCTTCGAGGTCGGTGGCGCAAGTGAAGCAGACCGGGTGAAATATGCGCGCCAGACCGACAAAATCCCGACCAGCGACGATCGCGGCCTCAAGGCTCGGCGGCGCGGGGGGGCTGGGGAGTTCGGCCGGATCGCCCGCCCGGCCTTCGGCGATCAGGTCGCCGGCCAGGCTTGTCAGGCGCGCGACGCCGGCCTGGACGGCGATCCGCAACGGCGTATCGATCGGGATCGGCGCGCGCAACACCGCGGTCATCGTCGAGCCCAGCAGGCGCGAGGCCAGCAGGCCGCAGACATAGCCGCCATTACCGGAGTTGGGTGGTCCGCGGAACTGTGGAGTGACAATGACCTCGTCCGCGAGGCCGGCGACCAGAACCGTCAAGCTCAGGCCACGGCCGCCTGCGGCGCCTTGGCCTCGCCAAGCCGATCCACGAGCGCCTCGTACTGCGCCCAGAGCTCGTTCGGCAGGCGGTCGCCGAACCGCTCATAGGCCGCCGGAATCAACGCCGCCTCCTCGCGCCACACTTCGGCGTCGACGGTAAGCAGCAAATCGAGTTGTTCTTGCGTCAAGGCCAGGCCGCCGATGTCCAGGTCACCCATCTGCGGCAGCCGTCCGATGGCGGTCTCCCTGGCGCCGACGTCACCCTCGAGCCGCTGGACGATCCACTTCAGCACCCGGCTGTTGTCGCCGAAACCCGGCCAGACGAACTTGCCTTTGGCGTCCTTGCGGAACCAGTTGACGAAGAACAGGCGTGGCAGCTTAGCCGGGTCGGCGCCCGCGCCAACCTTCAGCCAGTGGCTGAAATAATCGCCCATGTTGTAGCCACAGAACGGCAGCATGGCGAACGGGTCGCGGCGCAGCTCACCTACCCGGTTCTCGGCCGCCGCGGTGCCCTCTGAGGCCACGTTCGAGGCCAGGAACACGCCATGGTTCCAGTCGAACGCCTCGGTGACCAGCGGCACGGCGCTGGCCCTGCGGCCGCCGAACAGGATCGCTGAAATCGGTACGCCGGCCGGATCCTGCCATTCGGGGGCGATCGAGGGGCACTGGCCGGCCGGGGCGGTGAAGCGGGCGTTGGGATGGGCGGCCGGATCGCCGCCAGGCGTCCAAGGGCGCCCCTTCCAGTCGGTCAGGCCCTCCGGCGGCGTCGAGGTCAGGCCTTCCCACCACACATCACCGTCGGCGGTCAGGGCGACGTTGGTGAAAATGGTGTTTTCCGCCAGGGTGGCGATCGCGTTAGGGTTGGTGGCGTGGCCGGTCCCCGGAGCGACGCCGAAAAAGCCGGCTTCGGGATTGATGGCCCTCAGGCGACCGTCCTCGCCAACGCGCATCCAGCAGATGTCGTCGCCCACGGTCTCGGCCTTCCAACCCGCCAGGGTCGGCTGCAGCATGGCCAGATTGGTCTTGCCGCAGGCGCTGGGGAACGCCGCCGCCACGTAGTGGGAAGCGCCCTCGGGCGAGGTCAGCTTGAGGATCAGCATGTGTTCGGCCAGCCAGCCCTCGTCCCGGGCCATCACCGAAGCGATACGCAGGGCGTAGCACTTCTTGCCCAGCAGGGCGTTGCCGCCATAACCGGAGCCATAGGACCAGATCTCCCGGGTCTCGGGATAGTGAACTATGTATTTGGTTTCGTTGCACGGCCACGCCACGTCGGCTTCGCCGGGAGCCAGGGGTTTGCCCACCGTGTGGACCGCCGGGACGAAAAAGCCGTCATTGCCCATCTGATCCAGGGCCGCCTTGCCCATGCGGGTCATGATGCGCATCGAGACCGCCACATAGGGGCTATCGCTGATCTCGACGCCGAGAGCGCTGATCTTCGAGCCGAGCGGACCCATGCAGAACGGCACGACATACATCGTGCGCCCGCGCATGCAGCCATCGAACAGCGCGCTCAACTCGGCCCGCATGCCCGCCGGCTCGCGCCAATTGTTGGTGGGTCCAGCGTCGATCTGGTTTTCGGAGCAGATGAAGGTGCGGCTTTCCACACGCGCCACGTCCTTCGGATCGGAGGCGGCATAGAAGCTGTTGGGCCGCTTGTCTGGATTCAAGGCCTTGAGCGTGCCGGACCGGACCATCTGGCTGGTCAGGGCGGTCCATTCTTCGTTCGAGCCGTCGCACCAATGCACCCGGTCCGGCTTGGTCAGCGCCGCGATCTCGCCGACCCAGGCGATCAACCGCCCATGCCGGGTCGGCGCGGGCTCGAGGCCGGGGATGACGCGGATATCAAGGGCGGCGCTACTATCGGGCATCGATCATCCACTTCAGGGCCACCCGTACGCGAGAACACGGGCGACAGTTCACAACTTCTCCTAAGCCGCCGAGGGGCTCACCGCAACGTTCCGTTCAACCGTTCCAGGGCCGCGGCCCCTGGAATCAGCTGCGCGTCAGACAGCGAATTCAGCGGCGCTTGCACGGTGGAGAGGTGATGATGCAAGTCCTCGGCGTCGGGGTCGATATAGATCAGGCCGGTCAGAATCTCACCCTTGGCCTGGTGTGTCTGCAGGCGCAGCGAGGCGGCGATCTTGTCGGTGGGATCATAGTCGCTGGGCAGTTTGCTGAGCTTCAGGATCGAGCCGTCGTGCTGCGTGACCAGTTCGACCGCGCCCGGCTCATAGTCGACCATGATTTCCTGGCCATCCTCGATCACGTCCAGACGGTTGACCGCCGCGTTGTGCTCGCGCACGAAATCGAAGCTTTTGGTCGAGCCCTTGTGATTGTTGAACTGAATGCACGGCGAAATCACGTCGATGAAAGCCGCGCCACGGTGATGGATCGCCGCCTTGATAAGTGGCACGAGTTGCGTCTTGTCGCCCGAGAAGCTGCGCCCTATGAACGTCGCGCCAAGTTGCAGCGCGAGACCGACCAGATCGATCGCCTCATCGGCGTTGACGACACCCTTCTTGGATTTGGAGCCTTTGTCGGATGTGGCGGAAAACTGCCCCTTGGTCAGGCCGTAGACGCCATTGTTCTCGACGATATAGGTCATGTTGACCCCGCGCCGGATCGAATGGGCGAACTGGCCCAGGCCGATCGAGGCGCTGTCGCCGTCGCCGGAAACCCCCAGATAGGTCAGTTCGCGGTTGGCCAGGCTGGCGCCGGTCAAGACCGAAGGCATGCGGCCATGCACGCTGTTGAACCCGTGCGAAGCCCCGAGAAAATAGTCGGGCGTCTTGGACGAACAGCCGATGCCCGACATCTTGGCCAGCCGGTGCGGCGGCAGGTCGAGTTCGAAACAGGCCTGGATGATCGCGGCCGAGATCGAATCGTGACCACAGCCGGCGCACAGGGTGGAAACCTTGCCCTCATAGTCCCGCCGGGTGAAGCCCAGACCGTTGGGCTGCAGGAGCGGATGATGCAGCCTGGGCTTGGTGATGAAGGTCATTCTGGCGCCTCGCTTGCCCAACTACCCGATCGCGCCATCATCGACCTAGTGATCTCTCCGGCGATGAACCGGGCGGTGATCGGCGCGCCGTCGTAATTCAGAACGGCGATCAGCTTGGCCGGGTTCACGTCTCCCTCGACCATCAGCAGCGTGCGGAGCTGGCCGTCCCGATTCTGCTCGACCACGAACACCGTTTCGTGCGCGGCGATGAAGTCGAACACCGCGTCGTTGAACGGAAAGGCCCGCACGCGCAGGGCGTCGATATGGATGTTGGCGTCGCTGAGTGACGCCAGAGCCTCATGCATCGCCGGGGTGCTGGACCCGAAATAGATCACGCCATGAGAAGTGCGCCGCACGGCCGGGCGTGTGATCGGCCCCGGCGCGAGCGCCTTGGCGGTTTCGAATTTGGCCAGCAGCCGCTCCATGTTCGCCACATAGACGGCACCCTCTTCACTGTAGCGGGCGTCCGGATCGCGCGAAGTTCCACGGGTGAAATAAGCGCCCCGGCTGGGGTGCACGCCCGGCAGCGTACGATAGGGGATGCCGTCGCCGTCGACGTCGCGGTAGCGGCCAAACGGCTCGCCCGCTTCCAGCGCCTCGAAGGTCATGACCTTGCCGCGATCGAGCCGGCGCGAATCGTCCCAGGTCAAAGGGCGGCAGAGCCATTCGTTCATGCCGATGTCGAGATCGAGCATCACGAACACCGTCGTCTGAAGCCGATCGGCCAGATCGAACGCCAGAGCGCTCATTTCAAAACACTCGGCGGGGTCCTCTGGGAACAGCAACACGTGCTTGGTGTCGCCGTGCGAGGCGTAGGCCGCCGCCAGGATATCGGACTGCTGGGTGCGCGTGGGCATTCCCGTGGAGGGGCCGCCCCTCTGTACATCGAAGATCACCGCCGGAATCTCGGCGAAATAGGACAGGCCGACGAACTCCTGCATCAGCGAAATACCGGGTCCGGAGGTGCAGGTGAACGCCCTCGACCCGTTCCAGCCGGCCCCGACGACGATGCCGATGGAGGCGATCTCATCCTCCGCCTGGATGATCGCATAGCGCGCCTCGCCGGTATTAGGATCGGTCCGATAGTCCTGGCAATAGCCGGCGAAGGCTTCGGCCAGCGAGGTCGACGGGGTGATCGGATACCAGGCGCAAACCGTGGCGCCGCCGTAGACCGCGCCCAGGCCGGCCGCGGCGTTGCCCTCGATGAAGATGCGGTCGCCGACTGCGTCGGAACGCCTGACCTTCAGACCCATCGACGCCAGCAACGGCTGAGCGCTCTCGCGGCCCATCGCCAAAGCTTCCAGGTTAGGCCGGATCAGCCTTTCCTTGCCATCGAACTGCTCGGCGATAAGGGCTTCAGCGACAGCGGGATCGATCCCCAGCAGGGCGCCCAAGGCGCCGACATAGATGACGTTCTTGAACAGCTGTCGCTGGCGGGGGTCGGTATAGGCGGCGTTGCAGAGCCCCGTCAGCGGCAGTCCCAGCAGCGTCAGATCTTCGCGAACGGCATGCGGCAGCGGCTTGGTAGAATCATAGACGAGATAGCCTCCCGGATCGATCTCGGCCAGGTCGCGAGCCCAC
This sequence comes from Caulobacterales bacterium, assembly GCA_038227865.1. Taxonomy (GTDB): domain Bacteria; phylum Pseudomonadota; class Alphaproteobacteria; order Caulobacterales; family Caulobacteraceae; genus Acaudatibacter. The sequence goes on from JBBRPO010000006.1 coordinate 73,160, forward strand.
GTCTGGGGGTTCATCGCCACCATCAGGTCGACGCCGCCGCGCCGGCCCAGATGATCGGCTTCGCAGATCCGCACCTCGTACCAGGTCGGCAGCCCCTGGATGTTCGAGGGGAAGATGTTTCGCGCCGCCACCGGCACGCCCATCCGCAGGATCGACTTAGCGAACATGCCGTTGGCGCTGGCGGAGCCGGAACCGTTTACATTGGCGAACTTGACCACGAAGTCGTTGACCGACTGGATGGCGCGCGCTGGCCGCGGCATCAAGGACGGCTGGATCAGTTGCTGCATGCGCCCTCCGCGTGGGTCATGTTGAGCAGAAATTTCTGCATGTCCCAGGCCCCCGTTGGGCATCGTTCGGCGCACAGGCCGCAGTGCAGGCAGACGTCCTCGTCCTTGACCATCACTTTCCCGGTCCCCAGCGGCTTGGAGACATAGAGATCCTGGGTCAGGTTCAGGGCCGGCGCGGTCAACCGGGCGCGCAGATCAGCTTCGTCGCCGACCTCCGTGAAGGTGATGCAGTCCATCGGACAGATATCGACACAGGCGTCACACTCGATGCAGGTCGGCTCGTTGAAGACTGTTTCGATGTCACAATTGAGACAGCGTTCAGCTTCCTGGAACCCAGTCTCCGCATCGAAGCCCAGCTCGACCTCGATGCGTATGTTCGCCAGGGCGTCCTTCTTGCTGCGCTGAGGCACCATGTGACGGTGCTCCAGCGATACATCGTTGTCATAGCTCCACTCGTGGATACCCATCTTCTGACTGACCAGAGTCACGCCCGGGTCCGGCCGCACGGCCGGATCCTCGCCCTGGCAGAACCGGTGAATGGAGATGGCCGCGTCGTGGCCGTGAGCGACCGCCCAGATGATGTTCTTGGGACCGAAGGCCGCGTCACCACCAAAGAACACCTTGGGATGGCTCGAGGCGAACGAGATCGGGTTGATCACCGGCATGTCCCAGCCGTCGAACTCCAGGCCGATATCCCTCTCGATCCAGGGGAACGCGTTCTCCTGGCCCACCGCCACAAGCACGTCGTCGCACTCGATATGAACCTCCGGCTCGCCGGCCGGCTCCAGCCGGCGCCGGCCCGCGTCATCCACAACCGGACGCACCTTCTCGAACATCACCCCGGTCAGGCGCCCGGCCTCATGGGTGAAAGCCTTGGGGACCAGAAAATTGAGGATGGGAATATCCTCGTGCATGGCGTCTTCCTTTTCCCAGGGCGAAGCCTTCATTTCCTCGAACCCGGACCGCACCACGACCTTGACGTCTTCGCCGCCGAGGCGGCGCGAGGTGCGGCAGCAGTCCATGGCGGTGTTGCCGCCGCCCAGCACGATCACCCGTTTGCCGATCTTCTCGACGTGGCCGAACGAAACATTCGACAGCCAGTCGATGCCGATGTGGACATGGGTCCTGGCTTCCTCACGCCCGGGAAGGTCGAGATCACGTCCCCGTGGCGCTCCAGACCCGACGAAGATGGCGTCAAAATCCTGCTTCAGGAGAGACCCGAGGCTGTCTACCCGCTCGCCGAGGCGCATGACTGGTCCAAGGCCGGTGATGTAGCCGACCTCTTCATCGATCACGGTTTCGGGCAGGCGGAAGCGCGGGATCTGGCTGCGGATCATGCCACCCGCCTTGGCGTCGCCGTCGAAGATCACCACCTCATAGCCCAGCGGCGAGAGGTCCCTGGCGACGGTCAGCGAGGCGGGGCCGGCTCCGATGCAAGCGATGCGCTTGTCGTTGCTCCCCGACCGCCGTGGCGGCAGCCGATCCTGGATATCTTCCTTGTTGTCGGCTGCGACCCGCTTCAGACGGCAGATGGCCACCGGCGCGTCTTCGACCCGCACCCTTCGACAAGCCGGTTCGCAAGGCCGGTCGCAAGTCCGCCCGAGGATCCCCGGAAAGACATTCGACTTCCAGTTGACCATATAGGCGTCCGCGTAGCGGCCATCGGCGATCAGCCGGATATACTCCGGAACCGGAGTGTGAGCCGGACAGGCCCACTGACAATCCACGACCTTATGAAAATAATCCGGGGACCTGATATCGGTCGGCAGCAAAGCGCCAATCCCTCCGTTTCGTTTCCCGCGCCGCTGGTGCGACCTGCTTGAGTCGTTCCGGTGACGAAACGTTGCGAGGTTTCTATGGGCAACGTTCCGGTGGCGCCAGAGTCTTGGCGCCGCCCATCCGCAAGGTATTTCCTGACATCGACCGATGGTCTGTCAGGATTTACGCCAATCCGCCGCCGTGGCGCCGTAGAGGGCGATGATGTCCTGAAGGCGCTGGCCGACAGCCTCGACCCGCGCCAGGCTCGCCCGACGCCAGGTCCGGTCGGCGGTGACGACTGCCGCCAGGGGGGCGCCGCCCAGGCCATAGGCCGCCCGAGCCGAATCCAGCGAGGAGCGGGCGGTGGCTTCGGCGCGGCCGAGCGTCGTCAGGCGGTCCTCATCCTGGGCCAAGGCCGAGAGCACATCGGAAACCTGCACGAAGGCGGTGAGAACCGTCTGCTGATAGTGGGCGAGGGATATACGCGCCTGGGCCTCGGCGATGCGGCGGTCGGCCCTGATCGCGCCGCCGTCGAACAGCGGGGCGCTGATCTGAGGTCCAAAATCATAAGCCGAGGCCCCGAAACCGAACAGCGATCCGGGCGTCACCCCCTGCTGGGAAAAACCCGCCACCAGGCGGATATCCGGATAGAGCCGGGCGGTCTGAACACCGATAGCGGCGGTGTCGGCATGGAAGTCGGCCTCGGCGGCCTGAATGTCGGGGCGCGATCTCACCAGCGCCGACGGCAAGGCCACGGGTATCGTGGCCGGCGGCTTGAAGTCGTCGACCGTGAAGTCGGGGGGCGACCACTGCCCCGGCGACTCGCCGACCAGCAGGGCCAGGGCGTGGCGCGCCATCGCCAGCTGCTGGGCGAGCGGCGGCAGCAGAGCCAGATCCTGCTCCAGCTGCAGCTTGCCGCCAAGCCCGGCCGAGGGCGAGTCTCCGCCCACCGCCTCCGCCTTGGCGAGAATATCGATCGATTGGCGGTCATCCTTGGCGACGCCCTCAATGGTCTCGATCTGGAATCGTAGCGCGGCGATCCTGGCCGCCTGCAGCGCCACATTGCCCGTCAGGGCCAGATAGGCCGCGTCGGCCCGGAACCCCTCGGCCTCCGCCTTGGCCCGCAGCGCCTCCACGCGCCGCCGGCCGCCGCCGACGACGTCCAGGTCGTAGCTGACGCTCGGGCCGATATTGAAAAAGCTGATCGTCGGGCTGGGAAAGCCGGCGAAACCAAAGGCGGAGGTATTAATCCGCTCACGCTGGAAGGTGGCGCTGGCGGCAGCGGACGGACCCAGAGTGGCGCGCTCCCGTTCCGCCTGCGCCCGGGCCTTTTCGAGGGTCGCCACTGAGGCCGCCACGGTCTGGTTGTGAGCCAGGGCGCGGTCCATCACCGCGTCCAGGGTCGGTGAACCGAGGGCGCGCCACCAGGGGCCTGCGACGCGGGCGTCGGTGGTCACCGCCGCGAGGGTCGACGTCCTATCCGAGGCGCCGGCGTAGCCCGGGGCGGTCGGCGGCGCCGGAGGTGTGAAGTTCGGACCCACCGTCGCGCAGCCGGCCAGCGACAGCGCGGCCAGAAGCGCCAGCCGAGCAGCGAATCCCCTGTCCCGTGTCATGGTCGCTCAGCGACCGGCGACGGCGCGGCCCGCAGCGCGCACATCGACGGTGATCTTGGCCGACAGTCCGGCGCGGGAGACGACCTCGGGCGGCGCCTTGGCGAAAGCGATCCGCACCGGCAGCCGCTGGACCACCTTGACCCAGTTGCCCGTGGCGTTCTGGGCCGGCAGCGGCGAAAAGCTGGAACCGGAGCCCGGACTGAAGCTCGCGACATAGCCGTCGAGCGCCGGTCCGCCCAGGGCGTCGATGCTGATCTTGGCTGGCTGGCCGACTTTCATCTTGGCCAGCTGGTTTTCCTTGAAATTCGCTTCCACCCAGGGATCGCCGGACAGCAGATAGAACACCGTCTGGGATGGGTTGATGTAGGCGCCCTTCTGCAGCTGATCGACCCGGGTGACCACGCCGTCGACCGGCGCGATGATCACGGTGTGCAGCAAATCGACCTGGGCCGCGTCGACCGCCGCCTTGGCCTGCATCACCGAGGGATAGATATCGGCGGATTTGTCGGCGCCGCCCAGATTGGCCAGGGCGGCCTCGCTCTGCTGGCGTGTCACGGCCACCTGGGCCGCGGCCAGATCGGCGGTATGGCGGGCTTCGGACGCCTGCTGGCGGGACGACACACCCGCCTCGACCAGGGCGGTCTGGCGATCCGCCTCGCGCACCGCGAAGTCACGGGTCTGCAGCGCCGAGCCCAGCAGCAGCTTTTGCTGGTCCAGGGCCGAGCGCAGGGAGACCACCTGCAGCCGGGCCGCCGCCAGGGCGGCGTCGGCGCGGCGCGCGGCGGTGATCTGGTCGACGGGGTCAAGCTTGAACAGCACCTGGCCGGCCTTCACCTGCTGATTGTCGGTCACGTCCACCTCGATCACCCGCCCCGCGATGGAGGTGCTGATCGGCGCCTTGGCGGCCTGAATATAGGCGTCGTCGGTGGACTCGGTCCTGCCGCCCGTCACAACCAAATAGCCAACGCCCAGCAGAATGAGAATCGGCACGCCCAGCAGCAATGGCCAGCGCCATCGCGCGAGTCCGCGACGCCGGGGCGGTGTCGGGTCCGAGGCATCAAGGCTGCTCACGAGCGCGGAACCCTCATCGCCTAAACGCCGCCGGCGGAATCGGCCAGGGCCACCCCGCCATCCACGGCGATCGTTTCGCCAACTACATAGTCGCCCGCCCGGGAGGCGAGATAGATCGCCGCGCCGGCCATGTCCGCATCGACGCCGATGCGCCGGCTGGGGATGCGGCTGGCCACCTCGTCGGCCCGATCACGGGCGTCCCGGTTCATCTCGGAGGCGAAGGCGCCGGGGGCGATGGCGCTGACCACGATATTGTCGCGGATCAGCCGCGCCGCCATCCGGCGGGTCAGATAGATCAGTCCCGACTTCGAGGCGTGGTAGGAATAGGTCTCCTGTGGGTTCAGCCGGATACCGTCGATCGACGCGATGTTGATCACCTTGGCCGGCGCGCCGCCCGATCCGCTGGCGGCAAGAGCGCCGTGCAGGGCCTGGGTCAGGAAGAACGGCGACTTGAGATTGAGGTTCATCACCTTGTCCCACCCGCTCTCGGGAAAGTCCTCGAACGGCGCGCCCCAGGCGGCCCCGGCGTTGTTGACCAGGATATCGAGTTTGGGCTCCAGGGCCGCCAGTCGGGCCGCCAGCGCCTTGCAGCCTTCGACCGTCGATACATCCTGAGGCAGGGACAGGCATTCACCGCCGTCGCGGGACAGCTCTTCTGCTGCCTGGTCACAGGCCAGCGGCTTGCGCGAGGAAATATACACCTTGGCGCCCTGGGCGAGAAAACCCTCGGCGATCATCCGACCGATGCCCCGCGATCCTCCGGTGATCAGGGCCACGCGCCCCTCCAGGGAGAACAGATCCTTAGCCATGCGGAGCGCCACCTTTTTTTCAAACGTCGTCGCGGGGGAGGCGTGACCCATGCCCCGCCGCGCCGTCAAGCGCCTTGTGAACGACGATCACAAATCATGCATCGAAAGCGAACCCTATTTCGCCGAAATACTCTCCCCTATCGATTGGTTAGGGGGCGCGCGCGGCGGTTTCCTCTGTTGTTGATCAAGCCTAGGGTCCAAGGCGGGGCCGTGGCAATCATGACGAAGGGAAAAGCATGGTTTGGGATCGGTCGCTGTGGATCAGGCTTGCGGCGATCTCGGGGTTCGTCTCCGTCGCCGCGGGAGCTTTCGCCGCCCATGGGATGGCCGATCCGGCCGCCAAGGAGCTGTTGCGGACCGGGTCGCAGTATGAGGCCATCCATGCCCTGGCCACGCTCACCTGGGCGGCTCTGGTCCCATCGCGCGGCGCCGGAGTGTCATGGCCCCCCGCGCTGTTCCTGGGCGGGTCGGCGCTGTTCAGCGGCTCGCTCTATGCCCTGGCCCTGGGCGCGCCGCGCTGGATGGGCGCCGTGACGCCTTTGGGCGGACTGATGTTCCTGGCGGGTTGGGCGATCTTCGCGTGGCGGGCGGGCCTTGCCGGACGCGTCGATGGCCGTCACTCTGAATCCTGAACGGGAGATCCTGATGACCACGCCATTGATCCCGCCAGTCGCCTATGCCGAAACCACGGGCGCGCGGCTGGCCTATTATGAGGTTGGTCCACGCGAGGGCGTACCGGTGATTTTCTGTCACGGATTTCCCGAGCTAGCCTTTTCCTGGCGTCATCAGCTGAAGGCGTTCGAGGCTGCGGGCCGCTGGGCGATCGCGCCGGATCAGCGCGGCTATGGCCTGACAAGCCGGCCCGAGGCGGTGGAGGCCTATGACATCGAGGCCCTGACCGGCGACCTGATTGGATTGATCGATCATCTAGGCGTGGAAAAGGCGGTGTTGTGCGGCCACGATTGGGGCGGCATCGTCGTCTGGCAGGCGCCTCTGCGCTATCCGGATCGCGTCGCGGGCGTGATCGGTGTTAATACGCCGTTCATGCCCCGGTCGCCGGCCGATCCGATCGCCATCATGCGCAAGCGTTTCGGCGAAGACATGTATATCGTCAATTTCCAGAAACCGGGCGAGGCCGACGCCATACTGGCCGGTGACGTGGCCAAGGCGATGAACTTCTTCATGCGCCGGCCCCTGGTCGACGCGCCACCGGCCAGTGGCGGCCTGGCGGGCGACGGCCTCGATGAGACGGGCGATGAGCCCCAGAACACCTTCGCTCTGCTTCAGGCGCTACAGGCCTGGCATCCCAGTAACGATCCTCGCGAAACCTTCCTGACCCCCGAGGAAATGGCGTTCTTTGTGGAGAGCTTCGAGCGCACCGGTTTCACCGGCGGCATCAACTGGTACCGCAACTTCACCCGCAACTGGGAGCGCTCGGCGGCGATCGTCGACCATGTGTCGGCGCCGTCGCTGATGGTCATGGCCGAGAAGGACGCGGTGCTGCCGCCATCGGCCGCCGACGGCATGGAGGCCTATGTGCCCAATCTGGAGCGCGCCCTGATAATGGGCAGCGGTCACTGGACCCAGCAGGAAAAGCCTGACGAGGTTAACAAGGTAATACTGGACTGGATGGACAGCCACTTTCCGAAGTAGAACCCTATATGGATCGCAACCCAGCATTGAGCACCGCCACGCCGATGTCCGCCGGCGGGCGGCGTGGCCTCTATGTCGAGACTGAACCGTTCGCCACGGGCTGGCTATCCACGGGCAGCGCGCACGAGCTCTACTATGAGGAGTGCGGCACCAAGGACGGCAAGCCCGTCGTGGTTCTGCATGGCGGCCCTGGCGGGGCGATCAACCCCACCATGCGGCGTTTCTTCGATCCGGCCCGCTGGCGGGTGGCCCTGTTCGACCAGCGTGGTTGCGGCCGCAGTCGTCCAAATGCTTCGCTGGACAACAACACAACCTGGGATCTGGTCGAGGACCTAGAGCGGCTGCGCCGTCATCTGGGCATCGAGAAATGGGTGGTGTTCGGCGGCTCCTGGGGCTCGACCCTGGCGTTGGCCTACGCCATCCGCCATCCCGAGCGGGTCAGCGGCCTGATCCTGCGCGGGGTGTTCCTGCTGACCCAACGCGAGCTGGACTGGTTCTACCAGGACGGGGCCTCGATGCTGTTCCCGGACGCCTGGGCGCGGTTCCTGGCGCCCATCCCGGCCGAGGAACGCCACGACCTGATGGCGGCCTATCACCGCCGCCTGATCAATCCCGACCGCCGCGTCCAGGCCCAGGCCGCCGCCGCCTGGAGCCAGTGGGAAGGTGACACCCTGTCGCTGCGCGGCCCCCAGGCCCGGCCGGCCAAGTTCAGCGAGGTCGACTTCGCCATCGCCTTCGCGCGGATCGAGTGCCACTTCTTCACCAACAAAGGCTTCTTCGAGGAGGACGGCTGGCTGCTGAAGAATATCGCGGCGATCCGCGGCATTCCCGGCTGGATCGTCCAGGGCCGTTTCGACGTGGTGACGCCGCTTGAGAGCGCCTGGACCCTGAAACACGCCTGGCCCGAAGCTCACTTCGATATCATTTGGGACGCCGGCCACGCCTCCACCGAACCCGGCATCGTCGACGCTCTGGTCCGCGCGACGGACCAGGCGCTGGCGTAGAGAGCTCCGGGCGGCCGAACCGCCACGCCAAGTTGGAGTCCCCTACCCTCGCGTCACTTCCGAATACCGGTGCACTCGCACCGACAGCACCAGGGCAAACCCCGCCATCATGGTGATCATCACCGTGCCGCCGAACGACAGCAGCGGCATCGGCACGCCCACCACCGGCGCCAAGCCCATGACCATCGCCCCGTTGATCAGCACGCAAAGCGCGAAGGTGATGGTCACGCCCGACGCCGCAAGCCGGCCGAAGTGGCTGTAGGCGATGGCGGCGGTGCGCAGGGTGACGAAGATCACCGCGCCATACAGCAGCAGCACCGTGGCGCAGCCCAGGAACCCTAGCTCCTCGGCCATCGACGAGAAGATGAAGTCGGTGGATTTCTCCGGCAGGAAATTCAGCTGGCTCTGAGTGCCCAGGCCCAGGCCCTTGCCGAGCAGGCCGCCGGAGCCCAGCGCGATCTCGGATTGGATTATGTGATAGCCGGCCCCGGAACGATCGGCCTCGGGATTGAGAAAGGTGAACAACCGCGCGTTCTGATAGGGCTTGAGCAGGAATTTCGCCGCCAGCGGAACCGCCACGGCGACGAACGCCAGGGCGACGCCCACCACGCGCAGGCTCAATCCCGACAGCACCATCATCAGGCCACCCGTGGCGGCGATCAGCACGGCGGTGCCCAGGTCGGGCTGGTGGGCCACCAGCGCGGCCGGAAAGCCGATCAGGACGGCCGGTATCAGCAGCCACCACGACCACTTGGCGCGGTCGGCCGGCAGAGCGTGATAGAACCGCGCCAGGGCCAATACCAGGCCGACCTTGATGATCTCGGACGGCTGGATCCGGATGGGGCCGATATCCAGCCAGCGTTGGGCGCCCATCGTCGAATGCCCCACCACCGCCACCGCCAGCAGCATCAGCAGGGCCACGCCATAGATCGGATAGGCGAGGGCAAACCAGACGCGCAGGTCCACGGTGGCGAGCACGATCATCACCACGAAACAGACGCCATACAGAATCAGATGTCTGGCCGCCCATGGCGACCAGGACGCGCCGGCGATCGAGTACAGCATCACCGCGCCGATCCCAGTGATGGCGGTCAGCAGCAGGCACAGCGTCCAGTCGATCTGGCCCAGCTTGACAATCAGGCGATCGCGTTCGCCGGGACGGCTGATGGCGCTGACGGTCACGCCGGCGCAGGCTGTTCGATACGGGCGCGGATCTCGGGGTCCTTGAGCAGGGCCACCCGCATGATTTGGGCCGCCTTGGGGGCAGACGCCTCGGCGCCGAACCCGCCATGCTCCACCAGCACGCTCATCGCATAGCGCGGCGCGTCGGCGGGGGCATAGGCGATGAACCATGCATGGTCGCGTAGCGCCCAGGCGCCGTGCGCGCCATGAGCGCCCTGGGTGGGTCCAGTGTAGTTGTGCGACTGGGCGGTGCCGGTCTTACCGGCCATCTTGATCGGACCCAGGTTCAGTTGCGCATACAAAGAGGCCGTCCCGAACTCCACCACCGCGCCCATCGCCGAGCGGATGAAATCGATGTGCTCCCGCGCAAAGGGCAAGGCCGGAGCCTCGACGCCCGAAGGCTGCACTATGTCACCGATGGAATGGACCAGCCGGGGCTTCAGGGCGGTGACCCCGTTGGCCAGGCGAGACGCCATCACGCACAGCTGCAAGGCGTTGACGCTCAGATAGCCCTGGCCGATGCCGAGGTTGGGCGTTTCGCCGGCGTGCCATACCGGATCGCGGGGAAAAGCCCGGCGTTTGTAGGCGATGTCGGGCACCAGGCCGGGTTTCTGGCCAGGGATGCCGATGTCATGGATCTCGCCCAGACCGAACTTTCGCGCCACCTCGGCGATGTGGTCCGGGCCGAGCAGCAGGGCGGTCTGATAAAAATAGATGTCGCAGGAGTGGGCGATCGCGCCCTTCAGATCGAGCGCCCCGTGCGCCTTGTCGCAGTGCCAGGGTCGCCCGCCCCAGTTCCACACCCGGTTGCAGACATACACCCGGGCCGGATCGAAACCTCGCTCCAACGCCGCCAGGGCGACCATGGTCTTGAAGGTCGAGCCGGGAGGATAGTTGGCGGTCAGCGCCTTGTTGAACAGTGGCTTACGATCGTATTCGGCCAGCGCGCGATATTCCGGCCCGGTCAGGCCCTTGACGAACTGATTGGCGTCGAAGCTCGGCGCCGACAGCATGCACAGCACATCGCCGCTGCGGCAATCCATCATCACGGCCGCGCCGCTGTCATCGCCGAACACCTCCAACGCGCGGTTCTGGATATCGGCGTCGAGGGTCAGCCGGATCGGCGCGCCGGGTGTCGGCGGGATGTCGCCGCGGGAGTCCTGGCTTACCACCCTGCCCTTCACGTCGACCTCGACCTTCTTGGCCCCGGCCTTGCCGCGCAGATCGAGATCGAAAGCCTTTTCCACGCCCTGCTTGCCGATCCGGAAGCCGGGATTGAGCAGGATCGGATCGGCGTTGGGCCCGGTCTTGCTGATATCCTTGCCGCTGACCTTGGCGACATAGCCGACCACGTGGGCAAAGGCGCCGGAGAACGGATAGACCCTGACCTCGCCCACGTCGGCGGTGACGCCGGGCAGTTCGGGCGCCCGCACGTTCACCCCGGAAAACTCCTCCCAGGTCATGTCCTCGACGATGGCCACCGGCGCCTTGCGCGGCGCGTCCTCGATCTCGTCCTTGAGCCGGCGCAGATGCGCGGCATCCAGCGGCACCAGCTGGGCCAGGCGGGCCAGGATAGCGTCGACGTCGGTGGTCTCGTCCTTGGCCAGCAGCAGCCGGAAATCCGGGCGGTTGGAGGCCAGCACGATGCCGTTGCGATCGAGGATCAGGCCCCGGGGCGGCGGCGACAGCACGAACTGGAACTGGTTGTGCTCGGACAACAGCTGATAGCGCCCGGCCTCGACCAGCTGCAGCTGAATCAGCCGGCCACCCAGCGCCACCAGGCCGGCCCCGGCCAGGCCGCCGAACAGGAAGGCGCGGCGCTGGAACAGGCCCTGGCGCTCGTTCACCTCGTCGAGAAAAAGTGCCGAATCCATCAGCGATACCGTCCCGCTGCGTCCTCGAAGCGGTCGATCAGCAACCAGGACAGCGGAAATAACACCAAGGTCGCGGCGAATTGCAAGCCGAGCCCGAGCAGACTGGGAACCTCGCCAGCCCGCAGGGTCATCAGCAGCAGGCCGCCGGCGAAACTGACGGCGCTGATCGCCCCATACCAGGCCCCCAGCGCCCAGAAATCCTCGCCGACCAGTACGCGGCGGACCGAGAAGGCCAAGCCATACAGCAGCAGCAGGCACAGCGGCCATAGGCCGGTCGGTCCGCCCCAAAGCCCGTCCTGGAACAACCCCAGGACCATCAGCGCCAGGGGCGGCAGCATCGAGGGCCTCAGCACGGCCCAGGCGAAGGCCGGGGCCATGGCGAACACCGGCTCGGGAAGCCGCAGGCCGAACATCTTGATCGGCAGGGCCAGGAGCATGGACGCCGCCAGGCACAGGGCCATCGGGCTGAGCAGCCAGTCGATCGGATTGAGCGGCTGAACCGCGCGGGAGTGCGGGCGGGACGGCATCAGGGCGCCTTGCCCGCTGGCTGGCCTGTTGGCATGCTTCGCTTGGCTGGCGAGACTGCGGTCGGCACGGGCGCCTGCGCCGGCGCGCCGGTGGCCGTGGGCGGCAGCACGGCCGGCTCCAGCGCCGCGGCCGGAACCAGTTGCGAGAAATCCTTGAACAGCAGAATCTGCACGAAATCGATCGGCGACGCGTCGGAATCCAGCGCCACGCGCCAGCCGCCATCATAACCCTTGATCGCCACCCCGACCGGCAGGCCGCGCGGCAGCACCCCGCCGTCGCCGGAGGTCAGGATGCGGTCCCCCTCCCTGATCGCGTCATGGGTGCGCGGATAGGCCAGTTTCGGATTGGCTCCACCGTCGCCGGTCAGTATGGCCCGGCCATTGGTCCGCCCGATCAGCACCGGCGTGCGGCTTTCGACATCGGTCAATAGCATGATCCGCGACACTCGGGGCGCCACGCCGGTCACCCTTCCGGCCAAGCCGTTCTCGCTCATTACCGGATTGCCCTCGACCACGCCCCGCTCGGCGCCGGCGTCGGCGATGCGGGTGTTGGCGAACGGACCCCGGGCGTCGAGGACCGTGCGGGCGAACACCCGTGGCAGCGGCGGATCGGTATTGACGCCCAGCAGGGCGCGATAGCGGGCATTCTCCTCACGCAGCGCCGCGTTCTCGTCGCGCATGGCCTTGGCGGTGGCCAGTTCCTTCCTCAACTGGTTGTTCTGGGTTCCGGCCAGCACATAGTCGCGGCCCATGTCGCCCAGATCGCTGATCCAGCGGATCGGCGTCGACAGCACGTCCCCCGCCGCGCCCAGGGCGCCGTCGGTCCCGCGCCGGGCCGACGAAACCGCGTCGCCATGACGGCCGCCGGCGAACAGAGCCATGGACAGGATCGCCACCAGCAGCAGGGCGGCGACAGCCAGCCAGGCCGGGGGCGGCTTGATGTCACTGAGCGGACCATCCCTTAGGGACATCCCGACCTCCCAATCGCTCCGAACCGTCCCTTGCCTAGAACAGGCTCGATTCCAGCAGCCCCTTCATCCACTTGGGATGTTCGAGCACCTTGCCGCAACCCAGGGCGACGCAGGAGAGCGGATCGTCGGCGACGGTGACGGGCAGGCCGGTGGCGTCGCGGATCTCCATATCCAGGCCGCGCAGCAGAGCCCCGCCGCCGGTCAGCATGATACCCTTGTCGGCGATATCGGCCGCCAGTTCGGGCGGCGTGGCTTCGAGCGCCACCTTCACCGCCTCGATGATCTGCGACACCGGCTCGGCGACGGCGTCGGCGGCCTGTTTCTCGTTGATCCGCACCTCGCGCGGCACGCCCTGCATCAGGTCGCGGCCCTTGACGTCGATGCAAAGGCCGATGCCGTCTTCAGGCGGTCTGGCCGTGCCGATTTCCTTCTTGATGCGTTCGGCGGTGGTCTCGCCGATCAACAGGTTATGATGGCGGCGCATATAGCTGATGATCGCCTCGTCCATCTTGTCGCCGCCCACCCGCACGCTGCGCGAATAGACGATGCCGGACAACGACAGCACCGCCACCTCGGTCGTGCCGCCGCCGATGTCGACCACCATCGAGCCGGTCGGCTCATGGATCGGCAGGCCGGCCCCGATGGCGGCGGCCATCGGCTCGTACATCAGCCCCACCCGGCGGGCCGAGGCGTTGAGGCAGGAATCGTTGATCGCCCGGCGCTCGACCGCGGTGGCGCCCGACGGCACGCAGACGATCACCTTGGGGTTCACGAACCCCTGGCGGTTGTGCACCTTGCGGATGAAATATTTGATCATCTCCTCGGCGACCTCGAAGTCGGCGATCACGCCGTCGCGCATCGGCCGGATCGCCTCCATGTGCCCGGGCGTGCGGCCCAGCATCATCTTGGCCTCGGCGCCGACGGCATAGACGGTCTTGCGTCCACCCGAAGTGCGCAAAGCCACCACCGACGGTTCGTTCAGCACGATGCCCTTGCCCCGCATATAGACGAGGGTGTTGGCGGTGCCGAGATCGATGGCGATGTCGTTGGAGACGACGCCGAACAAGGACGAGAACATTCAGGGCCTGGGCAGGAGGAGCGAAAGGAACAGGGATATAGGGACGAATTGGGCGCATTTCACGACCCATCGGGCCTTTGATACCACGCGTTCCCCCGAAACGCGGCATCGGCGACCATTACGACGGATCATGAAACGAGAGGGGCCTTCTGCCCCTTCGACCGTGAGGATTCAAGACATTAATCGGGCGCGTGGGGCTATCGCCCGCCTATCCCAGCGCCGCCAGGCACACGCCGACCGCGATCTGGGCGAGCACGGCGATTTGCCACGCCGCCATGCGCTCGGCGAACAGCCGGCGGCCGGCCAGGGCGGCGATCGGCATTTCCACCACGCCGACCGCACGCACCGGACCGGCCGGCGACAGGGCGAACGCCGTGAACCACAGGCCGGAGGCCGCCGCGCCAAAAAAGCCGGCCGGCAGGGATTCGCGCCATCGCGCCATCACCGTGGCCAGCGCCCCCCGGTCGGTGACGCCCAGCCACGCGGCGAGGCTGGCCGACTGCAGAGCCTGCACCACCAGCAACGTCGCCAGGGCGCCGAACACCGGTGAGCCTGGCGCGACGCTCAGGGCGGCCTGTCGAAAGGCGTTGGACGACAGGGCGAAGCCGGCCCCGGCCACCAGGCCCAGCAACGCCGCCGATCCGATTTTCTGTTCTGCCGGCTTTCGTGGCCAGCCCAGCGCCACCAGGCCGGCGGTGACCAGGGCCAGGCCGAGCCATCTGAGCGGCGGCAGGTGTTCACCGAACGCCAAGCCTATCACCGCCGCGAGGGGGATCGAGCTTTGCTGAAACACCGTCCCCAACGCGAAGCTCGACCGGCGCATGGAGACCAGCATCGCGGCGGTGGCGACGATCTGGGCCGCGCCGCCGGCCACGCAGGCCAGCATGAACGCGCCGTCGAGGCGTGGCCGCACCGGCCCGCCGACCAGCCAGGCCACGCCCAGGAACACGGCCGAGAAGGGCAGCCCAAACAGGAACCGCACCAAGGTCGCGCCCCACGGCCCCGCCTGCGTCAGCAGCCCGCGCTGAAACGCATTGCGCGCCACCTGCAAGGCGGTGGCGGCCAGGGTTATTGGGATCCAGAGGATCGGATCAGAAGCCGCTGGCGACGATCGGCTCGGGGGCGCTCTTTTCCTTGCGGGCGAACAGGTTGTTGAGGGCGTTCACATAGGCCGTGGCGCTGGCGGTAAGGGTGTCGGTGTCGGCGGCCTGGCCGGTGGCGATACGGCCGTCTTCCTCCAGCCGCACCGAGACCTGGGCCTGGGCGTCGGTGCCCTCGGTGACCGCATGCACCTGGAACAGGCGCAGCACGGCGCCGTGCGGCACGAGCTGGTGGATAGCATTGAACACCGCGTCGACCGGTCCGTCGCCGGTGGCCATGGCCGTGCTCTCGGCGCCATCGATCACCAGGGTCAGGTGCGCCTCCTGCGGCCCCTCGGTGCCGGCGATCACGCGCAGGGATTTGACCTGGATGCGGTCGGCGCCCCTGGCCAGGGCGTCGTCGACCAGGGCGATGATGTCGTCATCGAACACGTTCTTCTTCTTGTCGGCAAGGTCCTTGAACCGGCCGAAGGCCTCGTTGAGGGCGTTCTGGCCGAGATCGTAGCCCAGGCCCTTCAGTTTCTCGCGGAACGCATGGCGGCCCGAATGCTTGCCCATCACCAAGTTGGAACCGCCCTGCCCCACGTCCTCGGGCTTCATGATCTCATAGGTCTCGGCGTTCTTCAGCATCCCGTCCTGGTGGATGCCGGCCTCGTGGGCGAAGGCGTTCTTGCCGACGATAGCCTTGTTGAACTGCACCGGAAAGCCGGTGATCGCCGAGACATAGCGACTGGCGCGGGTGATGTGCTGGGTCTGCACGCCGGTGAAATAGGGCAGCCGGTCGCCCCGCACCTTCAGGGCCATTACCACCTCTTCCAGGGCGGTGTTGCCGGCCCGCTCACCAATGCCGTTGATCGCCACCTCCACCTGGCGCGCGCCGGCCTGGATCGCCGCTATGCTGTTGGCCACGGCCAGTCCCAGGTCGTTGTGGCAATGGGTGGAGAAGATCACCCCATCCGCCCCCGGCACGTTTTCCATCAAATCACGGAACATTTCGGCGTATTCGGTGGGATAGGTGTAGCCGACGGTGTCCGGAATATTGATCGTGCCCGCCCCGGCGCGGATGGCCGCCTCGACACAGCGGCGCAACACATCGCGCTCTGTGCGCGTGGCGTCCTGGGCCGACCACTCCACATCGCCGCACAGGTTGCGGGCGTGGGTCACCGACCCATGGACGGCGTTGACCACGTCCTCAGGACTCATCTGTAAAATATAGTCGCGGTGCTGTGGGCTGGTGGAGATGAAGGTGTGGATGCGCCCGCGCTTGGCCGGGCGGATTGCGTCGGCGCAGCGCTCGATATCGGCGACGCCGGCCCGGGCCAGGCCGCAGACCGTGCTCTCGGTGATGATCTGCGAGATCTTCCGCACGGCTTCGAAGTCACCGTTGGAGGCGATCGGGAAGCCCGCCTCGATCACGTCGACGCGCATGTCCTCGAGGATCTTGGCCAGTTCGATCTTCTCGTCGATCGACATCGAGGCGCCGGGCGACTGCTCGCCGTCGCGCATGGTGGTGTCGAACACGATGACTTTTTCGGACGTGGGGATGGTTTCGACGCGGCCGTCATTGGCGGCGACGGGCGCCGCGATCAGGGTCGCGGGGTCGATGATGTCGGTCATTGGAGTGTGGGTCTCTTCACGAAAGGGCTGATCAGAAGGGCGAAACGGCTATCCCCTGAACGCCCGGGCCGCGAAGCTTTACGCGAGACCCAGCAACGCCCAGGGGCGACTAAGCCCAAGGGTGACGAGAACCAGCATGTCGCGCGACGTGACCATGGCCTCCGCTGTAGCGTCTTAGGGCGCGCCAGACAAGACCTTGCGCTTCGAGTCGAGCGCGGCTCAGGCGTAGTGGATGTTGGCCAGAGCGTTGACCTGCTGACCATGGGCCGCCGGCAGGCTGAGCCGCGCCGACGCCGCGCCGCTCGAACCCAGCGACGCCATGGCCTGGACAAACCCGCTGGTGGCCGGGCCGGCCGCAGCGGGAGGATCGCCGATGATCAGATCGCCGAAGAAACCCGAATTGCCGGCAGCGGTGGTCACCGTGATCGTCGCCTGAAGGGTCAGGGTATTGCCCGCCAGAAGACCGCTGCCCAGCAGGCCCAGATCAATGGCGTGGTTGGTGAAATAGGTCTGGGCCATGGTGGCGGCGTTGACGCCGCTGAACGTCTGGTTGATGAACTGATGACCGTCGGCGGTGAACGTGAACGTCGCGCTGGTGAACGCGCCCAGGGGCGTACCCGAGGGTTGGTAGAAGCCGACCACCAGATCGCCGAGAGCGCCCAGCTTGGTCAGGTCGACCGTCTCGTTGATCGTACTGGTCGTCGTCTGGCTGCCGCCCGAACCCCCGCTGGCGTGCAGACCGCCCAGCTCGCCGATCGCGAAGAAGCTCGGCGTGGCGCCGTACGCCGCCTTGATGTTCGAGTTGGCGGTCAGCACCGCCCCGGTGCTGGTCGAGTTCGGAGCGCCGGTCTCGAACGCCAGGGCGGTGACGCCGGTCACGAAGGCCTGAGAAGTTCCTCCAATGGTGGCCTGGGCCTGGGCCTGGCTGGTCCCATTGACCGTGCCGGTGGCGCTGGTCGACACCGACTGGACGAGCTGGCCGGTCATCAGTGAGGTCGCCGCCGACGCACCATAGGTCCCGCTGGTTCCGGTGGCGTTGACGGTCGCCGAGGCCGCGCCGGCGGCGGTGGTCCCCGCACCCCCGGTCGCGGTGGCGTTGGCGGTCACACCGCCGCCGCCGCTGGCGGTGGTGGTCGCGGCGGCGCCGCCGCCGGTCCCGCCCTTGACACCGGTCCCGCCAGCCCCGGCCGTCGAGGTCGCGGCGGCGGTCAGGCTCTCGGTTCCGGCCCCGGTCAGGCTTAGAGTGGCGGTGGCGGCGCCGCCGACTCCGCCGTTGGCTGTGCCGGTTCCCGAGCCGCCGGCGCCCGCCGTCGAAACCAGGGCGACGCTGATCGAGCTGCTCTTGTTGGTGTTGGTGGTGTCGTCCTGGGTCAGAGTGTTGACGGCCGCGCCGCCAGCGCCGCCCGTTCCGCTATCGCTGCCGCCTCCGGCCCCACCGTTGGCGGTCTCCTGTATCTGCAAGGCGCCGCCAGTGGTGGAGCTGTTGACCGATTGGGTGTTGGTCGCCGATCCGCCGACGCCGCCCTTGGCGCCCAGAAAGCCGTAACCGCCGGCCCCGCCCGTGGAGGTGGCGGTGATCTTGGTGGTTCCCGCTCCGGTCGATGCGGCGCTCGCCGCCGTGATCGACGCCTTGCCCCCGGCGCCTCCCGCCTTGCCGGTTCCGCTGCCAGAGGCTCCGGCCCCAGCCGTCGCGGTTAGCGTGTTGGTCACCGTGTTGCCGGTCACCCCGCCGCTGGCCGTCGCCAAGCCACCGGCTCCACCACTGGCCACCGAAACGCCGGCGCTGCCGACGCCGCCGGTCGCCACCGTAACGGCGGTCACCGATTTGCTCGCCGCCGCGGTCACGTTCGTCGCGGCTGTCGCCGCCCCGCCCGCCCCGCCGCCGGTCGCGCCGGTGCTGACCCCGCCGGCGCCGCCAGTCGCGGTCTCCGTCGCGGAGAGCGAGGCGCTAATGGTGCCGTTCGCGGCGTCATCGTCGGTGAGCGTCGAGGTCGCCGCGCCGCCGGCCCCCGCAAGGCCCCCGGTCGACGCCCCTCCGACCCCACCAGTCGCTGTCTGTTGGATTTGAAGCGCGCCGTTCATGGTGGCGCTGTTGGTGGCGTTGACAATGCTGGCCGCGCCACCCGCGCCGCCTTTTGCGGATGTCGTGCCCGCGCCGCCGGCGCCACCGCTGGCGTTGGCGGTAACCGTGGTGGTTCCTGGCGCGCTCACCACCGCGCTGGCGCCCGTGATCGACGCCTTGCCGCCGGCTCCGGCCGCCTTGCCGGCGCCATCGCCGGCCCCGCCCGCCCCGCCGGTGGCGGTGACGGTGGGGCTCACGGAGGCAGCCTTGGCCGCGAGACTGGCGGTCGCCGAGCCGCCGGCGCCGCCGCTGTCCAGCGATGCGCCCGAGCCGCCGGCGCCGCCGGTCGCGGTGGCGGTCTCGGTCAAGGCCGCGCCGCCGGTGATGGCCGCCTTGGCGGTCGCGGAGCCGCCGGCCGCCGCCGCGCCGGTCGCGGTGGACGACCCGCCAACGCCGCCGTGTCCGACCACCACGGCGCTAAGCGTGGCACTGGTGGCGTCGACGAGGGTCAGCGAGGAGCTGCCGCTTCCGCCGGTTCCCCCCTTGCCGCCGGTGCTCGATCCGCCGGCGCCGCCGTTGGCGGTCTGGCTGGCGTAGAGGATAGCGCCGCTGGTCGTCGAACCCGTCAGGGCGTTGTTCAGGGACACCGCCCCTCCCGCCCCGCCGTTGGCGCTGTTGTAGCCATAGCCGCCAGCGCCGGCGTTGGCGATGACGCTGGCGAAGGTGTTGTTGGAGCCAGCCAGGTTCCCGACCGCTTTCGCCTTGCCGCCGGCCTTGCCGCCCGCGCCGGCGGTGTTTCCCGAACCGCTCGCGAAGCCGCCGCCGCCGCCGTTGGCCGTCGCGAATGCGCCGGGGGAGTTGTAGTAGCCGCCGCCTTGCCCGGTGGCTGTCGCGGTTGAAGTCGCCGCGCCACCGGCCGCGCCGTTGCCCGTGGTGATATTGTAGACGGAGTTGTTCGGCGAGGCCGAGCCGCCGCCACCGCCGTTGGCCGTCGCGATGCTCGAGGCGAACTGGGCGCTGGTCGTGGTGATCGTCGCGGTCGCCGCGCCGCCGACCCCGCCGATCGGCCCGCTCGCGCCGCCGCCGCCGCCGTTGGCGTTCGCCGTGCCGTAGGCCGTGAAAGCCGCGGTGAGGGTGTTCGTCGCCGTCGCGCTCGCGCCCGCCCCGCCTTTGGTCCCGGCCGTGCCGCCGCCGCCGCCGCCATTGGCCGTCGTGTTGGTGTTCAGGTAGGCGCTCTGGGTGACGCTCTTGGTGTCGTCGAATTTCAAGGTGGATGTGGCGGCGCCCGCCGTTCCGACCGTGCCGCCGTCGCTGCCGCCGCCCGCGCCGCCGTTGGCCGTCTGACCCAGATAGAGATTGGCGTCGTTGGTATGGCCGGTGACCGCGTTGGTGAGCGTGCTCGCGGCGCCGTTCCCCCCATTGGCGGTGTTGTAGCCAGCGCCGCCCGCGCCGCCGGTCTGGGTCGCGCCAACCTCGGTGTTGTTGCCACCGGCGACGGTTCCCACGGCCGATGCGCTGGCGACCGCGGTGGCGCCATTTCCACCGATGTTCTTAGCACCGGCGGCGAAACCGCCCGCGCCGCCGGTGGCGTTGGCGAAGGCGCCTGGCCCGTTGTAGTAGCCGCCACCGCCTCCGGTTCCAGTCGCGGTGGCTGTCGCCGCGCCGCCGGCCCCACCGTTGCCGACGCTGATATTGTAGACCGAATTGGTGGACGAGGCCGATCCGCCGCCGCCGCCGACGGCGGTCGCGGTGCTGCCGGCGAACTGGGCGCTGGTAACCGTGCTGCTCGCCGTCGCCGCGCCGCCCACGGCCGCCGTGGGACCGCTCGTTCCGCCGCCGGTCCCGCCGTTGGCGTTGGAGGAGCCATAGACGGTATTGGCCCCGGTGATGGTGTCGCTGGCGGTGGCCGCCGCGCCCGCCGAACCGCCGGAGCCCGAAGAACCGCCGCCGCCACCGCCGCCGTTGGCTGTGGTGTTCACGTAGAGATTATTGCTCTGGGTCGCGTTCTTGGTGTCGTCGAAGGTCAGGTTCGACATCGCCGCCCCGGCCGCTCCGTCGGCCCCGCCACTCGTGCCGCCACCCGCGCCGCCGTTGGCGGTCTGATTCATCGACAAGGTGGCGTTATTGGTGACGCCGTTGACGGCGTTGGTCAGGGTGCTGCCCGAGCCCGCGCCGCCGCCGGAGCCATTATAGCCATAGCCGCCGGCGCCGCCGGTCTGGGCGACGTTGGCATAGGTGAAATTGCCGCCGGCCACCGTGCCCGTCGCCGAGGCGCTGGCGGTCGCCGCCGCGCCGGCCCCGCCGACATTGCCCACTCCGGCGGCGAAACCGCCCGAGCCGCCGGTGGCGTTGGCGAACGCGCCGGGTGCGTTGTACTGGCCGCCGCCGGCTCCGCTGGCCGTCGCCGTGGCCGTGGCGCCCGCTCCCGCCGCGCCGTTGCCGGTGCTGATATTGTAGATCGAATCCGTGGGCGACGCCGAACCGCCACCGCCGCCGTTGGCCGCGGCGGTGCTGGACGCCGCCTGCGCGCTGGTGACATTGCTGGTCGCCGTCGCCGTCCCCCCGATGGCCGCTGTCGGACCGCTGGCGCCGCCGCCGATCCCGCCATTGGCGGTGGCGTAGCCATAAACAGTATTGGCGCCGGTGGTGGTGTTGCTGGCGATCGCCGCCGCGCCAGCGGAACCGCCCGAGCCCGCCGAACCGCCGCCGCCAGCGCCGCCGCTGGCCGTCGAACTGGTGCTCAGGAAGCTGCTTTTGTTGGCGTTCTTAGTGTCGTCGAAGGTCAGGCTGGAATTGGCCGCTCCGGCGGCTCCATCCGTCCCGCCGCTACTCGAGCCACCGGACCCGCCATTCGCCGTCTGATTGAGTTCCAAAGTCGCGCTGTTGGTCGAACCGGTGACCGCATCGGTCAGGGTGCTCGCCGCCCCAGCGCCGCCACTGGCGCCGTTATAGCCGGCTCCGCCGGAGCCGGCGGTCTGGGTGGCGTTGACATAGGTGAAATTGCCGCCCGCCACCGTACCCGTCGCCGAAGCGCTGGCCGTCGCCGCGGCGCCCGCGCCACCGACATTGCCCGTTCCGGCCGCGAATCCGCCCGAGCCGCCAACCGCGTTGGCAAACGCGCCGGGGGAATTGTACTGTCCGCCACCGGCCCCGCTGGCCGTGGCCGAGGCCGTGGCCGCGGCGCCCGCCGCGCCATTGCCGGCGCTGATATTGTAGATCGAATCCGTGGGCGAGGCCGATCCGCCCCCGCCGCCATTGGCCGTGGCGTTGCTGGACGCCGCCTGGCCGCTGGTGACACTGCTGGTCGCCATCGCGACCCCGCCGATGGCCGCCGTCGGGCCGCTGGTCCCGCCGCCGATCCCGCCGTTGGCGGTGGCGTAGCCATAGACCGTATTGGCGCCGGTGGTGGTGTTGCTGGCCGTCGCCGCCGCGCCCACCGAGCCGCCGGAGCCCGAGGAACCGCCACCTCCGGCGCCGCCGTTGGCCGTCGCGCTGGTGCTGAGGAACCCGGCCTTGTTGGTGTTCTTGGTGTCGTCGAAGGTCAGGCTGGAGTTTGCTGTTCCCGCCGCACCGTCGGTTCCGCCGCTGGAGCCGCCGCCGGCCCCGCCATTCGCCGTCTGGCCGAGCGTGAAAGTGTCACCATGGCTGGAACCCGAGACCGCGTTGGTCTGGTTGCTCGCTGCGCCCACGCCACCATTGGCGCCATTGTAGCCATAGCCGCCCGAGCCGCTGGTCTGAGTCGCATAGACATACATGAACGAGCCGTCGGCAACGCCAGTATCTACCCCAGTGGACGTGGCCGTGGCGGCCGCGCCGGCGCCGCCGGTATTGCCGGCGCCGACGGCGAACCCGCCACCGCCGCCGTTGGCGGTGGCGTAGGAGCCGGGCGAATTATATTGGCCGCCGCCATCACCGGTGGCCGAAGAGGTGGCCGTGGCCTGAGCCCCGGCGCCGCCGTTGCCGAGGGCCAGATTGTAGATGGAGTTGTTGGGCGAGGCGTCGCCGCCCGCGCCGCCGTTGGCCGTGGCCACGCTCTGAGTGAAGCCGACGCCGTTCGTCGTGCTGGACGCCGTCGCGGTTCCACCGACACCGCCGGCGGTGGCGTCGGTCCCGCCCCCCAAACCGCCATTGGCCGTCGCGGAGCCATAAACGACCGCTGAACCCGTGGCGGACGTCGTGGCGCTGGCCGCGCCGCCGGCCGCCCCCTTGGAGCCGCCGAGTCCCGCGCCGCCCACCCCGCCGGTGGCGGCCGTGCCGATGCCGATCGAGGCGCTGGTGCTGTCGGTGACCGTCAGGCTGGAGGTCGCCGCCCCGCCGGCCGCGGCCGTCCCGCCGCTGCTCGATCCGCCCGTGCCGCCATTGGCGGTCTGTCCCAGGCTGAGCGCGCCGCCGCTGGTCGAGCCACTGGCGGCGTTGGTCAGCGTGCTGGCCGCTCCCGCCCCGCCCGCCGCGCCGCTCTGGCCCGCGCCGCCCGCGCCGCCGTTCTGGGTGACACTGGCCGTGGCCGCCGCGCCCGCGGCGGTGCTTTTGGCGCTGGCGACGGTAAGGCTGGCCACCCCGCCGGCTCCGCCGGTGCGCCCGGCGCCGAGCGCGGTTCCGCCCGCCCCGCCGGTGGCGGTGATCGTCGCATTGGCGGCCCCGCCCGCGTTCTGGTCGGAGGCCGAAGATCCGGACGAAGCGCCGCCGGCCCCGCCATTGGCGCCGACGCCGCCCGGCGTGCCGGTTCCGGGGGTCCCCGAATTGCCGCCGGCCCCGCCGACCGCGGTCCCCGTCGCGCTGGTGGCGCCGGCGGAACTGACCGTGGTGGCGACTGTCGACTTGGCCGAGCCGCCGGCCGAACCGGCGGCGCCATTGCCACCCGCCCCGGCGCCGTTGTTGGCCCCATTGCCGCCGTTACCGCCACTGCCGCCGGTGGCCTCGGCGGTATTGGTGGTGTCGCTCGAAGCGGTGTTGGTGGCTGTCGCCGCCCCGCCGGCGGTTCCCACAGAGCCACTCTGGCCCGGGCTGACGCCGTTCGCGCCGTTGACGCCGTTCGCGCCAGTAAGATTGACGTCCGACATGGTTTCCTCACGGGGCTGCGCGCCAAGGCGCTCTGACCATTACCGCGAACGTTTTGACTTTGGCGTCGTTGCGCCGAGGACCGTTTTGGCCACCAAAAGCCGAGTTCCGCGCCTGTGAGAACAGGACTACATCGAAAATGCCGCCGGCGAGTGTGAACTTTCGCACAATTTTAACGAATATCGCTTTCGTGATCAGCCCGACCGGTCACCGGCTACTTGAGCAATCTGTCCGTCAGGGCGTCCAGGTGGCCCAGTAGGCCATCCGCTCCACCCGAAGCGACGGGCTGAGCGAAATCCGATCGCCGGGTGGTGAGCTGGCTGATGCCGTCATAGTAGACGTCGATGACCTTCCATCCGTCGGCGGCCTGGCGCATCCGATAGACCAGGGCGACGGGCTTGTCGTGGGGCGGCACGAGCTTGCATTGCACAATCTTGTCGGCGCCGCGCGCCTGAACGTTCGGATCCAGATCGAACCGCTCGCCGCTGAAGGAATCGAAGTTGTGGGCGTAGCTGGCCACTGTCAGGCGCGTGAAGGCGGCGATCAGGGAATCATGTTGAGCTGCGGTCATGTCGGCCCACTTCGGGCCCACGGCGAACCGGGTCATGGTGGATAGATCGAAGGTCGCGGACACGGCGGGCGCGAGCTTCCTGGCCCGCCCCTTGACCCCAAGCGCGGGACCGGCCTTCATCGCGTCGAGCAGGGCGTGGTCGAAGGCGTCGACCCTCGCCGCCGCCGGATCGGCGGGCGCGGCCAGTGCGGCGGGCGCGAACGCCAGCGCCACGGCCGCCAGAATCCCGGCCAGGCAGGCGGCGGATAGATGCTTCAACGGTTTAGCCGACCTTGAAGATTTGCGGTTCTTTGCCATCGGGATCCCATAAATAGGCGTCGTTGGTGGATTGCCGCCGAGCGTCGCATAGCGGACGATGTGTCCACCGCGAGCGGCGCGGGCAAGTGAAAAAGTCTTCATCAAGGGGGATCATACGGACCATGGTTGAACGTCAGCTGAACATCACGACCCGCGACGGCGAGACGACAACCTTCTTCTGCCACCCCGAGCGGGGCGGGCCGCATCCTGTGATCCTGTTCTATATGGACGCCCCGGCCATCCGCGAGGAGCTGCGCGACATGGCCCGGCGGCTGGCCAGCGTCGGCTATTATGTGATGCTGCCCAATCTCTACTATCGCTCGGGCGTGATGGAGCTGGGCTCGCTTACCGGCCCGGACGTCGACGCCCTGCGCGCCCGGATGTTCGGCTACATGAATTCCCTGACCATCCCGTTGATCATGTCTGACACCGAGGCCCTGCTGGCGCACGCCGACGGCGACCCGGCGGCGTCGAAGGGGCCGATCGGCGCGGTCGGCTATTGCATGAGCGGCCAGTATGCGGTCAACGCCGCGACCCATTTCCCGCGGGTCGCCGCCGCGGCCTCGATCTATGGCGTGCGGCTGGTGACCGACGAAGCCGACAGCCCGCATCTGGCCGGCGGCAAGACCCAGGCCGAGCTCTATTTCGGGTGCGCCGAAGTCGACCACTGGGCGCCGCTGGAAATGCTGCCGCCGTTACGCAAGGCGCTGGAGGACGGGGGCGCCACCGCCGAGGTTGAGCTATATTCCGGCGTTGAACACGGCTTCGCCTTCCCGCAACGGGCAGTCTATGATCGCGACGCCGCCGAACGGCACTGGGAGCGGCTGTTTTCGCTGTTTCGGCGGCGGCTGGGTTAGGCGAGAGAGGAAACCGCACGATGAACAAACCCCTCACTGGTCTTCAGGCCGCCAGCCTGAGCCTCGCCCCGATGACGCCGACGATCGGCGCCGAAGTCTCCGGCGTCGATCTGAGCAGGCCCCTGGCGCCCGAGACCGTGGCCGCGATCCGCGCCGCCCTGCTGGACTGGAAGGTGCTGTTCTTCCGCGACCAGGCCCTCGACACCGACCAGCATCTGACGTTCGGCCGCTATTTCGGCGAGCTGGAGGTTCATCCCTTCGCTCCACAAAAGCCGGGCTATCCAGAGGTGCTGGCCCTGACCCATGATCGGGAGCGCCGGGGCAAGGAAAACACTTGGCATAGCGATGTGACTTGGCGGGAGAAGCCATCGCTCGGCTCGATCCTGCGGGCGCTGGAGCTTCCCCAGGTGGGTGGCGACACCCTGTTCGCGGATATGGCCGCCGCCTATGAGGGGCTTTCGGAATCGGTGAAGGACCAGATCGACGGAAAGGTCGCGCTGCACGACTTCGCGCACTTTCGCATTGGGCTACGCAAGGCCGGCAAGACCGAGGCTGAGATCGAGGCCTTCAACCGGGCCTATCCCAGCGTGGAACACCCGATCGTGCGGACCCACCCGGAGACAGGCGCCAAGGCGATCTATGTCAACGCCGCGTTCACTCAGCACATCGTGGGCATGGAGAAACCGCAGTCCGACGCCCTGCTGAGACACCTCTACAGCCAGGCCGCGATCCCGGAGTATCAGTGCCGCTTCCGGTGGGCGCCCGGCTCGATCGCGTTCTGGGATAACCGGTCGAGCCAGCACTACGCGGTCTCCGACTACTGGCCGAATGTTCGCCGCATGGAGCGGGTGACCATCGTCGGCGACCGTCCGCACTGAAACCTGGCGCCGACACCCTGGAGCAAAGCCCATGATCGACATCCACTACTGGCCGACGCCCAACGGCAAGAAGGTGACCATCCTGCTGGAGGAACTCGCCCTTCCCTACCGGATCGTGCCCTGCAACATCGGTAAGGGCGATCAATTCCAGGATGGTTTCCTGGGTATCAGCCCCAACAACCGCATGCCCGCGATGGTCGACCACGAGCCCGCCGGCGGTGGCGCGCCGATCGCGATCTTCGAGTCGGGCGCGATCATGATGTATATCGCCGAGAAGGCCGGGCGGTTCTTTCCCCAGGACGCCAGAACCAAGGCCGAGGTCACCCAATGGGTGATCTGGCAGATGGCCAATCAAGGCCCAAAGAGCGGCGAATGCGGCCATTTCCGGCGGTTGGGCGACAACCAGGGGGATCAGTCCTACGCGGTGCGGCGCTTCACCGATGAGGTCAACCGGTTATACGGTGTCCTCAACAACCGTCTCTATGACCGGCCCTATCTGGCGGGAGACGAATACACGATCGCCGACATGATCTCCTACCCCTGGACGGTCAATTGGGCCGGGCAGGGCCAGGACATCGAGGAATTCAAGTATTTCAAGCGCTGGTTCGAAGAGATCGGCGCCCGTCCCGCGGTCCAGCGCGGCATGGCGGTCACGGCCGGACCGGCTGTCGACCCCGCCACCTTATCACCCGAAGATCGGGCGGCGCTGGTGAAGATGCTGTATAATCAACGAGCAAGGCCGGCGCCGGCGGCCTAGGCTCCGGAGCTTAAGCTTTCAGCGCGATCTCAATGGCGGCCCGCAACTGGCGCTCGCCGACGGGCTTGCGCAGCACAGCCAGAGGATGGTCGAGCTGTATCCTGGCCATGGTGGCCGGATCGCTGGAGCCGGTGATGAAGATGATCTTCGATCCGAGAATGCGGTGGATCGCCAGGGCCGCGTCCACGCCATCCTTATCGCCCCGCAGCCGAACATCCATCAGGACGATCATCGGACTGTGAATCCTAGCCTGAGCCACGGCGTCGTGCGCGGTCCCCGCCACGGCGCAGACCGGCAGACACATGTCTTCGATCTGCATGCGCAGGCCCTCCGCGATGAGAAACTCATCGTCGACGATAAGAACGCATCGCGCCAGCGCGGTCATGACGCACCCGGCGCGGGAAGCCGGATTTCCGTGCGCGCGCCGCCCTCGCTTGTCACTACCATCGTGCCTCGGAGCTGGCCCACCATGCCCGCGACGATTCGTGTTCCCAGGGCATTGTCGGCTAACCGGTCGAGGTGTTCGGCGACATCATAGCCAATTCCATTGTCGGATATGACGAGTAACACTTTTCCGTCACCCGACTGGGTGAGGGCGATCTCGATGGTCCCCTTTCCGTCGGCAAAGGCGTGTTTCAATGAATTCGTCACCAGTTCCGTGACAATCAGCCCCAAGGGGATCGCGAAGTCCAGGCCTACATCGAGGGGAACGGCCTTCATGACCAGTTCGATATCCGGTCCCGCGCCACCTTCTACTATGTTTTCCGAAAGTTCTAAAAGAAATGGTGCTATATCGAACGTTGACAGATTCGATGAATTCATCAGTTGCTGATGAACCAGGCCCAGAGCATAGAGACGGGCGCGCATGCTTGCGAAGGCGGATTTCGCCGTCGGATCCGAGACCTGAGCGGTCTGCATCATCAGCAAGCTGTCGACAATCTGCAGATTGTTTTTGACGCGATGATAGACCTCCCTTAGCAGGAGATCACGCTGCGCCAGAGCCGCGGTCCGCTCCGCGAGCAGGGTTTCCAGATCGTGCTTGGCGGCCTCCAGAGCTGATTTGGCGCGGCGGCTTTCATCGATGTCCTCGACGATGGTTATCGTCATAAGAGGCTGCTTGGGGTCGGGCGTTTTGAACACGCTCGCGGACACCCGGCCCCAGACCGGCGTCCCGTCCCGGCGAATGTAGCGCTTTTCGCGAACAAATTGGCCCGGGCGCCCCTGGATCAGTTGCTCGTATCCCGCCCGCCCCGCTTCCCTGTCATCGGGCCACGTCAATTCCCAGGCGGTACGGCCAATGATCTCTTCGGGCTGGTACCCGAGCATTCGGGCAAAGGCCTCGTTGGCCTGCATGATCCGGGCGGTCGCGGCGTCCACCAAAGTCTGGCCTACCGCCGCGGCTTCAAAGCTGGCGCGGAACTGCGCCTCGCTGACCCTCAAAGCCCGCTCGCCGGTCTTTCGTGCGGTAATGTCGCGTTCGACCGTCACCCAGTAGTCGTTCAAACCGCTGTCATCAGAGATCGGCCAGGTTTCCGATTCCAGCCAGATTTCCTTCCCAGACTTGGTATAATTCACCAGCTCGGCGCGAACGCTCTGAAAGGCGGTCATGGCGGCGCGAATGCGGCCCAATTCATCAGGGTCTGTGTTCGGGCCGTGCAGAAAACTCGCCGGCCGGCCGATGGCCTCATCCCGGTCGTAGCCGGTGATGGATGTAAAGGCATCGTTTACATAAACAATTGGCGGGTCCGATCCATTGATCGGCCCGCCTGCGGTGATAATAACCAGATCATTCAGTTTGAGACCAATATCATTCAGTAACTTCCATCGGCTTTTTTGTAGGTATTCCAACGTAACATCACGAATCGTGCCCGAGAGAACCTTCCGTTCCGGCGACTCAAAAATCCGTGAGAATTCCTGCACATGGCGAACGGCTCCATTGGGGAGCACAATTCGATAGGTGATGTTGAAAGGCTCTTGATCACGCGATGCCACAGCCCGCTTTACTATGTAACAATCCTTGTCCGCCGGGTGCAAAAATTCGATGAAGTGCCTGAAATTATTGTCAAATTTGTCGGGCTCAATACCAAATATTTCATACGCTTTATCTGATAGAAATAGCTCATCGGTTGCGATGTCATGTTCCCATACGCCTATGCCGGCGCTTTCCACGGTGCTCAATATCTGCTGCACTGATGGGCTATTCTTCAACATCAAACGATTGGTTTCGACACGAGCGTCTGGGTTATGGCGACGTGGCACCCTAACGGCGGTAGGGCAAACCTGCCTATCACAATCTGAAACACCTCAATAGTTTTTGTTACAAATTGATACATCTAAGTTTATCGAAGTCAATCACAACGCCAAGACTTCCGGTCAGTCCGCCGATCCGGTTCGAGGTGGCCTAGCGCCAGTTGCGCGCGGCCATGCCCTGAGAGGGGGCGGTGGAGAGGCCGGGGAGCGCCAGGGGAGACCTCGCGGCGCTGGCGAGGAGGCCGTGGGGAGCGCGCGGGGCGACCGATGGGCGCTGGCGGGGCGGCGGCGGGGCGGCGGCGGGCGCCTCCGGGGGCGGTGAGGGGCGCTCCACAGTTTTTTCCTCCGCCACCAAGTCATTGAAAACCTTATTGAGATGTTTCCGCTCATACTCGCAATGGCTCGCCAGCTCGACTTGCAGGCGGGGAGCATCGAGGATGGCGACAGGAGCCGCGTTGACGAGGGTGGGGTTCTCCGACACTTCCCCGGCCTTGATGATGCGCTGCAAGGACGCGAGCAAGCCGAAGGGGCTGACATTCTCCTTGTCAGTTTGCAGAGCGCGAAACTCCGCGATCCGCTCGGCCACCTCATCCTGCAAGGCGAGGAGGCTGGGCTGGCCCCTGTGACGCACGAACCCAGCGCTTTCATAGGCGTCGATCAGCAGCGCACTCTTAGCGTGGGCCTGAGCGAAGGCTTCGTAGCGGGGGTTTTCGAGCGTGGGCATGAGGGGTCTCTGGGGAGGGGTGAGTGCGCGTCTCAACTTATAGTTGCAATATGCGACTTATCATGCGAGTTGTCAACCTGCAAATAATTGCCTCACCGCAGCGCCGAGGGAAAACTTGGAGAGGTGGTAGGAGGACATGATCCTAACCGCCTTTCGGACAATCTGGATTCGGTGCGACCGGGCTGGCTGGCGCCGCCGGGACCTTGGTCCATCTGCGCCATGATACCGAACCTTACCGCGATTTAAGTGGCAAAACGCACACTCCGGCGGCCATTGATTGGCCGATGTCCCAGTCACCAGCCCTTCTAGGCCCGGTTTGGAGGTCGCGTGTCCTTCTTGCCCTTGGCCTGTCCGCGCTGATCAGCGCGGTGGCCGCGCGGCAAGCTCACGCGCTGGTCGAGGGTCCGGACGTCCCCCGAGTGGTGTCGTTTGGCGGCATGTGTGTCAGGTGCGATCTGGATACCCGGAACCTGACCGGCGCACGTTTCATGGGCGGGCTCTTTCAACAGGCCTCGCTGGTGGGCTCACGCCTGAAAGGCGCCTCGTTCACCGGATCGAACTTCTCCGGCGCCGATTTCTCCCATGCCGATCTCAGTGGCGCGACGATGATGGCGGCGAATTTCCAGGGTGCGGATTTCTCCGGCGCCTTGCTGAGCGGCGTGCAGTCAACGGGCTCCAGGTTCAATGGCGCCGACCTCGAAGGCGCGCGGCTTGACAACGGCTCGTACCAGAGCACGGATTTTCGAAGGGTGGACGCCGAGGGTGCTCATTTCGATGGCTCCAGGCTGCTGGGCGCGCTTCTCACGGACGGCGACTTTGAGAACGCTTCGTTCCGAGGCGCCGACCTGTTCGGCGCGGTCATGACCGGCGGCCACTTTGAGCATACCGATTTCAAGGGCGCGCATATGCGCGGCGCGATAGTCGCCGGCGCCGATCTCTCGCACGCCATCAACCTGACCCGTGAACAGCTGTCGGAGGCTTGCGGCGACCGGGCCACCCGGGCGCCCCCGAAGGTCTCGGCCGCGCTCTGCTCAGGCAACGTGATCGTCTTTCGAACAGGACCCTGAAGGCCTAAGCCTTCGCCGCGGCCGGTGCGAGCCGGATGCCGAGTTCCTTGAGCTGGGCCTCTCTCACGCCGGAAGGCGCGTGCATCAACAGATCCTGTCCCTGCTGGTTGAGCGGAAACGCGATGACGTCCCGGATGGCGGTCTGGCCGGCCAGCAACATGACGATCCGGTCGATGCCGGGGGCCAAGCCGCCGTGCGGCGGCGCGCCGTGGCGGAAGGCGCCGAGCATTCCGGCGAAGTTCTCCTCGACGAAGGCGGCGCTGTTACCGGCGATCTCGAAGGCCTTGAGCATGATCTCCGGCTTGTGGTTCCGCACCGCGCCGGAACAGAGCTCATAGCCGTTGCAGACGATGTCGTACTGGTAAGCGAGGATATCCAGCGGATCCATGGTCTCGAGCGCCTCCATCTCGCCCTGAGGCATCGAGAACGGGTTGTGCGAGAAATCGACGTGGTTGCTCTCTTCGTTCATCTCGAACATCGGGAAGTCGACGATCCAGCAGAACTCGAAACGATCCTCGGCCACCAGACCCAGTTCGGTCGCCACCTTGGTGCGCGCCAGACCGGCGAACTTGTAGAAGGTCTTGGGATCGCCCCCCACGAAGAAGGCCGCGTCGCCGACCCCAAGGCCCAGCTGAAGACGGAGCGCCTCGGTGCGCTCGGGACCAAGGTTGCGGGCGATCGGGCCGGCGGCGCCGGACTCTTCCCCCTCCCCGTCACGCCAGAAGATATAACCCAGGCCCGGCTGGCCCTCGCCCTGAGCCCAGCTGTTCATCCGGTCGCAGAAAGCGCGCGAACCGCCGCCGGGAGCGGGGATCGCCCAGATCGCGGCCGCCGGGGCGGCAAGCATCCGAGCGAACAGGCCAAAGCCGCCGCCCCGGAAGGCCTCGGACACGTCCCGCATCACCAGCGGGTTGCGCAGATCGGGCTTGTCGGTGCCGTATTTCGCGATCGCCTCGCGGTAGGGGATGCGCGGAAACGGATAGGGTGTGACAGTCTTGCCGTCGGCGAACTCGACGAACACGCCGTGCATGACCGGCTCGATGGCGGCGAACACGTCGTCCTGGGTGACGAAGCTCATTTCCACATCGAGCTGGTAGAATTCCAGCGAGCGGTCGGCGCGCAGATCTTCGTCGCGGAAACAGGGCGCGATCTGGAAATAGCGATCGAAGCCGGCCACCATCAACAGCTGCTTGAACTGCTGGGGGGCCTGGGGAAGCGCGTAGAACGTGCCCGGGTGCAGCCGCGAGGGAACCAGGAAGTCACGGGCGCCTTCAGGACTGGAAGCGGTGAGAATCGGGGTCTGAAACTCCAGGAACCCCTGGTCGATCATCCGGCGACGGATCGAGTCGATCACCTTGGAACGCAGGACGATGTTGCGATGAAGCGTCTCGCGCCGCAGATCCAGATAGCGGTGCGCCAGCCGGATATCCTCAGGGTAGTCCGGCTCGCCGAACACCGGCAGCGGCAGTTCGGCCGCTTCGGAAAGAATGGTCACACCCCGGACCCTCACCTCGATCTCGCCGGTGGGCAGGGCCGGGTTCACCGTCTCGGGCGAGCGGGCGACCACCTCGCCGTCGATGCGCACCACGCTCTCAGCGCGCAGGCGCTCAAGGATCTCGAATCCGGGGGCGGCCGGATCGGCCACAAGCTGGGTCAGGCCATAGTGGTCGCGAAGGTCGATGAACATCAGGCCACCGTGATCGCGTTTGCGATGCAGCCAGCCGCTGAGCCGCACATTGCCGCCCTGGTCCGCGAGCCGAAGGGCGCCGCAGGTATGGGAGCGATAGGCGTGCATGGGGTTCAGCTCTCGTGTCGTCCGTGGCCCAGCCGGGCCGGTTTTGGAAAGGGGCGCAAGCGCGCATGGGCGCCCGCGCCTGTCAAGGCCTCGGTCTGGGGCTTCGCTCTGAGGTAGGCCGCGTTAAGCAGGCGTTGACTCAAATGAATGGAGACTGAACCGGGGCCTCAGCATCGCTTCAGACGCAGGGGCGCAGATAGCCGGATACGGTGAGCCAATCGGGCCGCCGATCATTGACGGAGCTACGGCCATGGCCGGTACGGCGGGCGATATGGATTGGGTTTATCTGAACGGGGGATCCGACGCCGACGTTCGCGTGGGTGAACTGATCTCGGTGGAGGCCGGCGGCCTGCCGATCTATCGCGTCATGGCGGTCAGGGGCGGCAGGGCCTGGCTCAAGGACCTGGAGGACGACACCGACCGGGTGACCCTGTTGACAGCTTTCCACTGGAAAGCCGTGCCGACCGCTTAGGCGGGAACGCCCGCGAGCCGGGCGCTGACGTCCCAAAGGCGGGCGGCGGCGGCCAGATCGCGGGCGGCGGCGGAGGGCTGGACCGGCGCGCGTTTGGCCCAGTAACCGCCCGTGCGATCGGCCACTTCCGCAGAGTTGGCGAGATAGATCAATGTGTCCGCCCCCTGCTCCGGGGTCAGCATGAAACGCTTGCCCAAGCCAAACAGCGCGCCCAGCCAGCCCTTGGCGTTGTCGCCAAAGCCGGTGTTGACCCCGCCCGGATGGATGCAGTTGGCGGTGACCCCCGCGCCCTCCAGCCTCCGGGCAAGCTCGCCCGTCCACAGGATGTTGCAAAGCTTGGAGACACCGTAGGCGCCGAAGGCGGAATAGCCCTTGGCCGACTGCAGATCGTCGAAGTTCAGCCGGCCGAAAGTGTGGGCGGTAGAGGCGGTGCTGACCACGCGCGCGCCAGGATCAAGCGCCGGGCGCAGGATCTCCGTGACGACGAAATAGGCCATGTGATTGACGGCGAAGGTCTTCTCCAACCCATCGGCGGTCACCTCGCGGCGATCGAAGATGGCGCCGGCGTTGTTGATCAACACATCAACCCGCGCGGCCTTGGCCAGCAACGCCTCGCCGGCGGCCTTCATGGCGGCGATGGTGCTCAGATCGGCCTGAACCCAGTCGTGAGCGGCGTCGGGATTGGCCCGGATCAGACGATCCAGCATCGTCCGCGCCTTGGCCGGATCACGGGCGACGAACACCACCCGCGCGCCTTCCCGCGCCAGGGTTTCGGCCGCCACCTGGCCGATGCCGGAGGTTGAGCCGGTGATGACAACGGTCTTGCCATGCATGGAGGAAGTCCTTCGGGGCGGCGCGATGAAAGAGGAAACTCCCTTTACCCCTGGGAGTCGAAAAAGGCATCGGGCGACTCCACCTCAACCAGCCTGCCCTTGCGGATTTCCACGAAGCGGGTGGCGGCGGCCCGGGTGAACCAGCGGTCGTGGGAGACAAAGATGCAGGCGACATCGGCATCCTCGAGCTGGGCCTCGAGGTCTTCCTGACCCTCGATGTCGAGGTGGCTCGTGGGTTCGTCGAGCAGGTAGAGATTGGGCTTCATCAGCTTGAGTTTCAGAAAGGTCAGGCGCGAACGCTCGCCGTGGCTGAGCAGGGCGATCGGTTCGCGGATGCGGGCGAAAGCGAAACCCGCCTGGGCAAGGCAACGGATCGCCTCGCGCTCGGTGACGCCCTCGGCTTCCAGCAGATAGCCGAGCAGGCTGTCGTGGAGCGGCAGATCCCGCATGGTCTGATCGAAATAGACCAGCCGCGCCGAAGGGTTGAAGCGTATCGGCGCGGTTCCGTCATAGTGCGCCTGTCTGGGATCGAAGGCCGAGGCCAGGGCGTTCAGAAGCGTCGACTTTCCCGCTCCATTGGCCCCCAGCACGGCGAGACGATCACCCGCGGCCAGGGCGAAACGATCGACCTTCAACAGCACACGCGCCTTGTCGGGCGTGGTCACCGTCAGGTCGGCCAGGCGCAGGGCGATCTTGGCCTCGATCTCGCCATCGCCCAACTCAAGGCGTCGCTCGCGGGCCTGATACACCTGGGTTTTCGCCGCCTCGATGTGGGCGATCCTGGTCTCGGTGGCGCGCTGGCGCTTGTGGAAATCGGGGTTTTTTACCCCCCAGACATGGTAGCGGGCCGCGACGGCCTCCAGGCGCTTGATCTCCCGCTCCTCGACCTTTCGGCGCACGGCGGCGGCGGCGTCGCGGCGCAACAGCTCCTCCCGGGCATGGGCGAAGGGAGTGCGGAAGACGTGGGCGCCGTCGTCGCGCAGGAAAAGAGTGCGGGTGCTGACGCGGTTGAGGAACTCCCGGTCATGGGAAACGATCAGCATCGGCACGGTGATGTCGCTGGCCAGCCAACGTTCCAGGACATTGATATTACCGATGTCCAGGTGGTTGGTCGGTTCGTCGAGAATGAGGATGTCCGGCTCTTCCAATCGGGCCGCGCCGGCGATCAGGATCAGTCTCTGCCAGCCTCCTGACAGGGAACCGAACAGACCATCAGCGACCGCGGCCGAGACTCCGATCTCGTCCAGCATGACGTCGATGCGCCAATCCTCGCCGAGCGCCCCGATCCGCTCCAGGGACTGTTCCAGCACCTGCCTGACGGTCAGGGCTGCGAGCCCAGGCGGAACCTCCTGGGGCAAACTGCCGATCCGCAGGTTGCGCGAGCGGATCACCTTGCCGCGATTGAGCTCAAGCTCGCCGGTCAGGCATTGGAGCAGGGTCGACTTGCCGACGCCGTTCTCGCCCACCAAGGCGGTGCGATCACCGTCCAGCAGGAAGGTGATGCCGGAGAACACCTTGCGCACGCCGTGGAAGAAGGCGCCGTCCTCCATGCCCAGAACCGCCTGACGGGCCGCCATGGGCGTGTCGCCGTCGTCAGACCGGGACGGCGGCGCCGCAGCGGGCGAGAACGCCCCGCAAGTCGCGCAGGGCCGGGAACACTTCATTATTCCAGTCGCCGCCCTGAGCGTCATAGGCGCGCTGTTCGGATTCGACGATGTCCTTATCCTCGGCGAAGATACCCTCGGTGAACCAGACCACGAACGGCCAGGCCGCCTCGATCAGACCAGGCAGCGGCGGGCGTTTCACCGACAGGTAGCCGTAGGTACGGTTGCTGCGTTGCTCGGCGTCCAGCGGCGTATAGCCCAGCCAGACATCGAGAACGGGGTCGTCCGTCTGCTTGATATCGCGCCCCACCCAAACCTTGAGGCTTTGGGAAGGATAGTCGGTGCGGATGCACATATGATCGGAGAAATCGGCCTTGGCGTCCGCGCCGCGCGGCCGCATCAGATCGATAATCACCGCCTCGCCGATACTGCCTTTGCCCTCCGTGCGGCTGAAGCTGTATTCGACTTCCGCCCAATCATCGCCATGCCGGCGACCCAGGCAATGAGCCTTGATCGATCCCATAAGCTTCCGGTGCATGAACTGGTGGTTCATATCGAACAGGTTCTCGTGCATGAAGGTATAGTGGCAGTCGACCTCGCGGTTCAGCCGCCGGGTCTTGTAATCCTTGCGCCGGAACGAACCGAGCGCCTCGGGAAGACGAGCTTGCGCCAGGGCCGGATCGCCGGGGAAAATGAAAATCAGATCGTCGATCTCGGCGGCCGGGTAGGCCTTGACGCCGTTGGGAAGGCGCTCCTTGCCCAGATAGGGGACATCGACACACTTGCCGGTCTGGTCATAGGCCCAGCCGTGATAGTGGCATTTCAGGTGCTCGCCCTGCACCACGCCCAGGTGCAGCGGCACCTGACGGTGGGCGCAGCGGTCTTCCAGCGCGAAGACCTTCCCGGCCTTGCCGCGGTAGAGCACGATCGGGTCGCCGGCGAACCGGCGGCCCAGCGTCTTGCCGGGCTTCAATTCGTCGGCCCAGGCGACAGGATACCAATGGTCCGGATGGGCGCCGACCCGGCGCAGGTCAAAGGCGTTCGGCGAATTGGCCTGGCGCATGGCGATCGGCGTCGAACCATCGTCCGGCATGGAAGTCCCCTCACTGAGACTCATCTTTGCCTTACCGAACTGTAACAATACAAGCCTGGAAACGCTGTTTCAGGCTTCCAGGCGCACCGTCGCCTGCAGTTCGATGTCGGCCGCCGAGCCGCCGATCAGCAGGTCGTAGGCGCCCGGTTCCGCGACCCAGCGGCCTTGATCCGGGTTCCAGAAGGAAAACGCGCGGTCGTCCAGGGTGAGGCTCACCCTTCGGCTCTCGCCGGGCGCGAGCGCGACCTTGGCGAAGCCCTTCAACTCCTTCACCGGGCGATCCACCGAGGGGCCGCGCGGACGGACATACAGCTGGGCGGTCTCCTTGCCGGGACGCTGGCCGACATTCTTCAGGGTGAAGCTCACCACGATCGGGTCGCCCGCCCTCGCCTCCTCCGGCGCGGCCAGGTCGCCGTAGGTGAAGCGGGTGTAGGTCAGACCGAATCCGAACGGGAACATCGGGGCCACGGGCGCGCGATCGAAATGGCGGTATCCGACATAGAGCCCTTCGCCATAGGGCGCGTCGGCCCCGCCGGGATACCAGGCGTCGGCCGGAGTATCCTCGAGATGGCGCGGAAAGGTCACCGGCAACCGGCCCGACGGCTCGGCCAGGCCGAACAGGACGCGCGCCGTGGCGTCCGGCCCCTCCTCGCCGCCCAGCCAGGCCGACAGCACCGCCGGCACGTGATCGATCCAGGGCAAGGCGTAGGGCGCGCCGCCGATCAGGACGACGACGGTTCTGGGGTTGGCGGCCAGCACCGCTTCGACGAGGGCGTTCTGGTCGCCGGGCAGGTCGAGGGTGTCGCGGTCATAGCCCTCGGCCTCGCTGACCGACGCGGCGCCCACGACGACGATCGCCGTGTCGGCCGACGCGGCCAGGGCGGCGGCCTCGGCGATGGAGCCCCGCGGCTCGCGCACCCCGACGCTGACCTGTTCCCACCCCAGCGTGCCGGCCTCGGGGGGGCGGATGTAGTCGATGGTGATTGGATAGCCCTGGCCAGCGGTGAGTTCGACGGCGGCCAGGCGTCGCGGCAGCAGCATGCCGCCAAGGTCCATGCGATCGACCTCGCCCACCGTTTCCCCGTCGATCAGCACCCGACCGTCGAGGATCAGCCTGGCGGCGCCCGGCGCGCGTAGCGAGAACTCGTGGCGGCCCGTCCGGTCCGGCCAGAACCAGCCGTTCCAGCGCAGGGCTCCGACGCCGACGCCCAATGCGCCAAAGGCGGTGGTGGCCACCAGCTTGCCGATGCCCCGCTCGACCCGCGAGCGATAGGGCGCGCCACCCAGGTTTTTCTCGGCGAAATACTCGCACAGCAGGCCGGGCTGGCTTCGCGCGGCGTCGGGGCTGAAGGCCGCTGGGCGGGCCGCGGGGGGCACGGGTTCGTTGTCGCCGCCATCGGCGTGGACGACCTCGCAACAATCGCCCAACAGGTCGCCGATGGCCTGGAACAGGGAGATCTGACGTCCGGCCCGCACCTCGGATGAGCCTCCACCCTGAATCCGCCGTGCGGCGGCGTTGGGTCCGATAACGGCGACGCGGCGCAGGGTGGCCGGATCGAAGGGCAGCAGATCGTCGTCGTTGCGGAGCAGGACCACGGCTTCCTCGGCCGCGCGGGCGGCGAGGTCGCGGTGACGCTGGGTCCGCAATTCGCCGGCGGGGGCCGACTTGCCGTCGAGAACGCCGGTGCGCAGGATCAGGCGGACCATGCGGCGGGCGGCTTCATCAATGTGGGCGGCGGGCACGCCACCGGCCTTGGCCTCGACCAGCAGCTTGTCGCCGAACCAGGTCGGCGGCCCAGGCATCTCCAGGTCGTTGCCGCCATTGGCGGCTTCGGCCGTGGTGTGGACCGCGCCCCAGTCGGACACCACCACGCCGTCATAGCCCCACTCGTCCTTGAGGATATCCTTGAGCAGATAGCTGTTCTCCGTGGCGTAGGTCCCGTTGACCCGGTTGTAGGCGGCCATCACCGTCCACGGATTGGCGACCTTCACCACGGTTTCGAAGGCGGCCAGATAGATTTCCCGCAGCGTGCGTTCGTCGACGATGGCGTTGACCGTCATGCGGTTCGCCTCCTGGTTGTTGACCGCATAGTGCTTGAGCGAGGCGCCGACCCCCTCGCCCTGCAGCCCCTCGACAAAGGCGGTTCCAAGCGCGCCGGCCAGGAACGGATCCTCGGAATAGGTCTCGAAATTGCGGCCCCAGACCGGGGTGCGGACGATGTTGATCGTGGGAGCGAGGACCACGCGGTTGTCCAGGGCCAGAGCCTCCCGGGCGATGGCGGCGGCGACCTCACGGATCAGGTCGGGGTTCCAGGTCGAGGCCTGGGCGACGCCGACCGGGAACACGGTCGCGACCGCGCCCTCGTTGGACCGCACGCCGGTCGGCCCGTCGGTGACCCGTACCGGCGGCACGCCCAGCCGCTCGATCCCCGCCAGGGTGAAGGCGGCGGAGCCGGCCATCAGCGACACCTTTTCCTCCAGGGTCAGGCGGCCGAACAGGTCGTCGACGCGGGCTTCGAGCACCAGATGGGGGTTGGCGAACGGATATCGGTCCGTCGCCGCGGTTGAGGGCGCTTGCGCCATGGGCGTTGCTCCGGCTGTTTTGACGAGCCTACGTCCGGTCGGAGGGAAGGGGCAAGGCACGGCGGCCCCTGGTGAAGTAGAGATAGAGTGGCAGGGGCGCGACCGTCACCACGGCCGACCAGAAACCGGAAGCCGGGTCGTCGATCACCACCACCGCGATCAGGGCGGCCTGGATCAGGGCGGCGAAAAGCGACAGCGTGGGAAACAGCGGGGTGCGGAACGGTCGTTCGAGATCCGGCTCCTTGTAGCGCAGCCAGACCCCGCTGAGGCAGATCATCAGGATGCTGCCGATGCTCCAGGGCGCGTAGATGCGCACGATGCTCTCATAGCTGCCCGAACCGGCGAACAGGGCCGAGACGACCCCCGCCACGGCGACGCTGAGCCGGGGCGCGCCGCCCTTGGCTACCCGGGCCAGAAAACGGGGCAGGACGCCGTCGGCGGCCATGCGGAAGGTAATGCGCGAGGCGGCCATGATCTGGAGATTGACGATCGCGGCCAGGGAAATCGCGCCGATGGCGGTGACGGCGGTGTTGCCCACGGCCCCCAGCGAGACCTTGATCGCGTCGCCCACCGCCAGCTCCGAACCGGCGACCTGATCGGGGGTCAGCACATGGAACAGCGCCGCGTTGACCAGCAGATAGACAATGGTCACCAAGCCGATGCCCATGAAGGTGGCCCTGGCGACGTTACGGTTGGGGCTGTTGACCTCCTCGGAGAAATAAATCGCCGCGTCCCAGCCTGCGTAGGTCTGGTAGATCACCCGGATCGCCATGATGATCGCGCTGACGGCGGCGGCCCCGGTGGCGATCGGATGAATGGCGGCCGCGTGGAAGCCGGCGGGGGCGCGGGGCGACATGAACAGAACCGCCGCCACCAGCAGGAAAGCTCCGCCCTTGATGGCGCTGGCCACGCCCTGCGAAGCGCCGCTGAGCCGCGTGCCGGTGAGATTGATCGCGGCCGTCGCGGCGATCAGCCCCACCGCCAGGACGCCTGTAGGAAGGGCCGTGGCCAGACCCAGACGATGGACGTATTCGCCGAACACCACCGAGATGAAGGCGTTGGAGGCGGTGAGCTGCAACCAGGTCAGCCAGCCGGTCATGAAGCCGGTCGCCGGTCCGAAGGCGCGGGTGGCGATCGGATAGCTGCCGCCGGCCTTGGGAATCGAGGCGCCGGCCTCCACCAGCGGCATGGCGGTCAGCAACGCCACCCCGCCGCCTACGGCCCAGAACAGCAGGGTCATGGGCACATCGTGGATGCCGAGCGCCACCACGCCGGGCGCCCGCATGATCCCCGAACCGATGATCCCCCCCACCACCACCGCCAGGCCGAACACGATACCGAGGACCCGGGACAACTGGTCGTGCCCCTGGGTCGGGTGCGTAGGGCTGTCGGTCATGGAAGGGTCGTTTCTCGCGCGGAGGTCGGCGGCAACAGTCCGGCGCGAGCGCGGCAAGTCAAGGGACCGGGGCCGCCGCCGGTCCGAGCCCCCCGCCAAGCGTGGTGTACAAGGTCACCAGATTGGTCGCCCGGGCCAGCTTGGCGGCAGCCAGGGTCTGGCGGGCGGCGTAGAGCGTACGCTGGGCGATCAGGGCGTTCAGATAGGTGTCGGCGCCCCGCTGGTAGCGGGCGTCGGAGAGCTGGTAGGACTTGGCCGCCGACGCGGTGAGGTCGCGCTGGGCGTCCAGCTGAGTCTCGATCGTGCCGCGCTGGGCCAGGGCGTCGGAAACCTCGCGAAACGCGGTCTGGACGGATTTCTCATAGGTCGCCAGGCTGATGTCGCGCTGGGCCTTGGCGTAGGCGAGATTGCCCCGGTTCTGACCGAAATCGAAGATCGGCTGGGTGATGGTCGGCGCGAAGCTCCAGGTCTCGGAACTGGCGCGGAACAGCGTCGACAGGGCCAGGCTGGTGACGCCGCCCGATCCGGTCAGCGAGATGTCCGGGAAGAACGCCGCGCGCGCCACGCCGATCTTGGCGTCGGCGGCCTTGAGCTGATCCTCGGCCTGAACCACATCGGGCCGGGCCAGCAGAACCATCGAGGTCAGCCCCGCCGGCAGCTGGGCGAGCACCACGCCGTCGCTGTCGATGTCGGTTGGCAGAAGATCGTCTAGAACGGGCGCTCCGACCAACAGTTCCAACGCGTTGCGGTCCCGCGCCACCTGGGTGGTCAGGCGGGCGACGTCATAGCGGGCCTGATCGACCACGGTCTGGGCCTGGGAGACGTCCAACTGGGAGGCGATGCCGCCGTTGAACCGCGCCGAGGTCAGGGAGACCGTGGCCTCGCCGCTCCTGCGGGTATCCTCGGCGATGGCCAGCAGCGCCCTGTCCGACCCCAAGGTCAGCCAGTCGGCCGCCACCTCGCCGACCAGGGTGATCTGAGCCGCGTCCCTGGCCGCGCGGGTGGCGAAATAGCTGTCGAGCGCGGCCTTGGTGGAATTGCGCACCTTGCCGAACAGGTCGAGTTCCCAGGCGCTGACGCCGGCCTTGGCGTTGTAGAGGCGTTCGTTATAGACGCCCGAACCGCCGCGGGACGAGAACCCGCCGCCGCCGAGCGCGCTGGTGGGTGTCTGGGCGTAATTGGCGCTGAGCGTGGCGCCCAGTTTCGGAAACAGGTTAGATCGCTCGACCACATACTGGGCGCGGGAAGCGGCGACATTGGCCACCGCGATCCGCAGGTCGCGGTTGTTGTCCAGGGCCTGGTCGATCAGGGCCTTCAGCCGCGCATCGCCGAAGAAGTCGCGCCAGGCGCCGACCGGGTGGACGGACGACGTCGCCGCGGGATAGGCGCCGCCGGACGGCAGGGCCGCCGGCGCCGGGTCGGCGGGGCGGCGATAGGTCGGCGCGAGATCGACGCAGGCGCCGAGCGACACGGCCGCGATGATCAGCAAGGGCAGAATAGGATTTCGGCGGCGGACCAGACTCATTTGGCCTTCCCCTTGGCGCGATAGGCGCCGCGCAGCCAGACGAAGAACAGCGGCACGAAGAAGATCGCCATGGCCGTCGCCGCCAACACGCCGCCGATCACGCCGGTGCCGATGTCGTTCTGGCTGCCCGCTCCCGCCCCACTCGAAATCGCCAGCGGAAACACGCCGGCGATGAACGCCAGCGAGGTCATCAGGATCGGCCGCAGCCGCAGCCGCGCCGCCTGCCGGGCGGCCTCCATGGCCGTTTCGCCCGACTTTTCCGCCTCGTCGGCGAATTGCACGATCAGGATGGCGTTCTTGGCCGACAGGCCGATGGTGGTGAGCAGGCCGACCTGGAAGTAGATGTCGTTGTAGAAGCCGCGCAAGGTGGCGGCCAACAGAGCCCCGAACACGCCCAGCGGCACCACCAGCATAACCGCCACCGGAATCGACCAGCTTTCATAGAGCGCCGCCAGGCACAGGAACACCACCAGCATGGAGAGGCCGAGCAAGGCCGGGGCCTGCGAGCCGGACAGCTGTTCCTGATAGGAGATGCCGGTGAACTCATAGCCTATGCCCGGCGGCAGCTTGGCCATGATCTTCTCGACCTCGGCGATCGCCGCGCCCGAGCTCTTGCCCGGCGCGGCCTGGCCCTGGAGGTCCATGGCCGGCTGTCCGTTGTAGCGCTGCAACTGGGCCGGCCCGAGGATCCAGCTGGTGTCGGCGAAGGCCGAGAACGGCGCCATGGCGCCGGTGGAACCCCGCACACGCCACAGCCCCAGGTCTTCGGGCCGGGAGCGGAACGGCGCGTCGCCTTGCAGATAGACCTTCTTGATCCGGCCCCGGTCGATGAAATTGTTGACGAACTGGCCGCCCGACGCCGTGGTCAGGGTATCGTTGACGTCGGCCTGAGCGAGGCCGAGGGCGCCGGCGCGAGCCTGGTCGACCTCGAGGTGCAGCTGGGG
The DNA here is from genome assembly GCA_038227865.1 of Caulobacterales bacterium. GTDB lineage: Bacteria > Pseudomonadota > Alphaproteobacteria > Caulobacterales > Caulobacteraceae > Acaudatibacter. Next base: position 116,470 of record JBBRPO010000006.1, read on the forward strand.
GGTATCCTCCTGGCCGTTGGGACGAACCCCGGCCAGGATCGGGTTTTGCGCGGCCATGCCGAGGAACTGATTGCGCGCCGCCAGCAGCTTGTCGTGACCGAGGCCCGCCTTGTCCTCAAGTTCGACATCGAAGCCCGACGAGTTGCCGAGCTCCTGGACGGCAGGCGGAACCAGCACGAACACCCTGGCGTCGCGGGACTTGAAGAATTCACCCATCGCCCGGCCGGCGATGGCCGGGGCGTGGTTGGCCGCGCCATGACGTTTGTCCCAGGGCTTGAGATGCACGAAGGCCTGGCCGAGATTCTGCCCGGCCCCGGCGAAATTGAAGCCACTGACGTTGTAGACACCGTCGACATTGCCTTTTTCGGAGGTCTCGAAATAGTCGCGCAGCTTGGCGCCGACCGCCACGGTCCGATCCAGGGTGGCGCCGGTGGGCAGGTTGACCAGGGCGATCATCACCCCCTGGTCTTCCTCGGGCAGGAAGGCGGTGGGCAGCCGGACAAACAGCAGGATCATGGCCGCGGCGACCACGCCGTAGATGATGACCATCGGTAGCGGCCGCGCCAAAATCCGCCCGATCAGGCCGTCATAACGCTTCACGCCGCCGTCAAAAGTGCGGTTGAACCAGCCGAACGGGTTGTTACCCGTGGCCCGGGAGCCTTTCCTGGTCGGCCGCAGCAGGGTGGCGCACAGGGCCGGCGTCAGGACCAGGGCCACCAGCACCGACAGCACCATGGCCGAGACGATGGTCACCGAGAACTGGCGATAGATCACGCCGGTCGAGCCGCCGAAGAACGCCATCGGCAGGAACACCGCCGAGAGCACCAGGGCGATACCGACCAGAGCGCCGGTGATCTCGCCCATCGACTTGAGCGTGGCCTCCTTGGGAGACAGCCCCTCCTCCTCCATGATCCGCTCGACGTTCTCGACCACCACGATGGCGTCGTCGACCAGCAGGCCGATCGCCAGGACCATGGCGAACATCGTCAGGGTATTGATCGAATAGCCGAACGCCGCCAGCACCCCGAAGGTGCCCAGCAGCACCACCGGCACCGCCAGGGCCGGGATCAGGGTGACGCGCCAGTTCTGCAGGAACACATACATCACCACCACCACCAGGGCGATGGCCTCGATCAGGGTGATGATCACCTCCTGGATCGACAGCCGCACGAAGGTGGTGTTGTCCACCGGAAAGGTCATGGAAACGCCGGGCGGCAGGCTGGCGGCCAGTTCGGTGGCCCGCTTCTTGACCGCGTCGGCGGTATCGAGGGCGTTGGCGCCGGGCGCCAGCTTGATGGCGACCCCCGCCGCCGGGTGGCCATTGAACTTGCTGGTCACACCGTAGTTGTCGGCGCCCAGCTCCACCCGCGCCACGTCGGAGAGGCGCACCCGGGAGCCGTCGGTGGCGCTGCGCAGCAGGATGGCTTTGAACTGTTCCGGGGTCTGCAGATACGACTGGGCGGTGACGGTGGCGTTGAGCGCCTGGCCCTGGGGCGCCGGCTGTCCGCCGATCTCGCCGGCCGACACCTGGACGTTCTGGGCCAGGATGGCGGCGCGCACATCCGATGGCATAAGGTTGTAATAATTGAGCTTATAGGGATCGAGCCAGACCCGCATCGCGTACTGGCCGCCGAAGATCTGCAGGTCGCCAACCCCATCCACCCGCGCCAGGGGATCGACGAAGCGGCTGTTGACGATGTCGGCGATATCGATGGTGCTATGGCGTCCATCGGTGTCGTAGAGGCCGACCACCAGCAGGAAACTGGTCTGCGACTTGGCGACCACGACGCCCTGTTGCTGCACCTGCGACGGCAGCAGCGGCGTGGCGGCCTGAAGCTTGTTCTGCACCTGCACCTGGGCGATGTCGGGATTGGTCCCCGGCGCGAAGCTGGCGATGATCTGCACCTGGCCGTTCGAGCGGCTGGTCGAGGAAAAATACAGCAGATGATCGAGCCCCTTGAGCTGCTGCTCGATGACCTGGGTGACCGCGCTCTCCACGGTCTGGGCCGAGGCGCCTGGATAGTTGGCGGTGATCGAGACCGCGGGCGGCGCTATGGTCGGATACTGCGCGATCGGAAGGGACTTGATCGCCAAGACACCCATCAGGGCGATGATGATGGCGATGACCACCGCGAAGATCGGCCGTTCGATGAAGAAGCGTGACACGCGGCGGGCCTATCGGGCCGAGACGACGTGGACGGGGGCTCCGGGCTTGACCGACTGCAGCCCCTCGACGATCAATCGGTCGCCGGCCGCCAGGCCCGAGGTCACCAGCCATTTGTCGCCCACCGTCGAGGCGGTGGTCAGCACGCGGGGTTCGGCCTGGCCCCTGGCATTGACGACCATGGCGACGGGCTGGCCCTTCTCATCGCGGGTGATGGCGGGCTGAGGCGCCAGAATGCCGGCCCTGTCGACACCCTCGACGACCACCGCGCGGACGAACAGGCCGGGCAGCAGCAGGCCCTTGGGGTTAGGAAACTGCGCCCGTAAGGTCACCGCGCCGGTGGTCTGGTCGACCGTGACCTCGGTGAACCGCAGACGGCCTTCGACCGGATAGAGACTGCCGTCCTCCAGCTTCAGCCGCACCTTCAGTCCGCCCGGCGTGCCGTCGGTCACCCGACCCGATTCGATGGCCTGACGCAGTTTCACCACCTCGGCGGCCGATTGGGTCAGATCGACATAGATCGGATCGAGACGCTGGATGGTGGTCAGGGCGGCCGCCTGCCCGGATGTGACCAGGGCGCCCTTGGTGACGGCCGAGCGGCCGGCGCGGCCCGAGATCGGCGCGGTGACCCGCGTATAGCCCAGGTTGATCGCGGCGGCCTCGACCGCCGCCTTCTGCTGCTGGACGCCGGCCACCGCCTGCCCCGACGCCGCCTTGGCGTCATCGAAATCCTGGCGGCTGACCGCGTTGATCTTGACCAGATCGCCGTAGCGATCGGCCTTGGCCCTGGCCGCCGCCAGATTGGCTTCGGCGCTGGCGAGCTGGCCCTTGGCCTGGTCGAGCGCGGCGCGATAGGGCGCGGGATCGATCTGGTAGAGCGTCTGACCCGCGTGGACATCGCCGCCCTCGACGAACGGGCGGCCGATGATGATACCGTTGACCTGGGGGCGAACGTCGGAGCTTTCGAACGGACTGGTGCGCCCGGGCAGCTCGGCGGTGATCTCCACCGGCTGGGCCGCCAGGGTCTGGACCACCACGTCGGCGGGACCATGAGGCGGTGGGCGGTTGGGATGGCCGCACCCGGCGAGGCTCGCCACCATCAGACCGAAGGGCAGGATCAGAGCCAGAGCGGAGCCCGGCAAATGGCGCGCTGCGATCGCGAACGGCTCGGGCTGCGCCACACTTACCTCGGCTCGAAACACGGCGCGGCGCCGCACATGCGAAATAGAATATGCGGGTAGGGAGTGATTTCAAGCCAATACGGGCAATTTAACTTATCAACGTTCACATTATCTTCCACTCATCGTCCCAGAGGCGCTCGCGGGTCATGGCGCGCCGGTCAGGTCCCGCCTCGCCGCCTCCGATTCTTCGGCGTAGCGCCGCGTGGCGTGGGCCTCCGACAGCAGGCCGACCGGCCGGCCGGCGGGGTCCAGAACCGCCAGTTCGTCGCCCTCGGAGGCGTCGAACGCGGCCATGATGTCCTTGATGGTCATCTCCGGCGTCAGCGACGCATCACGCAGAATCGCGAACCGGTCGACCGAGCCGTCCGCGTCCGGCTTTGCATGAACGGCGGAAACCGGAATGATGCCTGCATAGCGGCCAACGTCATCGACCGCGACCACGCGCCGGGTCGAGCCCAGCGGAAAGCGTTCGCGGAAAGCCGCCGGCGCCATGTCGGCCGACACGGTCGCGGCGCCGATGCGCATCATTCGCCCGGCGGTCAGCGTGCGCAGCCAGCCGACATCGTGGGCGCTGCGGATAGTCTCGCCGCGCAGGTGCAGCCGCCAGGTGGAGAACGAATAGCCGAAGGTCTCGCGCACGATCAGGCTGGCGACGATCGAGGCGGTCAGGGTGGCCGCGGCGAGCCCGAAATCACCGGTGGTCTCCAGCACCAGGAACGACATGGTGAAGGGTCCGCCGATGATCGCCACCGCCAGGGCGCCCATGCCGACCAGGGCGCCCGCCAAGGGATCGATACCCAGGCTGACCCCCGCCGACGCCAGGGCGATCATGCATAGCCGGCCGAGCAGCGAGCCCAGATAGAGCGACGCGAAGAACAGCCCGCCGCGAAACCCGAAACCAAGGGCCACAACCGAAGCCGAGGTCTTGGCCAGCAGCAGCGCCAGCAGGGTGATCAGGCCGAGCTGGGCGGCGAAATCCACGCGCATGGCGCCGTGGCCAGCCGACAGGGTCTCCGGCGTGATCCAGGCGAGACCAGCCAGAATCACCCCGCCGATAGCCGGGCGGATCCATCGCGGCCCCGGCGCGCGCGAGACGGCCGAGTCCATCAGCGCCACCAGGCGCATCACCGCCACGCCGGCGAAGCCGCACACCAGGCCAAGGGCGGCGAACAGCACATAATGCGAGGCGGACAGGGTCTCGGCCACTCTGGCGTGAAAGACCAAGGTGTCGGCCCCCAGCAGCCGGCTGACCAGGGCGCCTGCCAGGGCGGCGGCGGCCACCGGCGCGATATTGGCGACGGTGTAGGAGCCGATGACGATCTCGAAGGCGTAGAACGCGCCGGTCAACGGGGCGCCGAAGGCGGCGGCGATTCCGGCCCCCGCCCCGGCCCCGACGAAGGTTCGCAGATCGCTGCGCCGCAGGTTCAACGCGCCGCCGGTCAGCGCCGCGATCACCCCGCCCAGCTGGGCGTAGGCGGCCTCCAGCCCCACAGAGGCGCCGAAGCCGTTGGAGACCACGCTCTGCAGGCCCAGGAACAGGCTGTCGCGCGCCGACATGCGGCCACCGCGCAGGGCGTTGGCCTCCACGGGATCGACGATCGCCGCGGGATAGCGCCGCTTCCAGGCCCAGGTGATCAGGCCCAGGATCAGCCCCCCAAGCGGCAGGGCGCAAAGCTGGATCGGCGTCAGGGACGGAACGGTGGAAAGGCGCTGGTCGGCGGCGATGCCGTAGAGCAGCCTCTGGATACCATGAGCCGCCGCGCCGACCGCCACGGTCGCCAGGCCGCTGACCGCGCCCAGGGCGGCGGCGACCAGGGCGAGCAGCAACTCGCTGGCGCGGATTCCGGCGCGGGCGGCGTGGCGCCAACGCACCCACGCGCGCTGAATTCGGACGAGCGGCCTTGCGCCTGCGGACATGGCGGCGACCTTAGACCGCTTTGAAAACCGGCGCCTCAGTGCTGGTTGGGCGGCGGGTCGGGGTGTTCATCCCGATAGAGCGGCTTGCGGCTGGGCTGGCTGAACCCTGAGCACCGCAAACGGCGGAGCTTGTCGCCCTCGGTCCAGTCGTCGCCGATCCAGCGCGACCAGTCGGGCGACAGGCCCAGATCCTCGCACAGACGCTCGACGATTTCGCGCAGCGGGCGGTCTTGCAGGTCGTCGTAGAACACGTCGTCTTCGATGCGTTCGTCCAGGGCGTCGAACAGGTCGTCGCAATCGGTCTCGGATTCGGCCTCGGCGCGGATCACGCTGGCGACCCGGTCCTCGATCTTGCCGCGGGCGGCCTGATGGCGGAAAACCGCGGCGGCTTCGGCGCGTTTCGCGCATTTGCCGCGACGGGTCTCGTGGGCGATGATCTCGCCGGCCTGCAGCCTGCGCAGGGCCTCGTCGGCCTTGACCTCCAGGGTGACGGTCAGGCGGACCGCGCGGGAAAGCTTGGCGAAGGCCTCGGCGGGGTCGGAGCGCGGCGGCTTCGGAGCGGGAGACTTTGCGGAAACGCCGATATCACCGTTAATCACCGTAGATACGGTATCGGTGACGGCGCCCTGTTCCTCGGCGACGGCCCGCCGATTCAAGGTTTCCATCAACTCCATGCCGATCTCGGTCACCCTTGCTAGCACCCGCAAACGAATCTCGGCGCGCAGGATGGCGGGGCTGAGAATGTCCACATCGTCGGGCATGACGGGTTCGTCGTCCGGCGAAACGTCTCCAGGCAGCGGGAAGAATGGGGTCGAATAATCGAGCATGAGAACAAAGATGGTATATCGCATATTGCAAGTCAAGAGGCGTTTACGCAATTTGCAATAGACAGGCATCATTTACCGGGACGTCGGACGAGGTGGTCAGTTCGGTCGCTACTGGCGTTGCCGGCGTGGCCAACAGCCTGGGCGTCACCAGTGCTTCGTCCCGCCCCGGAAACGGGGGCGTCCCAGACGTCGGCGTCGACAACCTATGACGCATTCGGCAATGTCGCCGCGACGGAGGGGACGCTCGAATCTGCCCAGACCACCGCCTATTTCTACAGTGCCAACGGCCAGGGTACAGGCCGGTGGCACCGGCGTGGACTTTGCCTATGACGCGCTGGGCCGGCCGCTGAGTTCGACGGCTTCGGGCCGCTCGCTATCTTATCAGTATGACGCGGCGGGCAACCGTACGCGGCTGACGTTTCCGGACACCGGTGCGAACGCCCTCTATGTGAGCTATGGTTACGATGTGCTGAACCGGGTGACATCGATCGGGGAGAACGGCGCGACCTCGGGCGTGGGTCTGCTGGCGAGCTATGGCTATGACAGCCTGGGACGGCGCCAGACGGTGACGCGGGCGGGGGGAACGGGGGCTTCGACCAGCTATGGCTATGACGGGGCCAGCCGGTTGCGGAACCTGATCCAGAGCCTGGCCGGAACGGCGGCGGCGACCTACACCTTCGGCTATAACGCCGCGGGCCAGACCCTGACGCGGTCGCTGACCAACGACACCTACACCGCCCATCCGGCGGCCACGACGGCTGGCTATGTGGCCAATGGCCTCAACCAGTACGCCAGCGTCAGCGGAACCGCCTTCACCCATGACGCGCGGGGCGATCTGACCTCGGACGGAACCCGGGCCTTCACCTACAGCCTGGACAATCAGCTGCTGACCGGCTCGGCGCCCACGGCGACGACGCTGGCCTATGACCCGCTGGGCCGCTTGCAGACCCAGACCACCGGCGGGGCGACGACGACGTTCCTGTACGACGGGTCGGATCTGGTGGGGGAATACGACGGGTCGGGGAACATCTTGCGACGCTATGTGCCGGGACCGGGCGTGGACGAGCCGGTGGTGTGGTACGAGGGGGCGGGAACGGCCACTCGGCGGTGGCTGGCGGCGGACCAGCAGGGCTCGATCATCGCCTGGTCGGACCAGAACGGGGTGGCCGGCGCCAGCTACGCTTACGGCGTCTATGGCGAGCCGCTGACACCGGCGGGCGCTTCGGCGTGGGGCGGATCGCGGTTCCGCTACACCGGCCAGATCGAGATCCCCGAGGCGCAAATCTATCACGACAAGGCCCGGGCCTATGATCCGGGGCTGGGCCGTTTCGTGCAGGTCGATCCGGCGGGCTATGCGGATAACCTCATCGCATATGCCTATGTCGGCGATGACCCGGTCAATGGGAGAGATCCAAGCGGTTTGCAGGCCGTGATCGACCGCACAACCATTCACTACAACGCCGGTCCAGAGGGACTGGCGCCTCCCGAGGAACTGGTCGTAACCTCGACTGGAAAGGATTTCGGCACGCAGGGCGCATCGACTTTGGCTACGCCAGGCGGAGCCTCAGAAGAACATGAAGCGCCGCAGAATAATAAGACAAACGTTATCCCGAAGAACGCGCTAATTTGCACGTCGGGTGGGGTCACCTTCTATGCCCCTCAGTCCTTTAATCCCAACGAGATCCAGAATGCGGGGGCAGCCGAGGGCCCGGTTAATGGACTTCTTGATGCGGGACGAGCGGTTGGCTATCGTGGCGCATACGACTTTCAAAGAGTCACTAACGCATCCGGCGGATTTACTTTCGTCTCGGCCTACACGAATGCTTCTAATTTTGCAGTAGGATTGTATTTAACCGGAGCCGGATATGGAAATAGCTTGGTCGGCGCAGCTATATCGAATGGCTATTCAGTAGGTAATGCGGGCCATTTCAGCTCGGCCGATGCTGCGGCATATAGGAATGCTGGTATTGTGTCAGCCAATGGCGCGGGCGTAACCTGCAGGCCAGCCTTTTAGGGGCAGATAATGAGCAAGAAACTGTCCTTTCTTCTGATATTCTTGAATGCTATCGGAGTTCCACTATACCTTGTGCTTGCGTCAGGAGGATGGCGGAATCCCGCTCAAGACAAGCTAGAACCAGTTTTAGGAGAGCCATTTGCGTGGGCAATTTGTATTCCTATACTTCTAAGCCTCCTCTTGTGTGATGTGGTTTGGGGGATTGTGTTAGCGACTCGATCTCGGCCAATTGATGGGCGGGGTTGGATAGTCTGCGTTGCAGCGCTAGTAATTGCCATTGTAGTAGACTTTTCCCATCATTAGATTTGGTGCAAGTGGCCGAAAACAGGGACGCTCACCATTTTGCCGTCCGCTTTGCTCTGACTCAACTTTGATCCGATCGGAGCCTGTAGGCCTTAGGCTTGATCGCAGGATAGCCTTTGTGGTGGCGGATCGTTGCGCGGATGCGGGCCTGGGCTGTGAGGCCAGATAAAAGGCCGCACATTGCGGCTCGGTTGGGCGTTTATTTTTACGGGGCTTTTTAGGCGATCGGGCAAGGTGCTGCTGTGGGGCGCAAGGTGCGCTCGCGCATATCAGGGGACGCTATATGTAATTGATGTTCCGCTGCGTGAGCTACAACACTGATTGCAGGCGCGTCCGGCACGAGTTGTGATGGAGGGAAGCCCTCACCACGTCGCCCGACGTGGGAACCGTCGGCAGACGGTGTTTTTCTCCGATGAGGATTGTCGAACCTACAGGGTCCTGCCGGCCACGATGGCGTGAAATCACTGCCCACGATGCTCTGAAATCACCGCCCACGTTGGCCTGAAATACGCGGAGCACGGTGGCCCCGATGCCAAGTGGCGCCAGTTCGGCTCGCAGGACCTCGGTTTCGACCTCGGCGGCTCACGCGGGAACGATTGGGCGCGATGGAGGGCGGATCGTCGCCTTGGCGGTCAAGGCATCGGAGTGCACTCCGATTGACCTCGACATAGCATAACCCACGAGTTATGTTGCCCAGTGTCATGGACCGTGCTCAACCATGAAGCGTTCGACCCCGAATTCGACGCCTTGCCCCATTCGGTGCGTATCGAATTGCTGGCTATGACCGGCCTGCTGGAAATCCATGGGCCGACACTGGGTCGTCCTTACGCCGATACGTTGGCCGGCTCCAAGCACGCCAATATGAAGGAGCTGCGATTCAATGCCGACAATGGGGTCTGGCGAGTGGCCTTCGCCTTCGATCCTTTCCGGCAGGCCATTATCCTGATCGCGGGCGACAAGAGTGGGGTGGCGCAGAAGCGGTTTTACAAAGGGTTGATCGCCAGGGCCGACAACCGGTTCGCCGAACATCTGAAGAGGACCAGGGAGAGTTAAGATGGGCCGCACGCGCCAAGAAATCATGGACAGCCTGTCCCCGGACCATCGCGCCGAGGTCGAGGCGCGCACCGCCGTGCTTCATGCCGAAGTCGAAGGCCTCAAGGCGCTGCGCCTGCTCGCCAAACGCAGCCAGGAACAGATCGCGCAAGGCCTAGGGGTCACACAACCCGCCGTGCTGAAGATCGAGCGCCAGACCGATCTCTATCTTTCCACCCTGCGTCGGTTCGTGGAGGCGGCCGGCGGCACGTTGGAACTGCGCGTCGAGCTTCCCGGCACCGGCGTGATCCACCTGACCGGCATGGGCGAGCTGAACTCCTGAGGCCGACGCCTTCGCCGCCGAGACCCGTGGCTTCCTCGCCCCCGCGGGATCGAAATCGGGAACCTCCACGCGGCCGGCGCATTCAATCGCCCAGCGAAGATAAACAAACCGGAGGTGAACACATGCTCGGCATTATCGCGGCCATTTTGGTGGTCGGCTGGCTATTGGGATTTTTCGTATTCCACATTTCGACAGCGCTGATCCACGTCGTGCTCGTGATCGCGGTGATCATGATCATCCTGCATTTCGTCAGCGGACGACGGGGCGGAATTTAGCGCCGTCAGAACACCACCACCGACCTGATGCTCTCACCCGCGTGCATCAGGTCGAAACCCTTATTGATGTCTTCGAGGGGCAAAATGTGGGTGATCAGGGGGTCGATCTCGATCTTGCCCTCCATATACCAGTCAACGATTTTCGGCACATCAGTACGGCCACGGGCGCCGCCGAACGCCGTGCCCTTCCAGACCCGGCCCGTGACCAGCTGGAACGGGCGGGTGGCGATCTCCTGACCAGCCCCCGCCACGCCGATGATGATGCTTTCGCCCCAGCCCCGATGACAGCATTCCAGGGCCTGGCGCATGGTGTGGACGTTGCCGATGCACTCAAATGAGAAGTCGGCGCCGCCGCCGGTCAGATCGACGACCGCCTGGACGACCTTGTCACGCCCGACCTCGTCGGGGTTGATGAAGTGGGTCATGCCGAACTTCCTGGCCATCTCCACCCGCGCTGGGTTGAGATCGACGCCGATGATCTTGTCGGCGCCGGCCATCCGCGCGCCCTGCAGCACATTGAGGCCGATGCCGCCGAGGCCGAACACCGCGACATTGGCCCCCGGCCACACCTTGGCCGTCCAGATCGCCGCGCCGACGCCGGTGGTGACGCCGCAGCCGATGTAGCAGATCTTGTCGAACGGAGCGTCTTCGCGGACCTTGGCCAGGGCGATCTCCGGCAAAACCGTGTGGTTGGCGAACGTCGAGCAGCCCATGTAGTGATGAATCTTCTTGCCGTTCAGCGAGAAGCGACTGGTCCCGTCGGGCATCAGTCCCTGGCCCTGGGTCGATCGGATCGAGGTGCAGAGGTTGGTGCGCCGCGACAGGCACGACTTACACTGGCGGCATTCGGGCGTGTAGAGCGGGATCACGTGATCGCCGGGCCTGACGCTGGTGACGCCCGCTCCGACCTCCAGCACCACGCCCGCGCCCTCGTGGCCGAGGATGGCGGGAAACAGGCCCTCCGGGTCGCCGCCCGAACGGGTGAATTCGTCGGTGTGGCAGATGCCGGTGGCCTTGATCTCCACCAGCACTTCGCCAGGACCGGGGCCTTCCAGATCGACCGTCTCGATGGTCAGCGGGGCTCCGGCCTTCCAGGCCACGGCGGCGCGGGTCTGCATGAGTCGGTCTCCTCCGATTTCAGCCCCGGCGATTAGTCTGGCGGGGGTCGTTAGGCAATCATCGGCCCAGCCATAGGCGTTTTCATCGTGTGCGGGAGCCTCGCCATTCGCTAAACGGTCCAGATGACCTTGAAGCTGGAAAAACTGACGGCGGGCATGCCGATCGTCTGGGGTGGTGACCGGGTGACCCTGGTTTGCGACGACCTCGCGGCGCGGTTCGTCGCCGGCGACCGGCTGCTGGTCATGCAGGACACCGGCGACCTGCTGCATCTGCCGCGCGAGGCGCATGAGATCGCCGCCTCGGCGGTGACGCGGGCGCGGGATGCGTTCGCGGACATGGCCCGGGTCGGCGATGGCCAGATCACCGATTTCTTCGAGCACTTCGCCGCCCAGCTGGAAGACGAGGCCATGTGGACGCTCATTCTGGCCGCCAATCAGAACGACGTGGCGCGCGCCTCGGTCCGGGGTCGAAGTACGACCCGGCTGGCGGCCAGCGAGCCTATGCGGCGCGACATGATCGACGGCTTGCGGGCCTGGCGGGATACCTCGGGCGGGCGGCAGCGGTCTATCGAGCGGGTCGAGCATACCGGCTGGGCGGTGGAACAGGTGACCGCGCCGCTGGGCGTGGTGGGGTTCGTATTTGAAGGCCGGCCGAATGTGATCGCCGACGCGGCGGGCGTGCTGCGGGGCGGCAATACCGTGGTGTTCCGCATCGGCGCCGACGCGCTGGAGACCGCGCGGGCATTGTCCAAACATGCGCTGGTCCCCGCCCTGCTGGCCGCCGGTCTGCCCGAAGGCGCGGCGGTGCTGGTGGAGAGCGCCGAGCACGCGGCGGGCTGGGCGCTGTTCGCCGACAACCGGCTGTCGCTGGCCGTGGCCCGGGGTTCCGGCCCGGCGGTCGCGCAGCTTGGCGGGGTGGCGCGGCAGGCGGGCGTACCGGTCAGCCTGCACGGAACCGGCGGCGCCTGGCTGGCGGCCGACGTCAGCGCCGACGCCGAGCGGTTCGGGGCGGCGGTGTTCAATTCGCTGGACCGAAAGGTCTGCAACACCCTCAACGTCTGCTGCATCCATCGCCAGCGGGCCGCCGATCTGATCCCCGTCTTCCTGGACGCCCTGGAACGGGCCGGTGAGCGGCGGGGCCACGGCGCGAAACTACATGTGGCCGCGTGTGACGAAGCCTGGCTGCCCGCCGCCTGGCGCGGCGCCCGTACGCTCGTGCGGCGCGCCGACGGCGATCATGATGAGGCGCTGGTGGAAATCATGACGGAGAGCGACCTCGGCCATGAGTGGGAGTGGGAAGAGACGCCCGAGGTTTCCCTCAAGATCGTCGAAGACCTGGATCACGCCACGGCGCTGTTCAACGCCTTCAGCCCGCGCTTCATCGCCGGCGTGATCGCCGAAGACCCAGCGGCGCGGGAGCGGTTTTTCGCCGAGGTCGACGCGGCGTTCGTGGGCGACGGCTTCACCCGCTGGGTCGACGGCCAATATGCGCTGAACCGGCCGGAACTGGGGCTTTCCAACTGGCAGACGGGGCGGCTGTTCGCCCGGGCCGGGGTGCTCAGCGGCGACGGTGTCTACACGGTTCGCATCCGCATGACCCAGATCGATCCGGATCTGTCGCGGTGATCTAGCCGCGCGGCCAAATCCACCCTATCGAGGTGGAAATCAACAACTCCAGGGACCGAAGCATCATGGACGGAACGTCGGTAGCAGCGACCGCTTTCAACACCGAGGCCCTGGCCAAGGCTCCCGAGGTGCTTGCGGGCGTGATCGCCGGGGGCGACCTCTCGGGCGCGGTCACCCTGATCTGGCGCAAGGGCCAGGTCGTCCAGCAGACCTGCCAGGGAAAGCGCGACCTGGAGACCGGCGCGCCGATGCAGCGCGACACCCTGTTCCGCATCGCCTCGATGACCAAGCCGATCACCTCGGTGGCGATCCTTATGCTGCTGGAGGAAAGCAAGCTCTACCTGGACGACCCGATCACCCGCTGGGCGCCGGAGTTCAAGGACATGGTGGTGCTGAACGATCCCACCGGCCCGCTGGACAGTGTCTCGCCCGCCGGGCGCGACATCACCATCGAAGATCTGCTGACCCATCGCGCCGGCCTGGCCTATGGCTTCACCTCGGTCGGGCCGATCGCCCACGCCCACCAGAGCGCCCTGGGCGACGTGCTCAACAGCGGCATGACGCCCGACGCGTGGATGGCGGCCCTGGGCGGCCTGCCATTGTCGTTCCAGCCGGGCGAGCGGTTCCACTACAGTCACGCCACGGACGTTCTGGGTTTCCTGGTCGGGCGGATTTCCGGCATGGACTTCCGCCAGTTCCTGTTCGAGCGAGTTTTCCAACCGCTGGGCATGGTCGACACCGATTTCTACATCCCGCCGGAAAAGCGCGACCGGGCCGCGGTGGTGTATCGCCAGGACGACGCGACTGGCGCGCTGAGCCCGGTCGAGTTCCGGCGCCATGACACGCCGCCGGTCTATTGCGGCGGCGGTGGCGGACTGATCTCGACGGCCGACGACTATCTGAAGTTCGCCCGGATGCTGCTGAACCGCGGTGAGGTCGATGGCGTGCGGTTGCTGAAAGCCGAGACCGTCGACCTGATGCGCGCCAACCGCCTGACCGACGCCCAGCGCGAGATCACCTTCATGGGCATGCCGTTCTGGATGGGCCAGGGTTTCGGCCTGGGCCTGTCGGTGATCACCGACGCCGAGAAACAGGCGTGGATGGGGGCAGGATCAGACGGCGCGTTCGGCTGGCCGGGCGCCTTCGGCACCTGGTGGCAGGCCGATCCGGTGGAAGACATGGTGATGATCTACCTGATCCAGAACTCCATGGAGCTTGGCCCAGAAGCGATCGCCAACATGGGCCAGACCCAGCGCATGGGCGCCCGCGTCGCCCTGCCGATGTGGCAGAAGGCGGTCTACGGGGCGCTCGGAACGTAGCGACAGTTATCCACAGCTATCTCCGCCGGGTCACCACGGCGGCGCTCAGGTTCACGAAACTGTCGCAAGACTATTACCTGTCTGTCGCGAGATATGGATATCGGCAGCCCTAAACAGCGACTTGAGTCCGCGTTCACGCGGCGGTCGCGCGTAGCGTAAGGGGTTTTCGATGCCTATCCGGAACGGCGCAATGGCGCTGATCTCGACCGCCAGCATGCTGGCTATCGCGCAGAGCGCCTTAGCGGCGGACGCGACCGATGCGGCCTCCCCGACCGCCGAAGTGGTGGTCACGGCGGCTCCGCGCGAAGAGGTCCGCGCGCGCAATCTTCAGCTTACAGCCCCCGTGCTGCTCAACGTGCAGTCGGCCGAGACGATCTTGAAATACCCCGACTACAACGCCGCCGAGGCCCTTGGCCGCATCCCCGGCATTTCCCTTTCGACCGATACCGGCGAGGGCCGTTTCGTCAACATTCGCGGCATCGACGCCAACCTTAACGGCGCCACCTATGGCGGCGTGGTGCTGCTGAACACCTTCGCGGCGGGCACGGCAGCCTCCAGTTCGGGGCGAGCAGTGGAGTTTGACACCATCCCCACCGGCGCCATCGACGGCATCATCGTCTACAAGACCCTGTCTCCGGACCGGGAAGCGGAAGGGCTGGGTGGGCAGATTGAACTGACGCCGCGGTCTTCGAAGAATCTTACCAAGCCGTTCCTCGAAGCCGACCTGGGCTGGGGCTACGAGAACCTGCATGACCACACCGGGCCATTCACCGCCAGCCTGGCCGCCGGCATCCGGTTCGGCTTCAGCAACGGCAAGCTGGTGGTCGCGGGCGAAGGCGACGAGCCACCGGCCAACTCGGGCTGGATCTCCAACCCGACACCGTTTTCGATCGTCGTCACCGGCTCGCGCAAGGACGACCGGCGCGGCGTCGACGACACCGAGCCCAGCTACGCCAACGACGGCGCGAACGGGCAAACCTGCGGCTTCGTCAGCCCTGGCGTCTGCGACCATGTGCTCGGTCGCACCGATTTCCGCTATTACGACTATCACCGTAGGCGTTTCGGCTACGGGACCGAGGTCGACTTCAAGCCCAACGACGACCACGGCTGGTACGCGCGGGTCGATGTGGCCGGCTATAAGGAGCGCTCGCACAAGAATCACTTCTACGCCGCCTTCGACGGTGCGCCGTCGGCTCCCGACGCCCAGGGCTATGTCACCGACGGCTTCCAGCCGCAGGTGGACATCGTAGATCTCGAGGAGACCCACCGCAACACGGTCGCCGCGGTCGGCGGCCAGGATCGGTTCGGCGGACTGCAAATCGACTACCGCGCCGCCTACAGCCGCGCCACCTATGTGGAAAACTATTACAACGAGGCGCGGTTCCGCGGCACGGATACATTTACTGGTCGCTATAATACAACTGACCCAACACACTTTCGCTATCAATTATTCCAGGACGCGGGGCTGACTGTTCCTTTTATTTCAACCGACGCGACGCAATACGTCAATCCACGCTTGAGCGCTTTCTACGAAAATGACGTCGACGAAGAATACAGCTACGTGGCCAACGCCAGTTACCCAATACACCTGATCGGCGAAGAGGGGCAACTGAAGGCCGGCGTCAGTTTCCGTTTCCGCGACAAGGTGGTCAACGATTTCGGTGGCTTCAACAGATTGAGCGGCGTCAATCTATCAAGTTACTCGGCCAGCGTCGGCGCCGGCACCAACTATTACTTCGGCTATTTCCCGAAGGCGCCCTACGCCAACATCTATGCGATCGACGCCCTGGTGCGCGCCAACACGACATTGAGTCCATCGCTCGGCCGCGATTTCAAGGACAAGGAAGACGTTTACGCTGGCTATGTGATGTACACGACCAACATCGGCAAGCTGGGCGTGCTGACCGGCGTGAGGGTAGAGGCCACAGACGCCACATACGGCAATTTCCTGACGACCACGGTCACGGGCGCCGACGGATCTTCCGTAGACACAGTCAGCTTCGCGACCAATAACAAAAGCTACATCAATTTCTTTCCTACCGTGCAACTGAAATACAGCCTCACGCCGGTGTTGCAGGTGCGCGCCACCTATTCGACCGGCATCGCCCGACCGGGGTTCGTGCAGGCCGGTGGCAACGCCAGCTTGGATACCACCACAAACCCGGAGCGGCTGACCAGCGGCAATCCGAATCTCAAACCCACCACCGGCGACAATTTTGATTTCGACATCGAGTATTTTCTGCCGAACGGCGGTATTATCCAGGCGGGTTTGTTCGACAAGGAGTTTCATAACTATATCTTCAGTTCGGCAATGGACGTCACCGGCAACCCGTTGTTTACTGACGGCAGAGGTCAGCTGGTCAGTTTCTTCAACGAGTCGGCTTACGCGCGCGGCGTCGAGTTGGCCTATCATCAGAAGTTCACGATGCTGCCAGGCGCCTTCGGGGGCCTTGGCGTTGAGGGCAACATCACCTGGGTCGATTCACGGTTCAAGGAATACAGCGCCGCCACCGCCGGACAGATGAAGGACGAGTACGGTCCGCTACCCGGCACCTCGCACCTGACCTGGAACGCCTCCGGGTTCTACGAGAAATACGGCGTGCAAGTGCGTCTGGCGGCTGAATATGTCGGCCAGAGCCTGTTCGCTCTCGCCGGCGACCGATCTCTTGATGTCATCCAGCATAAAAAATTGAACCTGGACTTCAGTTCAAGCTACCAATTGAATAAGAACTGGAGCGGATATTTCGAGGTCAAAAATCTGCTTAACACACCCCTTCGCTACGATGATGGCAACAGTTCCCGCCCGCAACAAATCGAGTACTACGGTCAGACCTATGAATTCGGCATTCGCGCAAAATTCTAGCCGCTCACTGCGGCGGTGCGGACATCGTAGCGTCGCCCCGTCGATGTGGCGAAAGGCGGTCTACGCGGCGCTGGGGAAATAGGGCGGAGGTTCGCGTCGGGGCGCCTCCAGGGTCAGGAGGCTTGGCGTCGATTGGGGCCAGTAGATCCTGATCAGGCCATAGCCGATACCCGACAGCCCCGTCATCAACCCCGGCACGGGTCGATCCGGTGCAATCCCGCAACGCCAACCGTCCTGTCGCGCCCGCTGGACCACGGCGGAAGCCCGATGTCTGGCCAGCGCGCCAAGATCCTCGCCTGGGTCCAGGCCGGGCCACGGTTGGAGCAAATCAAGATTGCCGAGCTCGCCGTGGCATAGACAGTCGCTTGACGCCAACGGTCCCGCAGCCACGCTGCGCAAGGCGCGCGACGCCTCGGTCAACTCGGCCGCGCCAATCAGATGACCCGGCAGGGTCGCCCGGGACAGTCCAATGCCGGGCGCGCCGTGACACCAAGCCTGGGAGTAACGATCTCCGTCTTCGGTTTTGGCGATATCTCGCAGGTCGGGCCAACCGCCCTGGTCCTCTGAATACACCGACCGCTCGTAGGCGAAAGCGTTGCGGCCAGCCTCGATCAGATCCTCGCGTCCCGCCAAGTCGCCCACCCGAAGCAACGCCCAGCCGATCCCGGCGGCGCCATGGGAGAAGCCGGTGAGCGGCGCGCGGCTGCGCCGACTAGGCCATCCCCAGCCCTGGTCACAATCCACATGGCTGCCCAACAGATGTTCCGCACGAACGACCGCCGCCTTTAGCAAGGCGGGAGAACCCGTAAGGCCATGGGCCGCCAGCAGAACACCGCACACTCCCGCCGACCCGCCGACGATGTCGTGAATCCGATCCTTCGACGCTTCCATCGCCATTTCCAAGAGCGCCGCCTCGGTCCGCTCGATCCAGGAATGACGACCAAGCACCGCGGCAGTGTGCAGGACACCGAAGGCGGCGCCGCACCGGCCGACAAATCCGCCGCCAACGAAGGCCCCGGCGCGTTCCATCAGCGCCAGGGCGCCTTGTCCGCATAGCTCGGCGGCGTCAAGAAACCGCCTCTCGCCGAGTTGGCGGCCGGCGTGGGCGAGAAAGACACCGATACCCGCGGCGCCTTCGTAGAATTCCGACCCGAGCACGCAGACCCGGCACCGGCCATAGTCGACCTCCGAAAGACCGATCCAGTCAATGCCACCGGGCTCGACCGTCGCATCGTCCAGCACCGCATCGCCCAGACACTTCACCTCCAGCAGGATCTCGGTGGCGGGGAGTTCGACGAATTGGCCGGCGTCGACAGGGGTCCGACGCGGGGGTGTCTTGACGAGGGTGGCCATCGAGAGACGGAGGATATGGGTCTGGTCGCGCAGCCGCGCCTCCGTGAGGTTGCGGAGCCGGTGGGTCACCTCGTCTCCCGCCGGTTCCCGAAGGTAGCCGGCCAGGGCCTGATCCTTTTCGTCGTAGACGATGTCGGTGTCACCGCGGGTGGTGAACCTTGGAACATCGCCGTCGAACAGTGCGGCCAATTCGGATTTAACCAGAAGGGCTACGGCAGGTTGATCGCGCACCCGGATCGCCAGTATGGCGAAGATCAGTTCGCGGTGGGTCGCGCGGGTCAGGAAATCGGGATGGGTCGCCCGGCGCGAAAGCGACACATAGGCCGCGGTGGCCAGCGCCACGTGCCTCACCTGGGCGCTGAGCAGGTCCCGCAACAGGCTCGAATCGCTCTCAAGCCGCGCCGCCTCGCGTGCGAGCAGCCTGAACCCGCGCTCAAAACCCTCGACAATCTCATCCACATAAGCGGCGGGATCGATCGATCCGCTATCCGCCAAGGGATGGTTCTGGCCGGGAGCGACGCTGATCAACTCTCGAACCACGCGCACGACGCCGCCCTCGGCGTGCAGCACGTCGGCGTGATCCTTGTAGGTCTGCCCGTCCGGAGCCGCGATGCCGCTGATTTCCGGGCTGGGCGTATCGGGATCGCCATCGTGCCAGCCCGGCAACAGACCACAGGCGAACACAGACTCATGTAACAGACGCCACGCCAGGGATTGCGTCGCTGAGACGCGTGGCGCGCCATCGGCGTGGACGAGCGTCTCGAGGTCCACCAGCATCGGCTCGGCGCCGCTGGCGACGACATTCTCGGCGTGGAAGTCGGTCGCCTTGGTCAGATAGAGGATCGCCAGATGCGCGCCCATGCGAAGATAGAAATCCCGGATGTCTTGTGTGCCGGTCATGGCGCTTGGCTGGACATATTCGATCCAGCCGTAACCATCGCGGGCGACAACGCACAATCGCCTCAGCGGCGGTTCAAGACCCGCCGCGTTCAACCGATCGAGAAGCGCATAGTAGGCGACATCGATGTCGATGGAGCGGGGCTTGTAAACCAGACGCGCGCCATCGGTGAACTTCAGGATCGCCACCCGCTGCCCGCCCGCGTGGGGATCTGAAAATCCGACGATCACGTCGCTGAGCCGTGGCGCCGGGCGTTTGAACAAGACAGCCTCGATCGCGGGGCGGTCGCGATCGAACCGTGTCAGCAAGACCTCGCAATTCTCCCGCCAGCGACAACAGGCTGTCGCCAGCATTCGCGCCAGGGCCGGGTAGCGCAGGTATAGGCGCCGCAGAAAGGCGCCGCCACTGGTCACGCGCGCGGCGAAAATCTCCACGGTGTCCTCGCCCGGGCTTCCACGTTTCCCACCGAGCGCGGCGATGTTGGCCTCAAGGACGAAGGTCTTGTAGGCGATTGTAAAGAGTTGCTCGGAAAGCTGACGCATTAGCCCGTTGGCCAAGACTTCCCATTGGCAATCCCACCGTCCTTGCCAACCGTCGACCCACGCCTTGGCCCAATTCAGAAGAGGATAGAGCGGCGCTCGCAAGCCATGCGCTCCGAGCACCTTAGGGTCCGCGCCGGCCAGAAAGGGGCTTGAAAGACACTCGGCCAGCAATCGCGCCCAGTCACTGTACTGAACGCCGACTGTATCAACGGTCTCGGCGCAGAGCGCTTGGAGTAAGGTTGCCCTGTCAAGGCTCGCAAGCCGGAGGTATTCATCGAGACCAATCTCGTTCTCGATGGAAAAAAAACGTTCAAGATCGCTTTTGGCGCGTTTTAGCCGGTCGGCACTAGCGTAGGCTGGCGGGCCAGCGCTCAGAAGTTCTTCGAAGGTCAGGGCGCGGCAAAAGAAGCCACGTGGCAGGCGAAGCGCCTTCGTCAGCAGCCCGACGCCAGAGTGCATCCATCAGCACTGGTGTTGGTATTGCAGGAGGTGCCGAAGCTTCCGCAAGGATCCGTACACACCACCTCTGAACAGCCCGGCGTCGTGCAACCGCCCCCTAAGGTGATCTCCAGTCCGCCGGCCTGCAAGCCACCCAGCCTGGCGCTCCAGTCGGTGTCGTCACCGCCGACATCACCCGCGGGATGGGAGGGAATCTCGGCGAGCAAGGAGGCCGGGAGCGTCGCGCGAAAAACCGGATCCCGCCAGGCGCGGGCCACGACATGCTGATCCATCTTGCTCTCACCTACAAATGAGACCCGACCTTAGAAGTCGTCGGGACATTTGCAACTCCGAAATTTCCGGCTGTCCGTCAGCTATCCAGGAAGCTGCGCAGTTTGCGGCTGCGGCTGGGGTGC